>NZ_CAMDLM010000033.1 GCF_945901735.1 Limnohabitans sp. Rim8
AGCCGAGCTTCGATGTTCAGGTGCACGTCTTCCAAGTCGAGCTTCCACTCAAACGCGCCGGATTCGATCTCTTGCGTGATCTGCGCCATGCCGCGCTGGATGTCGGCCAGGTCGCTGGCGCCGATGATGTTTTGCGCGGCCAGCATCTCGGCGTGGGCCAGGCTGCCGGTGATGTCGGCTTGCCACAGGCGTTTGTCAAAGAACACGCTGGCGGTGTAGCGCTTGACCAACTCGCTCATGGGCTCAGAAAAGAGCGCAGACCAGGCTTGGGATTTTTTGTCGAGTTGGTTTGTCATAGGCCGATGATTTTATCGGGCTTCGGGCGGCCCTTTCAATTCCTCAAGCCATCAATGCCAGCGCCTTGGACGTGTTGCGGTTCCGGGCTGTCTGAGCGGTCCACTTAGGCCATGTTTCGGGCTATAATCAAATGGTTTTGCAATTCGCAGAACGCACGCCATCCGCTTTTCCGGCAGTTGGCGCAAGTCATTAATCCGCTGAAATTCTTCAATGAATGCCAGCGAAACAACAAGGAAAAACCATGATTGCATCTTCAATCAAGGCCGAGGTCGTCAAGGCCAATGCCCGTGCTGCCAACGACACTGGGTCCCCAGAAGTCCAGGTGGCTTTGCTCACAGCCCGCATCAACGAGCTGACGCCCCACTTCAAAACACACGCCAAAGACCATCACGGTCGCCGTGGTTTGCTGCGCATGGTCAGCCGTCGCCGCAAATTGCTCGACTACCTCAAGTCCCGTGATGCTGACCGTTACGTTGCGCTGATCGCCAAACTTGGCCTGCGCAAGTAATCGTCACGCCAGATGAAAAGCGCCTGAGTTAGTTCACTAGCTCAGGCGCTTTATTCTTTTTTTCAGTCGGAATTTGCCAGGGCGATCTCGCGCTGTGTCATTCCACAAAGCTTTTCGGTCAAGGTTTTGTGGAATGGCATCGAGTTCAGAGCGTCAACTTCCGGGCCCACAGTGCAGCCTCATGCGCTTTTGTTTTCAGGAGTTCTGAACATGTCTATTTTCAACAAAGTCACCAAAACATTTCAGTGGGGCCAGCACACGGTCAAGATGGAAACCGGCGAAGTCGCCCGCCAAGCCGGCGGCGCTGTGCTGCTCGACATGGAAGGCACCGTCGTGCTCGCCACTGTGGTGGGTTCCAAGATCGCCAAAGCCGGGCAGGATTTTTTCCCGCTCACCGTGGATTACATTGAAAAAACGTATGCCGCAGGCAAGATTCCCGGCAGCTTTTTCAAGCGCGAAGCCAAGCCCAGCGAACACGAGACCCTGACCAGCCGCCTGATCGACCGCCCGATCCGCCCCCTGGTCCCCGAAGGTTTCTACAACGACGTGCAGGTGGTCATCCACACCGTGTCTTTGAACCCTGAAGTTGACGCCGACATCGCCGCGATGATCGCGGTGTCTGCCGCCCTGTCCATCTCCGGCATCCCGTTCAACGGCCCCATCGGCGCCGCCCGCGTGGGTTACATCAACGGTGAATACGTGCTCAACCCTGGCCAGACTCAGCGCAAAGACAGCGTCATGGACCTGGTGGTCGCTGGCACCGAAGCCGCTGTGCTGATGGTCGAATCTGAAGCCCAACAACTGTCAGAAGAAATCATGCTGGGTGGTGTGGTGTACGGCCACGAGCAATCGGCCATTGCCATCAACGCCATCCACGAGCTGGTGCGCGAAGCCGGCAAGCCCGTGTGGGATTGGCAAGCGCCTGCCCGTGACCTGGCTTTCGAAGGCAAGTTGGCCACACTCGCAGAAGAAAAACTGCGTGCTGCTTACCAGATTCGTAACAAGCAAGCCCGTACACACGCTTGCCGTGAAGCCTACGCTTCGGTCAAAGTGGCTTTGGCAGAAGAGGGTGTGGCCTTTGACAGCGTCAAGCTGGACGGCCTGATGTTCGAGATCGAAGCGCGCATCGTGCGCAGCCAGATTTTGGCCGGTGAACCCCGCATCGACGGCCGCGACACACGCACGGTGCGCCCCATCGAAATTCGCAACAGCGTGCTGCCCCGCACGCACGGCTCGGCCCTGTTCACACGCGGCGAAACCCAAGCCTTGGTGATCACCACTTTGGGCACTGAGCGCGATGCTCAGCGCATCGACGCTTTGGCTGGCGAGTTCGAAGACCGCTTCATGTTCCACTACAACATGCCTCCCTTTGCCACCGGCGAAGTGGGCCGCATGGGCAGCACCAAGCGCCGCGAAATCGGCCACGGCCGTTTGGCCAAGCGTGCTTTGGCTGCTGTGTTGCCTACCAAAGAAGAGTTCCCCTACACCATGCGAGTGGTGTCCGAGATCACCGAATCGAACGGTTCTTCGTCCATGGCTTCGGTCTGCGGCGGCTGCTTGTCGAGGCTGGATGCGGGTGTGCCGATGAAAGCCCACGTGGCCGGTATCGCCATGGGCCTGATCAAGGAAGAAAACCGCTTTGCGGTGTTGACCGATATCTTGGGTGACGAAGACCACCTGGGTGACATGGACTTCAAGGTCGCGGGTACCACCAACGGCATCACTGCTTTGCAGATGGACATCAAGATCCAAGGCATCACCAAAGAGATCATGCAAGTCGCTTTGGCCCAAGCCAAAGAAGCCCGCATGCACATTCTGGGCAAGATGCAAGAAGCGATGAGCACGGCCAACACCCAAGTGTCGGATTTCGCGCCCAAGCTCTTCACCATGAAGATCAACCCCGAAAAAATCCGTGACGTGATCGGCAAGGGCGGCGCCACCATCCGTGCCTTGACCGAAGAAACCGGTTGCCAGATCAACATCTCTGAAGACGGCACGATCACCATCGCGGCCACAGACGGCGAAAAGGCCGACATCGCCAAGAAGCGCATCGAGCAGATCACCGCCGAAGTTGAAATCGGCAAGGTCTACGAAGGCCCTGTGACCAAGATACTGGACTTCGGAGCCCTGATCAACTTATTGCCCGGCAAAGACGGTCTGCTGCACATCAGCCAGATCGCCCACGAGCGCGTTGAGAAGGTCACCGACTACCTGAGCGAAGGCCAGATCGTCAAGGTCAAGGTCATGGAAACCGACGAAAAAGGCCGCATCAAGTTGTCGATGAAGGCTTTGTTGGACCGTCCAGCTCAAGGCTGATAAGGGGTTTTGCGTTGAGGGTTGAGAGTTGAGGTTTGGGCGTTAAGCCTTGAGCGAGATGCTCTTCATCCTCAACTTTCAAACAAGCCTCCACGCTGAACGCTGAACGCTGAACGCATAACGCATAACGCATAACGCATAACGCATAACGCATAACGCTGAACCTGCCATGAACGTCATCGAAATTCAAAGCTTCGGGGCCCCTGAGGTGCTGGTGCCTGGCACCCGTCCTGAGCCTGTGGCTGGGGCAGGGGAGTTGCTCATTCGCGTTTCGGCCAGCGGCATCAACCGCCCCGATGTGCTGCAACGCACCGGCAATTACCCCGTGCCACCGGGTGCCTCGGATATTCCGGGTCTGGAGGTTGCAGGCGTGGTGGTTTCGGGTGATGCAGCGGCCATGGCCGAAGCGGGTTTTGCAGTGGGCGACCGTGTCTGCGCTTTGGTAGCGGGTGGTGGTTATGCGCAACTGTGCGTGGCACCGGTGGCCCAGTGTTTGCCAGTCCCCAAGGGCCTGACGGACACCGAAGCGGCTTCGCTGCCCGAAACCTTTTTCACGGTCTGGAGCAATGTTTTTGACCGCGGGCGTTTGCAAGCGGGTGAGACCCTGTTGATTCAGGGCGGCACCAGCGGCATTGGCGTTACCGCCATCCAGATGGCCAAGGCCGCGGGTGCGACGGTGATTGCCACGGCAGGGTCCGACGAAAAATGCCAGGCTTGCCTGGCTTTGGGCGCAGACCATGCCATCAACTACAAAACCACCGATTTCGTCGCCGAGGCCAAGCGCATAACCGGTGGCGTGGGTGTGAATGTGATTTTGGACATGGTTGCGGGCGACTATGTGGCGCGTGAAATTGAGGCCTTGGCCGAAGACGGTCGCTTGGTCATCATCGCCGTGCAAGGCGGTGTCAAGAGCGAGTTCAATGCCGGCATGGTGCTGCGCCGCCGTTTGACGATCACGGGTTCGACATTGCGTCCGCGTCCCGTGTCCTTCAAGGCGGCCATTGCCCAGTCTTTGCGCCTGACGGTGTGGCCCTGGATCGAGTCAGGCCGCATCAAGCCGGTCATCCACAGCGTTTTTGGCGCGGTGGAGGCAGGCGGTGGTTTGCCTTCGGGCGCGGCGCAAGCCCATGCCTTGATGGAAACGAACCAGCATGTGGGCAAGATTGTGGTGACTTGGTGATGGGCATGTCCGGCAAATTGATGGTGGGCAATTGGAAGATGAATGGCAGCCTCGCAGCCAATGCTCCTTTGTTGTCCGACATCTTGAACGGCATGGGCGACGTTAATTGCCGTGCTGCGGTGTGCGTACCTGCACCCTATCTGGCGCAAGCTCAAAATTTATTGGCCGGGTCGGCCTTGGACGTGGGTGCGCAGGATGTGTCGGCCCACGAATCAGGGGCCTACACCGGCGATGTGTCGGCGGCGATGCTGCGTGATTTTGCGGTGCGTTTCGCCATCGTGGGCCACTCGGAGCGGCGTCAATACCATGGTGAGACTGATGCCGTGGTGGCCCACAAAGCCCAGCGGGCCTTGGCTGCAGGCATCACCCCCATCGTGTGCGTGGGAGAGAGTCTGGCCGAGCGCGAGGCGGGGCAGACCGAGGCGGTGGTCAAGCGGCAGTTGGCGGCGGTGATCCACACCAATGGCCACTGCATCAGCGAAATCGTGGTGGCTTATGAGCCCGTTTGGGCCATCGGCACCGGATTGACTGCCACACCCGAGCAAGCGCAAGGGGTGCACGCCGTGTTGCGTGCCCAATTGCAAGCAGCCACGGCGCATGCCGATCGCGTGTCGATTTTGTATGGCGGCAGCATGAATGCGGCCAATGCAGTCGTCTTGCTTGCCCAGCCCGATGTGGATGGCGGCCTGATCGGTGGAGCTTCGCTCAAGGCCTCAGACTTTTTATCCATGTTGAAAGCCGCTTCGCGCTGAGCTTTTCAACCCAGTTTTTAAATATTTTGGAGTACTCAAATGAGCGTGATGTTGACCTTGATTTTGGTGGTGCAGATGCTGTCGGCTCTGGCCATGATTGGACTGATCCTGATCCAGCACGGCAAAGGCGCTGACATGGGGGCGGCTTTTGGCAGCGGTGGTTCGGGGAGCTTGTTTGGCGCGACGGGCAGTGCGAACTTCATGTCGCGCACCACGGCCGTGTTGGCCGCCGTGTTTTTCGTCTGCACTTTGTTGTTGGCTTATTTTGGCAAGCTCGCACCCACCGCTTCGGGCAGTGTGCTCGAAGGCGCGGCAGTGACGGCGCCAGTGGACAGCAGCCCCGCGGCGCAGATTCCTGGCAACGCACCGACGGCCAAACCCGACAACAGCGTCCCCCCTGCACCGGTGAAATAAATGGCTCAGCAGTCAGCTGGCATTCAGCTTTGCTGCTGTGCACAATTTTCCGGGTTTGAGTCGGGGAATAGCCTTTTTTCCGGAGTAGAATCAGAGTCTTTACAGCAAGCGATACGCACTCAAGGTGCACCTCATGCAAGCTGTTCATGAGCATCCAGCCGTCGTGGTGAAATTGGTAGACACGCTATCTTGAGGGGGTAGTGGCGAAAGCTGTGCGAGTTCGAGTCTCGCCGACGGCACCAGACAAACGCAAGCGCTCGGGCTGAAGGCTTGGGCCTTTCATTCGGTCATTAACCGGCAGTCACCCAATGAACCTCGAACAGTACCTCCCCATTCTCTTGTTCATTTTGGTCGGTGTTGCTGTCGGCATCATTCCCCAGGTTTTAGGCTATATCCTTGGCCCCAACCGGCCTGACGCGGAAAAAAATTCCCCCTATGAATGCGGCTTCGAAGCCTTCGAAGACGCTCGCATGAAGTTCGATGTGCGCTACTACCTGGTGGCCATTTTGTTCATCTTGTTCGATCTTGAAATCGCCTTCCTGTTCCCCTGGGCCGTGGCCCTCAAGGAGGTGGGCATGGCCGGCTTTGTGGCCGTGATCATTTTTCTGGCCATTCTGGTCGTCGGCTTTGTCTACGAGTGGAAAAAAGGCGCTCTGGACTGGGAATGACCCTTTTACGCACCACAGCAAACAGCCTGTTTGAGGAATCCAAATGATTGAAGGCGTGATGAAAGAAGGCTTCATCACCACGAGTTACGACTCGGTGGTGAATTGGGCCAAAACCGGCTCGCTCTGGCCCATGACCTTTGGTCTGGCTTGCTGCGCAGTCGAGATGATGCACTCGGCCGCTGCCCGTTATGACTTGGGGCGCTTCGGTGCCGAAGTTTTCCGTGCCAGCCCCCGTCAGGCCGATTTGATGATCGTGGCGGGCACCTTGTGCAACAAAATGGCCCCGGCGCTGCGCAAGGTTTATGACCAGATGTCCGAGCCGCGCTGGGTGATCTCCATGGGTTCTTGCGCCAATGGCGGTGGTTATTACCACTACAGCTATTCGGTGGTGCGCGGTTGCGACCGCATTGTGCCGGTGGATGTTTACGTGCCGGGCTGCCCGCCCACGGCCGAAGCGCTGATCTACGGCATCATTCAGTTGCAGCAAAAAATCCGCCGCACGCACACCATTGCGCGTGCTTGAAGGGAATGACGATGACCGATTTCGCCATTCGCCCCGAAGACTTGCAAGACACCCTGGCTTTGGCCCTGGGTGATCGGGTGCAGAAAATCACCTTGAGCCTGGGTGAGGTGACCTTGCAGGTGAGCGCGGCCCATTACCTGGGTGTGATGCAAACCCTGTGTGATGCGCCGGGCTGTCAATTTGAGCAACTCGTTGATTTGGCGGGCCTGGATTACTCTGCCTACCGCGAAGTGGGCACCGATGGCCCGCGTTTTGGTGTCACGGTGCATTTGCTGTCCGTGAGCTTGAACCAGCGCGTGCGCGTCAAAGTGATGTGCCCCGATGACGACCTGCCTTTGGTGGACTCGGTCAACGAGATCTGGAACTCGGCCAACTGGTACGAGCGCGAAGCGTTCGACCTCTACGGCATCGTGTTCGAAGGCCACAACGACCTGCGCCGCATCTTGACCGACTATGGCTTCATTGGTCATCCGTTTCGCAAAGACTTCCCGCTGTCGGGTCACGTGGAGATGCGCTACGACGCCGAGCGCAAGCGCGTGATTTATGAACCCGTGAGCATTGAGCCACGCGAAATCACGCCGCGTAT
Organism: Limnohabitans sp. Rim8; assembly: GCF_945901735.1. Lineage (GTDB taxonomy): Bacteria > Pseudomonadota > Gammaproteobacteria > Burkholderiales > Burkholderiaceae_C > Limnohabitans_A. The sequence goes on from NZ_CAMDLM010000033.1 coordinate 7,245, forward strand.
CATCCGCGAAGACAACTATGGAGGCCTGAACTGACATGGCCGAAATCAAGAATTACACGCTGAACTTTGGCCCCCAGCACCCGGCAGCGCACGGCGTGCTCCGCTTGGTGCTCGAGTTGGATGGCGAGGTCGTGCAACGTGCCGATCCGCACATCGGTCTGCTGCACCGCGCTACCGAGAAATTGGCGGAGAGCAAAACCTACATTCAATCGCTGCCCTACATGGACCGCTTGGATTACGTGTCGATGATGTGCAACGAGCACGCGTATTGCCTGGCCATCGAGAAGATGCTGGGCCTCGAAGTGCCCATGCGCGCGCAATACATCCGCGTGATGTTCTCGGAAATCACCCGCGTGCTGAACCATTTGATGTGGCTCGGCTCGCACGGCAACGACTGCGGCAGCTCGACCATCTTGATCTACACTTTTCGTGAACGTGAAGACCTGTTCGACATGTATGAGGCCGTGTCCGGTGCCCGCATGCACGCGGCGTACTTCCGCCCCGGTGGCGTGTACCGCGACCTGCCAGACAGCATGCCGCAGTACAAGGTCAACAAAATCAAGAACGCCAAGGCCATCGAGCAGCTCAACAAGAACCGCAATGGCTCCTTGCTGGATTTCATCGACGACTTCACCCAGCGTTTTCCCAAGTGTGTGGACGAATACGAAACCCTGCTGACCGACAACCGCATCTGGAAGCAGCGCACCGTGGGCATCGGCGTGGTGGCACCCGAGCGCGCCCTCAACTTGGGCATGACCGGTCCCATGCTGCGTGGCTCCGGCTTCGCCTGGGACTTGCGCAAAAAGCAGCCTTACGACGCTTACGACCAGGTCGAGTTCGACGTGCCTGTGGGCAAGACGGGTGACAGCTACGACCGGTACCTGGTGCGGGTGCAGGAGATGCGCGAATCGAACCGCATCATCCAGCAGTGCGTGAAGTGGCTGCGTGCCAACCCCGGCCCCGTCATCACCGACAACCACAAGGTGGCACCGCCTGCACGTGAAGGCATGAAGTCCAACATGGAAGACTTGATCCACCACTTCAAGCTCTTCACTGAAGGCTTCCATGTGCCCGAAGGTGAGGCCTACGCTGCTGTCGAGCACCCCAAAGGTGAGTTCGGCATTTACATGGTGAGCGATGGGGCCAACAAGCCTTACCGTCTCAAAATTCGTGCCCCGGGCTTTGCCCATTTGGCCGCCCTCGATGAAATGGCCCGTGGCCACATGCTGGCCGACGCGGTCGCGATCATCGGGACCATGGACATTGTTTTTGGAGAGATTGACCGATGATCTCTGAGTCAACCAAAGCGCGCTTTGCGCGTGAAGTCGCCAAGTTCCCTGCAGATCAAAAGCAGTCGGCCGTCATGGCCTGCCTGGCTATCGTTCAGCAAGAACAAGGCTGGGTCAGCCCCGACAGTGAGCAAGTCGTGGCCGAGGTGTTGGGCATGCCTGTGATGGCCGTGCACGAAGTCACCACCTTCTACAACATGTACAACCAAAAGCCGGTGGGCAAGTTCAAACTCAACGTTTGCACCAACCTGCCTTGTCAGTTGCGTGGTGGCCAAAAGGCTTTGGAACATCTCGAACACAAATTGGGCGTGCGTGTCGGTGAAACCACTGCCGATGGCTTCTTCACTTTGCAGCCCAGCGAATGCCAGGGCGCTTGCGCCGATGCGCCGGTTCTGCTGGTGAACGACCGCCACATGTGCAGTTTCATGAGCCACGATAAGCTCGACCAATTGGTTGATAGTTTGAAGAAAGCCGAGGCGGCCTGATGAACGTCGAACAAATTCTCAGCCAATTCCAGGCCAACGGCGTGGAATCGTGCTTCCATGATCGCCACATCAACCCGCAAATTTATGCCGGTCTGAACGGCACCAACTGGGGCATCCAAGACTACGAATCGCGTGGCGGCTACGCGGCCCTGCGCAAGATTTTAGGCAAAGACGGTGCTGAGCCCAATGCCGAGACCGGCGTTGCTGGCATGACGCAAGACCAAGTGATCGCCACTGTCAAAGAATCGGGCCTGCGCGGTCGCGGCGGTGCGGGTTTCCCCACGGGGCTCAAGTGGAGCTTCATGCCCCGCCAGTTCCCCGGTCAAAAGTACCTGGTGTGCAACTCGGACGAAGGCGAGCCGGGCACCTGCAAAGACCGCGACATCATGGAGTACAACCCCCACACCGTGATCGAGGGCATGATCATCGCGGCTTATGCCATGGGCATCAGCGTGGGTTACAACTACATCCACGGCGAAATTTTCCACACCTACGAGCGCTTTGAAGCGGCCCTCGAAGAAGCCCGCGCCGCAGGCTATTTGGGCAACCACATCATGGGCAGCACGTTCAGCTTTCAGTTGCACGCCTCGCACGGGTTTGGCGCTTACATCTGCGGCGAAGAAACCGCTTTGCTTGAATCACTCGAGGGCAAAAAAGGCCAGCCCCGCTTCAAGCCACCGTTCCCCGCCAGCTTTGGCCTGTACGGCAAGCCCACCACCATCAACAACACCGAAACCTTCGCAGCAGTGCCCTGGATCATCCGCAACGGAGGGCAGGCGTATCTGGAATGCGGAAAGCCCAACAACGGCGGCACCAAGATCTTCTCGGTCAGCGGTGACGTGGAGCGCCCCGGCAACTACGAAGTGCCCATGGGCACGCCCTTTGCCAAGCTGCTCGAACTGGCCGGTGGCATGCGCGGTGGTCGCCAACTCAAAGCGGTGATCCCAGGCGGCTCGTCTTCGCCCGTCGTGCCTGCCGAGTTGATGATGAAGCTCACCATGGACTACGACAGCATCGCCAAAGAAGGCGGCTCCATGCTGGGTTCGGGCGCGGTGATTGTGATGGACGAGACCCGTTGCATGGTTAAGGCCCTGGCGCGTTTGTCTTACTTTTATTCACACGAGTCCTGTGGCCAATGCACCCCTTGCCGTGAAGGCACAGGCTGGCTCTGGCGCATGGTGGACCGCATTGAACACGGCCAAGGCCGTGCCAGCGACATCGACATGCTGGACAGTGTGGCCGGCAACATCATGGGTCGCACGATTTGCGCCTTGGGTGATGCAGCGGCCATGCCGGTGCGCGGCATGCTCAAGCATTTCCGTCACGAATTTGTACACCTCATCGAGCACAAGACCTCCATGGTCAGCGCCGATGCAACAGCGGTGAAGACCCATGGTTGAAATAGAACTCGACGGTCAGAAAGTGGAAGTTGCCGAAGGCAGCATGGTCATGCATGCGGCTGAAAAAGCCGGCACCTACATTCCGCATTTCTGCTACCACAAGAAACTCTCCATTGCTGCCAACTGCCGGATGTGCCTGGTCGAGGTCGAAAAGGCTCCCAAACCCATGCCCGCCTGCGCCACGCCCGTGACGCAAGGCATGATCGTGCGCACCAAGAGCGACAAAGCCATTGCGGCCCAAAAGTCGGTCATGGAGTTTTTGCTGATCAACCACCCGCTCGATTGCCCCATCTGCGACCAAGGCGGTGAGTGCCAGTTGCAAGACTTGGCGGTGGGTTACGGTGGCAGCACCTCGCGTTACGAAGAAGAAAAGCGTGTGGTCTTTCACAAAGAGGTCGGCCCCCTGATCTCGATGGAAGAGATGAGCCGCTGCATCCACTGCACTCGCTGCGTGCGCTTCGGCCAAGAAGTGGCCGGTGCCATGGAGCTGGGCATGTCGCACCGGGGTGAGCATGCCGAGATTGAAACCTTTTTGGGCCAGACGATTGACTCCGAGTTGTCGGGCAACATGATCGACATCTGCCCCGTGGGCGCTTTGACCAGCAAGCCTTTCCGCTACCATGCCCGCACCTGGGAGCTGTCGCGCCGCAAGTCGGTGGCAGCACACGACTCCTCGGGCGCCAACCTGATCGTGCAGGTCAAGAACAACCAGGTCATGCGCGTCGTGCCGCTGGAAAACGAAGACCTCAACGAGTGCTGGATCGCCGACCGTGAGCGTTTCTCTTATGAAGCCCTGAACGGCACCGACCGCCTGACCCATCCCATGCTCAAGCAGGGCGGTGAGTGGAAAACCGTTGACTGGCAAACCGCCCTCGAATATGTGGCCAATGGCCTGCGCAGCATCCAGCGCGACCACGGGGCCAACAGCATTGGCGCACTGGTCAGCCCGCACAGCACCGTAGAAGAGTTGTACCTGGCCGGTGCCTTGATGCGCGGCCTGGGATCGGACAACATCGACCACCGCCTGCGCCAAGCCGAATTTGGCGCGGCTGAAGGTGTGCGCACCTTGGGCACATCCATTGCCTCGCTGAGCACATTGCAACGCGTGCTGGTGGTGGGTTCCAACCTGCGCAAAGACCATCCGCTGTTTGCCTTGCGTGTGCGCCACGCCGTGCGCCATGGCGCTGCCGTGAACCTGATCACCGACAAAGGCGCTTTCAGTCATGCCGACGCCTGGGCCATGCCTGTGGCCAACGCGGTGGTGACCGATGCGTTTGACTGGGCGCAAACCTTGGCCGATGTGGCGACCGCTGTTGCAGCTGTGAAAGGCGTGACAGCCCCTTGTGCGGGCACGGCTTCTGCACAAGCCCAAGCCATCGCCAATTCTCTGATGGGTGGCGAACGCAAGGCGGTGCTGCTGGGCAATGCCGCAGCGCACCATGCCAACGCTTCGACCTTGCTGGCCCTGGCCAACTGGATTGCCGAGCAAACGGGTGCGACTGTCGGTTACCTGACCGAAGCGGCCAACACCGTGGGTGCGCAATGGGTGGCTGCTCAACCTCAAACCGGCGGCAAACATGCGGGCCAGATGCTGGCCGGTGGCCTGAAAGCCGCGATCTTGCTGAACACCGAGCCCGAGTTTGACAGCGCCGCAGGTGGCGCCGCTGCCCAAGCCTTGGCACAAACTGAGATGGTGGTGACCCTCAGCCCGTTCAAGGCCAACATGGCCTTCAGCGATGTGCTGCTGCCGATGGCCCCGTTCACCGAAACATCGGGCTCTTTTGTCAACGCCGAAGGCCGTCTGCAAAGCTTCCACGCCGTGGTCAAGCCTTTGGCCGATACCCGCCCGGCCTGGAAAGTGCTGCGCGTGCTGGCCAACTTGCTCGACATTCCCGGTGTGGCTTTTGAAACCTCTCAAGACGTATTGGCCCGCGCCACGGCTCAGCCGCTGACGGCATCAAACGCCACACGGGCCGCCATCAACCTGACGGGGACCCCCACGCCCGCTCCTGCGGTTGCTTCCATTTACCAGCTGGATGGCACCGTGCGCCGTGCGCCGTCTTTGCAATTGACCGCAGACGCCCGTCAGGAGGTGACCCCATGATTGACGCGCTGTACAACGGCGGCCTGAATTTGGTGGCTGCCAGCTGGTGGGCCACGATGGCGTGGCCTGTTTTGTGGATTTTGCTCAAGATCGTTGCCATCCTCGCGCCGCTGATGGGTGCCGTAGCCTACCTGACGCTGTGGGAGCGCAAGCTCTTGGGCTTCATGCAAGTGCGTCATGGCCCCAACCGCGTGGGGCCGTTTGGTTTGCTGCAGCCGATTGCAGACGCCCTGAAGTTGCTGACCAAAGAACTGATCAACCCCACAGCGGCCAGCCCCGGCTTGTTCCGCTTGGGCCCGATCATGGCCATCATGCCGGCGCTGGCTGCCTGGGTCGCTATTCCGTTTGGCCCCGAGCAGGCGCTGACCAACATCAATGCCGGCTTGCTGCTGGTCATGGCCATCACCTCGATCGAGGTTTATGGCGTGATCATCGCGGGATGGGCATCAAATTCCAAATACGCCTTTTTGGGTGCGCTGCGCGCATCGGCCCAGATGGTGAGCTACGAAATCGCCATGGGCTTTTGCTTCCTGGTGGTCTTGATGGTCTCGGGCAGCATGAACCTGACCGAGATCGTGCTGGCGCAAGGCAAGGGCGCTGCCGCAGACATGGGCCTGAGCTTCCTTTCCTGGAACTGGTTGCCTTTGTTGCCGATTTTTATCGTCTACTTGATCTCTGGCGTGGCCGAAACCAACCGCCACCCGTTTGACGTGGTCGAAGGCGAAGCCGAGATCGTGGCCGGTCACATGGTCGAGTATTCGGGCATGGGCTTTGCGATCTTCTTCTTGGCCGAATACGCCAGCATGTGGCTCGTGTCCATTCTGGCCGTCATCATGTTCCTGGGCGGCTGGTTGTCGCCCATCGACAGCGCCTTGTTCAACTGGATACCCGGCTGGATCTGGCTGGGTCTGAAGACCTTCTTAGTCGTTTCCATGTTCATCTGGATCCGTGCCACGTTCCCGCGCTTCCGTTATGACCAGATCATGCGTCTGGGCTGGAAGATTTTCATCCCCGTCACTTTGGTGTGGCTGCTGGTCGTCGGCGTGTGGTTGCACTCGCCCTGGAACATCTGGCTCTGATCGGTGAATGACCATGACCACAATGACTGCTTCCTCTTTCTCGATCAAGGACTTCCTCAAGAGCTTCATGCTCGTGGAGTTGCTCAAGGGCATGGCTCTGACGGGACGCTACGCTTTCGCCCGCAAGGTGACAGTGCAGTTCCCAGAAGAAAAAACGCCGCTGTCGCCGCGTTTTCGTGGCCTGCATGCCCTGCGCCGTTATGACAACGGTGAAGAGCGCTGCATCGCCTGCAAGCTCTGCGAGGCGGTGTGCCCAGCCATGGCCATCACCATTGAAGCTGGCCAGCGAGAGGACGGTTCGCGCCGCACCACACGCTACGACATCGACTTGACCAAGTGCATTTTCTGCGGCTTTTGTGAAGAAAGCTGCCCGGTGGACTCGATCGTCGAAACGCATATTTTCGAATACCACGGCGAAAAACGCGGTGACCTGTACTTCACCAAGGACATGTTGCTGGCCGTGGGCGACCGTTACGAAAAAGAGATCGCTGCCGCCCGCGCCGCCGATGCTCCTTACCGTTGAACGCCGCCCAGTCCTGAACACTTAAAAAGACAGACTTATGGACGTCAAGACCGGTTTCTTCTACCTCTTCTCGGTGGTGCTGCTGTTTGCGGCCTTCCGGGTGGTGACCGCACGCAACCCCGTGCACGCGGTGCTCTACCTCATGCTGGCTTTCTCGCAAGCCTCGGCCGTGTGGTTCCTTCTCAATGCAGAGTTTTTGGCCATTTTGCTGGTGCTGGTGTACCTGGGTGCGGTGATGGTGCTTTTCCTGTTCGTGGTGATGATGCTGGACATCGGCATCGACACTGTGCGCAAAGGTTTTTGGAAAAACTTTCCTTTGGCGGCCACTTTGGGGGCCGTCGTCGCCCTGGAAATGGCCGCAGTGTTGTTGTCCGGTTTTCGCGTGTCCGAAGCGCCGGTCATGGGCAACGGCGCCGTGCCGGTGGACAATGCCAAGGCATTGGGCATCTTGCTTTATACCGAATACCTGATGCCGATCCAGATCGCGGCGGCCATTTTGCTGGTGGCCATGATCGCGGCCATTGCCCTGACTTTGCGTGAGCGCAAGGACAGCAAGGCGATTGACCCGTCCATTCAAGTCAAGGTGCGTGCTGCCGACCGCATGCAGGTGGTCAAAATGGCCCCGACTCAAGCGGCGCCTGCGCCGGTTGCTCAAACTGACGCAGCACCTGTGGAGGTGAAAAAATGATGACACTGACCCTTGGACACTTCTTGTCGCTCGGCGCCATGCTGTTTGCATTGTCCGTGATCGGCATTTTCCTCAACCGCAAGAACCTGATCGTTTTGCTCATGGCCATCGAGCTGATGCTGCTGGCCGTGAACATGAACTTTGTGGCGTTTTCACACTACCTGGGTGACATGCACGGCCAAGTGTTCGTTTTCTTCATCCTGACGGTGGCTGCGGCCGAATCGGCCATTGGCTTGGCCATTTTGGTGCTGTTGTTCCGCAACCAGCACAACATCAACGTGGACGAACTCAATTCGCTCAAGGGTTAACAAGAATATGAGTCAGACCCTCAACGCCAGCACACTGCTGGCCATCCCCTTGGCCCCGCTGGTGGGCGCTTTGTTGGCCGGCATTTGGGGCACCCAATTCGGCGGCAACTGGATTGGCCGTCGCCTGTCGCACAGCTTCACCATTTTGGGCGTACTCTTGGCGTTCATCCTGTCGGCCATGACGCTGAGCAGCGTCCTGGCTGGGGCCACTTTCAACGAAAGCATCTACACCTGGATGGTGGTGGGTGGCCTGAAGATGGAAGTCGGCTTCATGGTCGACAGCCTCACGGCGATGATGATGTGCGTCGTCACCTTCGTGTCCCTCATGGTGCACATCTACACCATCGGCTACATGGACGAGGACGAAGGCTACAACCGCTTTTTTGCCTACATCTCGCTGTTCACTTTTTCCATGCTGATGCTGGTGATGAGCAACAACTTGCTGCAGCTGTTTTTCGGCTGGGAAGCGGTGGGCTTGGTGTCTTATTTGCTGATCGGCTTTTGGTACAACAAACCGACCGCCATCTTCGCCAACATGAAGGCATTTTTGGTCAACCGGGTCGGTGACTTTGGCTTCATCCTCGGCATCGGCCTGATTGTGGCCTACACCGGCACACTCAACTACACCGAGCTGTTTGCCAAGGCGCAAGAACTGGCCGCCATCGATTTCCCTTGGTACATCTTCGGCATGGACGCCATGCTGATCACAGTGATCTGCATCTGCCTGTTCATCGGCGCCATGGGCAAGTCGGCCCAGTTCCCGCTGCACGTGTGGCTGCCTGATTCGATGGAAGGCCCCACGCCCATCTCTGCGCTGATCCACGCGGCCACCATGGTGACGGCGGGCATCTTCATGGTGGCGCGCATGTCGCCGCTGTTCGAGTTGTCCGATTCGGCTTTGAACTTCATGATGGTCGTCGGCTCGATCACGGCGCTGTTCATGGGCTTTTTGGGCATCATCCAAAACGACATCAAACGCGTGGTGGCTTATTCCACCTTGTCACAGCTCGGTTACATGACGGTGGCGCTGGGCGCATCGGCTTACTCGGTGGCCGTGTTCCACCTGATGACGCATGCGTTCTTCAAAGCGCTGCTGTTTTTGGGTGCTGGTTCCGTCATCATGGGCATGCACCACAACCAGGACATCCGCTACATGGGCGGTCTGCGCAAGTACATGCCCATCACCTGGATCACGTCTTTGCTGGGTTCGCTGGCCCTGATCGGCACGCCTCTGTTCTCGGGTTTTTACTCCAAGGACAGCATCATCGAAGCCGTGCACCTGAGCACATTGCCCGCCGCTGGCTTTGCCAACTTTGCGGTGCTGGCGGGGGTGTTTGTCACGGCTTTCTATTCGTTCCGCATGTACTTTCTGGTCTTCCATGGCCCTGAGCGCTACGACCAGAACCCGGATGCGCACCACGATGACCACCACGTGCACAACGATCACGCAGGCGATCACGGCCACGACAAACCGCACGAGTCGCCTTGGGTGGTGACGGTGCCACTCATCTTGTTGGCGATTCCTTCGGTGGTGATTGGCTACATGACGATCGGCCCCATGCTGTACGGCGACTTCTTCAAGGACGTCATCTTCATCGACGCCGTCAAACACCCTGCCATGCAGCAGTTGGGGCAGTTGTTCCACGGTCCGGTGGCCATGGCGGTTCACGGCCTCAGCATGGCGCCGTTCTGGCTGGCTTTGGCCGGTGTGGTGACCGCTTGGTACATGTACTTGGTCAACCCCAAAGTGCCGGCCTTCTTTGCCCGCGCTCTGCGTCCGCTGATCGTGGTCCTCGAGAACAAGTACTACATGGACTGGATCAACGAAAACATCCTGGCCAAAGGTGCACGTGGTTTGGGCATGGGTCTGTGGAAGTTGGGCGACCGCGCCATCATCGACGGCTTCTTCGTCAACGGTTCCTGGAAAGTCGTGGGTTGGGTGTCTGGCGTGGTGCGCTGGTTCCAGTCGGGTTTCCTGTACCACTACGCACTGGTCATGATTTTGGGTGTGTTCGCGCTGATGACGTATTTCGTCTGGCTCGCTTAACGGTTTTGAGGACAATATAAAAATGGGATTGTTAAGCCTTGCCATCTGGATGCCGATCGCTTTCGGCGTCGTCTTGCTGGCCTGCGGTCGCGACAGCCAAGCGGGCGCTGTGCGCTGGTTGGCGCTTGTCGGCGCGATCGCCAGTTTGCTGGTCACACTGCCTTTGATTTCGGGCTTTCAGCTCGGCACATCCGAGATGCAGTTCGTCGAAAAACTCTCTTGGATTGAGCGCTTCAATGTGCACTACCACCTGGGCGTGGATGGCATCTCGCTGTGGTTGATTCCACTGACGGCCTTCATCAACGTGGTGGTGGTCATTGCGGGCTGGGAAGTCATCACCCGCAAGGTCAGCCAGTACATGGCGGCTTTCTTGATTTTGTCGGGCCTGATGATCGGTGTGTTCTGTGCCCTCGACGGCATCCTGTTCTACGTCTTTTTTGAGGCGACCTTGATCCCGATGTACCTGATCATCGGCATCTGGGGCGGCCCGAACAAGATTTACGCGGCGTTCAAATTTTTCCTTTACACGTTGCTCGGTTCACTCCTGATGCTGATCGCCTTGATCTATCTGTACGTCACATCCGGCGGCAGCTTCGACATCCTGACCTGGCACCAGCTGCCCTTGTCGGGCACCGTGCAGACCTTGCTGTTCTTTGCCTTTTTTGCGGCGTTTGCCGTCAAGGTGCCGATGTGGCCGGTGCACACCTGGCTGCCCGATGTGCACGTGGAAGCGCCTACCGGCGGCTCCGCTGTGCTGGCGGCCATCATGCTCAAGCTGGGCGCTTATGGGTTCTTGCGCTTTTCCATGCCGATTGCACCCGATGCGGCCCGTGAGTGGGGCATGTTGATCATCGTGCTGTCGCTGGTGGCTGTGGTCTATGTGGGCCTGGTGGCCATGGTCCAGCAGGACATGAAAAAGCTGGTGGCGTATTCGTCGGTGGCACACATGGGCTTTGTCACTTTAGGCTTTTTCATCTTCAACCCGCTCGGCGTGTCTGGCGGCATTGTGCAGATGATTGCGCACGGCTTTGTGTCGGCCGCCATGTTCCTGTGCATCGGCGTCTTGTACGACCGGGTGCACTCGCGTGAAATCGCCAGCTATGGCGGCGTGGTCAACACCATGCCCAAGTTCGCCGCCTTTGCCTTGCTTTTTGCCATGGCCAATGCGGGCTTGCCGGGTACTGCGGGTTTTGTGGGCGAGTGGATGGTCATTTTGGGCGCCGTGAAGTTCAACTTCTGGATCGGCCTGCTGGCCGCTTCGGCCCTGATTTTTGGCGCGGCTTACACCTTGTGGATGTTCAAGCGGGTGTACCTGGGCCCTGTGACCAATGACGACGTCAAGGGCCTGGTTGACATCAACGCGCGTGAATTCCTGATGCTCAGTTTGCTGGCCGTGGCCGTGCTCTACATGGGCATTTACCCCAAACCGTTCACCGATGTGATGGATGCTTCGGTGATGGACTTGCTCAAGCACGTGGCCTTGTCCAAGCTGCCTTGAGCGGCCAGGACCTGAACGTTTCGCCTGAATAGAACAATTGAGAGAACACAGATGATGGACAACTCCAGCTGGATGACGATGTATCCGGAGATCGTGTTGCTGGTCATGGCCTGCGTCGTGACGCTGGCCGACCTCTTCGTGAAAAGCCCCAAGCGCACCGGCACTTATGTGCTGACGCTGGCGTCTCTGGGTGGCGTGGCCTTGTTGCACGCCTTGTACGCCGATGCCGGGCAGACGCTGTACGGCTTTGGCCGCATGGTGGTCAGCGACCCGATGGGCCACTGGCTCAAGTGCTTTGCCACCATCGCGGTGATGGTGACCTTGGTGTACTCGCGCCCCTACGCTGCCGACCGCGAGATGCTGCGCGGCGGGGAGATTTTCAGCCTGAGCCTGTTCGCCTTGCTCGGCATGAGCATGATGATCTCGGGCCAGAACTTCATCGTGATCTATTTGGGTCTGGAACTGCTGACCCTGTCGAGCTATGCGCTCGTGGCCCTGCGCCGCGACCACGCGCAAGCGAGTGAAGCGGCCATGAAGTACTTCGTGCTGGGGGCCATGGCCTCGGGCTTCTTGCTCTACGGCATGTCCATGATGTATGGCGCCACCGGTAGCCTGGAGCTGTCTGCGGTGCTCAAAGCCATTGCTTCGGGTCAGGTGAACCACCAAGTGCTGGTGTTTGGCCTGGTCTTCATTGTGGCGGGTCTGGCTTTCAAGATTGGCGCTGTGCCTTTCCACATGTGGATTCCCGATGTGTACCAAGGTGCCCCCACCGCTGCGACCTTGATGATCGGTGGCGCGCCCAAGCTGGCCGCGTTTGCCATTCTTGTGCGCTTGCTGGTGGAAGGCATGCTGCCGTTGGCGTTTGACTGGCAGCAAATGCTGTCGCTGCTGGCCATTGGCTCCTTGCTCATTGGCAACTTGGCGGCCATTGCGCAGACCAACCTCAAACGCATGCTGGCCTATTCGACCATCTCGCAAATGGGTTTTGTGCTGCTGGGTTTTGTGGCGGGCGTGATCAATGGCGAGACCACCTTGGCCGCCAACGCCTACAGCTCGGCCATGTTCTACATGGTGTCGTATGTGCTGACCACTTTGGCCGCTTTCGGCGTGATCATGTTGCTGGCCCGTCAGGGCTTCGAGAGCGAAGAGATCACTGACTTGTCTGGCCTGAACCAGCGCAGCCCCTTGTACGCGGGTGTCATGGCGATTTGCTTGTTCTCGATGGCAGGCATTCCGCCGATGGTCGGCTTTTATGCCAAGCTGTCGGTGCTGCAATCGTTGCTCGCCTCCGGGCAGGGCTTTTATCTGGGCTTGGCGATTTTCGCGGTCATCATGTCGCTGATTGGCGCTTTCTATTACCTGCGCGTGGTCAAGGTCATGTACTTTGACGAGCCGGTCACGGCCACCACCGTGTCGGCCTCGCTGGATGTGCGCTTGGTGTTGTCCACCAATGGCCTGCTGGTCTTGTTGTTGGGCATTTTCCCCGGTGCACTCATGGCTTTGTGCGCCGATTCAATTGTGCGCATGCTCGCGGTCTGATGTTTTGAACACCGCACCATGAGCACGTCCACCCAAATCGGTTTGTTGATCCTGCTGGCAATGCTTGCCGCCAACGTGCCGTTTTTCAACCAGCGCATCATGCTGATGGGCCCACAGCGCCTGTCCAAGCCTTTGCTGTGGCGCTTGATGGAACTGGTGGTTTTGTACTTTGTGGTGGGTGGGGTGGGACTGGCGCTGGAAAAGCACGGCGGACAAGTGGCCCCGCAGGGCTGGGAGTTTTATGCGGTGACCGGCACCATGTTCATCACGCTGGCCTTTCCGGGTTTCGTCTACCGCTACCTGATGCACCGCAAACACTGAGTGCAGCACGGCCCTCACACTGGTTTGCATGTCTGACGACCACCTGATCGAGCACCGGGTCCACCAGGAAGAGCTCTTGCGCGGGCGCTTCCTGCATGCTTTCCGCGACACCGTGCGCTTGCCCAATCAAAACTTGTCTACCCGCGAATACGTGGTGCACCCCGGTGCCGTCATGGTCATTCCCATGCTCGACACGCCCGAAGGTTTGCGCTTGGTGATGGAGCGGCAGTTTCGTTACCCCGTGGGTCAGGTCATGACCGAGTTCCCGGCTGGCAAGCTGGACCCCGGCGAAGACCCCTGGTTGTGCGCCCAACGGGAGCTGCAAGAAGAAACCGGCTACACCGCGCGCCAATGGGCCCGGGCCGGGGTGTTGCACCCGGTCATCGCCTATTCGACCGAGGTGATCGAGATTTGGTTTGCGAAAGAACTCAGCCTGGGAGAGCGCCGACTGGACACCGACGAATTTTTGGATGTGTTTACCGCCAGCCCCGCCGAACTGATGGCCGCTTGCCAGCAAGGCCGCTTGACCGATGCCAAGACCTTGACGGGCTTGCTGTGGTTGCAAAACGTGCAATCGGGCCAGTGGCCCTTGCAGTGGCAAACCGTCACCTGAACCGATGGCATGAAAGTCCTCGACCTGCAATGCCGCTTGGGCCACAGCTTTGAAGGCTGGTTTGGCTCTCAAGACGACTACGACGCTCAGCGCGAACGGGGTCTGTTGACCTGCCCAGTGTGCAACGACAGCGACATTACCAAAAAGTTGTCAGCACCGCGCTTGAACCTGGGCCACGGCACAGCCCCCAAAGTGGAGCTGGGGCAGGGCGATGAACCTGCGGGCGCGGGCAGCGCTGCGGGTGGCCCGCAAGCCCGCGCTGCAGATGCTTCATTTGCAGCGTCACCCGCCGCATCCAGCGCTGCACCCGCGCTGCCCGATTTGCCGCCCGATGCCTTGCAGCATATGCAGTCGGCCCTGGTGAAAATGGTGCGCCACGTCATGGCCAACACCGAAGATGTGGGAACGCAGTTTGCCGAAGAAGCCCGCAAGATCCATTACGGCGAGCGCGAAGAGCGCAACATCCGCGGCCAAGCCACGCGCGAAGAAACCGAGGCCCTGATCGACGAAGGCATCGACGTCCTGCCCTTGCCTGTGCCGGAAAACCTCAAGGGGCCGCTGCAGTGACTGCAGGTGCAGAGCCAAATGAAACACGCCCTGCACATCGACGACGCCGAGGTCGAGCTGAGCGCCATCCGGGCGCAAGGCCCGGGCGGGCAAAACGTCAACAAGGTCTCCAGCGCCATCCAGCTGCGTTTTGATGTGGCGAACTCCGCCTTGCCCGACGATGTCAAACAGCGCTGGCTGGCGTCGGGCGACAGTCGGTTGACGCTGGAGGGCGTTTTCATTCTGAAAGCCCAGAAACACCGCACGCAAGAAGCCAACCGGGTGGATGCTTGGGCCAGGCTGTATGAAACGCTGGATCTGTATGCCAAGCCTCCCAAACCCCGCAAGGCCACCAAGCCCACTTATGGCTCGGTGCAAAGGCGGTTGGAGGGCAAGTCGATTCAGTCCAAGATCAAAAACGCTCGGCGTAAAGACGACCCAGATTAAAACTGGGCTGTCTTAGCGCGCCTGAGCACTTGTGCCAGCGCATCTGGCGCATCGGCCTGCACCACCCGCCGCCCTGGCATGCTGCGCAGCCAGGTGATTTGCCGCTTGGCCAGTTGGCGGGTGGCAAAGATGCCGCGCTCCATGATCTCGGCTTCGGTCCAGCCCGCGTCGAGCCCTTCCCAGGCTTGGCGGTAACCCACGCAGCGCATCGAGGTCAGGTCGGGGTGCAGGTCGCCGCGTGCCCGCAGGGCCTTCACCTCGTCCAAAAAGCCCGCCGCCATCATTTGTTGAAAGCGCAGCGCGATGCGCTGGTGCAACCAAGGGCGGTCCAGTGCCTCCAGGCTGATGACGGGGATGCGCCAGTCGGGGGCGTTGGCCTTGGCGCTTTGGTGAAAAGAGCTCAGGGTTTGGCCGGTGGCGGTCCAGACTTCCAAGGCGCGGCCAATGCGCTGGCTGTCGCCCGGGGCCAGGCGGGCGGCCGTTTGTGGGTCCACCTGGGCCAGTTGCGCGTGCAGGGCGGGCCAGCCTTGCTGCTCGGCTTGTTGGTGAATTTGAGCCCGCACCTGCGGGTCGGCCGCGGGGATGTCGTTCAGGCCTTCTAGCAAGGCCTTGAGGTAGAGCATGGTGCCGCCCACCAACAGCGGTGTTTTGCCGCGTGCACGGATGTCCTGAATGAGCCGGGTGGCGTCTTTGGCAAATTCTGCCGCGCTGTAGCTGTGCAGCGGGTCCAGCGTGTCGATCAGGTGGTGCGGCACGGCGGCCAGTTCGTCGCGGCTGGGTTTGGCGGTGCCAATGTCCATGCCCCGGTAAACCAGGGCCGAGTCAACGCTGATGATTTCTGCGCCGCCTTGGGGCTGCAGGGCTTGGGCCAAGGCCAATGCCGCTGCGGTTTTGCCGCTGGCCGTGGGGCCCACAATGGCGATGGCGTCGGGTTGGCTCATGCCGCTGCGGTTGGCATGAGCACCGGGCGGCCGTGGCGTTGAACGGCGGTCCAGGCCAACAGCGTGATGACGATGGCCCAGAGCAAGATGCCGTGTGCCAGCGCAAACACCGGGCGGTCCATGTGGGTGCTCAGCCAGGCGCCCATGAAGAATGCGCCCAGCATCATCAAAAACCCATTCAATGCCGAAGCTGTGCCTGCCCGTTGCGGAAAGGGCACCACAGCGACGCTTTGACCGCATGGCTGATGGACGCCGTGGCCCAGCATGAAGATGTACATGGGCACCATGACGGCCCAGGCACCGTAGCAGTCCTGGCCTTCCCCGGCATGGGCCAGCGCGGCCATGCTGACACCGCCGGTGATGGTCAGCACCGCGGCCATGCCCAAGGTGCGGTGCACGCTGGTGCGGCGCAGCATCCAGAGGCACAAGAAGGTGCCCACGATGTAGGACAGCGACATGCTGAGCATCAGAAAACCATAGGCCGTTTTGCTGTACCCCATGAATTGAATGAAGACAAACGACGAGCTGGCCAAAAAAGTGAACAGACCCAGGTAAGACGCGGAAGACAAAGCGCACCAGGTGAGGAACACGGGGTGGCGCAGGATGGCGAGGTTGGCGCGCATCAGGGGGCCGACGCGCAAGGCGTGCGCATCGGGTTGGGCCAGGGTTTCTTCGAAGCGCCAGGCCAGCAAGGCGAGGGTGCCTGCGCCAAACACCGCGACGGCGATCAGGGCCACGCGCCAGCCCAGCCATTCGGTGAGCAGGCCGCCCAGCGGCGCGCATGCGCAAGCGATGATGCCCAGGCCGGTGAGGGCTTGCGACATGACGGTGGCACCTTGGCTTGGTGCAAACAGGTCGCGCACCACCGCGCGCGCGGCCATGACCCCCGCGCCCATGGCGATGCCTTGCAGGGCGCGGCCTGCGATCAGCCAGGCCATGCTGGGGGCAAATGCACAGGCCACCGATGCGAGTTTGAAAGCAGCCATGCCCCACAGCAGGATGGGTCTGCGGCCAAAACGGTCCGACATGGGACCCCAAATGAGCTGGGACAGACCAAAGGCCAGGAGCAGCGCCGTGAGCGTGAGTTGTGCCTGGCCCATGCTGGCACCAAACCCCTGGGTGATGGCGGGCAGGGCCGGCAAATACAGGTCGCTGGTGACGGGTTGCAGGCCGAGCAGCAGGGCCAAGAGCAAGACGACGAGTCTGGGGGCCATCACCGGCCTCGCAAAAACAGCGCATCCAGATCGCGCATCGTCATCTGGCGCCAAGTGGGCCGGCCGTGGTTGCACTGGTCGGAGCGTTCGGTGTCTTCCATCTGGCGCAGCAAGCCGTTCATTTCATCGAGCGTCAAGCGGCGGTTGGCGCGCACCGCGCCGTGACAGGCCATGGTGGCCAAAATTTCATTTTGGGCGCGCTGCACCACCGTGCTGGCGTCGTGCTGGGCCAGCTCGGCCAACACGCTGCGCGCCAACTCCACCGCGTCGCCTTGCGCCAAGCTGGTGGGCACGGCGCGCACGGCCAGGGTCTTGGCCGACAGGGGCGAGATTTCCAGCCCCAATTGTTCCAGCGCTTCGGCGCAGGCCTCGGCCGTGGCCACTTCGTTGGGGGTGGCGGCAAAGGTGGCCGGGATCAGCAGCGGTTGGCTGGCGATGCGCGAGGCTTCCGTGGTGTTGAGTTGGTTTTTCAGGCGTTCGTACACGATGCGCTCGTGCGCCGCGTGCATGTCCACCACCACCAGGCCTTGCTTGTTTTCGGCCAGGATGTAGACGCCGTGCAGTTGGGCCACTGCGCGGCCCAGCGGCCAGGGGTTGTCGGCGGCGCTGGCGTTTGGCCAGGGCTGATCGCGGTCGGAGACCGCTCCTGCGGGGGCGAGGGATGCAGCATCGCGGTTGGAGACCGCTCCTACGGGGGAGGGTATTGTGTGGGAGCGTTCTCCGACTGCGAAAGGGGCTGGCCAATCGGCAGGGCGGGCTTCTTGCGCAACAAGCGCTTCATTGCGCTCAGGCGGGTTCCACAGCGCCTTCAGGTCGGCCATGGCTTGTTCGCCGTCCACTCGGGGGCGCACAAAATCGGCAGGTTTGTAGCTCGGGGCCGAAAAAGTCGAGGGGCCAGGGCGTTCGAAGCCCATGCCGCCTTGCTGCCAGGCCGCTGACTCGGGCAGGGCTTTGGAAGAGGGGGCCTTCAGGTCGAAGTCGCTGGCGGGCAGGGCAGACGCATCGTTCAGGTTTTGCGAACGCGGCACCGCCAAGGCGTTTTCGAGGGCATGCCGCACCGCCTGGTGCACCGCGCGGCTGTCGCGAAAGCGCACCTCGATCTTAGTCGGGTGCACATTCACGTCCACCAGGGTCGGGTCGATCTGCATGAACAGCGCATAGGCCGGTTGTTTGTGGCCGTGCAGCACGTCTTCGTAGGCGCTGCGCGCGCCGTGCATGACCACTTTGTCGCGCACAAAGCGGCCGTTCACATAGGCAAATTGGTGGTCGGGGCGTGAGCGGGCAGCGTCGGGCAGACCCGCGCGCCCCGTCACTTTGAGCGGCCCGGCGTGGTATTCGATGGGAATGGACTGGGCCACAAACTCCTCACCCAGCACATCGGCCAGGCGCTGCGCCAGGCCTGCCGCGCCAGGGTGCACGCGCCACTGCTCCACCAGCTTGCCCTCGTGCCAGATGGCAAAACCCACGTCAGGGCGCGCCAGCGCGTGGCGGCGCACCGCCTCCACGCAGTGCGCCAGCTCGGTGCTGTCGCTTTTGAGGAATTTGCGGCGGGCCGGGGTCGAGAAAAACAGCTCTTTGACCTCTACCGTGGTGCCCACGGCGCGGGCGGCCGGGCGGATCTCGCCAGTACGGCCGTCCAGCGCAAAGGCGGTGGGCTGGCCGTCCATGCGCGAGAGCAAGGTGAGCTCGGACACCGAATGGATGGCCGCCAGCGCCTCGCCTCGAAAGCCCATGGTCATCACCGATTCGAGGTCGTCCAAATTGCTGATCTTGCTGGTGGCGTGGCGCTTCAAGGCAGTGGCCAACTCGTCCGGCGCGATGCCACCGCCGTCGTCCTCCACCGAAATCAGCCGCGTGCCGCCACCCATCAGGCGCAGCGTGATGCTTTGAGCACCTGCGTCCATGGCGTTGTCCACCAACTCGCGCACGACCGAAGCGGGGCGCTCGACCACCTCGCCAGCGGCGATCTGGCTGATCAGTTCATCGGGGAGTTCGCGGATGGGGCGGCGCGCGTAAGCCGGGGGTTGTTGGGAAGTCACTGCCAGATTTTAGGGGCTCTGCTTGGGCGCTTGGGCGGGGATAATCGTCGCATGGACATTCTTTTGCAACTCGTTGATTTCATCCTCCACGTCGATCGATATTTGGAGGCCTTTGTCGCTCAACATGGGGCTTGGGTCTATGCCCTGCTGTTCCTCATCATCTTTGTCGAAACCGGTGTGGTGGTCATGCCATTTTTGCCGGGCGACTCGCTGCTCTTCATCGTTGGGGCCATGTGCGGCGCGGGCTTGATGAGTTTGCCCTTGGTCATGGGCCTGCTGCTCGCAGCCGCCATTTTGGGTGACCAAACCAACTACACCATCGGGCGCTACTTCGGGCCCCGGGTGTTCCAGTGGGAAGAGTCGCGGTTTTTCAGTCGCCGCGGTTTTGACCAGGCCCATGCGTTTTACGAAAAATACGGTGGCATCACCATCATTTTGGCCCGTTTCATGCCTTTTGTGCGCACCTTTGTGCCTTTTGTGGCGGGCGTGGCCGAGATGACGCGCAGCAAATTCACCTTCTTCAATGTGGTGGGCGCGGTGATTTGGGTGGTGGGCCTGTTGTCGGTGGGTTACCTGTTTGGCAACCTGCCGATCGTGCAGCAGCACCTGAGCAAGATCATCTGGGCCTTGATCATCGTGCCCGGCCTGATCGCCCTGTTCGGGGCCTGGAAGGCGCGCCGCGCCGGTGTCTGAGCCGCGGGGCTGTCATGCACCACGAGAACGCGAAATGTCGCTTCGCGCCAGCCCACAATGTCGGACCTGAAGGCACCGACCTACGGGGCCAAGTCGGACCTGAAGGCACCGACCTACGGGGAAGGCGGTATTTGTAGGTCGGCGCCTTCAGGTCCGACAAAGCGCGTGGTGAACCACCGCCAGTTGGCTTGCGTCATGCCCCTGGGCGCTCATCAAGCGTCGCCAAAATTGAGCGGCAAGCCCACATAGTTTTCTGCGATGGTGCGCGAGCCCGCTTGGCTGTGGACCAGGTAGTCCAGTTCGGCGTCTTGGAACTTCTGGCCGATGTCGCCGTTTTCGGGAAAGTGGTGCATCAGGCTGGTGAACCACCAGCTGAAACGCTCGGCACGCCAGATGCGGCGCAGGCAGCGCTCTGAATAGCTGTCGATGCCCGCCTCCGAGTTCTCTCGGTAGTACTCAATGAGAGCGGTGGACAGGTACTTCACATCGGTGGCCGCCAGGTTCAGGCCCTTGGCGCCTGTGGGCGGCACGATGTGGGCGGCGTCACCCGCCAGGAACATGCGGCCAAAGCGCATGGGCTCGGTCACAAAGCTGCGCAGCGGCGCGATGCTTTTTTCGATGCTGGGGCCGGTGACCAAATGCTCGCGTGCTTCGGGGTCGAGGCGGTTGCACAGCTCGGCCCAGAAGGCGTCGTCGGACCATTGTTCGACCTTGTCGGTCAAGGGCACCTGCAGGTAATAGCGGCTGCGCGTGGCGCTGCGCTGCGAGCACAGGGCAAAGCCGCGCGTGCTGTTGGCGTAAATGAGTTCATGGTGCACGGGTGGGGTGTCGGACAACACGCCCAGCCAGCCGAAGGGGTAGACCTTTTCATATTCCTTGATCGCGCCTTGAGGGGCACTGGCGCGGCAAACGCCGTGAAAGCCGTCGCAACCGGCGATGAAATCGCATTCAAGGGTATGCAGCTGGCCATTTTTTTCGTAGGTGACGCGGGGCTTGGCGGTGTCGAATTCGTGCACCTGCACGTTCTCGGCCTCGTACACCGTGGGCAGGCCTGCGGCTTGGCGTGCGTCCATCAGGTCGCGGGTGACTTCGGTCTGGCCATACACCATGACGTTTTTGCCGCCGGTGAGCTGGTTCATGTCGATGCGGTGACGTGCCCCTTTGAACAACAAGTCAAAACCGCCGTGGACCAGACCCTCCTTGTGCATGCGCTGGCCCACACCGGCTTCGTCGAGCAGATCCATGCTCACTTGCTCGAGCACACCGGCCCGGATGCGCGAGAGCACATAGTCACCGCTTTGGCGTTCCACGATGACGGCGTCGATGCCGGCTTTGTAGAGCAGCTGCCCCAGCAGCAAGCCCGAGGGGCCTGCGCCAACGATGGCAACCTGAGTGCGCGTGGCTTCGGTCATGAAAAGTCTCCGGGAATGTGGGTCAAAGGCAATGCCCGCAAGCTTAGACAAGAAGTCAGGGCGTGTCAGCGCTGTAGATTTTGGTTTGTGCGATGCTTGTTATTTTTGTGCGATGATCGCGCAAATTAACGCAGATCAACGGGTTTTCCCAACGACCCTGTCGGGGCTGAAGCCACCGACCTACGGGGTCTGTCACTTGTAGGTCGGTGGCTTCAGTCCCGACATTTCACGAACAAGGCCCAAATGACCATCGCCAAAGCAGACTACATCGAAAGCCTGGCCAAGGGCCTGGCCGTGCTGGAAGCGTTTGACACCGAACGTCAGCGCCTGAATGCCACGCAAGCCGCGCAGCGCACCGGCATCACGCGGGCGGCGGCGCGGCGCCACTTGCTCACGCTGGCCGAACTGGGCTACCTGGACACCGATGGCGCGCATTACTGGTTGTCGGCGCGGGTGTTGCGTCTGGCGGGCAGCTACATGGCCACTTCGCGTTTGCCGCGCACCCTGCAGCCCACGCTCAACCGCTTGGCCGCGCAAACGCAGGCGGCTTTCAGCGCGGTCGTGCTCGATGGTGATGAATGTGTCATCGTGGCCCGCAGCGCAGGCGCGGCCGAGCCGGTTCGACACTTGGCCTATGGCTTGCACTTGGGCGCACGCTTGCCCGCGCACGCCACTTCGACTGGGCAGGTTTTGCTGGCCAACTTGCCCAGGGCCGACATGACGGGTTGGCTTAAAGGCCGCAGCCTGGCACGCATCACGCCCGAGACTGAAGTGGGGTCAGTGGCGTTCAAAAAAATCATCGATCAGGTGCGTCAGCAGGACCATGCTTTGTCACGCGGTGCGCATGAGTTGGGCATCCACGCGCTTGCCGTGCCATTGAGGAATATGCAAGGCCTTACGCTGGCTGCATTGAATGTGGTGGGGACTGCCGAGCAGCTGACCGATGCGGCTGTAGCACACAAGTGGTTGCCTTTGTTGCAGGATGCCGCTAGGGAGTTGCGACCTTTGTTGTGACGAATACTTTGGAAGTCTTATGACTCATGAAATCCTTCCGGGCGCGCCCAGTGATGCAAACAGTCGGCGGCCATGGCCTGTATGGCCTGGGCGTTGGACACGTCGGGGGTGTGAACGCGGCAGCGCTCGGGGGCCAGTGCCTGTAGGGCTTCCAAGGCATGGGGGTTCAGGCCGACCAGCGCGACCTGCGCACCCGAGCCCAGCAACTGCCGCGCCAAGCTTTACCCCAAGCCCCCGCAGGCTCCTGTGATGACGGCGCGTTGGAGCGAGGGCATGGGGTTTTGACTGGAATGCGGGTGAGTGGAATCGTTTGTAATTTTGCACGTCAACTCACTCTGGGGCCTCATTCAAGGCCCTTGCGAAAGGCTTGTTCAAGGGCTGCACTGGCTGGCGATATTTTTTCCGACCACAGGCCGCACGCAGAAATAGCGTATTTCGGGCGACTGGAATTCCTTGATCGATCGCACCATGGAGGGGTTGGGCATTTCTGGGGCCATCACCCGTTCTTGTGACAAAGCCCACAAGCCCTTGCTGCTGTTCACGCCGCCGTTCCAGTCGCCCAATTCACTCAGGTAAACGTACTCACCCACGGTGGGCAATCGGGCTTGCATGCATTCGCAGGCAAATTGGGCTTTGCGCGGCGAGTTGGTGGTGCCCAGCACATTGCCCGGCGCACCCAACAGTTCCAAGGTTTTCCCCAGGTAAGCGACCTGGCTGGGAAAGTGCGTTTTTTGAAACTGGCTGAACACTTGGTAGGCGATTTGTCCCATCACCGATTCCGGCATGCCCCGGGCCTGGTAATTGAAGCTGTGTCCTGGCTGGGTTTCGAGGTGCAGGGTCACCAGCACATCACCTTTGCATCCCGGACTGAAGGAATAAGTGCCCCAGGCCATGCCGGTCAAACCCTGAAGCTGTTTGGCTTCCAAGCTGCCCTGTCTTTGCTGGGCGCGCAGCACGCGCACCAACTCGCTCAGGGCCGTGGGGTTGAATAAATTCACCTTGCGCACTTGGGGATGGTGCAGTTGATACACCCGGTCGAGCGCGGCCTTGAAACTGCCTTCGAGCAAGACGTCCATGCCAAATCCGCCCGTGGCCCGTTGCCGCCCTTGGTCGATCAGGCTGTCCAAGGTCTGCAGCAACTCAGGTGCTTGCTTGGGTTCAGCGCCAATGCGGATCAAGTCGACCAACAATCGGGCCATGTCGCTAGCCTGTTGAGCGCGGGTGCGGCCATAGGCATCTTGGTATTGGCAAAGATCCTGGCCGCGCACAAAGGGGATGGTCGGCCACAAGGTCACCTGGGCAGTGCTGTGGGAGGGATCGGCCAAAGCCTGCCCGCCCAAGACCGTGCCACAAAAAATCAGACCCATATTGCGCATCATGCGCGCCAGCATAGCCACCAGCCTAAGACATGGCCTTGACATAGCGCAGTGAATCAGCTCAAAGGTTTCAGCTCAGTACCCCATGCCCAAGATGAACTGGCGCACGCCCAGCTCGTCCATTTGCTTTTGTTCGTGGCGTTTGGCGTCTTGCGCCACAGCTTTCACATCTTGCTCGGCCAGCGACGTCATCTTGTGCAACTCGATATCGGCTTGCAGCTTTTTTTGGCGCATCTGTGTCAGCGTGGCCTGGGCTTTACCCAGGTCGACCACCACGCGCTGCTGCAGGTTCAGCAGCTGGGCCATGAACTGGCGGTGGTTCATGCTCGCTTGCATGCCCATCACCGGCGCTTGGTGGGTCTGCTCCTGCAGGCGGTATTCATCGTACAGCTTGCACAGGCGCTGGTGGCTGGCTTCGAGCTGATCGACACGGGCCATGGCCCGCAGGATGTCGTTTTGCGCATCGTTGACCGCGTCTTGGGCTTTGCGCACCAGCACAGGCCAACAATTTCGGGCTTCTCGCATGGTTTTCTCCTTGGGGGTTTCAGGCGGTCATCAAGGCCCGGACTTCGCGGCGCGTGGCCGCGGCGTCCTGGCTGGTGTGCATGTCTTGGTGTAAAAAATGTTCCATCGCCGTGCGCAGGCGAATGGCCTGGTCCAGGTCTGGGTTGCTGCCTGCCTCGTAAGCGCCGACCTGGATCAGGTCCTGGTTTTGTTGGTACAGCGTCCACAAACGCCTGAAACGGTTGGCCAGCTTTTGGTCTTCGGGCGAGAGCAGGTTTTGCATCACCCGCGAGACCGAACCGGTCAGGTCAATGGCGGGGTAATGCGCCGCATCGGCGAGCTTGCGTGAGAGCATCACCTGGCCATCGAGCGAAGCGCGGGCAATGTCCACGATCGGGTCATTGGCGTCGTCGCCCTCGGCCAGCACGGTGTAGATGGCGGTGATCGATCCAAAGCCATGTCGCCCGACACCGGCACGTTCGATCAAATTGGGCAGCAGCGCAAACACCGAGGGCGGGTAGCCTTTGGCGGTGGGGGGCTCGCCAACAGCCAGACCGATCTCGCGCTGCGCATGGGCCACACGCGTGAGACTGTCCACCAGCATCAAGACGTTTTTGCCTTGATCGCGAAAGTATTCGGCGATCACATGCGTCAGGTGCGTGGCTTTGAGGCGCAGCACGGGCGACTCGTTGGCCGGTGCTGCCACCAGCACCGACTTGGCCAGGCCCACTGGGCCCAAAGACTCTTCAATGAAGGCCTGCACCTCACGGCCGCGCTCACCGATCAGGCCGATCACCACCACGTCGGCTTCGGTGAAGCGGGTCATCATGCCCAGCAACACGCTCTTGCCGACGCCAGAGCCCGCCACCAGGCCCAGGCGCTGGCCCCGGCCAATGGTCAACATGCCGTTGATGGCTTTGACCCCCACGTCCAGCACTTCCTTGATGGGGCCACGCTCCATGGGGTTGATGGGACGGCCTTGCAGGCTCAGCACATCGCGGCACTCGGGCGGCGGTTTGCCGTCGAGCGGCTGACCACGCCCATCGATGATGCGGCCCAGCAAATCGGGACCCAGGCACACTTGTGAGGTGTGGCTGAGCACGCGCACCTGTGCTCCTGGACCGATGCCTTGCGGCTCGGTGAAGGGCAATAAAAAAAGCGTTTCGTCGTTGAAGCCCACCACCTCGGCCTCGACCCGGTGGCCCATCTGCCCCATCACTTCGCAGCAGGCGCCCAGCGGCGCCATCAGGCCACGCGTTTCCAGACGCATCCCCACCAACCGCACCAAGGTGCCGCTGCGCTGGGGCTCTGGGGCATGCAGACCGCCGATCAGCTGGTTGACTTCTTGATCGAAGTTCATGTCGGGCTGTCCTCGCCGGAGTCTGCGTTTTTGATGTCGGTGTCCTGCACGTCAATGACTTGCCGGTCCCAGTCTCGTTTGGGGGTGTTTTCAGGCATGGCATCGACTTTGTCTTGCACCAGACTGGACGTTTGCATCCAGGCCTCGGGCTGGGGCAGCAGGCGACGGGCCAACGACTCCAGGCGGTGCTCGATCAGGTCTTGCACCACGCTGTCTTGTACGCGAACACGCACACTGCCCGGGCGCAATTGGGGGTCGGCCTCCAGCTCCAGGTGGGCCGTCACGGCTTCCCCCATGGCTTGCAGGCGCTTCATGTCTTGCGGATTCAGGCTGACTTTGACCGGTTGCGCCGGGTGGTCCAATTGCTGGATGCACGACTGAATCAGGCCCTGAATGGCTTGTCCAGAAATTTGCAGCTCGGCGCGCACCAGTTGTTCTGCCAGGTGCAAGGACAAGCGTTTGAGTGGCTCAAAAAACCGCTGGGGGTCTTGGCTGATGCTGCGCAGCTCGATGCCCAAATGGCGGATGAGTTCGCGTTCCTTCTCGCGTTCGGCGTCCAGTTGGGCGTGCACATGCGCCTGGCCTTCCTGGTTGCCACGTTGGAAAGACTCGTCCAACATCGCGGCCAGTGCCGATTCCGAGACTGAGGTGTTTTCGGGCTCTGGCGCCGCCAAGGCCGCCGGCTCTGTGGCCTCTTGCGCTGGCGCCTGACTGTCGTCGGTGAACTCGCTTGCATTCAGAGGTGAAGGCGAGGTCAGGGCGTCGGTCGGCTCGCTGCGGTCGGCCACACGCCAGGGGCCAAAGGCGTGCGCTTTGGCTTCGTCCCATTGCGTGCGCAGGAAACTGGGGGTCTGGCTTTTGCCGTTGAGCAAAGGGTTGGTGCTCCAAGGGGCAACTTGGGCATTCGGGTCAGACAAAGCCATCGCCGCCTCCTGCCAACACCAGCTCGCCCGCATCGGACAGCTTGCGTGCCAGACGCATGACGTTCTTTTGTGCTTCTTCCACTTCGGTGATGCGCAATGGCCCTTTGCTTTCCATGTCGTCCACAAACATGACGCGAGCGCGGGCGGACATGTTGTCCAGGAACTTGTCCTTGACGAAGTCAGGCGCACCTTTGAGCGCGACCATCAACAGGTCTGGCTCGGCCGTGCGCATGATGGCCTGGATGCCCCGGTTGTCAACGCTCACCAAATTCTCAAAGGTGAACATGTTGTCCTGGATCTTTTGCATCAAATCGGCGTCGATCACCGACAGGCCAGACATGATGGCCGATTCGAGCTCGACCTTGACCGAGTTCATAATTTGAGCGGCCGCTTTGACGCCACCAAAGCTGGACGATTTGGACGAAGAGTTGGTGGCGAACTGCTTCATCATGATTTGCTCCAACTCTTCCATGGCCGAAGGCTGCACCGTGTCCAAGCTGGCAATGCGTTGAATGATTTCTGGACGCGCTTCTGCGGGCAGAAAATTCAGCACGTCAGCGGCCACGATGTGTTCCAACACCGACAAGATGATGGCCACCACCTGGGGGTGTTCACCCCGGATCATTTCTGCAATGGAACGGGCATCCATCCATTTGAGGATTTCAAGCCCTTTGCTGCCCTGGCCTGGCATGATGCGGCTGAGCACCGAAGACGCTTTGTCTTCACCCAAAGCGCGTTTCAAGACCTTCTCCACATAGTCTCCTGTGCCCAAGCCCAAGCTGGTCTGCTTCTTGAGTGTGGACACAAATTCGTCGAGCACCACGTTCACCGCCTCTTGCGACAAATCGGCCACCGACACCATCGCAGCGCCCAGCGACTGAACCTCTTTGGGGTTCAAAAACCGGATGATTTCGGCCGCTTGTTGCTCGCCCAGTAAAAGCATCAGCACCGCAGCCCGCTGTGAGCCGGTCAGGGCGTCCAGCTCCTTTTGCAGCACTTCGGTCATCACGATCGGTGCATCGCCCAAAACCGATGCGACTTCCTTGGCGTCCTTGCCTTTGGCATCTTTCTCGTTGTCTTTTTTCGTAGCCATCGTTTTGTCCTTGTGTCTCTCAGGAAACCTTGATCATGCCCTTGAGCACGTTGGCCACTCGGCCTGAATCTTCGGCCACCAGCATGCGGATGAGGGCCACTTTGTCGTCGTAGGTGTTGGCCGTGTCCAGCATGTCGATGCTGATGCTCGACTTCTTGGGCTTGAGCTTGGCCTTGATCTCTTCCAAACTTTCGCCTTCGCCGATCTGGATCATGCGCATGTCTTCGGCACTGAGCTCGCCATCGGCCATCGCAGCTTTGGCTTTTTCTTCTTCTTCGGCCATAGACTTGGCCGTCGTGATGCTGCGCATGATCGGGCGCACCACGATCAGCATGAAAACGATGAAGCTGATGGCGATCAGGGCGCTGGTCAGGCCGGACTGCACTTTATTTTCGATGTACCACGGTATGGTCTCGAGGGGTGCAGGTGCTTCAAAACGGGCGGGTACCACCGAGACATTGTCGCCACGTGCTTGGTCAAAACCTACCACACCACGCACCACCTGTTGCATTTGCTCAATTTCTTGGGGGGTAAAGGGCACGCTCTTGGGTGCATTGGGGTCTACCGCCGCGCCTTCCGCCGGCGGCGGGGCAGGGCGCTCGTTCACGATCACAGCCACGCTGACTTTTCGGATGCCGCCGCTGGCGCTGCGCACATGACGCACCGTACGGTCGATCTCAAAATTTCGCGTGGAGCGGCTGCTCAGTGTGTTGTTCGACTCAGACTGGCCCTTGGTCGTGTCCACCTGGGTGCTGTTGGTGGTGGTGGGGTTGGCCGGTGGCGAGTTCGCCAGTGAGCCCGGGATGCCCTCGGCAGCGCGCACGGCAGCGCGGTCTTCGGCCAGCACCTCTGAGCGGGTACGGGGGCCTTTGTCGCGGTTGTCAAAGTCTTCGGTGGTGCTTTCGGTCTGGGTAAAGTCCAGCGACAAGTTCACCTGCGAGCGCACATTGGCTTCGCCCACCATGGGCGAGAGGATCTGCATGATGCGGTTGCGCAAGACCTCTTCCATTTGTTGTTTGTGCTGCTCCTGAGCGGAAGTCAGGCCTAATTTTTGTTCGGTGGCCGACTCGGTCATCAGCTTGCCCACGTTGTCGACCACAGTGACGTGGTCCGGCGTGAGGTAGGGCACGCTGGATGACACCAAATGAACGATGGCCTGCACTTGAGATGCGGACACCGCGCGGCCGGGGTAGGGGGCCAGCACCACCGAAGCCTTAGGGGGCGTGCGGTCACGCACGAACACACTTTGTTTGGGCGTGGCCAAGTGCACGCGGGCGCTTTGCACACTGCCAATTTGCATGATGCTGCGGGCCAGTTCCTGCTCCATGGCGGCGTTCACCTTGACCTGCTCCATGAACTGGGTGGTGGTCATGGACGACTGGTCTTTCAGGCCATCCAGGCCCGTCGCGCCCGCCTTGGGCAAGCCTTGCGCGGCCAGAAAAATGCGCGCCTCGTGGAAACGGTCACTGGGCACCGTCAGCTGGCCGGTGGCCGGATCGATCTTGGGTTTGAAGTCAGACGTTTTGAGCGATTCGAAAGCGGCTTGCTGGTCGGCCTCTTGCAGACCGGGCATGACCGGGCGGTAAGGCGTGGTTGACATCCAGGCATACATCAAGCCAAACAGCACCATGACGGCCAGCATCACGATCAGCGGCAAAACCCGTCGTACCGAAGGTTGGTTGAGCACTTTGGTGAAGGTGTCCGCCATGCCCAGCGTTTGCCAGGGGCTCAAACCGGTGCCCGGCTCGTTGGCGCCTGTGGCGCCGGCTGGGGTGGTCAGTGCCATGCTGCCGTTGGGCGCAGGTGCGGGTGCCGAGACGGCCCCCGAGTTGGCAGGCACGGTCATCATGCCGTTGTTCATTGTTGCGGTCGCTGTGGCCATGGTGTGTTCTCTTTAAATCGTTCAGACCGGCATGTTCAAAATGTCTTCGTAGGCTTTGAGCACCTTGTTGCGCACTTGCAAAGTCGCCTCGAAGGCCAAAGAGGATTTCTGCATGCCCAGCACCACATCGGTCAGGGCCACGTTCTCTCCCCGGTCAAAAGCGGCACGCATTTCAGAGGACTGCACCTGGACTTGGTTGACCTGGCTGAGCGCACCCGAGACAAATTCGCCAAAGTTGGTCTTGCCAACTTCAGGCGCAATGCCTTTGAGCTGCTCGCCACCTGGCAGGCCCGAAGCCTGGGCCTGGTGGCTGCGCAGGGTTTGCAGCATCGACTGGATATTGGCGGGCGAAATGGCTTTGTCAATCATGCGTGTCTCCTTCAGCAGGCCGCTGCCATGGCCAGGCCGTGCTCACGCAACTGGGCCATTTTGTAGCGCAAGGTGCGTGGGCTGATGCCCAAGCGTTTGGCCGCTTCGGTTTTGCTGGGGGTGCTGGCCAGTGTGGCCATGATCACTTGGTGCTCGTTCAGGCGCACGGCGCTGTGCAGGTCGGTGGGCAAGCTGCCGCATTGGTCGGTGCTGTCTGATTCTTGCAAGCCCAGGTTGTCCTTGGCCGCAGCCATGAACAGTTCCATGTGCGTGGCCGATGGGGTCTCTTGTGGCACCACATCCAGTGCTGCACTCCAAGTCACAGGTGCCAAGGCCGCAGCGCTGGCGGTCAACCAGTCGTCAAACATCAGGTGTGCCGGCGTGACCATATGGTCGGTGCACAGCACCATGGCACGGCGCATCACGTTTTCCAGCTCGCGCACGTTG
>NZ_CAMDLM010000034.1 GCF_945901735.1 Limnohabitans sp. Rim8
GCGCTGGAGCATGGTGGTGATTTCTTTGGTGGCGCCTTCAGCGGTTTGCATCATCGAGATGCCGTCGTTGGCATTGCGAACCGACTGGTCCAAGGCTTTGATTTGGGCGGTCATGCGGTTGGCGATGGCCAGGCCGGCGGCGTCGTCGGCAGCCGCGTTGATGCGCTTGCCGGTGGACAGTTGTTCCATGGTTTTGCTCAATGCGCGGTTGTTCACCGTCATGGCATTTTGGGCAACCATCGACTTGACGTTGGTGTTGATGACGGACATGGTCTTACTCCTGAGAGATTGATTTCAAATGGTTGGCAGGGACCAAATGGAGTAGGACCTGCCTGTTAATTACAGAAAATCGGGTTTGAATCTCTGTTACTTGATGAATCGGATGCTGTTGGAAAAGCTTGAGGACTTGTTTGATTTTTTGATATCAAGATTTTTCGTCTTGCATCAAACCCTTCATGTTTTCCAAGTTGTGGGCAACGCGCAGGGCCACTTCTGAAGGGATCTGACGAATCACTTCGCCCGCTTGGTTTTTCACAGTCACCACCAATTGATTGGCCACATCGTCCAGGCTGAAGTTCAGGTCACGGCCATTTTTGGCCATTTGCTTGTTCAGCTGCTCGCTGGCTTCTTGCAGGGTGCGGCGAACTTCCTGCGGGTCGGGCTTGTTCTCGACCACCGGTTTCTTCTCCACGGGAGGCTGTGGTCGGGCTTGTACTTCGGCCGCACGCGCAGCGGGGATTTCCGCTGGCGCGGCGGGTGCGTGTGGCGCGCTGGGTTGGATGTCGTTGCTCATGGCGTTGTCCTCTGTCTTAGCCCCATTAACAGTGCTGGCAGGTGGTCAAGCGCGGGAGCGGGTGACCAATTGGGGGGAGTCGTCATGGTGATTCGACCGCTGCGTTGGGAACTTGAGGGCGTTTTTGAAAAAACGGCAAAAATTTTCCGGTGGCCAGTTTGGGTTTTAAAGTGGCGACGGGCAAAGGGGTTTGTTCGGTAAGGTTGTGCTTGTTTTTGCGCCAGTTTGTTTGAGCTGGGCGAGTTCCATTGGCATAATATGCCAATGACTTTGTTCAGGAGATAGCCATGCCCACACGCAACCTTGTTCTGACAGACCACCAAGCCGCCATGCTGGAGCAGTTGGTGAGCAGCGGGCGATACCAAAACGCGAGTGAGGTACTGCGCGAGGGGCTTCGCCTGGTGCAGCAACGAGAGGCGGAGGATGCCTATCGACTGGAAGCACTTCGTGCGGCTGTTCAATTGGGTGCTGCAGACATGGCTGCTGGCCGATTCAAATCCTTTGAAACCCAGGCATCGCTGCGAAACCACCTCAAATCTCTTGCCCAAAGAGTCACTGCAGCGGCTTGAGCATGGCTTGGACCGTGCGGCTTGCCGCTCAGGCTGAGTTGGATTTTGTGGAGATCTTGGCTTGGACCGTTGAGAATTTCGGAGAGAGTCAGGTGGACATTTGCGCCGAGACACTGACTTTGGCCATCGAGGATTTGCATGACGGCCCGTTGCTTCAGGGCGCCCAAGCGCGCGGCGAGATCGAACCCGGTATCCGAACCTTGCATGTGGCCCGCCTAGGCAAAAATGGGCGTCACTTTGTGGTGTTCAGGCAGACTGAGGATCGTGGCATCGATGTCCTGCGATTGCTTCATGACGGCATGGACTTGGCCAGGCATATTGCTTGCCGCGCACCCTGAGTTGACTCAGGAGCTGGCAGCATAACGACAGTTGCTGGAAACGCAGACCCTGATGAGGCCCTGTATCACCCAGGCTGAACCGCATGCTGCAACACCTCGGTCGCCCATCGGTTCAGACATTTACCCGCAGCCTGTGCAGCAACGATGGCTCGATCGTGGATCTCGGGGGGGACGCGTAACAAAAGCTTGCCTGATGCGGGCTTCTCGGGTTGTACGCCTTGCTCCTTGCAATCTGCCAGATAGTCCTGGCCAGGCTGCAGTGACAGCACTTTGACGCTTTGACGAATGGCCGTCACTGCCCGTTTGGCTGCGTGCTGATTCTTGGGGGCCAGAAATCGTGAGAGGCGCTGCACATCGAGCAGGGCCTGGGGCGACCAGATCAGCTGCGGCATGCAGGTTGATCATACCAATTGGTGCGACCAAAATGTGGATAATATTAGCATTATCAGTGCAAAGCCCCTTGGCTTTAAAAATTCATAAAAAATTCAGTTCTTCACATATGACCAGGCGCTTCAGTCCCGATCGCATGATGTATGCGCCTTCTCCAATGGGGTGCCTATGACCACCAACCGCTATGCGGCGGCTTCTTTTGCAGTGAACATCGATCACTTGCATGCTTTGGGTGTGCGCGATCCCTATTCTGAGCAAAGTTTGCAGCTCTACCATTCCGGCAAACTCAACGCCAACGAGCGCCTTTACTTCTCTTTGTGGGGCTCCTCCGAGCTGAGTACGTCTTTGATTCGTGCCAAGACCCGGTTTGCCCGTCAAGGGGAGACTGTGAGTTCGGCTTATTTTGTGATCAAGGGCCAAGTTTTAGGGGTTCAGGGTGATCAAATCTACCGTTTGGGCCCGGGCAGCGTGATCGGTTTGGCTGAAGGTGTCGGCGGTTTGGCCTACAGCATGGATGCGATCGCCGTCGACGATGTGCAAGTGCGTGTTTTTCCGATTTACGCCATCTCGAAATTGGTGAAAAACATGCCGCCAGGTCTAAAAGGTATTTTGAAATCCACCGTCATGCGCACCTTGCAATTGACAACACCTCCGGCGGTGCTGTCATGACTTCTTTTGACGAAATCAAGCTCGAGGAAGGCGATGTGCTGTTCAATGCAGGCGAGCCGGCAGACAAGCTTTACTTCATTCAATCGGGTGCGATTCAGATGGCGGACAAAAACACAGGCGCTGTTTTTGCCACTTTGCGTGAAGGCGATTCTTTTGGTGAGCAGGCCATGCTTCAAGGGGGCATTCGTGGCGCGACGGCCAAAGCCGGTGAGCCGACGGTTTTGTTGGAAATCACAGCCGAGGGTTTGCGGGGGATGCTCAAGACCGCATCGCCCATTTTGACGGCCGTGTTTGAAGCGATGATGTTGCAGCAAAACATGCACAACGGCATCCGAACGAAAGCTTGATGTGCTTGCTCCAACTTCTTTGCCAGCCATGCCAACTTTGCTTGAGCTCAACACCAGCTTGCAGAACCTGCGGCGTCCTTGGCCCACGCGCTGGCCCGGTCTGCCTTTGGTGTTTGAGCGGTGTTGGCAAGAATTGGGCTTGGCCAAGCCCCGTTCGGGCTCTCGCACCCATGCCCTCTACCTGTTTGGCCAGGAGGTGGTTCAAAGGGTGGAGCAGGACGGGGCTGAACGCCACGCCCAAGGGGTTGAGCCCGCATACCACAACCGCTTGCACACTGCAGACACTTTGGTCTGCATGACGTACTTGATTCGGGCGTGCCGCGCGCTGGGCATTGCCAGTGCCCACGACGCACCCACCGGGGCGCTGGTGTTGGCCATCATGGCGGGCCATGATTTTTTGCACCCGGGTGGCTCCAACGCGACGCCCTCTGAATTTGAAGCCCGTGCCGTGGCCGATTTGCAACCCTTGATGCAATCAGCAGGCCTGCGCCCGCAGGACAGGGACATCTTGTCGCACTGCATCTTGGCCACCGATCCGGCGCGGGTCAAGGCCTTTCATGAGGACATTCGCACGCGCACTTTTGACCTCGGACAGCGCGATTGTTTGGCGGTGTTGGTGCAAGAGGCCGACATTTTGGCCAGCACGCTGCCCAAGACCCAAGAGGGCCTGACCCAAGCCTTGTCAGTTGAATGGGCGCCCACACAACCGACTGCCGCAGAGCGTTTGCTGCTGCCCCAGAACCGGTTGCTGTTTTTGGAGCATGCGGCGCTTTTTTCGAGCCCTGCTGCTTTGATGCTGGGTCTTGACAAGGTCAAGGGCCGGCAAATGTCAAACATCAAACACCGTTTGAGCCAAACCGTTTGATTGGCGCCGGCGACAGCGCCTTCGGCTTCAGTTGTCGTAGGCTTTCATCATGCCTTCAAAGGTGCCTTTGAGGCCTTCGCGCATGCTATTGCTCTTGCCCACGATGCTGTCCATGGCGCTGAACTGGTTCATGTAGCGGCTCAAGAGCTTTTCCATGCGCTCGTCGAGCAGGGTCAGCTCTTCTTTGTATTTGGCAATCTGGGTGGTGGCGCTTTTGCTTTGGGTGTCGATCATGCCCGTGGACAGCAGCATTTTTTCGATGCTGTTGATCGCGTCGCCTGCCAAGCCTGCTGGAAGGGTGCTGTAAATGCTTTGGTTGTTGGTGCCCGCGCTGAACATGGTGGACACCTCGGTGAAGTTGTCTTGCAACGCGGTGTCGAGCTTGCTTTCGTCGAGGGTGAGTTTGCCGAATCGGTCGATGCTCAAGCCCACATCGCGCGCTGCTTGGATGGTGGTCCCGGGGGTGGTCGATGTGCCAGTGACCAGGTTGCGCACCTGGCTGCGCACGCTTTGCAGCAGGCTCTCACCCGCCAGCACGCCACCAAATTCTTCCACTTCGCTGGCCCTGTCGCCCAAGATTTTCAGGGTGTCTTCAAATTCGTTGTAGGCCGTCACCAGGCCTTTGATGTTGTCCTTGATGCCGGCGGTGTCGCGGTTCAGGTCCAGGCGAGCCGCGCCTGTGGTGGCGGTGTACAGGTCAAGGGTGACGCCATCGATCACGTCGTTGACCGTGTTGGTGCTGCGGGTGACTGCGAGGCCGTTGATCTTGAAACTGGCATCGGTGGCGGTTTGCAGTGGGGTGGCAAAAGCGACAGCGTCGATGGCCTGACCTGTGCCGTCATCGCTGGTCAGGCTGAAGTTTTGCGTTGCACCCGTTTCTCCGGTGACCACCACGTTGTAGGCACTGCCGGTGTTGATGAGCTGGGCCGTCACGCCCAGCTTGGCGCCGTTGATCGCGCTGACCATGCCCGCCGGGGTGGCGGTGGTGACGTCGATCGCGCCTGTACTCACGCCGCCAATGGACAGGTTCAGTTGGAAGGCGGCGCCCCCATTGAGGGCCGTGGCGCGATCGGCAAAGTTGCTGCTGGCCGTGCGTTGGGCCAGGGCCGTTGTCAACACTTCAATGCTGTAGCTGCCCGCTTCTGCCGTCGTGCTGGCGGTCACGCCAAAGGTGCTGGGTTGGGTGTTGCTGGGCTTGATCGAGCTGAAATCGCTGGCGTCGTTGAGCTTGCCAAAAGCGGTTTTCAGCGTCGACAAGGCGTATTTCACGGCGCTGTAGCCCGTGATCTTGGCTTCGGACTTGGCAATCTTGCCGTCTATGCGCTCTTTTTTGGGCGTTTTCTCGGCATCCACCAGGCTTTGGGCCAGCGCTTTGACATCGATGCCGGAGCCGGCGCCGAGGGTGTTGACAATGCTGCTGGTGGCCATGGGTGGAGTTCGCTGTCGGAGGTGTGAATAAAGGAGATTCGACGCGGCGTTTCAAAACTTAAGCCGCAGCGCCAGATCAGCCCCGGAT
This sequence comes from Limnohabitans sp. Rim8, assembly GCF_945901735.1. Classification (GTDB taxonomy): domain Bacteria; phylum Pseudomonadota; class Gammaproteobacteria; order Burkholderiales; family Burkholderiaceae_C; genus Limnohabitans_A. The sequence goes on from NZ_CAMDLM010000034.1 coordinate 5,488, forward strand.
GTAATCAAAAAGTGACAAACTCGAGATTTTTCCAAAGCTGCCCATGGCCGCTTCCATGGCCATCATTTCCTTGTTCATGCGGGTCACGGCCTCGGCATAGTCCAGGTCCTCAATCTCCGACAAGGTGGATTTGATGCGCAAGGTGGTTTCTTCCAGCACATCGAGCTGGGACTGAACCACGGTCTGGTCTGAGCCGTTTTGTGCTTGCGACAGCGTCATGCTGTCGTGCATTTGGGTGATGTCGGCAATGCCCTGCTGGACCTTGGCCGTGAGGCTGCTGTTGACGCCTTCGATCATCTGGTCCAAGGCATTGAAAAAGCCCACCGCCTGACCGTCGTCGCGCACCACGCGGCGGAACACATCGGTGCCCGCGCGGGTGAACTGCACGGTGCGTTCCACACCGGCAGGAATACGGGTCTGCGTTTGGTCGCCCTCGTAGACGACCTGGCCATTGGCGTCCTCGGCAAAGGCGGGGGTGTTGACCCGTGTGCCCGAAAACAAATAGTTGCCGCTGTTGTCGCGTGTGTTGCCCAGGCTCAGCAGCTGGTTGCGCAGGGCCTTCATTTCCACGCCGATGGCTTTGCGGTCATCGGGTGCCAGGGTGTCGTTGGCAGCCTGGATGCCCAGCTCTTTCATGCGGATCAAGAGGTCATTGGAGGACGACAGCGCGGTTTCTTCGGCGGTGTAGCGGCGCATGGCCACGTCCAGCGTGCGCATGTGGCTTTCCTGGCGCTGCACTTCGCCTTTGAGTCGCTGGATGGCGGCGGCCTGGTCGGGTGCGGCGCTGGGGCTCAGGATCTGTTTGCCCACGGCCATTTGCGCTTGCGTGGTGGCCAGCTTGTTCTGGATGGTGCTCATGCGCTCGGTGGCGCGGTCAAACAGGAATGAGGTGGAGATTTTCATGAGGGCTCCGCTCAGCGCACTTGCAAGATGGCATCGAACAAAGCCATGGCGGTTTGCATGACCTTGGCATTGGCTTGGTAGGCCTGTTGAAAACGAACCAAGGCAGAAGCCTCTTCGTCCAAACTGACGCCACTGATGGTGTCGCGGGCTTCTTGAGCCTGCTTGTAAACCACTTCGAGCGCTTGCTCGGAAATGGCGGCTTGGCGTGCCACATTGCCCACTTGGTTGACGCGTTCGATATAGGCTTCGGTCACGGTCAAGCCACCGGGCATGATGCGTTGCTCTTCCAGGGCCACCAGACGCAACATGGTTTCGTTGTTGCCAATGCCGTCTCGGTTGCCGTCGATGGTGAATTCATCGCCTGCTTTGGGCGAGGTCGAAAACTCCAGCTTGAGGCCGCGGTAAGTCAGACTGGGCGTGGCGGACAGCGGATCAGGGATCAGCGAGCGCTCGGCCAGGACGGTTCCAGGCGTGGTCCTGGAATCGACAATGGTGTACTGGGTGCTGGTGATGAAGGAGACTTGGAGCGTTGAGGTCCGAAGTGATTGCTTCATGTCGCCGTCGATGTTGGCAAACTGAGCACGGACTTCGACGGTGCTGGACGTGGCGTTGGCAGGAATGGCTGTGTCGGTGACAAACACCAGCAGGTCATCGGTGGCGCTGCCCGTGATGTGCAAAGTGGAGTCGAAACCCAAGCGCTGCAGGTCTGCAGGCGTGCCGGCGCTGCCCGTTCCCAGGCGGATGTCGTCGGTGGTGTTGCTGCTGGGCCGGCTGAGGACCAATTTGCCGTCCACATCTGAGGCCGTGATCCGAACACTGGCAGGTTGGCTGGCGGTGGCGGTGTTGATCCAGTTGATAACCGAACCCAGAGTCAAGGGCCCTGACAGTGCAGGCAAATTTTGGCCGTTGAGCTGGTAGGTATTGGCCGCGATGGCGCCACTGGAGCCCACAAAAGTGTTGCCCACCAGCTGTGCAGCAACGGCCAAAGGGGCTTGGGCTTCGCCTGTTTTGCTGTTGAATTGCTGAACCTGGCTGACAACGGCTTGGGCCCCTAAGAAGATGTCCATGCCCAAATAAGTGGCCGGTGGCGTTTTGTTCAGGGCTTGGGCGCTGTAGGTGGCGCCTGCCTCCATGCCATTGCCAGCGTTGACCAACAAGGCTTGTTGGTTTTCGGTGAGCGTGCTGCCCAGCAAGTGTCGGCCATCGCGGGTCAAGACTTGCAGGGTTTGACCTGTTTTGGGGCTGAGCAAGTCCAGCGATAGATCTTGCGTGCCAATCGGCACCAAACCTAAGCTGGCAAAGCCTTGGTTGGCGTCGATGCTGATGGTGCTGGTGATGATTTGTGGCACTTGGGCCAACGCCAGATCACCACGCAGTTGAGTCGGCCCCTTGAATTCAGGGGTGATGTATTGGATGCGCGCTTGCGCTGTACCGCTGTTGAGTGGGTTGTCGATGACCCGAAATTGTCCGGCCGCCGCCACCCGGTTGGCGTCCTGGATCAGCAACTGCATCCCAGCCGCTTGGCCCGTTTTTTCGGTGGCAAATCCAAACAAGTCACCGCCGAGCAAGCCTTCTGCATCCACCCCGTCTCGGTGGACCAAGTTGACTTCCTCGACCAGAGCGCTGGACAAGTTGTCCAGCGCGTCAGCCGCTGGGCTGAGCACCTGGTCGCGAAAGCTGATGACCCCACCAATTTTGCCGCTGGAAAACCCGGGCATGGGTTCGGGAGAACCATAGGCGTCGAGCACGAACTCGAGCATACCTGGGTTGATTTTGGAGTTGTTAACGGTGATGGCGCGAGAAATGTTGCTCTTGACCAAGATGCCTTGGTCCAAGGTGTCACCCACACTGACCATGACGGCGCCATTGACCTCAAACTTGGTTTTGATGGCGACCAAACTGGACAACTCGCGCAGCAACAGGTCGCGTTGATCGAGCAGCTCGGAAGGTTGGCTGGCAGTGGTGCTGTGCTTGGTCAGTTGTTTGTTCATCAGGGCCAATTGGCCTGACAAGGCGTTGATTTGGCCCACATCGGTTTCGATCGCTTGTCGGGTTTCATTGCCCAGCAGTTCGAATTGACCGGCCAATTGCCGAAAGCGCGCCGCCAAACCGTCTGCATCGCGCACAAAGATGCTGCGCGAGACGACGGAAGCCGGGTCGCTGGCCAAATCCCTGGAGGACTCGAAAAACCGGTTCATGGCCGTGGTCAGGCCAATGCTTTCATCGCCCATCACATCGATCAGTCGGTTGACGTAAGACAGCAGTGGTTTTTGGCTTTGCAGGTCGCTGTTGCTGTTGCGCAAGTTGGATTCGACAAAGGCGTCGTACTGGCGCTGAACCGCATCAAAACGGGCCCCGGTGCCCAAGTAGCTGCCGCCCATTTGGCGCGGCTGGTTGGCCGTCAGCGACACATCCTGTCGGGTGTAGCCGTCGGTGTTGACGTTGGCAATGTTGTTCGACACCGTCGCCAGGGCCCGCTGGTAAGCGGTGACGCCCGAGCTGCCGATGCTGAGCAAGTCACTCATGGCTTATCTCCCAGCTTGAAGCCGCTGGTGCGCTCCAGGCGGTAGGCCTCGACAGCGGCGGGCTTGATGGCCATGGGCTCGCGGGCCGGATTCAGGGGCAGGGCGGGTGCGCTCAGGCTGATCGGCTGGCGCTGGCGCAGCGCGTCTTGCGTGCTCACGGCCTGGGCCTGGTTCATTTGGCGTTCCATCATGTCGGCCAGGCCCATGCCGCCGCGTTTGGCCATGCTCAGGGACACCTCCTTGTCCATCAGGTCCTGGTACATCTCCATGTTGCCGCCCTCGACCAGATCGCTTTTTTCGATCGAGTCACGCATGGTCTTCATCATCTGTTGGATGAAATAGGCCTCGAACTGTTCGGCGGTTTTGCGCACCGCCTTGCTGGGGTCGCGTGCGGCATCGCCCTTCAACTGCGTCAGGGCGTTGAAGTCCAGATAAGAACCGGAGGAGCTGATGTCGTTCATGGTGGGTGGATTGTTCAGTGCTCAGACGCTTTCAAGCCGCTCAGATGATGATCAGCTCGGCGCGCAGGCTGCCGGTGCTTTTGAGGGCTTCAAGAATGGCGATCAGGGCCGAGGGCGTGGCCCCGACCTGATTGACCGCGTCCACCACTTGGCGCAAGTCCACGCCGGGTTGGAACAGGAACATCGGGTTCTTGGGCTCGGTCACGGCGATTTCGGCGTTTTGCACCGGGGCCGTCTGGCCCGCGGCCAGGGGGTTGGGTTGCGAGACTTCGTTGGTCGCGGCAATGGCCACTGAGATGGTGCCGTGCGCCACGGCCGCGGCCGTCACGCGCACATTGCGGCTGATGACCACGGTGCCGGTGCGCGAGTTGATCACCACACGGGCGGGTGGCTCGCCGGGTACGACGTCGAGGTTTTCCACCAAGCTCATGAAGGCCACGCGTTGCGACATGTCGGCGGGGGCACGGATGGCCAGTGACATGCCGTCGATGGCGCGGGCGGTGCCTTCACCAAAACTTTTGTTGACGGCGTTCACGATGGCGGTGGTGGTGGTGAAGTCCGACTCGCGCACGTTCATGACCACATGGTCTGAGCTTTCAAAAGGGGTTTCGACCATGCGCTCGACCGTGGCACCGTTGGGCACGCGGGACGAGGTGGGCACACCAATGCTGACCTTGGAGCCGGCTGCGCTGGCGTCAATCCCGGTGGCGTTCAGGGCCCCCTGGGCGATGCCATACACCTCGCCGTCCACGCCGCGCAGGCTGGTCAGCAGCAAGTTGCCACCGCGCAGGTTGGTGGCCTTGCCAATGGCCGAGACGTTGATGTCGATTTTTTGACCTGGCTTGGCAAACGGGGGCAGCTCGGCGGTGACCATCACGGCAGCCACGTTCTTGATGTCGATTTTGCCGGCGCTGGTGCCTTGCTCGAAATCCGACAACGGGCCGTCCAGGCTCACGCCCATGCGGCTGAGCATGGACTTCATGCTTTGCGCAGTAAAGGACACATCGGCCCCGTCTCCCGTGCCTTGCAAACCCACCACCAGGCCGTAACCTATGAGTTGGTTGGTGCGGCTCGCGGCCACGCTGGCCAAGTCCTTGATGCGGTCAGCCCAGGCGCTGCCCGAGGTGGCCAGCAGCAAAATGAGGGAGAAGAGGACGGTTTTCATGGGAGGCCTTTGGGGGTGTTCGGGGTTCAAAAAGGCCAAACTTTGAGCAAGGCCTTGGTGCCCCAGCCCGTCTTCGCCACCGCTGCCATGTCGCCAGTTCCACGGTAGGCAATCTGGGCATTGGCCAAGCGGCGGGACTGCACCATGTTGTTGGGCGAGACGTCCTCGGGGCGGATGATGCCGCTGACTTGGATGACCTCGGCACCTTCGGTCAGGGCCAGTTGTTTTTCGCCGCGCACCATCAGGTTGCCGTTGGACAACACCTCGACCACAGTGACCGACACCGCGCCGGTCAGGCTGGCGTTTTGGTCTGCAGAGCCCTCGCCGGTGCTGGCAATGTTGGCGCTGTTGAGGTTCAGGCCTTCCAGGGCACCGTCGCCCTTGCTGCCAAAAATCTTGGATGGGATGCGCAGCGCTTTGTTGACCAAACCACTGGGGATGACATCGTTGGAGGCCTCGCGCTTGACCGTGCCGGTTTGTTTGCGTATGGCCCGCGTGGACTCGTCGAGCATCACGGTGATCAGGTCGCCGACGCGGTAGTTGCGGTTGCGGCCGAAAAAGTTGTCGCTCTGCCGACCGTTGTAGATGGCACCTGTGGCCATGCGGGGCTTGTCTATCGCCACCGGGATGACGGGGGCAAATTGGGGAGAGTGCACCAAAGGCTCGGGGGCTGTGGCGCAACCGCCGAGGCCCAAGGCCAGCAAGCCAAGGGCTGAAACGCGTGTGATGAAATCGATGCGGGCGGTCATGGCGGGCTCACATGTTGTTGTTCAGGAAGCGCAGCATGCCGTCTACGGCAGAGATGGCTTTGGAGTTGATTTCGTAGGCGCGTTGGGTTTCGATCATGTTGACCATTTCTTCCACCACGTTCACGTTAGACGCCTCCAGCGCCCCTTGCATCAACTGGCCTGCGCCAGCCTGGCCAGGTTGTGAGACCACGGGCGCACCACTGGCGGTCGTTTCCTTGAGCAAGTTCTGCCCAATGGCTTGCAGTCCTGCCGAGTTTGAAAAGCGGGCAATTTGAATCTGACCCAGCACCTGTGCGCCGCCACCGGCAGCGGCCTCTACTGATACCGTGCCATCCTGGCCGATCGAGATGCTGGCCACGTTGGGGGGGATGGTGATGGCCGGCTGCAAAGGCGCGCCGTTGGCGGTGACCAGCTGACCTGTGGCCGAGAGCTTGAAGCTGCCGTCGCGGGAATAAGCAATCGTGCCGTCAGACTGGGCGATCTGGAAAAAACCATCCCCTTGCACCGCCATGTCCAGCGCGTTCTTGGTGGTCACCAAACTGCCTTGGGTATGGGTTTTTTCAGTGGCCACGATGCGCACGCCGGTGCCCAGCATCAAGCCCGTGGGGGCTTGTGCGTCGGCGCCCACTTGGGCCCCAGGCTGGCGCAGGTTTTGGTAGAGCATGTCCTCGAAGCTGGCGCGGTCGCGCTTGAAGCCCGTCGTGTTGACGTTGGCCAGGTTGTTGGAGATGACCGACATGCGCGTTTGCTGCGCATCCAGGCCGGTCTTGGCAATCCACATTGAGGCATCCATGAGGTGCTCCTGTCAGGGGTTAAGCGGCTTTCATCATGGAAGCGCCGGACTCGTCGAGTCCCTTCATTTCCTTGATGATGCGAATCTGGGTTTCAAAACTGCGCGAGTGATCGATCAAGCGGGTCATGGCCTCAATGGCGCTGACGTTGCTGCCCTCCAGGGCCTGGGGAATCACTTGGGGCAGTTGATCATTTAAAGCAAGGTCCGTGCCATCAGGTTTTTCCGACACCTTGAACAAGCCGTCAGCGCGTCGGCCCAAACTGATGCCTGTGACATCGCGCAAACGCAAGCGGTCGATCAACACGTCGGGGGCGGGGCCGACCACGTTGGGGTCCCGTGCGTAGATGCTGCCGTCTGGGTTGATGGTGACCATCAGGCCCGGTGGGATGGTGATGGGGCCGCCATCGCCCAGCACCAGGTGGCCAGAGCCGTTTTCCAGCTGGCCCTGGATGTTCACTTTCAGATCACCCCGGCGCGTGAACGCCAGGTCGCCGTTGGGGGCCTGCACCGTCATCACCGTGGTGCCCGCCATGGCCACGTCCATCGGGCGGCCTGTGGCCATGACCGAACCGGGGTCCATGCGGATCACGTCGCGCGCAATGGTTTGGGCTTGGTAGCGGGTGTCGAAACCCGCGCCCGAGACCTTGATCGATTGCAAGGCCACGTCGTAGCTGCTTTTGAAGCCCAAGGTGGAGACGTTGGACAGGTCGTTGACCAGCACCTGGCGTGCCGTGGTCTGCTCTTTGATGGTGGCGTTCGAGGTGAAGACAAGGCGGTCCATGCTGGGGCTCTCTGGGGTTCAGTCGGGGGTGATTCAGGGCATCAAGAACGGATGTTGATGATCGCGCTGGTCATGGTGGAACTGGTCTCAATCGCCTTGGCGTTGGCCTGGAAGTTCCGTTGCGCGGTGATCAGGTCCACCAACTCTTGCGTCAGGTCCACGTTGGCACGTTCGGTGGCACCCGCACGGATCGAACCGAAGCCGGCCGAGCCCGCTTCACCGATCTTGGCCATTCCCGACGAGGCAGACGACAAGTAGCTGGCATCACCCACCTGACGCAGCCCAGAGGGGCTGGAGAAGTTGGCCAGCACGATCTTGCCCAAGGACACTTGCGAGCCGTTGGAGTAGGTGGCATTGACCAAACCGTCTGGGTTGATGTTCAGGCCCATGAGTTCGCCTTCGGGGGCGCCGTCTTGCGACTGCGACAACACCGCGAAGGCGCTGGAGTATTGGGTCGACTTGGTGAAGTCAATCGACATGGTCAGCGCACCTTTACCGCCTTGCAAGAAGGCTGTTTCAAAGGGCATGCCGGTCAAGGGGGAGACGGGCTTACCGGTCAGGTCAAAGCTCAGTTCGCCGCGGTCAAGGTAGATGGGCCACCATTCTGTTTTGTCAGAAACACCTTCACCATCTTCAGTTTGTTCCCCGTTCTTGACGAACTGCAAAGCCCCGTTTTCGGTGAACTGGCTGAGTTTTTTCCAGTCGGTGGTGGCGCCAAACTGCATCTCGGTGTTGGCCAGTCCCCAATCAGCCGCGCCAGACACTTGGATGGTCGAGTTGCTGCCGGTCGTGCCCGTGGTGAAGTTCAGTTGTTTGGTTTTGGGATCAAAAGCGACCGTCACCCCAGACACTTTGCGACCCGATTCCGGATCGACCATCGAGTTGATTTTGTCCTGCAGAGCCTTGGTGAAACCGTCGATGTTGCTGAAGGTCGTTGGGAACGGCAATTCAACTTTGGCGGCTATGCCGTCGACCGACACAAAAAAGTCCTTGTTGGATGACGTCACCTGGATGCTTTTGGCGGTGTTGATGGTGAGGACTTCACTGGTCAACATGGCTGGCTCGCTGGGTTTGCCGCGCAGCGCCTGTGTGCCAGAGGCGGTGACGATCAAATTCGGCGCGTCGGCAAGCCCCATCAGGGCCGCGGCTTTGGTGTCTGCGCCCGTGATGGCGATGTTGGATGTATCACCCGTGGTGCCTGAGGCGACGGAGAATCTGGCCGAGTCAGGGTCAAAAGACACGGTGATACCGTACCGGGCATTTTTGGCGTACTCGTTGATGTTGGCCGTGGCGGTGTTGTCAGGTGTGTCTGCCAACGCGCCCAACACGTTGTTGATTTCGACTTCGATGTTGCGCGCCAAAACCTCGGGGTCGCTGTCTGCGGCCTTGAGTGTGTAGGTGATGGGGCGCGCTATGCCAGAATCCACAGCAATGTTGAAAGAGAGCGTGCCCGTGGCGCCGGTCAAAGCCCCGTTGTTGTAAACATTGCTGGGAAGGATCCCGCCCAGGGCGGTGGCAGGTGACGACTGCCGTGTGTCGGTCAGTTGGTCGAGCGAATACATTTCTGTCGTCCCAGAGCTGGGAATGACGCGGGAATCGGATTTGGGCAAAACATCGCCGTACTTGTTCACAAACAATGCGCCACCCACCGTATCCGTCGCCTGTTGCAAAGCGGGTTTGACCTGAGTGTCGCCTACAAAAAAGTAGGTCTGCCACTTGGAGAAGGGGCTGTCCAGCGTGGCGTTTTGGGTCTTCGCGTAATACACCGTGGCCAGGTAGCCGTTACCGCCGCTGTCGTACACGGTCAAAGCGGTGCTTTTGTTGTAGGTGCTGGGGTTGCTGCGGTCAAAGTCGGAGGTGATCACGGCCGAGTCGGCAGGCAAATTCAAGCCGAGTTGAATTTTGGTGGTTTCAACGGCTTCCCCTGAGGTCTTTGGGGGGATGGAGAGGGCGTTGAGGTCGGTCAAATCGGCCTTGCCGGACGAGTCGACCGAGGCGGCCATCAGGCGTTGGCCTGTGGAGTTCACCACGTTGTTTTGGTCGTTCAGCGTGAAAGAGCCGTTGCGGGTGTAAATGTCTTGCAGGCCGTCCGCTGTTTTGAGCGGGAAGAAACCGTCGCCCGTGATGGCCAGATCGAGCGAGTTGCCCGAGGTCGAGATGTTGCCCTGGCTGAATTCCTGGCTCACTTGCTTGAGCGAGACGCCCTGGCCGATGTTGCTGGACGACTTTTGCAGGGGCGAGGTGGAGAAAATGTCGCCAAAGTCAGCGCGTGAGCGCTTGAAGCCCGAGGTGCCCACGTTGGCGATGTTGTTGGAGGTGACGGCCAATTGGGCCGTGGCCGAGTTCAGTCCGGTAAGCGAGGTGTAAAAGGACATGCTGAAGGGCTCCTGTTTGAAAGTGGGTGTTGGGGGCGACTGTTTAGATGCCGACGCGTTTGACGTCGGTCAGCAGCATGGTTTTGCCGCCGTCGACTTCGACGCTGACGCTGCCGTCAGTCGGGTTGCTGGAGATGGCACGCACGGTGGACAAGGTGCTGACCGGCACATCGGTGGTTTGGCCATTGACCACGGCTTTGGCGCTCAGGCGGTACAGGCCGCTGGGCACGGGGTTTTCTGCGGCGTCTTTGCCGTTCCACGAAATCGGGGTGGTGCCCGGCAATTGCGGGCCTGCGATCAGCTCTTGCACCAGACGGCCTTGGCTGTCGAACACGCTGACCTGAATGCCGCTGGCGCCCATGGGCAGGTCGATGCTGCCGTCGATGACGCCGCCCGAAGTCAGCTGGGTGGGCGTGTCGGTCACGGCCACTTTTTTGCCAATGAGCGAGGCGCTGCCGAGCATGCGCTCGCTCGACATGGAGGTGACGAATTTGTCCAGTGATCCCTGCATGTTGGTCAGCGCTTCGAGCTGCGAGAACTGCGCCAGCTGAGCCACAAAAGCCTCGTTTTTCACGGGCTCCAGTGGGTTTTGGTTTTGCAGCTGCGCGGTGAACAAGGTCAGGAATTCCTGCTTGCCCATGTCCTCTTTGGTTTTCTTGGATGCCTCTTTCACGTCTTCGTAACGCGAGACGTTTTGGAGCAGGCTGGACGATGTCACATTGGAGGTGGCCATGGGGTGCTTTCGGGTCAGGCCTTGGAGATGTCCAGCGTGCGCATCATCAGTTGACGCGCCGTGTTGATCACTTCGACGTTGTTTTGGTAAGAGCGTGCAGCGGCCATCATCTCGACCATCTCGGTGACTTCGCTCACGTTGGTCTGGTAGACGTAACCGTCCTTGTCGGCCAAGGGGTTGCGTGGGTCGGACACTCGGCGAGGGGGCGTGCTGTCATCGGCCATGCGGTCAATCTTCACCCCGCCCACGTAGGGGGAGCCGGCGTTGGTCATTTCCGAATCCATCAAAGCCTTGAACACCGGGCGTTTGCCGCGAAAAGCTTCTTGTTCGCTGGTGGCCACCGTGCCGGCGTTGGCCAGGTTGGAAGCGGTGGCGTTCATGCGGGTCAGCTGCGCGTTCAGCGCCGAGCCGGCAATGCCAAAAATGTTGTCCATGCTCATGATCAATCTCCTCTCAAAGCTTTGCGCACGCTGCTCACGCGGCTTTCCAGAAAGTTCAGCGTGGCCTGGTAGTCGGCAGCGGCTTTACCGTACTGGGCTTGTTCGACACTCATCTCGACCGTGTTGCCGTCAAAGGCGGTGTTGAACGGGGTGCGGTAACGCATGCCATCGGCATCGAGCCCCTGGCCCTGCGCAAAGTGGCCTTGGCTGGTGGCCTGCATGGCGTTGTCCTGAAAAAGGGTCTCTTTCATCACGGCCTTGAAGTCGATGTCCCGTGCTTTGAAGTTGGGCGTATCGGCGTTGGCGATGTTTTGCGCCAACACTTCCAAGCGTCGGCTTTTGACTTGCAAAGCTTGTTCATGCACGCCGAGTGTCTGGTTTAACAAATTCATCTGGACTCCTGGGGTCGTGGGTTCGATGGACAGGTGTCGTCAATTTTTTGACGAAGGGTGCTCAAGTTGAGCGGCTTGTGGTCGATAGCAGCAAAAGCCGTGCCAAGTGAATTTGTGTTCTTTGGGGTTAGACCGCTGGGGCCTTGCCGCTGCGAGCGGCAATTTGCCGCCAGCGGCAAAGCCCTGCGGCCAGGAGTTGCCGCTGTTCAGCGCAAGGCTGTGGGCAGCGTGTTGGCCACTTCGTCGTACAGGCGGGTCACACCGCCTTTGCCCAACGCGCCCAGCACAGGCGCAGCCGCATCGCGATGGGCTTGGGGCAGCAGGGCGTTGGTCAAGGTGTGCAGCCCGGCCAGGATGGAGTTGCGCGTGATGGGCGCTCGCGTGTCTTGCCCGACATGCAGGTAACGCGCTTGCGGCCCGGCAATGGGCAGCGGCGCGTCGGGCCGGGTTTCTTGCCGGGCAGCCGGGGTCAGCACCGTCAGGTACAAATCGTCCAGTTTGAGCGGGGGGCCTTTGACGCGCAGTCCGGCTTGCGAGAAATAACGGTCCACCAGGTCCAGCTGTTGCAGCAAACCCATGCCCAAAATCGACCGGGGGTTGTCCTTCAGGCCCACCGAGGCGGCGCCCCGGTTGGGGCCATCGCAAAACTGGATGATGCCGTGACAGTTGCCGTTGCTGGCCTGGGGGTTCATGCCGCCGCTCTCCATGAGGCTCAGGCGGGCAAAGTCATCGGGCTGGAAGTTGTAGCGATCGGCCAGTGCCAGGATTTTGTCTTTCACCGCCGGCGCTTGCGCGGCGGGCACAAAGCCCTTGGCCACGGCCCGCTCCAGTGTTTTGTCCAGCACCGGGTGTGGGCCTGTGGCCCCCTGGCTGCTGGTCCATGCGGCTGGGCGGCTGGCCAGAGCCTGGGCCGTCAGCGCTGAAGGGCTGGCCAGTTGCGCCACATACCTGGCGCTGCGTGGGTCCAAATCCAGAGGCCCAAACGTGCCGCTGCGGGCCAGGGCAGGCATCTGCAGGCCGGAGAAATCGATTTGTTGACCCTTCAAGATCCGGTTCGGGTTGTCAATCTGGTTGCGTGCAGCCACTTGATGCGCCAGGCGCATGGCCTGCTGCTCGGTGATGGGCTGTTGGTTTTGCCGGTAATGGGCCTTGACCAGACCAATCAAGGTGTCGCCGTTTCGCGCTTGGACCATGCCACCGCGGGGTGCTACATCGGCCAACACCTGCCCGAAGGCCCCCGCGCGGCTTGATGCAGGCAGCAGCGCACCACCGCCCGATGGGGCAGGGGGGCCGAGCGCGGGCAGGCTGGGCAAGGGGGACAACAGGTTGCTCATGTCGTGTGGGGTGATGGTTTCAGGCTGGTCTCGTTTTTGCTTAATCTTTGGAAATCATGAACGCTGTCAAAACTTCCACACCTATGAAACCCTCTAAGCAAATGCTGTGCCGACTTCTGGATCAAGTCACCATCCGCGGCCTCTGGCTCGGGGCGGTCTTTTGTTTGAGCAGCTGGCCTGCCTTGGCGGCGGCCCCGGCCACGCCTGCGGCGGCCCTGCAAAAAGCGGTGGTCAGCTGGGTGGTGCAAACCCAATCGGTAGAGGCCGAGTCGGTCTTGCTCGCCCCGCTGGACCCGCGCCTGCAGGTCAAGGCCTGCACCAGCCCCCTGGCCATGGACCTGCCCTTTGCCAGCCCCGACACCATCCGCGTGCGCTGCGCCGAACCGGCTTGGCAGTTGTATGTGCGTGTGTCTGTGACCGGGCGTGTGGCGGCAACGGCTGCGACCGCGCCCGCCAAGGTCGAGCCCGCCCCGGTGGAAAAACGCCAGGTGCTGGTGGCCGCCGTCCCGCTGCAGCGCGGCATGAGTTTGACCGCGGCTCATGTTCGGCTGGTTGAGGTCGATACATCCAGCATGCCCGTGAATGTCTTGGAGCAAGTCTCTCAGGTGTTGCACGCCGAGGTGGTCCGCGATGTCCGTCCCGACACCCCGCTGCGCAGCCAGGACATCCGGCCCACCGTGCTCGTCAAAAGGGGTCAGATGGTGCTGATGTCGATCGGGCAAGCCCAAGGTTTTCAGATCTCGGCCCGGGTAGAAGCACAGCAAGATGGTCGCTATGGCGAGCAAATCAAGCTCAAAAACCGCGATTCCGGGCGGATGCTGACAGGTTTGGTCAAAGGCCCCAATCAGGTCCAAGGCCTTTAAAATGCCAGATGATGAAATTTATGAAAATAAATGGTTTTTGGGCTCAAGTTCTAGAATCTGCTGTCGAATCTGATTACGAGCGAGGTCTCTGCTCACCAAAAAGAGACCAGAAAAGAGAACCATCATGACTGATCCCATCTCTGGCTTTCGCCGAGCTGCCCAAGCGGACTCGTCCAGTCGCCAAGTGTCTGCGAAGGCCCAAGAGCGCGCCGCCAACACGGCTACCGAAGGCCTGACAAAGGCACCCGCCCCGCAGACCGACGAAGTCAAATTGAGCGCTGTTGCGCAAAAAGCCATGCAAGAGCCAGAATTCGACCGGGCCAAGGTGGAGGCCATCAAAGTGGCCATCCAGCAAGGCCAATACCCCATTGATTCGCGCCGCATCGCCGAAAACTTCTTGGCCATTGAGAAAATGATCAAGGATTAAGCCCGGCATGCACCCCAACCCAGCCATGCCTGCGCTCAATCCGCCCAACGGCACGATGAATGCCTTGCTGGCCCACGCGCCGTTGGACACCGCACGCCTGGCCGAGTTGCTGGCGCTGGAGTTCGAGGTGTTGAAAGCCCGCGACATGGCGGGTTTTGAGGCTTTGCAAGAAGAGAGAATCACCATTTTGGAACGGCTGTCCCAAGTGGCCCAATGGGTGGCAGGCCAAGACCCCGTGCCCGTTGTGTGGCAGAACCTGCAGGCAGACCTGCAGCAGTGCAAACAAGACCATTTGCGCAACATCCAGTTGCTTCAACGCCAACTGCAAGCCGTCAAGGGTGCCTTGCAAGCCCTGCAAGGCGAGTCGACCGCCACCGTCGACTTGTATGACCGCCTGGGACAAGTTGCCCGACGCCGCGGCTTCAGTCCGTATTTGGACGCCTGAGTTTCTAAGCCCGCTTCACCGAGGCGACCCAAGGGGTCAAGGCCACAGCCGCAGCGGTGGCCAAGCCATACAGCAGCATGGCCCACGCCACCAGCACATAAAAGTGGGTGGCTGTGCCCTGGTGTTGCGCCAACCACCAGCCCGCGCCCGCCACCAACACCAGCCTCAGCGTGCCCGCCAACACCGGCCCAATGACCTGGCCCGCGCCTTGCGATGCAAAGTACAGCGTGAGGCCCAGGCCAAAGAAAGGGAATGCAGGCCCGGCCGTCACCAGGTATTGCCGTGCGTAAGCCAGCACCGCCTCGTCTTGTGAGAAAAGTCGCGCCCACAGATCGGGTGCCAGCGTGACCACCGCGCCGATCAAGCCCAGGTTGAACGCCGACACGCCGGCGGCGATCCAGGCCACCCGCCGCGCCCGCGCCACCTGGCCTGCGCCCATGGCCATGCCCACCATGGGCACGGCGGCCATGCCCACGCCAAAGGCGATCGGAATCAGCAAAAACTCCAGCCGCTGGCCGATGCCGTACCCGGCCAGTGCTTCGGTGCCCAGTTGCGCCAGCAGGCCGGTAAAAATCAAAATGGCCAGCACCGATTGCACGGGCGACAAGCAGGCCACGGCGCCCACCCGGAGGATGTCCGCCAACAAGCTGCGCTGCAGGACAAAGCCTTGCAGGTGCAGCGTCAAGCGCCCTTGGCTGCGAATCAGGTACCACAGGAAATACAACGCGCCTGCCGCGGTGGCCACGATGTGCCCCAGGGCCACCCCCACCATGCCCAGGGCGGGAACGGGCCCGGCCCCCAGCGACAGCACACCGCTCAGCACGATTTGCAACACCGCTGTGGCCACCAGCGCCAAAGACGGGGCGCGCATTTTGCCCGTGCCCCGCACGATGGAGGCCAGCGTGTTGAGCAGCCACACCAGAACGGCCCCGGCAAACAGCACTTGACCGTATTGCACCGCCTGCTGCTGCACCGCACCACGCCCGCCCAGCAGCGCGTAAAGCTCAGGGCCCCACAGCAAGAAGAGGGCGCTGTAGATCAGACCTGTGCCCAGGCCAATCAGCAAGGCGTGTTGTACCAGCTTGTCTGCACGCTGCAGGTCGGCAGCCCCCAAGGCTCGGCTGATGGCCGCCGACACGCCCCCACCCATGGCCCCAGCAGACATCATTTGGGTGAGCATGGCAAACGGGAACACCAAGGCCATGGCCGCCAAAGGCGTGGTGCCCAGGCGGCCCACGTAATAGGTTTCGGCCACGCCCACCAGCACCGTCATCACCATGGCCAGCACATTGGGTGCGGCCAAGCGCAGCAAGGTGGGCAAGATGGGGGCCGAGAGCAGCCTCTGCAAATCGGGTGTGCTCATGGGGTGGTCAATCTGGCTGGCCCGGGGCGGGCGCTTGCAAGAGTTGGTCCATGGGCCACTGCAGCAACTCGGCCAGGCGGCAGACCACCCAGCGTGCCTCGCCAGGCGAGACCACGGCGGGCTCGGCCAGCAGACCGGTTTCGCATTGCGCCAGCACCAGCTCTTCGGTGATGCCCAGAGTGAATTGCATGTTGGCGGCTTTTTCTGTCAGCAAATTGGCCAGGTCTTCGCACAGCTCGTAGCGCGAGGCCAGATCGCGCTGGCCCAACGTGGGCTTGATCTTGCCGGGCGGCACGTACAGCGCCATGAAGGTGGCGGGGATGTGGATCTGGAATTCTTCGGTCATGGCGTGGGTTGGGCGTTCGGGCTGTGCATTAACGCACAGACGCGGCGCTCGGGTTGGCGTGGCCGGGGTGGGGGGCTCAGAAGAGCAACTGCCACACCAGCCCCAGCGCCGTGCACAGGCCCAGCAGCTTGAACACGCTCAGCTGCCTGCGAATCAGCAGCCAGGTGGCCAGCAGCGTCAGCGCGAAAGCCCCCAGATCGGGCAGCATGTGCCAGCCTCCGGGCAGCCAGGTTTGGCGTGCAAACACGCCCGCCAGGTGCACGATCACGCCGATCACGGCGGCCATGATGCCCTGCAGGGGCCCGGCCAATGAGGGCATGTGGCGTGTGGACTCCACCAGCGGACCGCCCGCCAAAATGAAGACGAAGGAAGGCAAAAAGGTGAACCAGGTCACCACGCAAGCCGCCACGATGCCGCCCAACACAGGGTGGCCGAACAAGGCCTGGCTGTGCCCGCCCAAAAAGCCCACAAACGCCACCACCATGATCAGCGGCCCCGGCGTGGTTTCGCCCAAGGCCAGCCCGTCCATCATTTGCGCCGCCGTGAGCCAGCCATACTGGCCCACGGCCGCTTGCGTCACTAACGGCAGCACCGCGTAGGCGCCACCAAAGGTCAGCAAAGCCGCTTGTGTGAAAAACCCGCCCATCAGCGTGAGGGTGTGGCCCAGCCCGAACAGCAGCGCGATCAGGCCCAGGCTGATGGCCCACAACCCCACCCCCCAGGCCAGCGCGCGCACCAGCCGCGGGTGGCTGTAGTGCGTGTGCGCAGGTGCGGGCGTGTCGTCGGCTAGCCAAGCCGGGGCTGGACCGGTGACGACGGGTGGTCTGGTTTCATTTGCTTTGTGTATGGGGGGGTGCTGCGCAGCCATGGCGCCGCTGGTGGGCTCTTGGCCAGCCTGGACTTGGACCTGAAGACCTGAGGGCTGACGCGACATGTAATAGCCAGTGGCCGCTGCGCTTGCAATGATCCACACAAAGGGCAGGCCCCAGAGCATGCCCAGCAAGGACAGCACCGCCAGCGCCCACAGCCAGCGGGCCTTCAAGGTGCGCAAGGCCAAGCGGTGCGCGGCTTGCAACACCAGTGCAGTGACCGCGGGCTTGAGGCCCCACAGCAGCGCTTGCCCCCAAGGGTGTTGCCCCCAGGCGGTGTAGGCCCAGCTCAGCACGATCAGCAGCACCAAAGACGGCAACACAAACAGGGCGCCTGCTGCAATGCCCCCGCGTGTGCCATGCATCAGCCAGCCGGTGTAGGTGGCCAGTTGCTGTGCTTCAGGGCCAGGCAGCAGCATGCAGTAATTCAGGGCGTGCAGGTAGCGCTTTTCTGAAATCCAGCGGCGACGCACCACCAGCTCTTCGTGCATCAGCGCGATTTGCCCGGCCGGGCCGCCAAAACTCATGCAGCCCAGCCAAAACCAGAATTGGATCGCCTCTTTGAAGCTGGGCCGCTGTGGCGCGTCCAAAGCCTGTGGTTTGTCCAAAGCTTGCGATGCGTCGGCAGGCTGCGGGGCGTTCATGCCTGCTCGAACTGGGTGCGAAAGGCCTGCACAAAACCAGGCGTGCCACTCAAAGTCAGGCTCAGCGACAGGCTTTGCGTGTCGACCGGCTCGGGCCAGAGGCTCAATTGCCCGGTGCTGGGCACAAAGCGGGGTGTGGCCACTTGGGGCTTGCCGCCAACGCTCAGCAGCGTGACCTGCAGGTCAAAGTCCCAATGGGCACCGTTTTCCAGGGGGCCGGGGCCTGCGTGGTCAAAGCCGTGTGCCCAGCGCAGCACCTGCGCCACCTCTTGCAACAAAGCCGTGTTGTGTTGGGGCGCAGGTTGCGCCAGTGCATCCCAGCAGACCACGCCCTCGGCATCCTCGCTGCAGTCAAAATCAAGCAATTGCAAATTCATCGGCCAACTCCATCCCGGGATTGTCTTTCCGGCTATCCGATTGTCGCCGCCGCAGGCGCTGATTTGTCAGATGGCTTACACCGTGGCAATCGGTGTGGCCGGTGAGCCAATGGCACCGGGCAGGCGCAAGGGCGGGGCGGTGAGCAAAAAGCGGCTTCGGCCGTTTTGGCGCAGCCAGTCGGCCAAGGGGGTCAAGTGCCAGATTTCGCCCAGGTGCACGCCCAGCTTGAACAAACAATGCTCGTGCAAGGGCAAAGCCGCGCAGCTGCCGGGGCGGGGCGAGGCGGGCAAACCTTCCACCGCGTAGTTGTCGGCGATCAGGGCCACCAAGCCCGAATCGGTGATCCATTGCAGCAGCCGCTCGTCGCGCCCCTCCAGCACGGCGCAAGCGTTTTCTACCGCGTGCGGGTCGGGTTGTTTGTTCATCTCCAGCAGCATCTGCGCAAAACCGGTGTGCAGGCACACCATGTCGCCAGGCTCTACCACTACCTTGTCCTTGCGCAGGATGTCCATCAGCAGGTCGTAGCCCACCCGCACCCGCTCACGGCCCAGATGCGCATGCAGGTCGATCATCACCGCACGGCCCTGCACGCAGCGCTCGGACATTTTTTCGATGCCCAGCGCCTTGGCCGACGACGTCGACTCCCGGGCGATCTCGGGAAAGCCAAAAATGCCAGCGCCCTCGCTGCCGCTCGGGCCCACCACATCGGTGCCTGCGCGATAGCCGTTGTAATACACCGGCTCGGGCACGCCGTCGCCGTTGGCGTCGAACATTGAGCCCACGTGGGCCAGGCTGTCCCACTGGGTGCTGTACTGCAAATGCATGATCACCAAGTCGTCGCACACCACGTCGGTGCAAACCGGGTCGTCGCACCACAGCTGGTAATTCATGTTGGGTTTGCCCTCGCGCACCGTCGGGCGCAGCACCGGCGGCTGACGCCTGGGGTTGAGCACGTTGCCGCCCGGAAAATCCAGCGGCAGGCTCAGGTTGAAGGTCTGCCCGGTGCGCACCTCGTGCATGCCCTGCAGCACTTTCTCGGGTGTCAAGAGGTTCATGCGACCGCATTGGTCGTCGGGCCCAAAGTCGCCCCAGTTGGAGCCAGGGGGGCGCTGTTTCCAGCGGGGGGAAGAAGACATGCAGGACTCCTTTGATGACGGCCCAAGCGCAAAACGCGTGCCACGCATCTTGTGCGCTGAGACGACAGACCGGCTGTCACCAAACGGACTGAGTGCTGTCATGCTCATTCGCCTCTTCATGTCGAAATGTCGCTTCGCGAAGGGATGGCTGTCGGTCTTTGTAGGTCGCTTCGCGAAGGGATGGCTGTCGGTCTTTGTAGGTCGGTGCCTTCAGGTCCGACGTTGTGCGCCACCGCCCTTTGAAAATGTCGCTGCGCGAACAGATGGCATGTCGGCATAAAGGCCCGACCTACGAGGGATGACCGACCTTCGCACCCTGCATTCAAACCTCAGAGGGCTGGAGCCATGGGTTCAGGGACTGGCCTGGCCCCGAAACTCGCGCCACAGCAAATACAGGCCGCTGGCCACCACCACAGCGGCGCCGAGCACCACGGCCAGGTCAGGCACCTGGCCAAACACCAGCCAGCCGAGCAGTGTCATGTAAATGATCTGCTGGTACAAAAACGGGCCCAACACCGCCGCCGACGCATAGCGGTGTGCCACGGCCACAAAGTAGTGGCCAATGCCGCCGAACAAACCGGCCAGCGCCATCACGAACCACTCGAGCAGCGTGGCCGGGTGTTGCCATTGCCACAGTGCAAAAGGCGTCAGCACCAAGGTGGCCACCACCGCCGAGGTCATTTGTGTGGTGGCCGGGTTTTCGCTGCTGGCCAGGTAGCGCGTCATCATGTTGAAGAGCGCATACAAAATGGCGTTGAGCGCCGACAGCAAGATCGCCGGGTGAAAGCCCTGGCTGCCCGGGCGGATGATGACCAGCACCCCCGCAAAGCCCACGGCAATCGCCAGCCAGCGTTTGGCGTCCAGCCGCTCGCCCAGCCACCAGGCCGAGAGCAAGGCGATCAAAATCGGCACGGAAAATTGCATGGCCCCGGTTTCCGCCAACTGCAAATACTGCAAGGCCCAGAAATTCAGCGCGGTCATGGACGCCAGCATCAAGCCGCGCAGCAGCTGCAAACGGGGGTGCCGCCAGCGCAGCAAATCGCCTTGGACCGACGGCGCAAACACCGCGATGGAAAACAGCGAATGCGTGAGAAAGCGCATCCACACCACTTGCATCACCGGCAGGGTGATCACCAGCCACTTGGCCGAAGCGTCGAGCAGCGCAAACATCAAGGTGGTGACCGTCACCAGCGCAATGCCAATGCGGCGGTGCCGTGCGCTGTCGCTGAAAAGCTGGCTCATGGGCTGGGTCAGATACCGCCGGGCTCAGCGTTTGGGCGGTGTCTCCAGACCGCCCGTGTAAAAGCGGTTCAAGGTGGGGGAGATGATCAACTCGTTGATGCAGGTGCGGGTGGGCATCTGCGCCACAAACAAGATGGCCTGGCCCATGTCGTCGGCCTGCACCATCAGTTCGCGCTGCTCGGCAGACGGCGGCACAGGCCGTTTGTCCAGAATGGGCGTGGCCACTTCGCCGGGCAAAAGCGAGGTGGCGCGGATGCCGTGCGTGCATTCTTCCATGTTGATGGACTCGGTCAGGGCCAGCACGGCGCGCTTGGTGGCGTTGTAAGCCGGGCCGGTGAGCTTGGACGCATATAGACCCGCCCAAGACGACACATTGATGATCAAGCCGCCTTGCTGCTGGCGCATGGCGGGCAGGATCGCGTGCACGCAATAAAACAGGCCCGACAGGTTGATGGCCACCACATCGTCCCAGGCTTCGGGCGTGACCACATCGAAATTGCGCTGCGTGGCATTGGTGCCTGCGCTGGTCACCAAGATGTCGATGCGGCCATGTTGATCCAGAATCTGCTGCGCCGCCGCTTTGACGGCGTGCTTGTCGGCCACGTCCAGCAGCAAAGCCTCGGCACTGCCCAGGGCCTGCAGCGAGGCCAAAGCGCTGGCGTTGGTGGCAGCGTTGCGGCCCGAAATCACCACATGGGCGCCGGCTTGGGCCAGCGCCATCGCGCCCGCCAGACCGATGCCGCTGCCCCCGCCGGTGATCCAAGCAATTTGGCCTTTGAGGGATGTGGTCATGGGGGGGCTCCTGTTGAAGTGATTGAGGGGGTGTGGCCGATGGGGCAGATGGGGTAATTGAGGCCTGCAGTGCCTGTATTTAAGCAGCCTTTGCGCTCGGGCCTGCTGCTCAGGTGACAACCGGTGATCTGGCCAGCAGGACCCGTCGTGCTGCACAGGCGCACCATCGCGGCCAGTGGGTTCGTGCGGATGGGGGCATGCGGTTTGCGTATGATCCATGTTCCGAAAGGATGGAGAGAACATGAGTAACTTCGCAGCCCAGTTGAAAACCGAGATTTCACGCATCGCCAAAAAAGAAATGCGCGCGCAAGCGGCGGTGCTGAAAAAGGCCCAAGCCACCCACCGCGCCGAGATCGCCGATCTGAAAAGACGCATCGCCAGTCTGGAAGCCGTGGTGCGACGCCTGGGCAAAACCCCCGCGCTCGCCACTCCACCCGCCAAGCAAGAGGATGAGCCCCAGGGCTTGCGCTTTCGCGCCGATGGCTTTGCATCCTTGCGCAAAAAATTTGGTGTGTCGGCCGCGCAGATGGCCCTGTTGTTGGGCGTGTCCAACCAGTCGGTCTACCACTGGGAGACGGGCAAGTCCAAACCCCGCGCCGCGCAGCTCCAGGCCATCGCGGCCGTGCGCAAGCTGGGTAAAAAAGAGGTGGCGCAGCGCTTGGCGGCGCACGCTCAGGAACCAGCTCCAAAATAAGGGGCTGAACGGGCAAGGGGGCCTAATCATCCGGCACGTTGAAGTTTGAATTTTCTTCACCGGTATCCAGTAGGTCGGTGGCTTTAGCCCTGACATTGAGGGTTTCGGAGTGGGCTGCATGTCGGGGCTAAAGCCACCGACCTACAATTTTTTGGACCATGGAAAACTTCTCTGTCCCGGATCAATAAGTTCAGCTGTGCGTTTGGCGGTCTGCATTCACTTTCTGGCCCCGAGCTGCGCGCGCTGTCAGTGACGCCCCTCATTTTGGTTGTAGCGCATGATGCGCCCGTGACGGCCTTCCTTGTCGCGCTCGATGTCGTAGCAGTCGCCCGCAGGCCCCGTGCGCCGTGCCAGCAAGGGCGCCAAAAGGGCGTGGTCCTGCGCGTCCAGGCGCAAGGCCTCAATGTGTTGCGTGGCCGGCAGGTGGCGCGTTGAAGTGAAGCCCATGATGGCGCTGGCCACTTGTGGGCGGTCGATCACCCAGCGTGTGGCCACATCACCCAGGCCCACGCCATGGCGCGTGGCAATGGCCTGCAAGGCGTGCAGCAGTTCCTGAAAGAGGTCCCAGCCGCCGAAATCTTCGATGATCAGTTTGTACTTGGTGTGCGAACGGTTGGCCAGTGGCTCGGTGGGCTCGGCTTGGCCCAGCCAGGTGTCGCTGAGCAGGCCACCGGCCAAGGTGCCGTAGCACAGCAGTTGCACACCGCGCTCTTGGCACAGCGCGATCAGGCCCTGGTCGGGGCGGCTGTCCAGCAGGGAGTACTGCACCTGCGTGCTGACCAGCGGGATGCCGGCGTCCAGGATTTCCCGGGTCAGGGCGGTGTTGAAGTTGGTCAGCCCCAGGTGCGCGATTTTGCCTTCGCGGCGCAGATCGCTCAGGATGCCCAGCGCTTGCACATAGCCCGGTTGGGCCAGGTTCCACCAGTGAAACTGCACCAGGTCGAGCTGCTCCACGCCCAGGCGTTCCAGCGAGCGGTCGATGATCCCGGTGAGGTAGGCGCGGTCGCATGAGGTCAGCCGGTCGTAGTCGGGCACGCATTTGGTGTGCACCTGAAGCCTGCGGGCCAGCTCCGGGTGCTCGCGCCGAAATCGGCCAATCAAGGCTTCCACGCCGATGTAGTGGTCGGCACAGTCAAACGTGGTCAGCCCGGCCTGCACGAAGGCGGCCATGTCTTGCACAGCTTGCGCCTGGTCGACATCGCCGTGGCCGCCGGCCAGGTGCCAGCAGCCTTTGATCAGTCGTGACGCGCGGTAAGCCGGTGCGAGCTCGGTGGTGGAAATGCTCATGGTTTTTTGGAGGGGTCTTGTGGAGATGTGGCCAAAGGCTCTCCGGTGACGGCCGCGTGGCTGAACTGCCGTGTGCCGCAGCGCTTGATGACAAAGCGGGCCTTGCAATGGGGGTCGGGGCAGGCCACACGGGCGTCTGTGCTCATCCAGTCGTTGGGGTGGCAGGGGCGCTGCTTGGCGGGCAAGATGGGCAGCAGCGCCGCCAGGGTGTAGATGGACCAGCTTTGCCCTGACGGAAAATGCAGCTGCTCGCCGTGCAGCTCGAAGTGGTCTCCGGCTTTGGCCTTGCACCAGCAAGGACCATCGCCTTCCCACTCCACCCGCAGGTCGAACAATTCAAATGGGTCGTCGCCTGCGGGCTGGCTCATTTGCTCACGCCCAACTCGCGCGACACGCTGGTGATGAGGCCACGGTATTCGTCCAGCGCTTGTTTGGCAGCGGGCGATTTCTTGCTCGCGTCGGCCAGCCATTCGTCCTGCACAAAAGCCAGCTTGCTGCGCAGCTCTTGCAACAGGGGGCCTTGCACGTCGGTGACCTTCACACCGGCGGCGGCCAACTGGCGGTCGGCGTCGTCTTCCTTGGCCTGCCAGACGGCGGCAAAGCGGCGCACCATGGCTTCACCCGAGAGCTTTTCGATCGCAGCGCGGTCGCGCGCCTCCAGTGCAGCCCACTTGGCGGCGTTCACCACCATGAACTGGCTGGAATGCGCAAAGCCACCCGGCACATAAGACGCCGTGGGCATGTGTTGGGTCATCTTGAAGGCCACCACGGTTTCCTTTTGCTGGAACATGCCTTGGATCACGCCCCGCGAAATTTGCTCGTAGGCTTCGGACAGTGGCGAGGAGATGGGCGTCATGCCCAGCGAGCGGGTGATCTTTTCGACCGTGGTGCCGGGCACACGGATCTTGATCCCGCTGACCGCGTTCATGGAGGTCAAGGCATTGGCCTTGGTGAACAGCTGGTAGGAGCCATTGGTCCACAGCCCGAGCAACACGGTGCCTTCGTGTTCGTTGGCTTGCGCAAAGTGTTTTTGGTAGGTGCGCCAGTAAGCCAGCGAGTTCACCACCGCGTGGTCGGTGGTGAAGGGCAGTTCGCCCATTTCGGTGAATTTGAAACGGTTGGGCGTGTAGGCGTGCACGCTGAACGCGATGTCGGCCACACCGTTCTTGACCAGATCGAAGTGGGCTGGCGGCGCACCGAGTGCGGGCAGCACCTGGATCTTGACGCGGCCCTCGGTGGCTTTTTCAACATCGGCGGCCCAGGGCTGGACCATTTCGGTGACCACATGGTGCGTGGGTGGCAGCCAGTTGGAAAAGCGCCAAACGGTTTGGGCTTGCGCCGCGAGCGCGACACTGCCCAATACAGTGATCAGCAGGGACTGGCGCAGAAAACGGGGGGTGACCATGGGAAAGCTCCTTGGGTTGAGGTGGACAAAAGGGAGAAGGATGCAGTGCAGAAGGATGCAGGGAGGGTTCAGGTGATGGAGGGCAGCCACAGGGCAATGGCCGGCACAGCCAGCAAGATGCCCAGGCGGATCACGTCGGCCGCCACAAAGGCGCTGGCCCCGCGAAACACCACATTCAGCGGGACCGATGGAATCTGGCTGGCCATCATGTACACGTTCATGCCCACCGGCGGGGTGATCAGGGCGACTTCGATGAGGGTGACGATCAGCACACCGAACCAGATCGGGTCGATGCCGTAGCTGACCACCAGGGGAAACACAATGGGCAGCGTCAGCAAAAGCATGGACATGCTTTCCAAAAAGCAGCCCAGCACCAGGTACATGCCACAAATGATGAGCAAAAATTGCATGGCCGACAGGTCCAGCCCCTGAAACACCCCGCCCAACCAAGGCGTGAAGCCCGAGATGGTGATGTACTTGGACAGGACCAATGCGCCGATCAGGATGAAAAACAAACTGGTGGTGGTGACCGCGGTCTCACGCAGCACCTGCGCCAGCAGCTTGCGCGTCAGTCGCCCGCGTGCCATCACCATCGCGAAGGCGCCTGCCGTGCCAATGCCCGCCGCTTCGGTCGGGGTGAACCAGCCGCCATAAATCCCACCAATCACCAAGCCGAACAACAGGGCCACGCTGCCGATGCCGCGCAAGGAATGCCAGCGCTCTGTCCATGTGCTGCGCTCGCCGGCCGGACCCGATTCAGGGTGCCGCCATGTGTACACCATGACCGCGCCCACATACAGCAAGGCCCCCAACAGGCCCGGCAGCACACCGGCAAGGAACAGCTTGCCGATGTCGGTCTGGGTCATGATGCCGTAGACCATCAGGGCCACGCTGGGCGGAATCATGATGCCCAAAGTCCCGGCCGACGCGATGCAACCGGTGGCCAGCGCATCGCTGTAGCCGTAGCGTTTCATCTCCGGGTAGGCCACACGCGTCATGGCGGCCGAAGTGGCCAGGCTGCTGCCGCAAATGGCCGCGAAACCCGCGCAGGCCAGCACGGTGGCAATCGCCAGACCGCCCCGCAGATGCCCCACAAACCGGTAAGTGGCCCGGTACAGCTCGCGCGAGATGTCGGCCTCGTTGATCAGGTTGCCCATCAGGATGAACAAAGGCACCACCGTGAGCGAATAGTTGTTGACGGTGCTGAAGGCGGTTTCACCCACCATGAACAAGGTGGGGCTCCAGCCCAGGACACTCAGGCACCCGACCACGCCCGTCACCAACATGGCCACGGCAATGGGCACTTCCAAGGCAATCAAGGCCAGCATCACGGCCAAGGCAATCAAGGTGGCGCTCATGCAGCTGCCCCGACACGGCGCTTGGACCACAAGGCCATCAGCGCAGAAAACGCCATGCTCAAGGCCCCAAAACCTGCCACCCAAGACAAGGGCACTTCGATGTAGGGCGCCCGGTCTCCAGCTGCGCCGACCCGCAGCATGTATTGAAAAAGTGCCCAGGCCAGATAGGCCAAGGCCAAGCAGGACAAGATTTTGCGCAGTTCGCGCAGCGCAAGCGCCAAGCCTTTAGGCGCAGTTCGCCACATTTGCAAAATACCAGCGCGCACATGATCGTCTTGGGCGGTCACCAGCGGCAAGGTGGCGTACACCAGCAAACCCATCAGCAAGGCCGTCAACTCATAAGCCCCGGTGATCGGTCGGCCTGCGATGCGCAGCACCACATCCAGAAAGGCCACGGCGGCCATGGCTGCGAGCACCCATGAGGCCATATGGACAAACCACAAAGCGGGTCGCGGCGCTGCTGCCTGCAGGGGGGTGGATGGGTCTGATTTCATGCGCTCACCATAATGTGATCACATAATACGGCATGCCTCTTGAATAAAGCAAGCGTGGATATACTGCCCCATGGCCCGACCCCGACGTGATGCCCCCAGCCCAGAGACCCTGCGGTCGCCGTTGCCGGTGTTGCGCCCGGTCTCCCGCGATTCGGTGCAGGACCGCATTTATGCCGAGCTTTCTGACGCCTTGATTTGCGGTCGTCTGCAGGGCGGGCAAACGCTGCAGATCAGGGACTTGGCCGACGCGTTTCACACCAGTGTGATGCCCGTGCGCGAGGCCCTGCGGCGCTTGGTGGCCGAGGGTGCACTGGAGTCCGCCACGCAGCGTCCCGTTCGCGTGCCACACCTGTCGGTTCAGCGCCTGGACGACATTCACCAGACCCGTCTTTTGGTGGAAGGGCATGCGGCCGAGCGGGCTGCCGTGCGCGCAGATGACCATTTGTTGGCCGCATTGGCGGTGGCCGATGCCGAGTTTTCGCACGCCTTGCAAACGGGGGATGTGGAGGCCGAATTGCAGGCCAACCGGCGCTTCCATTTCACGCTGTACGAGGCCGCGCAATCGCCCACCTTGCTGTCCATGATTCGCAGCCTGTGGCTGCAAAGCGGCCCTTATGTGCGTGTGGCTGTGGCCCATCACAGGCCCGAGCAGGGCGCACCCCGCACCTTGCACCACCACGGCCTGATGCAGGCCTTGGCGCAACGCGATGCGATCGCCGCGCGTCGGGAACTGGAGGCTGACCTGGATTGGGCCTGGCGCTTGATGCAGGGCAAGGTCGGCCTGCACGCAGAGGGACCAGGACCCGTGTGAAATTGGGGTCATGAAATTGGGGTCAGACCCCAATTGTTTGACCCCAATTGTGTGGCTCAGCCAGTCGACCGGCAAGGGCCTGAAATCAGCCCGCGTCGCTTGCCTGGGACTGGCGCGTTGCTATATCTTGCTTTATCATGAAGCATCAAGATATTTCATGATGGTGATGACAATGACCACTGCCACGCGCGAAAAGTTTTCTTCACAAGCGGCCCCGGAAGTGCTAAACGCTCTGCGAAACATTGCAGAGAACCAGGGGCGACAGTTTCAAGCGGTACTCGATGATGCCCTGCGTGACTACATCGACCGGCAGCAGAAGGAGAGCCCACGGCGTCACGTGATGACCGCGTTCGCGTCCAGCCTTGATGAGTTTGACCATTTGTACCGCGAACTGGCTAAGTAAGCCATGGGGCAACATGATTACCTGACCGTTGCTGACGTACTGGGGATGCATACGGTGCTCATGAAGCGTTATGGAGGCGCAACGGGCGTGCGCGACCCGGGCGCACTGGAGGCCGCGCTGTTCCGTCCGCAAACGGGTTACTACGACGACATCTTGGCCGAGGCAGCGGCACTGCTAGAGAGCTTGGCGATCAACCATCCATTTGTGGATGAGAACAAGCGGATGGCCTTTGCCGCTGCAGATGTTTTCCTGCGCATCAATGGCTGGCGGTTGCAGCGTGCGCCGATGCAGATTCACGCTGAGATGCTCGGGATGCTCGAGTCTGGTACGTTTGACATCGCGCACTTGGACCCGTGGCTTCGCAGTTTCGCTGCACCAGCAATCTGACTGTAATTGGTAATTGGGGTCAGATCCACTGCTGTCCGGAGATCTTCCTGAACCTGCAGCTAACCTCATGATTTATATGGACTTTTTTGATTTCAAGTCGAAATCTATTTGAATAGTCCATTGCGCGGCATCACACTTTGCTTTTTTGCGAGGTGCGCCCATGCACAAAGGCCAGCTTGTTTTCGCGCAACTCAACGAACACCTCCCAAAGCCTATTTTTTCGCGATTGCGTCAAGCGCTACGCTGAGCGCTATCCCACGCTCAGCTACTCGCAAGCCAAACGATCAAAGTGCTTTTGAAAATTCTTGTGTACTTACGCCAGCTTGCCTGAGAACACCATTCACAGTTCCAATTTTCACTTCTTTGTGATTAGGAACCACGCACCCTTGATCTCCGCGTTTCATAACTGTGTGGCTTCCAGACTGCCTTGCCACAACAAAGCCTAATTTTTCAAGAGCTCGAACGATTTTTGCACCTGATAGCCCAGGGAATTTAGGCATGGCTGACTTCAAAAGTTGTCATGACAGGATGGCTGTAAATTTTCATTGGAAATTCATCCAAGTACAAGCTTGTAGCTTCCTTCAGATTTTGAATTGCTTCCTGGTAGGTTTCGCCTTGAGTGGTTGTGCCTGTTTCAGGATTTAAAGCAACGAATCCACCTTCTTCTGCCTCAGTAATAACTGCTGTTAATAACATAAAAATTTCCCTAG
This sequence comes from Limnohabitans sp. Rim8, assembly GCF_945901735.1. Lineage (GTDB taxonomy): Bacteria > Pseudomonadota > Gammaproteobacteria > Burkholderiales > Burkholderiaceae_C > Limnohabitans_A. Next base: position 34,193 of record NZ_CAMDLM010000034.1, read on the forward strand.
TAAGATTATCAATTCAACGCGTATTTTATGACTTTTCGACTGCTACCATCTTCCACCGCGGTAGCGGGTTTGTAATGGAATTGCTCGACGAGGTCCTCAACGTTGGCGAAGGTATCAGGGACGTCTCCGGCTTGAAGCGGGAGCAGTTCCTTTTCAGCGGTTTCGCCTAGAGCTTTTTCCAGTGCGGCGATAAAGTCCATGAGTTCGACTGGCTGGTTGTTGCCGATGTTGTAGACACGCCAAGGGGCTTTGCTGGTCCCTGGGTCTGGCTGGTTACTGTTCCAGCAGGAGTTGCAGGGGGCGGGGCGGTCGAGGATGACCGACTACGAAGTCAGCAATGGAGCGATCAGGAGATGAACGATGCTTGATCTGATTGCCGACTTCAAAGAGCTTGGGTTGCACGGTATGGCCAGTGCGTGGCCGGAGGTTCAGGGCACGGCCCGC
>NZ_CAMDLM010000035.1 GCF_945901735.1 Limnohabitans sp. Rim8
CCGTGGCCTGTTCAAGCGCCAAAAATCGTTCCAGAAGTCGGACCGCCTGAAATGAACGCAGACATCCTTTTATCCGCACAAGACCTGAGCGTGCGCTTTGGCGGCGTGCTGGCCGTCAACAAGGTCAGCTTCGACGTCAAGCGCGGCGAGGTCTTCACCCTGATCGGCCCCAACGGCGCAGGCAAGACCACCGTGTTCAACCTGATCAGCCGCATTTACACCCCCACCACGGGCGTGATCGATTTCGCGGGGCCGCGAGGCACGCTGCGCCTGACCGACCAGCCAGCGCACCAAATTGCCGGGCTGGGCATTGCCCGCACCTTTCAGAACATCGAGCTGTTCGAGCACGCCACCGTGCTGCAAAACCTCTTGATCGGCCGCCACACCCACCGCAAAAGCGGCTTGTGGAGCGAAATGTTCTTCACGGGCAAAACCCGTGCGGGCGAGATCGAAGCGCGTGAAAAAGTCGAGGAAGTGATTGACTTTCTGGACCTGCAGCACCACCGCGACTCGATGGTGGCAGGCTTGCCTTATGGCGTGCGCAAAGTGGTGGAGCTGGCCCGCGCCTTGTGCACCGAGCCCAAGTTGCTGCTGCTGGACGAGCCCTCGTCGGGCCTGAACGTCGAAGAAACCGAAGACATGGCCTTCTGGATCTCGGACATCAAAAACGAGCTGGGCATCACCGTGCTCATGGTCGAGCACGACATGAGTTTGGTCTCCAAAGTGTCGGACCGCGTGCTGGCCATGAGCCAGGGCGAAGAAATTGCCACCGGCACGCCCAGCCAGGTGCAAAGCGACCCGGGCGTCATTGAGGCTTATTTGGGCTCGGTGGACGATGTGTCTGCCTTGCGCCGTGAAAATTACGTGCCCGGAGGTGCCGCATGAGCGCAGCCACCCAAACCCTGAACACGTCGGCAGAGGCGGCCGATGACAACGTGATGCTCAAGCTGCTCAACGTCGAGAGCGCGTACGGCCCGATCAAGGCGATTCGCGGCGTGAGCCTGCAGGTGCGCCAAGGCGAGATTGCCACCGTGCTCGGCTCCAACGGCGCGGGCAAGACCACCATTCTCAAAACCATCAGCGGCATCATCGACCCGCGCAAGGGCTCGATCGAGTTCAAGGGCCAGAGCATCACTGCGCAAGACCCGGCCATCATCGTGCAGCGCGGCCTGATGCATGTGCCCGAAGGGCGCGAAGTGTTTCCGCTGCTGTCGATTCGCGACAACTTGCTGATGGGCGCCTACACCCGCAAGGACCGCGATGGCGTGGCCCGCGACATGGAGGCCGTGTACAACTACTTCCCCATCCTGCGCGAGCGGGCTGCGCAAGACGCGGGCTTGCTCTCTGGCGGGCAACAGCAAATGCTGGCGATCAGCCGAGCGCTCATGGCCAACCCCGATTTGATCTTGCTGGACGAGCCCAGCTTGGGTCTGTCCCCGAAGCTGACCAAGGAAATCTTCGAGATCGTGGTGCGCATCAACCGCGAGCGTGGCACCACCATTTTGTTGGTCGAGCAAAACGCCAACATGGCCCTCAACGCTTCAGATTACGGTTATGTGCTGGAAAACGGCCGCATCGTGATGGAAGACACCTGCGCCCGCTTGCGTGAAAAAGAGGACATCAAGGAGTTTTACTTGGGCATGAAGGAAGAGGGCGTGCGCGCCGACCGCCGTTGGAAAAAGAAGAAAACCTGGAGATAAAACATGAGCCAACTCTGGGACACCTCCGGCATTGCGCCGCAAAAAAATATCGTCATGGCGGGCGAGACCATCCCTGCCATTTTCTGGAACGCTGTGGCCGCACGCGGCCCGAATGTGTGGATGCGCCAAAAAGACTTTGGCATCTGGCGCAGCTGGACCTGGGACGAGACCGCCCGGGCCGTGCGCGAGATCGGCCACGGCCTGATGGCCCTGGGCTTTGAGGCGCGGCACACCGCCTCCATCCTGGCCAACACCAACATCGAATGGGTGCTGTGCGACCTGGCCACCTTAAGCGCCGGTGGCGTGTCCAACGGCATCTACCCCACCGACGCGGCCGAGCAGGTGCATTACCTGTGCGAAGACTCGGGCACGCGTGTGCTGTTTGTCGAAGACGACGAGCAGCTCGACAAAGCCCTGGCCGTGCGTGACACCTTGCCCTTGTTGCAAAAGATCGTGGTGTTCGACATGGAGGGTTTGCGTGACTTCCATGACCCACAGGTCATCAGCCTCCAACAATTGCAAGCGCTGGGCCGTGAACACGCCCAGCAGCACCCCGATTTGCTCGCGCAGCGCAGCGCCGCTTGCAAGCCCGAAGAGCTGGCCATTTTGGTTTACACCTCGGGTACCACCGGCAAGCCCAAAGGCGGCATGCACAGCCACCACGGCCTGGTCTACACCGTGCGGGGCTACAACACCCTGATTGCCCGCGACGAGCGCGACGAGTGCATGTGCTTTTTGCCGCTGTGCCATATCGCCGAGCGCATGGGCGGCGAGTATTTCTCGATGTACACCGGGGCCAAACTCAACTTTGTCGAGAACCCCGAAACCGTGCCGGAAAACGTGCGCGAAATCGCACCCACCGTGTTCACGGCCGTGCCCCGTGTGTGGGAAAAGTTTTACTCGGGCGTGATGATCGCGCTGAAAGAAGCCGGCGGCCTGCAACAAGCCACGTACGGCTGGTCCATTGGGGTAGGCCATCAGGTGGCCGAACTGGTGCTGGCACACCAACCGGTGCCCGCCAGCCTCAAGCTGCGCTTTCATGTGGCCCGCTTGCTGGCGCTCAACAACGTGCGCAAGATGATCGGCATCCACCGTGCGCGCTTTTTGGTCACGGGCGCAGCGCCCATCTCGCCCGATCTGGTGCGCTGGTATTTGGCGCTGGGCTTGCCCATGCTCGAAGTCTGGGGCATGACCGAGACCTGCGGTGCCTCGACGGGCGTACCTGCCGACCGCATCAAGCCCGGCTCGATTGGCCCGGCAGCCGAGTACAACGAGATGCGCCTCGATCCGGTGACCAGCGAAATTCTGGTGCGCGGCCCCAACGTGTTCATGGGCTACCTGAACTTGCCCGAAAAAACAGCCGAGACCATCGATGCCGACGGTTGGCTGCACACCGGCGACGTGGGTGTGGTGGACGAGGAAGGGTTTTTCCGCATCACGGACCGGATGAAAGACATCATCATCACGGCTGGCGGCAAAAACATCACCCCCAGCGAGTTGGAAAACGAATTGAAATTCTCCCCCTACGTCACCGATGCGGTGGTGATCGGCGACAAACGGCCTTATTTGACGGTGATCATCATGATTGACCAGGAAAACGTCGAAAAATATGCGCAGGACAACGACGTGCCTTTCTCCAACTACGCCAGCCTCACGCACAGCGCCGAGGTGCAGGAACTGATCCAGGCCGAAGTGGACCGGGTCAACAAGAAGTTTGCCCGTGTCGAACAGATCAAGAAATTCTGGCTGCTGGACACCCAGCTGAGCGCCGAAGACGAAGAACTGACCCCCACCATGAAGCTCAAGCGTAAACTGGTCGAAAAGAAATACACGCCGCAAATCGAGGCGATGTACCGTTGATTCGATTCCCTCTTCACTTTTATCCATCACCACAACAGGAGACCTGCAACATGAAAATCAAACTCAGCCTCGTCGCCGCTGCGATGGCCCTGACCGCTGGCGCGGCCATGGCCCAAACGCAGGGCGTTTCCAAGAACGAAATCACGCTCGGCTCGATCCAAGACTTGTCCGGCCCGCTGGCCGGCTTTGGCAAACAAGTGCGCCTGGGCATGATGCTGCGTGTGGACGAAGCCAACGAGCAAGGCGGCATCAATGGCCGCAAGTTCAAGTTGCTGGTCGAAGACTCGGCCTATGACCCGCGTCGCGCCGTGCTGGCCGCGCAAAAGCTGGTCAACCAGGACAAGATTTTCGCCATGATTGGCCACATTGGCACGGCGCAAAACATGGCCGCCATGCCGGTGCAGTTCCAGAAGAATGTGATCAACTTCTTCCCGGTCACGGCTGCGCGCGAGATGTACGAGCCCTTCCACAAGCTCAAATACTCGTTTGCTGCCACCTATTACGACCAGATGCGCCTGGGCCTGCCGATTTTGGTGAAAGAAAAGAACGCCAAACAAATCTGCGCCATGCACCAGGACGATGAATTCGGTCTGGAAGTGTTCCGTGGTGCCGAGGCGGGCCTCAAAACCATGGGCATGCAGTTTGCCGAAGTCACCACCTACAAGCGCGGCGCCACCGACTTTGCATCACAGATGCAAAAGCTGGCTTCGTCCAAGTGCGACTTCGTGGTCATGGGCACCATCATTCGCGAAACCATTGGCGGTATTGCCACAGCGCGTCGTTTGGGCTTCAACCCCACGTTCATGGGTTCGAGCGCTTCTTACACCGATCTGATCCACAAGTTGGGTGGCCCCGCCATGAATGGCTTTTATTCCACCATGTCGACCCAGCACCCCTATCTGGACGAGGCCGCACAGCCCATCCGCTTCTGGGCCAACAAGTACAAGACCAAGTTCAACGAAGACCCCACCGTGTTCTCGGTCTACGGCTACAACGCGATCGATTCGTTCATGCGCGCGGTTGATAAGTCCGGTGCCAACGTGACCACCGAGAGCATCATCAAGGCCATGGACACCATGGTGATCCCGCCCGATATTTTCGGCACAGGCGAAATGAGTTTCACCGCCACCAAGCGTTTGGGCAGCAACGCCTCGCGCATGTCGCAAATCACCGACGGCCGCTGGAAAGTGACCTCGGGCTACTTCAGCGACAACAAGTAAAGCCTGCAGCCCCCGCTGCATGACAAAAACCGCCAGCGCCCGCAAGGGTCTGGCGGTTTTTTCATGGGCGGAAAGTGGCTTTGACAGCAGCAAATTTCAGCGAAACACTCTCTTTTATTAGGAGCATAAAGACATATTGGTCAGCAAAAAATTGCGCCTTCTGCCCTAGACTTCAAACCGTTCACCGGCTAGCAGATCTCGTAGTGGTTCGATCCGGTGCTTTGCATGTGTCTAGCCTGACTTGAAAGGTCTTTATGGAAACCGTTGCCCCCCTTTGGTTATGGGCCACTTTTGTCGCCATTGTGCTGGTGTCTTTGTTCGTCGATTTTGTGGTGCTCAAAAAGCAAGGCTCGCACGACATCGGCGTCAAGGAAGCGCTCAACTGGTCGCTGATCTGGATCGCGCTGAGCTTTTTGTTCAACGGCTTGTTTTGGTGGGCCATCAAGGACACGACAGGTTCGGTCGAGCAGGCGAACACCAAGTCGCTGGAATTCCTCACCGGTTACCTGATTGAAAAATCATTGGCGGTGGACAACATCTTTGTCTTCCTGATGATCTTCACCTACTTCGCCGTACCGACCCATTTCCAGAAGCGCGTTTTGATGATCGGCATCATTGGTGCCATCGTGTTGCGCACGGTGATGATTCTGGTGGGGGGCTGGTTGCTGGCCGAGTTCCATTGGGTGCTCTATGTGTTTGGCGCCTTCCTGATCCTCACAGGCGTGAAGATGTGGTGGGCTGCAGGCAAGGAACCCGATCTGGACGACAACCCGGCGCTCAAGCTGCTGCGCAAGCTGCTGCCTGTCAGTCAAAACTACGATGGTGAAAATTTCTGGACGATGGAAAACGGCAAGAAGATCGCCACCCCGCTGTTCATGGTGATCTGCCTGATTGCGTTGACTGATGTGATCTTTGCGGTGGATTCGATCCCGGCGATTTTCGCGATCACCTCGGACCCCTTCATCGTGCTGACCAGCAACGTGTTCGCGATCCTGGGTTTGCGTGCCATGTACTTTCTGTTGGCGGCGGTGGCCAACAAGTTCCACCTGCTGAACTACGGCCTGGCCGTGATCCTGGTGTTCATCGGCACCAAGATGTGCTTGATTGATGTCTTCAAAATCCCGGTGAGCATCTCGCTGGGTGTGGTGGTCGGCATCTTGGCCGTGACCATGTTGTTGAGTGTGCGTTCATCCAAAGCCTGACGCGCTGTGTTCTTGAGAAAGCCTCCAGGGTCACCAGCCCTGGGGGCTTTTTCACGTCGGAAGCTGCGGTGCCTGCGTGTCTCAATGGGCCGCGACGCTGGCCTGCAAGAGCCGCTGCACCAGGGGGTGTTGCACTTTCTTTTCGGTGCCGATCGCGAAAAAATTTTCCTTCACGCCTTCGCAGGAGCCCAGGCGTTGCACATCGTAGTGCGCCAGCAATTCGTCGTGCATCCGCTCAGCGGCCGGGAACACGCCCATGCCGCTTTCGCCAAAGGTCTTGAGCAAGGCGCTGTCTTCGAATTCACCCACGATGCGCGGGCGGATGCCGCGCTGTTCAAACCAATGGTCCAGCCGGGCGCGCACGGCGGTGTGGCCGGTGGGCAGCAGCACCGGCACATCGGCCAGGCTGGCCGGGAACTTCTTTTTGGCCGACTTGACCAGCGCGGCTGTGCCATACCAAGACACGGGCGATGTGCCCAGCGCATGGTTGTAGAGCTTGATGTTGGCATTGCCCGGTGCGGGGCGGTCTGACAGCACCACGTCCAAACGGTGCAGGGCCAGGTCACCCAGCAGCTCATCGAATTCACCCTCGTGGCAGAGCAAGCGCAAATGGGGTTCACTCATCACGGGCTGCATGAGACGGCGCACCACCAGTTTGGGCAAGCCGTCCGAGATGCCTGCGGCCAGCCGCACGGTGGGCGAGCTCACCGCGTCGCGCACCAGCGCGGGCAGGTTTTCGCCCAACTGAAAAATCTGGTCGGCTTGCTGCATGGCGGCCAGCCCGGCATCGGTGAGCACCAGGCCGCGACCCGCTGGTTTGAGCAAGGCGTAGCCCAGGGACTTTTCCAGTTCGCGCACCTGGGCGCTCACGGTTTGCACCGCCATGCCGAGTTTGTCGGCCGCCCGGGTGATGCCACCTTCTTTGGCCACGACCCAAAAGTAATACAGGTGCTTGTAGTTGAAGGTGGTGCGCATGGGCAGAATTTTCAGGAGGAAGGATCGGCGATTATCTGCTTTTGCGGGATGAAGAGGACGTTTGAAGTCAGGCCAGATCTGAGCTTTGCTGCGGGCGGCCCAGCCAGCACTGGGCAGGACAGGGCTTCCCGTGGCGTGTCGCGCAAAGGCCAGCGTATTGGGGTGGGTGTGGTTAGAGTGGACGCAAGCACAACCGAATCACACCATGAACCTCTTGACCGCACTGCGCCCGGGCTTGCCCATCCTGATCGGCGCTGCGCTGATGTTGTCGGTCAGCATGGGCTTGCGGCAAAGCCTGGGCGTGTTCATGCCGGCCTTGACCCAGGACATTGGCATTTCGGTGTCGCAGTTCACGGTGGCGATTGCGGTGCAAAACTTGGCCTGGGGGTTTTTGCAGCCCTTTGCCGGGGCTTTGGCCGTGCGCATCGGTTACCGGCCCCTCATGATGACCGGTGCGGTGCTCTACATCCTGGGCATGACGTTGCTGTGCCTGGCGCAAGGCCTGCTGGGTGTGATCCTGGGCGCTGGAGTGGCCATTGGCGCGGCCATGGCCTGCAACGGATCGGCCATCGCCATGGCGGTGGCTTCGCGGCCGGTGTCGCCTGCCTTGCGCAGCACGGTGCTGGGCATCGTGTCCGCCGCGGGTTCTTTGGGGGCTTTGATGGCGGCGCCCATCGGGCAGTTGTTGTCGCAGGCGCACGGTTGGCGCGTGGGCGTGGGCGGTTTTGTCGTCATGGCCCTGATCATCTTGCCCGCCGCTTGGTATGCCGGTCGGGTGGACGCCTTGCCGGTGCCGCCTTCACCGCATGGCGAAAAAGACAATGCCCCCGATATGGCCCGGTTCGCCTTGAAACACCCGCCTTTTGCGGTGATGACACTGGCCTATTTTGTCTGCGGCATGCAGCTGGTGTTTTTGACCACGCATTTGCCGTCCTACCTCGATTTGTGCGGCATGGACCCGATGCTGAGCGCCCAAGCGCTGGGCATGATTGGGGGCTTCAATGTGCTGGGCAGTCTGTTTTTCGGATGGGCGGGTGGGCGGTACAACAAGTTGCTGCTGTTGGGCGGCATTTATGTGCTGCGCTCATTCGGTCTGGCTTGGTATTTCTTGTCGGTGCCAACGCCTGAGAACACCTTGGTGTTCGCCGCCATCATGGGCTTTTTGTGGCTGGGCGTGGCGCCATTGGTGACCGGCTATATCGGCGAAACCTTTGGCCTGCGCTGGCAAGCCATGCTGGGTGGCATCGCTTTCATGAGCCACCAGTTGGGCAGTTTCTTGGGCGCTTTGGGGGGCGGTCTGGTGTTCGATGCCATGGGCTCGTACAACCGGGCTGTGCAAGTGGGCGTGCTGGTGGGGTTGCTGGCGGGCATGCTGCAAATGGCTTTTGCGCTGCGTGCCGAGTTGCCCCCTGGCCAGCTTCGACCGGCCTGATTCGCACCTTTGGAGAGGGGCCTGAGCCCGGTCTCACATGCCCAGCTGCTTGGCTGCCAGCTCTTTCATGATTTCTTCGGCCCCGCCGCCGATCATCATCACCTTGACTTCGCGGTACACCCGCTCGCTCACCGTGCCGCGCATGTAGCCCATGCCGCCCAGCAGTTGCACGGCGGCATCGGCGCAAAACTGCATGGTCTGGGTGGCATGGTTTTTGAGCAGGCAGACCTGCGCCACCCACTCGGCACCGGTCTGGCCTGCATCGGCCTGTTGCGTCACGGAATCGACCCAGGCCTGGGTGGATGAGATGCGCATTTGCATGTCCATCAACTTGTGGCGGATCGCTTGGCGTTCAATCAAAGCCGCGCCAAAGGTCTGGCGCTGGCGTGCCCAGGCCAGGGCTTCGTCAAAGCAAGCCTGGGCAAAGCCCAGTGCCATGGCCGACATGGCCAGGCGCTCGCCGTTGAAGTTGCCCATGATCATCTTGAAGCCCGCGCCTTCTTCGCCCAAGCGGTAACGCTGGGGCACGCGCACGCCGTCAAAGCGCAGCTGCGCCGTGTCTGAGCTGTGCCAGCCCATCTTGTGCAACCGCGTGCGCACGATGCCCGGCGTGTCGCCCGGCACCACGACCATCGAGATGCCGCTGGCCCCAATGCTTGCCGGGTCGGTGCGCACGGCCAGGGTGATCCAGTCGGCGCGCAGGCCCGAGGTGATGAAAACTTTTTCGCCGTCGATCACGTAGTCGGCCCCATCGGCACGCGCCGTGGTGCGCAGGCTCGCCACGTCCGAGCCGCCACCGGGCTCGGTGATGGCCAGTGCCGCGATGCGCTCGCCGCGCAGCACGGGGGGCACCACTTCGGCTTGCAACTCGGCACTGCCATGGGCCATGACCGGCGGCAAGCCGATGTTGTGAGAAAACAGGCTGGCCATGACACCGCCGCTGCCGCCGTGGCGTGCCAGGGTTTGCGACAGCATGTTGCGGGCCCGCCAGGGTGCGGGCGTGCCACCCAGGTGTTCGGGGTAGCCCAGGCCCAGCAGGCCCAGCTGGGCGGCATGGTTGTAGAGCGATCGGTCAAATTGACCGGCTTCTTCCCAAGCGGGCACCTGCGGGGCGATGGCTTGTTGGGCAAAGCGCTCCACCGTGGTCTGCAGGCTTTGCAGGTCTTCGGTCGAGAAATCAGTGGTGCCATCAGCGGTGTTCATGCGGCGTCCTTCCATTGCACCAGCACCTGGCCGGGGCTCACTTGTTGGCCTACGCTGGCCGAAATGCTGTGCACCGCCGCATCGCGTGGGGCGCACAAAATGTGTTCGAGCTTCATCGACTCGATGACCAGCACGGCATCGCCTTGGTTGACCATTTGGCCTTCTTGCACATGCAGCGCGATCAGCTTGCCGTTGAAGGGTGCGCGCAGCGACTGCGCGGCTTGGGCGCTGGCACCGGTGCTGGGTGCGCTGTGGCTTTGGTCGGTGAGCCATAACTCCACGCATTCGGGACCTTGCAGTTGCACATGCCAGCGCTGGACCGCGCCAGAGCAGGCCACTGCACGGGCTTGCCAGTGGCGGCCGTTCAGCGTGATGTACAGAGCCTCGCCGCTGCGTTGTATGCGCGCCTCGTGCTTGGTGTCGCCCATCTGGATGCGCACTTGCCCATGCCCCAGCTCCTGCAAGCTCAGCGACAAGGCCTCATTGCCCAGGCCCATGCGCACGGGCCGCATGAACGGGCTGGGCATCGCGGCGGCGGGCGCTTGGTGTGCGTAGAGCACAGCCAGCACGGCCACGCTGCGAGCGTCGCCCTGGGCTTGCAGGCCCTCGCGCACTGTGTCGGCTTGCTCGGCCAAAAACGGAATCAAGGCCTCGCCTGCTGCAAAAATGGGGTGTAGCAAACAAGCCGCCAAAAATGCCCGGTTGGTGGGCAGGCCCAGCACGGTGGTCTGGTTCAGGCCGGCGCACAGGCGGTCGATGGCTTCGCTGCGCGTGGGCGCGTGGGCGATCAGCTTGCCCAGCATCGAATCGTAGTGCGGCGTGACCACCGCACCCATATGCAGTGCATGGTCAAAGCGCAAACCCTTTGGGGCGGCGAAGGCTTGCACCGTGCCGGTCTGCGGCGTGAAGTGTGCGTCTTCGGCGCACAAGCGCACTTCGATGGCGTGGCCTTGCAGCTGCACATCGGCTTGTGCCAAAGGCAGCGGCTCGCCGCGTGCGATGCGCAGCTGCCACTCGACCAAGTCCAGCCCGGTGAGCAGCTCGGTCACGGGGTGTTCTACCTGCAAACGGGTGTTCATCTCCATCAAATAGAACGGCTTGTCAGCCTGCGCTTCATCCAGCAAAAACTCCACCGTGCCCGCGCCCACATAGCCCGCCGATTGCGCGAGCGCAATGGCTGCTTGCCCGAGTTGCGCGCGCAGCGCAGGCGTCACCGCAGGACTGGGTGATTCTTCGATGATCTTTTGGTGGCGGCGTTGCACCGAGCAATCGCGCTCACCGAGGTGGATGCAGTGGCCGTGCTGGTCAGCCATGATTTGCACCTCGATGTGGCGGGGACGCAGCAAGGCGCGCTCCATCAGCAAGTCGCCGTTGCCAAAACCGGCCAAAGCTTCAGAGCGGGCGCTGTGCAGCGCGGGCAGCAGTTGCGCCATGTCGGTGACCAGGCGCATGCCGCGCCCGCCGCCCCCGGCCACGGCTTTCACCATCAGGGGCAAGCCCAGTTGTTCGGCCTGAGCGGTCATGTTGGCGTCACTTTGGTCTGCGCCAAAGTAGCCCGGCAGACAGGGCACGCCGTGTTGCACAGCTAACGCTTTGGCAGCCGACTTGCTGCCCAGTGCGCGGATGGCCGCAGGCGGCGGCCCCACCCAGGTCAAGCCCGCGTCGATCACCGCTTGGGCAAAGTCAGCGTTCTCACTCAAAAAACCATAACCCGGGTGAACCGCATCGGCCCTGGTGGCCTGCGCGGCTGCGAGCAGTTTGTCGATGCGCAAATACGAATCGGCCGACAAGGTGCCGCCCAAAGCAAAGGCGGTGTCGGCTTCGTGCACATGCATCGCGTCGCGGTCGGCATCGGAGTAAACGGCCACCGTCTGAATACCCATTTGGCGGGCGGTGCGGATCACGCGGCGGGCGATCTCGCCCCGGTTGGCGATCAGCAGGCGGGTAACTTGGGCGTGAGCGGTGGTGGGCACATTGGTGGACAGGCGGGTGGTCATGCGGAGTCCTTGCCAGACAGTGTCCAAGGCGCAGGCTGTTTGCGTGCAAACGCGGCCAGACCTTGCGCGGCTTCGGCGCTGCGCAGGCCTTGGGCAAAGGCTTGTGCAGCGGCATCGCGCAAATCAGGCACCGGTCCGCGCAGTTGCCGCAGCAGTTGTTTGGTGCTGGCCACCGCGCCGGGTGCAGCGCGCATGAGGCGCGTCAGTGTTTTTTGCCACGCTGCATCGCTGTCCTCCTCGATGACTTCATGCACCAAGCCCACGTGCAGCGCTTGCGCTGCGGTGTAGTTCAGCCCTTGCAGCAGGCATTGGCGTGCGGCGCTTTCACCCAGGCGCTGCCACACAAAAGGCGCAATCTGCGCTGGTGGTAGGCCCAGCGTGACTTCGGGCGTGCCCAGTACCGAGCGCGCTGTGGCCACCACATGGTCGGCGCAGCACACCAGGCCAAAACCGCCGCCCATGGCCGCGCCATCCACCCTGCACACCAGCAACTGGGGCAGGGCAGAGAGAGCGTGCAGCAGGTCGCCAAAGCTGTGGTTCATGGCCAGCAGCGGGTCGGTTTGGCCAGCCTGCAAGGACTGGCCAATCAAGCTGGCAAAGCCCCCCAAACTGCCGCCTGCACAAAATGCACCACTCGCGCCGGTCAGCACGACGATGCGCAGCGTGGGGTCTTGCGAAGCCCGCGCACAAGCGCCTAACAATGCCGACACCATGGCATCGTTCAAAGCGTTGCGGGTGGCCGGGTCGTTCATCGTCCAGGTCTCGACCGCGCCTTGGTGTTCGATCAACAAAGTGCTGCTCATTTTTGCGGCCGCTTGGCAATGCCCATCATCTTGGACAAGATGCCCAGCATGACCTCGTCGGCACCACCGCCAATCGACGCCAAACGGCCATCGCGGTACATGCGCGAGACTTTGTTCTCCCAGGTGAAACCCATGCCACCCCAAAACTGCAGGCAGGTGTCGGGCACGGTGCGGTTCAAGCGGCCCGCTTTGAGTTTGGCCATGGTGGCCCACTCGGTCACGTCTTCACCGGCCACGTAATGTTCACAGGCTTGGTAGGTCAGGGCGCGCAAGCACTCCACATCGGCCTTGAGCTCGGCCAGCTTGAACTGCACCCACTGCTGGTCGGCCAGGGTCGAGCCAAACAGCTTGCGCTCTTGCGCCCAGTCCACCGTCCACTGGATGCAGTTGCTCAGCGACTGCAATGTGCTGGCTGCGGCCCACAGGCGCTCTTCCTGGAACTGCTGCATTTGGTAGATGAAGCCCTGGCCCTCGGCCCCGATGCGGTAGCGCTGCGGCACGCGCACTTCGTCAAAATAAATCAAACCCGTGTCACTGCTGTTCATACCGATTTTTTTGATCTTCTTGCCCACCTCGATGCCAGGCAGCAGCTTGCCGTTTTCGCGCATCGGCACCATGACGAGGCTTTTGTTTTTATGGATGGGACCCTCTCCGGTGTTGACCAGCATGCACATCCAGTCGGCCTGCAAGCTGTTGGTGATCCACATTTTTTGGCCGTTGATGACATAGTCGTCGCCGTCTTTGCGCGCGACGGTTTTGATGCCCGCCACATCGCTGCCCGCACTGGGTTCGCTGACGCCAATGCAGCCCACCATGTCGCCCGCAATGGCTGGGGCCAAAAACTGCGCACGCAATTCGTCGCTGCCAAAACGTGCCAGCGCGGGCGTGGCCATGTCGGTCTGCACACCAATCGCCATGGGAACGCCGCCGCAGTCAATGTGCCCCAGCGCCTCGGCCATGGCCATGCTGTATGAATAGTCCAGGCCCGCACCACCAAAGGCCTCGGGCTTGGTCAGGCCCAAGAGGCCCAAATTGCCCATCTTCTTGAAGACCTCATGCGCTGGAAAAATCTCAGCCGCCTCCCACTCGTCCACGTGGGGGTTGATTTCTGCCTCGATGAAACGCTTGAGCGTGTTCTGGATCTCGCGGTGTTCGTGGGTGTATTGCATGGGGTGTCTCCGTGGGGTTAATGGTTTACATGCGGGCCACGCCAAAGCTGGTGGCGCGGGGTTGGCGGGCTGCGCTCTCGGTACAGGTGTCCAGGCAAAAGCTCAACACACTGCGGGTGTCGCGTGGGTCGATCACGCCGTCGTCCAGCACCAGGCCGCTGGTGTAGAAGGCATCGGCTTGTGCTTCAAACAGGGCCACGATCTTGTCGAACTGGGCCTGCATCTTGTCAGGGTCGGGCGTGATGCCTTTGCGGGCCATGCCCGCTTCGGCCACGATCTGCATGGTGCGGGCAGCCTGCTCGCCACCCATCACCGCCGTCTTGGCCCCCGGCCAGCTGAACAAAAAGCGCGGCGCATAACCCCGCCCGCACATGCCGTAGTTGCCCGCGCCAAACGAAGCGCCGCACTGGATGGTGATCTGCGGCACGCTGGCGCTGGTCACGGCCTGGATCATCTTGGAGCCGTGCTTGATCATGCCGCCTTGTTCGCTGTCTTTGCCCACCATGTAGCCGGTGGTGTTTTGCAAATAGACGATGGGGTGGCCCAGTTGGCACATCCACTGTATGAAGTGTGTGGCCTTGTTGGCCCCGGCCACGTCAATCGGCCCGTTGTTGCTGATGATGCCCACCGCATGGCCGCCGATGCGGGCTTGCGCGCACACCGTGGCCGCGCCGAACAGGGGTTTGAATTCCAGAAAGTCTGAACCATCGACCAGTCGCAAGATGACTTCGCGCATGTCGATCGGTTCGCGGTGGTGGGCGGGCATCAGGCCCAGCAGTTCTTCGGCTTCAAAGCGCGGGGGCTTGGCATCTCTGCGCGAACGGTGTGGTGTCCAGTCCCAACGCGCCACCACATCGCGCGCCGTGCCCAGCGCGTGGCGGTCGTCTTCGCACAGGTATTCGCCCAGGCCCGAGATGCTGGTGTGCATCTCGGCACCGCCCAGCGCTTCTTCGGTCGCCACTTCGCCGGTGGCGGCTTTGAGCAAAGGTGGCCCGGCCAGAAAGGCCCGCGAGCGGCCGCGCACCATGATCACGGTGTCGCTCAGCCCCGGCATGTAGGCCCCGCCGGCGGTGCCCGAGCCGTGCTGCACCGTGAGCACCGGCAAGCCCGCCGCCGACAGACGGGCGAGGTTTCGGAACAGGCTGCCCCCCAGCACAAAGCCCTCGACCTTGTACTGCATCAGGTTGGCCCCGGCGCTTTCGACCAGGTGCACAAAAGGCAGTTTGTTTTCAAGGGCCAGCTCTTGCACGCGCAAAATCTTTTCCAGGCCACGCGCCTGGATGGCCCCGGCCTCGATGCCCGAGTCACTGGCCACCACCATGCAGCGCACACCGCTGATGAATCCGATGCCCGCGACCATGCCGCCACCAGGCACCGACTTTGACGGATCGGGTGTGTCCTGCATGAAGCCTGCCAGCGCACACAGCGGCAAAAAGGGCGCACCCGGGTCGAGCAGCAAGGCCACGCGCTCACGCGGCAGCAACTGCCCGCGTTTGTCGAACACGGGTTTGGATTGGGCCGAGGCAAGCGCTGCGCGCTCTTGCAGGGCCTGCCACTGCGCCAGACGGGCCAGCGCGGCTTCGCGCCGTTGCTGGGCCACGGGGCTGTGCGGGTTCCAGGTGGATTCGAAATTCATTGGAATACCTTGGGGGTCACGGCGCGGTGAAAGCCGTCAAAGGGTTTGACGGCATCGCGATGTTGCACATCGGGCTTGGCCACGGCTTGTTGCCAGCCCATGCGCATTTGCGGGCGGGCACCGTCCACGCGCAGCACCGTGCCGCTGACAAAGCTGGCGGCAGGTGAGAGCAAAAACACAATGACGGCTGAGGTTTCGGCTTCGGTGCCAAAGCGGCCTTGCGGCACCGTGTGGCGCATTTCGCGCAACATCGGGCCGGCCTCTGGCGGGTAGTGGTCCATGCCGCTGCTGGCGATGTAGCCCGGGGCCACGGCATTCACGCGCACACCATGCCCGGCCCATTCGAGCGCGGCCGTTTCAGTCAAGCTGACCATGCCCGCCCGCGCTGCGCCGCTGTGGCCCATGCCGGGCATCGAGCCCCACATGTCGGCCACGATGTTGACCACCGCGCCGCCGTGGGTTTGCATGCTTTGGTTGAAGCACTCGCGCGCCACCAAAAAACCGCCGGTGAGGTTGGTGTCGATCACCGCTTGCCAGCCTTTGGCGCTGGTGCTGGCCAGCGGCGAGATGTATTGCCCACCCGCGTTGTTGACCAGCCCGTGGATGCGGCCGTGCTGCTGCACCACTTGGCCGACCATGGCTTTCACTTCGTCTTCACGGCGGATGTCGCAGCTGTGCCAGCTGGCCTGACCGCCGTCGCCGGTGATCTCTTGTGCTGTGGCGCTCAGCTTGTCGGGCTTGCGGCCCACCAGCACCACGTGTGCGCCCAGGCTGGCCAATTCGTGCGAGGTGCAACGGCCAATGCCAGAGCCACCGCCGGTGACCAGGATCACTTGCCCCGTGAGCAAGCCGGGGGCAAAGACCGAACGGTAGGGTGTGGAAGTGGTCATGTGGGGTCTCTTAAAAACAAGGCCAGTGCGGCACCGGTCAAATCGTCCAGTGATGCGCGTGGGGGGCTGTTCCGGGCTGCGTTGGATGCACGCTTGACGGTTATTGAGGCAGGCGGTTGGTACCACTGCACCGCCCAGTTGAGCGCGCCAAAAATCATCAAACGTGCCAACTGCACCGGTGCCTGCAACTGACCACTGGCGTGCAGCGCTTGCAGCACGGGTGTCCAGGCGGCTTCGTAGTCGTCCTTGATTTGCGTGATGGTCTGGCGCTGCTCGGCGCTCAAAGACCGCCATTCGTACAGCATCACCGGGATGAAGTCGCTGTCAGGGCCCAGCAGCACATCGAACTGGTTGCGGATCAGGACGCTCAGTTGTTCGCGAGGGGGCAGGTCATCTGGCAAGTCAGCGTAGGCAGCTTCTTGGCGCTGGCTGGCTTGCTTCATGCCTTCCACCATCACCGCCAGCAACAGGTCTTGTTTATTGCCAAAGTGATAAAACGGCGAGCCCGGCTGCATGCCCACTAGCGCCGCAATCTCGCGGGTGCTGGTGGCGTCATAACCCTTGCGGTGAAACAGCTGCGCCGCCGCCGAAATCAAAGCCTGACGCCGGTTGCCGTCGTCGCGCTCGTCCTCGGTCTTGCGGGGGCGACCGCGTGTGCGTTTGGGCTCAGCCAGTTCGTTCATGCCTTCATCGCCCCGTCAAACCCATGCTGCGCGAGATCACTTCTTTCATGATCTCGTTGGTGCCGCCGTAGATGCGTTGCACGCGGGCGTCGGCGTAGGCGCGGGTGATGGGGTATTCCCACATGTAGCCGTAGCCGCCGTGCAGCTGCACGCATTTGTCCATGACTTTGCATTGCAGGTCTGAGCACCAGTATTTAGCCATGCTGGCTGTGGCCGTGTCGAGCTGGTCTTGCAGCAGCAATTCAGTGCACTTGTCTACAAACACACGGGCCACCTGCACCTCGGTCTGCAGCTCGGCCAGGGTGTAGCGGGTGTTTTGGTAGTTGCCCACGGTCTGGCCAAACACCTTGCGGTCTTTAACATATTGCACCGTCCAATCGATGGCCGCTTGCGCCGCCGCAATGCCGCCAATGGCAATCTGCAGACGCTCCCAAGGCAGCTGCTCCATCAGGCAAATGAAGCCCTTGCCCTGCATGGCGGTGCCGCCCAGCAACTGGTCAGCGCTGACCTTCACATCGTCAAAGAACAGCTCAGAAGTGTCTTGCGCTTTGAGGCCCAGCTTCTTCAAGCGCTTGCCTTTTTCAAAGCCGGGCATGCCGCGCTCGATCAAAAACAAGCTGGTGCCTTTGGCCCCAGCGGCCGGGTCGGTCTTGGCCACCAAAATCACCAGATCGGCGTGCCAGCCGTTGGTGATGAAGGTCTTGCTGCCGTTGATGAGGTAAGTGCCATCGGGCTGCAGCATCGCCGTGGTTTTGACGCCCTGCAAGTCCGAGCCCGCCGCCGGTTCGCTCATGGCGATCGCGCCCACCATCTCGCCAGTGGCCAGCTTGGGCAGGTATTTTTGCTTTTGCGCCTCGGTGCCGTAATGCAGCAGGTAAGGGGCCACGATCTCGTTGTGCAGGCCGTAGCCGATGCCGGTGAATCCTGCGCGCGAGAGCTCTTCCATCTGCACCACCGAATACAGCTTGTCGGCGTCCGAGCCGCCGTAGGCCTCGGGCAGCGTCATGCACAAAAAGCCGTTGTCACCGGCCTTGTTCCACACGGCGCGGTCCACATAGCCTTGCTCTTCCCAGGCCTCGTGGTGGGGTGCGATTTCCTTGTCCATGAAGCGGCGAAAACTGTCGCGAAAGGCTTCGTGGTCGGCGGTAAAAAGTGTGCGTTCAATCATGGTGTCTCCAGTCAAAGTCAGTGTGAAAGTGGCTCAGCGGGGCATGAGCTGGTAATAATCAAATCCGGCGCTTTGCCCTCCCAGGCAATCGGCAAAGAAGTCCTCGATCTCGCGCCACATGGCCAGTCGGTTTCGCCATTTGCTGATGGCGTGCCCCTCGTTGGGGAACACCAAGTAGTTCACCGGATGGCCACGCTGGCGTAGCGCGTTGACCACATCGTCAGAGTCCTGTCGCAGCACGCGGATGTCGTTGGCTCCGTGGATCACCAGCAGTGGTGCCTGGATCTGGTCCAGGTAGGACACGGGAGAGTTGCGCAGCATGTCGGCTCGTTCTTCAGGTTTGTTCACGTCGCCGTAGGCACGGGTGAAATAGTGCAGGTTGCGCCAGAAAGGTGGCCAGTTTTCCATCACACGCGGCCAGTTCGCCACGCCCACCACGTTCACGCCGCAGCGGTAGTTGTGTGGTTTTTGCGCCAGCTGCGCCAACACGGAGAAACCACCGAAGCTGGCTCCCAGAACTGCCAGTCGTTTCGGATCGGCCACACCTTGGTCTACCGCCCACTGCACCGCTTCAGCAATGTCCTGCTGCACCCGCCCATTGGTCTGTCGGTCTGCGGCCTCCAAGTGGGCGCGGCCATACCCGGACGATCCCCGGAAATTCACCTGCAGCACTGCATAACCCCGGTTGACCAGCAACTGGCGGGTGTTGTAAGAAGCGGGCAGCCAGTGGTCACGCGCCCAAGGGCCGCCGTGAATTTCTACCACCATGGGCGTTGCACCCTGCACTCCGCGTGGGCGTATCAGGTAACCCGCAATCTTGCGCCCATCGCTGGCATTGAACTCGAATGGCACCGTGGGTGAAAGCACCTCTGCCAGCTCTTTGAACTGCGAATTGAGCCGCTGCACGTTGCCCGTTTGGCGGTCCCACAACAGCTCGGCAGTGTCAAAGTCGCTCTGGCTGCGCAGCAACACCCGACGCCCGTCGGTGCTGCCACTCCTGCGGACCATGCTGGTGGGCGGGGCAGTCAGCAGGCCTTGTTTCAAAGCCTGCGCCGCCACCGCCTGAACCTCTTGTCCGGTGGCTAGATTCAGATGGTGCACCTGCGGGTAGCCTGGCTCCACCACATAGCCCACCGGTCCACCATGCCGACCCTCAAACAGCACCTGCCCCAGATCCACCTGCTCATGCTCGGCCAGCACACGCTGCTCACCACTGTCCAGGTTCAGTTCAACCAGCGCGGTCTTGTCTCGGCCCAGGTTGGACAAGGCCCAGACGCGCCGTGCAGCGTTGTCAATGCGCAGCACCCAGAAGCTGTCAAAGCCGCCCACAGTTTGCAAGACGCGCCACTGCCCATCCGGCTGCATCAGCTCGACCACACTGTCTGAGCCGTCGGGCCTGGCGAGCTGGCGCACCCTGCCGGCGAGCTGGCCTTGGGTATCGATCAACCAGTGCAATACCAGACCATTGTTGCGGGCCACTTCACGCAGCTTGCGGCTGCCCGCATCGGCCTCGTGCAGATCGAACGAGGCACGGTCGCGCTGGTTGCTGGCCACGAAGAACCGGGCACTGCCCTCGGGCCCCATGCCGACCACGAAGCTGCGCACACCTTGCGCAGGCGTCAAAACCCAAGGTGCCAAAGTGCCTTCATCGGCGTCCTGCACAAATAGACGGGTGTTTTCGTCCCCCTGATCGTCCTTGCTGAACACGAAATGGCGGCTGTTGGGCAGCCAGTTGTAATAACCACCACGTCGGCCTTGATTGCCTACGGGGTACGCCGTGACCGGGGCGTTGGCCTTGACCGCACGCACCGCCAGTCCCGTGTCCAGCCCCACGGTCTGCGACCACAGCAGGCGCACGCCGTCGGGTGACATCACAAAACCGCCCGTGCGCTCGGTATTGGCCACAAAAGCACGCACCGGCAACAGGGGTGCAAGCTGCCCGGCCACCTGGGCTGCTTGGAGTTGCGGGTGTTGTGGCGATACGGCACAGGCAGTCAACGCACCGGCCAGCACCAAAGCGCTCAGTCTGCATGCAGTCCTGACCATGCATTGTGTTTTCATCTTCTTGGTCCTCCTTGACGCGGTGGGGTGGGGCTCGCCAGTCTGCTTAATTCTGGTTGATTTCAGCGGACTGGATACCTCATCTGTTTATTTATGCCAAGCACTTGCTTGGCATAAAGTTTATACTCTTTGTGGCATCCCGAAAATACCGGGCAAACCCCTTGATGACCCCCAGGAGACATTCATGAGCGAAGCATTTGTTTATGACGCCATACGCACACCGCGTGGCAAAGGCAAGAAAGACGGCAGCTTGCACGAAGTCAAGCCGATCAGCTTGCTCTCGGGCGTGCTGCGCGAGCTGCAAAGCCGCAACCAGTTCGACACCGCAGCGGTGGACGACGTGGTCATGGGCGTGGTCTCGCCGATTGGCGAACAGGGCTCGGTGATCCCCAAAGTGGCGGCGTTGGCTGCGGGTTGGGACTGGCGCTGCTCGGGCGTGCAGCTCAACCGCTTTTGCGCCTCAGGGCTGGAAGCGGTCAACATGGCCGCCATGAAAGTGCGCAGCGGCTGGGAAGACTTGGTCGTGGCCGGGGGCCTGGAAAGCATGAGCCGCGTGCCGATTGGCGCGGACGGCGGCGCTTGGGCGCAAGACCCCGAGACCAACAGCGCCACGCTGTTTGTGCCGCAAGGCATTGGGGCCGATTTGATCGCCACCATGAGCGGTTTTACCCGCCACGATGTCGATGCCTTCGCGGTCGAGTCGCAAAAACGCGCCACGGCCGCGCGTGCAGCAGGCTACTTCGATGGCTCGGTCGTGCCGGTCAAAGACAAGCTGGGCCAGGTCATTCTGGCGCAAGACGAATTCATCAAACCCCAGACCACCTTAGAAACACTGGGCGGCCTGAAAGCCTCGTTTGAACAACTGGGCGCGATGGGTTTTGACGCCGTGGCTTTGCAGCGTTACCCACAGGTCGAGCGCATCCACCATGTGCACCACGCGGGCAACTCGTCCGGCATCGTGGACGGCGCAGCGGCGGTGTTGATCGGCTCGGAAGCTGCGGGCAAAACCCATGGCCTCACGCCGCGTGCGCGCATTGTGTCGGTGGCCTTGTCGGGCGCTGACCCGACCATCATGCTCACAGGCCCCATGCCCGCCGCCCGCAAGGCGCTGGCCAAGGCGGGCCTGACGATCGACCAGATCGATTTGTTCGAGGTGAACGAAGCCTTTGCCGCTGTGCCCATGAAGTTCATGCAAGAGATGGGTGTGCCGCACGAGAAGGTGAATGTGAACGGCGGCGCGATTGCCATGGGCCACCCGCTGGGGGCCACGGGCGCGATGATTTTGGGCACCTTGATCGACGAGCTGCACCGCCGCAAGTTGCGCTTCGGCTTGGCCACTTTGTGTGTGGGCGGCGGCATGGGCATCGCCACCATCGTTGAACGCGTTTGACCGGGGAGACAAAAGCATGATTTTGAAAACACTGCGCTACGAACTGGAAGGCGGCATCGCCACCATCACCTTTGACGAGCAGGGCTCGCCGGTCAACACCATGTGCCTGCAATGGCAGGCCGACTTGGCCCAGGCGGCTGCGCAAGTCGTGCAAGACAAAGCCAACATCCAGGGCATCATTTTGGCCTCGGCCAAGTCCACGTTTTTTGCGGGGGCCGACCTCAAAGGGGTGATGCGCTCGCAAGCCTCGGACGGCCCGCGTGTCTTTGTCGAGATCGAAGGCATCAAGAAAGCTTTCCGCACCATCGAGACGCTGGGCGTGCCGGTGGTCAGCTGCCTCAATGGCACGGCGCTGGGCGGTGGCTGGGAGGTGGCTTTGATCGGCCACCACCGCATCGCCACGGCCAACCCCAAAACGCAGTTTGGTCTGCCCGAAGTCACGCTGGGCTTGATTCCCGGTGGCGGCGGCATCACCAAGATGACACGCCAGCTGGGCCTGCTGGCCGCGCAGCCCTATGTGCTGGAGAGCAAACTCTTTGGCCCCGAAGAAGCGCAAAAGCTGGGCTTGGTGCACGAACTGGTGGCTAGCGACGACCAGCTGCGCCCCCGCGCTTTGGCGCACATCGCGGCAAGCCAAGGCCAGCCCGAAGCCGCCCAGCACCTGTGGGACCGCAAAGACTACAAAATGCCCGGCGGAACGCCGAGCAACCCCAAGATCGCGGGCATGCTGAGTGTGGCCCCGGCCGTGCTCAAGCAAAAAACACGCGGCCTGTACCCCGCGCCCGAAGCGGCGCTGGCCGCCATGGTCGAAGGCGCGATGGTGGACTTTGACACCGCCATGCGCATCGAAAGCCGTTACCTCGCGGGCCTGATGACCAGCCAGGTCGCGCGCAACATGATCAACACCTTCTTCTTCAACATGAACAGCATCAAGGGTGGCCAAAGCCGCCCCAAGGCTGCTCCGCGCTACAAGCCACAGAAGGTGGGCATTTTGGGTGCGGGCATGATGGGCTCGGGCATCGCGTATTCACAAGCCAGCCGGGGCATCGCTTCGGTGCTGAAAGACGTGAGCGTAGAAGCGGCTGAAAAAGGCAAGGCCTACAGCCACAAGCTCACGCAAAAGCGCGTGGACAACGGCCGCATGGCGGCGGACAAACAAGCGGCTTTGTTGTCACTGATCCAGCCCACGGCCAGCGCCGCTGACCTGAAAGGCTGCGATCTGATCATCGAAGCCGTGTTTGAAAACCGCGAACTCAAGGCCAAGGTCACGCAAGAGGCTGAGCCCATGTTGGCTGAGGGCGGCTTCTTTGCCAGCAACACCTCCACCTTGCCCATCAGCGGCCTGGCCACCGCCAGCACCAAGCCCGAGAAGTTTGTGGGCATCCATTTCTTCAGCCCGGTGGACAAGATGCAGCTGGTGGAGATCATTCGCGGCGCGCAGACCGACGACGAGACCATCGCCCGTGCGTTCGACTATGTGCAGGCGCTGGGCAAGCTGCCGATTGTGGTGAACGACTCGCGCGGCTTCTACACCAGCCGCACCTTTGGCACCTTTGTGATGGAAGGCGCGGCCATGCTGGGCGAGGGCATCCCCGCCCCGGTGATCGAAAACCTGGCCATGCAAGTGGGCATGCCGGTCGGCCCGCTGGCGGTGCTGGACGAAACCGCGCTGTCGCTCTCGGTGCATGTGCTGGACCAAACCCGCGAAGACTTCGCCAAAGAAGGCAAGACCCACACCGCCACGCCCGGTGAGCTGTTGGTCGAGCGCATGGTCAAAGAACTCCAGCGCCCCGGCCGCGCCGCAGGCGGTGGTTTTTACGACTACCCCGTTGGCCAGAAAAAAGTGCTGTGGCCTGAACTGAAAACCCGTTTTGAAAAACCAGACGTCAGCTACAACCAGCAAGACATCAAAGACCGCCTGCTGTACCGCCAAGCCGTGGAGACCGCCCGCTGCCTGCAAGAAGGCGTGCTGACCTCGGTGCACGACGGCAACATCGGCTCAATCTTCGGCATCGGCTTTCCGGCCTGGACGGGTGGCGCGCTGCAGTTCATTTATGGGCAAGGCGTGGATGCGTTTGCCAAGCGTTGTGCTGAACTGGCGGCAAAGTATGGTGCGGGGTTTGTGCTGACGGCGGAAGTGATGGCGAGTTTGAAGCAGCATCAGCCGGTGTATTGAACGACAGAGGCGCGACCCGCGGCTCCAAACCAACGCAGAGGTGTCAAAACTTCTGCGTTTTTTTTGGACTTCCTGAAATCAGGTGCACCTGATTTCGCTGACGTTGTCTTCAGTAAGGTATGGCGCGACCAGAGCCACCATCCACTGCGATCGCTTGTCCGGTGATCGCGCTGGCCGCATCGCTGCACAAGAAAACAGCCAGCCGGGCCATGTCTTCAGGTTGCATGAAACGACCTATGGGAATTTCCTTCAGCCTGAGGGCGGTGACTTGTTCGACGGTCATGTTTTCCAGTGCGGCCCATTTTTCAAGAGCCGATTCAAGCCGGGGCGTCCAGGTGTAGCCTGGATGGATCGCATTGACGGTCACCCCGAATGCCCCAACCTGTTCGGCCAGATGCTTCGTGAAATTTGTGACGCCCGCGTTGACCACGCCATTGGTCATTCGGTAGGCGCTGACATCTCGTGCCGTGATGCCTGCCATGTTGACAATGCGCCCCCAGTTCTGGGATTTCATGTGCGGTAGAACAGCGCGTGCACAGCGGATGTAGCCCATGAGTTTGATATTGATGTGGTGTTGCCAATCTTCGTCTGACAAGGCGTCGAACCCATTCTGAGAAGAGCTGACAGCATTGTTGATGAGCATGTCGATGCGTCCGAAATGCGCATGGGCACTGGCCACCAGCGTATCGATATCCTGCGGCACAGAGACATCTGCCACCACACTCAGGACATCCAGTCCTTTGGCTTGAAGTGAGGTGACGGCCTCTTGCAGGGGCGTTTCATGCCGTGCGCAAATCACCAGGCGGGCGCCTGCCTGTCCCAATTGATGGGCCATCGCATAACCAATGCCCTTGCTGCCACCGGTGATCAGTGCCACGCGATTTTGAAGATTCAAATGCATCAGGCCTCTGAATGGATGAGTGCTTGCTGAACAGAGAGATGTTGAATCGCAGACATGTCCAGTGCAGGCCAGTAGCCTGCGGGGAGAACAATGCAGCCGTCAGCGAAGCACAGGGGCGTTTGAAAAATATGGTCCCTTGGCTTGAGAAAGCCATTGAACTCTCCTGCATTGACGATGGTGGAACGGGCAACACAGGCTTCCATCCAGCAACCAATTTCAGATGCCACACCGTTGCCAAGCACCCGTTGCATGCCATGCTGGGTGATGCTGTGCAGATCGGCCATCAGTGGATCGATGCCACCCGATTTCACGAGTTTGAGCTTGATGTATTGGGCCGCTTTCAGTTGAGCGGCTTTTTCAATGTCCTTCGGTTCGAAGATGGATTCGTCCAACATCATGGGCACTGGACTGATGCGGGCGACTTGGGCCGCGGCCTCCCAATCTGTGTCCTTGCAGGGTTGCTCAAAGAGTTCAATGAACTGTGGTGACATGCACTGAACAAATTCAAGAGCTTGTGCAAGTTGATAGCCTTGGTTGCCATCGAGCCTTAGGGAGGCACGGCCGTTGACGTGTGCCTGTATCCAGTCCAGACGCTCCAAATCGCTCGCCACATCAAAGCCGACTTTGACCTTCAGAGTCTTGAACCCGGCCGCCAAAAGTCGATCCACTTCGTCGTGGATCTGGCTTTTGCTTTTGGCGTTGACGGGGGCGAGCATGGGCACGGAGACTGTTTCGGTATGCGGTCCCAGCACAGGATGGGACATTGCCATTTCGACCGCACTGACCAGAGCCGCCACGGCGTGTGAATGCAAGCTGCGATGTTCAAGCCAAAGTGCTATGGCTTCGTGACCATGCAAGCCGATTGCTTTCTTAGCGTAATGCTGGCAAAAGTCCCACCCGCCCTGTCGTGTCTCATGGGTATAGCCTTCCACAATGGCTGCTTCGCCAAAGCCGATGGCGCCGTCATCTGTGGTCACGATCACAAGCAGGGTTTCCAAAGCAGTGAGTGTGGCAATCGCGCTTGGATAGGGCTCTTTGAAAGGCATGCGCAAGTCATGCAGCTCGATTTTTTCAATTCTGGACAAAGTCAACCCCATTATCAAAGACGCCAAATGGGTGGATCAATCCAAAGGACAGACTTGCTGGACAAGAAGAACTTTCATGGAATCATCTTGAGTTGCTTGAGCAGCTGTGTGTCGTTGCGTGCCTGCTCGGTGAGCATGTCGGCCATTGCGGTACGGCTGATGGTGCCTTCAATCGTGCCCGATTCTTTGAGGTATTTTTGAAACCGTGCCGAAGCAACCCCCGCTTTGATCATGGCGTAGTTGCGTTCGATCAAGGCCTCGGGCGTGCCTTTCTTGATGAACATCCCGCGCCAGTGGTACTTGACGATGTCAATGCCCAATTCTTTGAGCGTGGGCACATCGGGCAATTGGGCCAACCGAGCCTCGCCGGTCTGGGCCAGAATCTTGGTGCGCGGCGTAAAGGTGCCCGCCACGCTGACGTTGCTGACAGCGCCTTCGATCTGTTCGCCAATGACAGCGGCAATGGCTTTGCCGCCGCTGTCGTACGGGATCCAGCTGAAATCGCCATCGACCCTGCGGCTCAATTGCATCATGACCATCTGAAACGGACCACCGATGGCATACCCGCCAATCCGAACATGGTCTTTCTTGACGCGCATTTCTTCGGCAAAGGCACCGAAGTCTTTGAATTTCTGGGGCAGCGCATACAAGGCAAAGGGGTCAAGCTGAACCCGGTACAGAGGTTCGAAATCGGTCCATTCATGAAGACGGCCTGGCAACTGCAGTATGGAGGTGATGCCTGTCCCATCGGCCAGCATGGTAAGGCCATCGGCAGGCGCTTGTTTCAAGAAAGACATGGCCAATTGACCCGATGCGCCTGGCTTGGGCTCCACAATCACGCTGCGTCCGGTGGCTTTGCTGATTTCATCGGCCAGTATGCGCAGCATCACATCTTGCGGAGCCCCTGCACCGGAGCCGTGCACGATGCGCATGATGGGCTGCTGCTGGCTCCAGCTGGGGGCGGACAAACCCGCCAGCAAGCCCAGCGCCAATATGTGACGTCTTGTGCGGTGAAACATGTGTTTGTCTCCTAATCGTTGAGAGTCTGAACAGTGGGTGTTGTCGGAAGGGTCGTTATCTAGCGAGATGCGATTTGCGTGCGATACATGAGCCTGCGTGAATGGGGATCGAAAGCATCCCGTTTATGCAAGGTACAAGTGTTGTCCCACATCATGACGTCGCCAGCAGTCCAAACCTGGGTCCAAGTGAAACGATCCTGGGTGGCGTGAGCCCACAGTGCATCCAACAACGCCTCGCTTTCCTGCAGTGCGAGGCCTTTGATGTAAGCATTGCGGCGACGCCCCAGCATCAGGGCTTTTTTGCCGGTTTGCGGTTGAGTGGTCACCAGGGGATGAACGGCACCTACCGTTTGTGTGGGGTCGGTGTTGTCGGCAAATCCCAGTCGCAACTCACCGGCACTGTTGCGACTGGCATCGTGGACACAACTCAGATGTTGAATGCGCTGCTTGAGTTCATCGGACAAGCTGTCGTAGGCCATGTACATGTTGGCAAAGTGGGTGTCTCCACCCGATGGGGGCACTTCTTTGCTGAACAAGCACGCGCCTTTGGGCGGGAATTCGTTGTAGGTCATGTCCGCATGCCAAACAGCTTCGCCATCCCCGAGTGCACCGACCGGAACACCGCCAATTTTGACGTTCGAAATCACGGCAATTTCTGGCGGCAATTCGTCATGTGTCTTGCTCATGCCGTGGCTGACGGTGGGTCGTTTGTCCAAAGGACCAAAATGCTTGGAAAAGGCGATTTGTTGCTCAAAGGTCACATGCGCCTGATTTCTGAACCGAAGAACCAAGTGCTCTTGCCAAGCCAGTCGGATGGTGTCGAGCTGGTGCGCACTCAAGGGCTTTGACAAGTCGATGCCCGCAATGTCTGCGCCAAGTGCTTTAGGGGAGGCAATCACCTCCAAGGTGTCAACGTTTTCCATGGCTTGCATCTTGGCGTCCTTCATGTTTGACTGAAATCAAGCGTAAGGGAGTTATATTTATAAGTCAATTTTGTTTTTTTGATGTACTTATAGGAAAAATGAATATAACTTTTCGTCAAGTGGAGGTGTTTCTGGCTTTGGCCCGGACTTTGAGTTTCAGTCAGGCGGCCAGGGATTGCCACATCTCGCAGCCCGCGCTCAGTTCCAGCATCAAAAAACTGGAGAGCCTGCTGGGGGCACAGTTGTTTGATCGTCATACGCGCAAAGTCAAACTCACGGTGGTGGGGCAGGAGTTTTATGCGCTGGCCACAACGCTCGATGAAAGCATCCAGCATTCACAGGTTCGGATTCGGGAATTCATCTCAGGCGAGCGTGGCAAGCTCATGATTGCGGCGGTGCCTTCCTTGGCCGCCGGTTATGCGCCGCGTGCCATTGCCGCTTTCATGCACCGCCACCCTGACATTGACGTGCAATTGGTGGATGTCCTTTCCGATCAGTGTCTGGACATGTTGCGCATAGGCACAGTCGATGTGGCCTTGACGCCAGCCTATGCAGAGGGACGCGAGTTTCATCAAACAGCGCTGTTCGAGGAGGCCTTGGGTGCGGTGTTGCCGCAGGGACATGTCTTGACTGAAAAGCAACAACTTTCATGGGCCGATCTGACGCCCTATCCCTTGGTGGTGGTGAATTCCACTGGCCATCTCAGGCAAACCATTGATACGGAATTCCGACGACTGGGCTTTCTCTTGGAGCCTGCCTACGAGGTGGCTCAAGTGGGCACCATGTTGGGTTTGATCCGCGAAGGCTTGGCCATTGGTGTGCTGTCAAAAACCTTGCTGGAATGTTTTGACCTGGATCACCTGACTTTTCGACCCATTGACAGCCTGTCGGCATTCCGAACCATTTGCCTGATGACTTCGGTATCCCGCACCCCGACACCGGCCGTGGATGCCTTCATGAAGGTGTGCATGACCATGCGATGAATAGGTTTGCATTTTATGGGGTCGGCCATTCGCAGCATCCAGGCATCAGCGCTTGCGGCGCAAAAAACAGGACAATCAAGCCCTCCGTGCGGATCACGCTTTAACTTTTCGCCATGCCTGCACGAATCGAGTCATGAAGCCCCGTATTTCATCCACCAACAAGGTATTCCCATGAAGCGACGCAATGTATTCCAACTTTTTTTGGCCTGGTTGGCCAGCGCCACGGTGCCCATGAGTGCGGCAGCGGCCAACTTTCCCCTCAAGAAAACCAAAGCCGAGTGGCGCAAGTTGGTCTCGCCGAGTGCGTATGAGGTGCTGTTTGAGCACGGCACTGAGCGCCCGGGCAGCAGCCCGCTCAACGCCGAGAAGCGGCCTGGCACCTTTGTCTGTGTGGCTTGCAACTTGCCCTTGTTCAGCGCGGCACACAAATACGAGAGCGGCACGGGTTGGCCCAGTTTTTTCCAAGCCTTGCCTGGCGCTTTGGGCACCACCACAGATTTCAAGCTCATCTACCCGCGAACCGAATACCACTGTTCGCGCTGTGGCGGGCACCACGGTCATGTGTTTGATGACGGGCCCAAGCCCACGGGCAAGCGCTTTTGCAACAACGGTGTGGCCTTGGCGTTTGTGCCAGAAGGCCAAACGCTCCCCGCTTTGAGGACATGACCATGAACAGCCCCCCTGTTGTGAGGCCCCTGCGCTGGTTCGCCACGGCACTGACCGCTGTCGCGCTTTTGTTGGCCGCTTGCTCGCCCAGCCAGAGCTCCAGTGCGGGTCAAGCGCCTGCTGCCCAGACCGGGCCGACCGAGGTGGAAGCTGCACCCGTGCTCAACGGCAAGCCCATGGCTTATGCCTTGTTTGCCGGTGGCTGTTTCTGGTGCATCGAGGCAGACTTTGAAAAACTGACCGGTGTTGTGGCTGTTGATTCGGGCTACACCGCAGGCAAAACGCCCAAGCCCACTTACGCGCAAGTCAGTGCCGGCAACACGGGCCACACCGAGGCGGTGAGGGTGCTGTACGACCCCAGCCAAG
Organism: Limnohabitans sp. Rim8; assembly: GCF_945901735.1. Lineage (GTDB taxonomy): Bacteria > Pseudomonadota > Gammaproteobacteria > Burkholderiales > Burkholderiaceae_C > Limnohabitans_A. Next base: position 29,509 of record NZ_CAMDLM010000035.1, read on the forward strand.
TGAGTTACGCGCAATTGGTCGACTACTTTTGGCGGCACATCGACCCGACCGTCAAAGACCAACAATTTTGTGATGTGGGCGCCCATTACCGCAGCGGCATCTATTGGCAAAATGAAACGGAACGCACCATCGCCGAGGCCAGCCGTGACGCCCTGATCCGCAGCGGTCGCTTCACCACCATTCACACCGAACTGGCACCCAGTTCTGCGTTTCATCTGGCCGAGGACTACCACCAGGATTACTACAAGAAGAACGAACTGCGCTACAACTACTACCGATTGAGTTGTGGGCGGGATGCGCGGGTCAAAAAACTCTGGGGTTGAGGCTCCGTCGCTTCGTCTTCGGCCTTGGCCGTTCAATGACACTCACCAGTTTCCCCACCGCGGGCGCATTTTTGAAAGATGGTCGGGTTGCCGCAAAGGGTGATAAGCGATTTCCAAAGTCAAAAGCTGCAGCAGAGACATGCAAGCGGCTTAATTTTGCATCGGCTGCGCCACCAGCTTCACTCCCAGCGCAGTGCAGACTCGGGCAATCGTGTCAAAGCGCGGATGCGATGTGGGGCGCAGGGCTTTGTAGAGGGCTTCGCGGGTCAGGCCCGAAGCTCGGGCCACTTCGGTCATCCCGCGTGCGCGGGCGATGGTGCCCAGCGCATGGGTCAGCTCGGCGGGGTCGTTTTCTTCCAGCACCAGCGTCAGGTAGTTGGCCACATCCTCATCGGTCTTGAGGTATTCGGCCATGTCGAAGTCAGGCAAGTCGGCGACTTTGATTTTTCGGGTCATGCTCAATTACTCCGTGAGGGTTCTGCTCAATGCAATGGCGCGGGCGATGTCGTCAGACTGCGTGGACTTATCGCCACCGCCCAGCATCACGATCAGCATGCCGTCTCGCTCGACAAAATACATGCGCCAGCCGGGGCCAAAGAACTCGCGCATTTCGCTGACGCCTTCGCCTACTGGAGCCACATCGCCCAGCAAACCGCGCTGGACTTTTTCGAGCCGACGGGTCAGTCGAATGCGTGTCATGCCATCCCGCAGGCTGGCCAGCCACTCATCAAACTCGGGCATGCGTTTGATCGTATACATCATGATTGTAATCAGTTGTTCACACTTCCCAAGTTTGTTGGAGGCGGAAATAGCCGAAGACTAGCCACATATCAAAATTGAAAATAGATTATTAAGTAATATTTTTTGTTTTTGGCATGGGGTTGAACTTCAATGAACACCGCTGTGGTGCATCACTCAGGCAAACTACCCCCCTTCGTTCACCTTCCCAGCCCCTGATCGACCTTTTGTCGACCGCTGGGGCGCCTCAATTCCCGTGGAACCACAGCATGGAAATCAAAGTCAATTTTCTCGACAAACTGCGCCTGGAGGCCAAGTTTGACGACTTCACCGTGCTGGCCGATCAGCCGATTCGTTACAAAGGGGATGGCTCGGCGCCCGGTCCGTTCGATTATTTTTTGGCGTCTTCGGCTTTGTGTGCGGCGTATTTTGTGAAGCTGTATTGCGAGACGCGCAGCATCTCCACAGAGCACATCCGCCTGTCGCAAAACAACATCGTTGACCCCGACAACCGCTACCTGCAGACCATCAAGATTCAGGTGGAGTTGCCGGCCGACCTGTCCGACAAAGACCGCCAAGGCATCTTGCGGTCGATTGACCGTTGCACGGTTAAAAAGGCGATTCAAGCGGGTCCGACCTTCATCGTTGAAGCGGTGGACAACCTGGACGCCGACGCGCAGGCCTTGCTGACGCTTGAGGCCAATGCACACACGCAGACCCGCATTGCGGGCAAAGACTTACCGCTGGAGCAGACCATCGCCAACATGACGCGAGTCTTGGCCGACTTGGGCATCAAGATTGAGATCGCGTCTTGGCGCAACCTGGTGCCCAACGTGTGGTCGCTGCACATCCGAGACGCGCATTCGCCCATGTGCTTCACCAACGGCAAGGGCTCGACCAAAGAAAGCGCCTTGGCCTCGGCTTTGGGGGAATACATCGAGCGGCTGAACAACAACCACTTTTACGCGGGCGTGTTTTTTGGCGAAGACATTGCCAACGCCGACTTTGTGCACGATCCGCAAGAGCGCTGGTTTCAGCCGGGCAAGCGCGACGCGCTGCCCAAAGGCTTGTTGGATGCACACTGCTTGCGCGTCTACAACCCAGATGGCGAGCTGCGCGCCTCGCACCTGTTCGACACCAACTCGGGCAACCCCTCGCGCGGCATTTGTGCGCTGCCCTATGTGCGCCAGTCCGACGGTGAGGTGGTGTACTTCCCCTCCAACCTGGTGGAAAACCTGTTTGTGAGCAACGGCATGAGCGCGGGCAACACCCTGGTGGAAGCGCAGGTGCAGTGCCTGTCAGAAATTTTTGAGCGGGCCGTCAAGCGCGAGATTCTGGAAGGCGAAATGTCCTTGCCGGATGTGCCACCGGATGTGTTGGCGAAGTACCCCGGCATCGTGGCGGGCATCGAGGCTTTGGAGGCGCAGGGGTTCCCGGTCTTGGTCAAAGACGCGTCGCTGGGCGGTGTGTACCCGGTGATGTGCGTGACCCTGATGAACCCGCGCACGGGCGGTGTGTTCGCTTCTTTTGGTGCGCACCCGCGTTTGGACGTGGCGCTGGAACGCAGCCTGACCGAGCTGCTGCAGGGACGCAGCTTTGAAGGCCTGAACGACCTGCCCGCGCCCACCTTCACCAGCAATGCGGTGACCGAGCCCAACAACTTTGTCGAGCACTTCATCGACTCCAGCGGGGTGGTGTCGTGGCGGTTTTTCAGCGCCCAATCGGATTACGAATTTGTGGAATGGGACTTTGCCGGGGAGGGCGAGGACGCCACCGCGCAAGAGGCCGCCACGCTGTTTGGCATCTTGCAGGCATTGGGCAAAGAAGCCTATGTGACGGTGCACGACCAACTGGGCGCCACCGCCTGCCGCATCCTGGTGCCGGGTTACTCCGAGGTGTACCCGGTGGACGACTTGATTTGGGACAACACCAACAAAGCGCTGTTGTTCCGTGGCGATGTGCTCAACCTGCACCGATTGGATGACGAGGCGCTGGAGGCCTTGTTGAACCGCTTGGAGAACAACGAGTTGGACGACTACCTCGACATTGCCACCCTGATTGGCATTGAGTTTGACGACAACACGGTGTGGGGCCAGTTGACGGTGATGGAGCTCAAGCTCTTGATCCACCTGGCTTTGCAGCAGCTGGAAGAGGCCCACGAATTGGTGAGCGCTTTTCTGCAGTACAACGACAACACGGTGGAGCGCCGCTTGTTTTACCAAGCATTGAATGTGGTGTTGGAGGTGACGTTGGACGAGGAACTGGACTTGGCGAATTACGCCGTCAACTTCAGGCGCATGTTTGGCAATGAGCGCATGGTGGCTGCCATCGGTTCGGTGGACGGCAGCGTGCGCTTTCATGGCCTCACGCCCACCAGCCTGAAGCTCGAAACCCTGGATCGGCACCAGCGGCTTCTGGACAGCTACAAAAAACTGCACGCGGCGCGCTCGCGGGTGGCGGCGAAGCAGGCCTTGAATTGACGGCGTGAATCCCAGTCGTCCTTCGCAGGCCTGTGTCTGCCTCGGTATTCCAATGGCGATGGACAACAACCGCCATGTCGGACCTGAAGGCACCGACCTGCGAATACCGGCATGTCTCCCGTAGGTCGGGCCTTGAGGGTACGACGTGTTCTTGTAGGTCGGGCCTTTAGGGTCCGACAGCCATCCCCTCGCAAAGCGACAGTTCAAAGCCCGTTCAATTGGAAGTCTTGGCTTTGACCCTGACCCCGCCGATGACCCCCACCACCAGCAGCACAATGCCTGCCAGCGTCAACGGTTCAGGCCATTGGCCGCGCAGCCAAAAGGCAAAGGCCAGGGCTGACAGGGTTTCGAACACGATGAGCTGTCCGGCCAGGGCGGTGGGCAGGCGTTGGCTGGCGGCATTCCAGCACAGGGTGCCCAGCCACGAGGCGAACAGCGCAATGGCCATCATGAGCCCGATGAATTCGAGGGGGCGCGGTCCCAGGGGCATGGGCAGTGGGTTGTTCGTGGCGCTGCTCCACAGCCAGAACGCGGCATAGCCCAGC
>NZ_CAMDLM010000036.1 GCF_945901735.1 Limnohabitans sp. Rim8
GTAGTCCTCGGCACCAAATCCCAGCGCGCACAGCGCGGGGTGCTGCGCGATCTGCGCCGCCGCCAGCACGCCGAGGGGCGTTTCCAGCAAAGCCGCGATCGGCGGTGGCGGATGACCACTGTCGACCGCTCGTGCCCTCAGCGCTTGCGCAAAGTTCTCCAGTTGGGCCAACGTCTCCACCTTCGGCAGCATCACAGCCGCCAGTTGCGCCAGCGGCATGCCCTGCAGGTCTTGCGCCCACTGAGCCGGTTCACTGTTCACACGCAACAACACGGTGGCCCCGCGTTGTGCGAGTTGCGCCACGGCTGCACGCGCCATCGGACGGGCTTCAGGTTTGCGGTCGGGGGGGATGGCATCTTCCAGGTCAACCACCAGAGCGTCAGCGCCTCGCTCTGTGGCTTTGGCCAGCAGGTGTTCTGCGGTCGCTGGCAAAAACAGCAAAGAGCGCAAAGTTTTCAGCGGCATTCAATCGCTCCTTGGGTTTTTAATGACTGGCACTCGGCTGCGCTGGCTCCGAGTTCGTTCAAGAGTTCTTCGGTGTGCTGCCCCCGCAAAGGGGCTGCCCTGCGAATGCTGCCGGGTGTCCCTTGCAGTCTGGGCGTGACTTGGTGCATGACCGTGGCCTTACTGCCATCGCTGCCATCGCATTGAACATAAACCCCGCGCTGCACCACATGTGCGTCTTGAATCAATTGAGGAGGTGCGTAAATGGGCCCCACCGTCACGCCATGATGGCGAAAGTGCTTTAAGCACTCGTCTTGATTGCGTTGCAGCATGAACTCGGCCACCATGGCATCGAGTTCTGCGTCATTTTCCAAGCGTGCGGCGTTGCTGGAAAAGCGCGGATCCTCGAATAAGACCGACTGTCCAATGGCCTCAAAAACCCGCTTGGCCATGGTATCTGTAGAGCCCGACATGGACACCCACAGACCATCTTTGCAACGGTAACTGCCGCGAGGAGAAGCGATTTTTTGACCGGGTTCGGGGTCTACGCCGGTTGCCGCGAAATTGCTGACATCGGGACCCATGATGGCCAGCATCGGCTCCAGCAATGACAAGTCAATGACTTGGCCTTGGCCGCCACGCACCTCGACCTCTCGCAGAGCGGTCAAGGTGGCAAATGCACCGGTCAAGCCTGTCACCATGTCGGCCAGAGCCATGTTCGGCAATTGGGGGGCACCCCCATCGCTGCGGTGTTTGTGCGCATAGCCACTGAAGCCTTCGATCAAACTGCCAAAGCCTGGCAACTCGCGGTAAGGGCCGGTTTGCCCCCAACCCGACAAACGCACAATGACCAAGCCCGGGTTGTATGCGTGTAACTGCTCAGGGCTCAGGCCCATGTTTTCCAGTGTGCCGGGCTTGAAACTTTCCACCAAAACTTGTGCCGTCGCAATCAAGCGTTTGAGCCAATGCATGGCCTGACCATCACGCAGGTTCAAGGCCAGACTGCGTTTGTTGCGGGCATAAGTGCGCCACCAGCCGTCATAACCATTCGGGTGGTCTGCGTGTGGCTCTCGCCACTCACGCAACGTGTCTCCGGCACCAGCGGACTCCACTTTGATGACATCTGCACCAAAGTCTCCCAGCTGCAAAGTGAGCATGTTCCCAGCCACTAGGCGCGACAAGTCGACCACGCGAACACCCTTTAAAGGGCCAGTGGCTTGCTCTTGAAGTGCTTGATGGGGAAGGTGTTGGCCAGCACTCATTCCTGTTTCAAGTCCAATTGACGGACCAAGGGGCTCCAAGTCTCTGACTCTTTGCGCAGCAAGTCGTTGAATGCGGTCATGGACACCTTGAGCGGGTCGGTTTCGACTGCTGCAAAGCGTTGGGCGACATCTGGGTTGGCGAGCACCTTGGCTGCAGCTGCGGTAATTTTGTCGATCACCTCCTTGGGGGTACCTTTGGGCGCAAACAAGCCACCGATGGCGGCCACTTGCACACCTGGAATACCTGCCTCACTCAGAGTGGGTACGTCAGGCAGTGAGCCTTCTCGGGCCAGATCGGTGGTGGCCAATGCACGCAATTTGCCACTGCGAATCAAGGCCATGGATGCCGTCAAGGAGTCGGTGGCGAACAAGACCTGCCCTCCCATCAAGTCAGTCAGTGCGGCACCGCTGCCTTTGTAGGGGACATGGGTGGCCTGAACGCCCGCTTTGCGCAGGACCAACTCGCTGCCCAAATGCGTCATGGTGCCGATGCCTGCGGAAGCATAGCTCTGTGGCTTGGACCTCACAGCTTGGAGGAGCTCGCTCATCGTCTTGGGAGCAGTCGGGGTATTGGCTACCAAAACCGCAAAGGGGGCTCGCATCACAGGCGCCACAGGCACAAAGTCCGAGAGGCTGTATTTCGCATTGGCGTTCATCACCGGCACCACAAACAAGCCTGCCGTCGATGTGAACAGCAAGGTGTATCCGTCGGGTGCTGCGCGCACCACCGACTGATGGCCAATGATGCCGGAAGCACCCACGCGGTTTTCCACCACCACGTTTTGACCCAATATCGGCCCCAAATAGCCCGCCAGCAACCGGCCCGTGACGTCACTGCCAGAGCCAGGCCCTTGGGTCACTACCAAAGTGATGGGTTTGCTGGGGTAAGTGTCTGACCAGGCCGATGTAGCCCCTGAGCACACCAGCGCCAGCGCTCCAAAGAACCGTCCGAAATGCTTAAACATACTTGTCTCCTTGTTAAAGTGATGTGAAATCATACTCAAAAATCATTTGCTACAGCAAATAATGCCATGTCAAATAAAAACAAAGCCCTCAGTGTCGCCGCCTTGCGCCGTCATGCGCCTGAAGAATTGATCACGTTTCGTGTGTCCGTGTTGTCGCAATTGCTGGCTAGGGTCGTGGAAAGTTCTGTGAGCCAGGAGTTGGGCCTCTCCAGCAGGCAATGGCGGCTGTTGGTCATCCTCAACCGCTTGGGGCCAAGCACCTCGGGGCAGGTGGCCGCCGCGACGCACCTCGATCACAGTCAGGTCAGTCGCGCCAGCTACGAATTGACAGAAAAAGGCTTGATTGCCATGGCGACGGATTCTGGTGATCGCCGCCGGCAGCTTTTGTCGGCGACCGAGGCAGGGATAGCGCTGCTCAGGCAAGGCATTGTGGGATCTATGGCTCGTCAAAATCGTTTGCGAGCGATGCTGAGTGACGCAGATTACGAGGCTTTTGGACGGATCTTGGCGGCGTTGTCGGATGAGGCACACACTATGCTGGAGGATGGGCGTAAGCTCAAATGAGGGTGCCCTAAACAGACTTTGCACGCAAACAGTCGCTAAAGGCTGAACTGAGTCATCCACTACTGGCTGCCTGTTGTCCGCTTCCGCTGCATTTGAGTCATCCATCAAGACTGATGCCGATGTTATTTTTGGTAATCAAGAAAATGCAGCAAGCCGCTGTTGTCTGCAGCACACCACAGTGACTGCTTCCGCCCTCATCTCTGTCTGACTAATGCGGAAGTGCCGTATACAATTGCTATATACATTTCCTTGGTAGGTCATCATGTCCATTGGCACTGTTTTCGTCAACAACCGTACCCAGGCCGTTCGTCTGCCTTTGGACGTGCGTCTGCCCGAGGGTGTCCAAAAGGTAGAGATACGCGTCAAAGGTAACGAGCGCATCATCTCCCCTCTGGGCCAAACTTGGGACAGCTTCTTTCTGGGTGGTCTCACAGTGAGCGACGATTTCCTGCCCGAGCGCGCTACACAGCACCAAGCGGAGCGGGAGGCGCTCTGATGCTGCGTTACTTGCTGGACACCAACATCGTCATCTACGTGTTGAAGCGGCGACCTGTCGAGGTGCTTTCCACTTTCAACGCCAACGCCAGCCGCATGGCCATTTCCGCCATTACCCTCGCCGAACTCTTGCACGGTGCGGAGAAAAGCAGCCGCGTGAGCGAGAACCTGGCCGCTGTCGAAGACTTTTGCAGTCGCCTGGCAGTTCTGCCCTATGGCCCCAAGGCCGCGCAGCATTACGGCGTCATTCGCGCCGCCTTGGAAAAAATTGGCCAGCCTATCGGTGTGAACGACATGCACATCGCAGCTCACGCCCGCAGTGAAGGCCTGGTTCTGGTGACGAACAACATGGGGGAGTTCGCACGGGTACCTGCGCTGGAAGCAGAGAACTGGGTCCACACAGCGCAGTAATTGACGAGTTGTCGTGCATCTGGTGCTGGTCAACGGCAAATACATCAAATCCGAAGACCGGGACACCACCCCCCATGGCCGAAGGCGACGTGTTGGCGATCTGGCCCCCCGATACAGGGATTCCCCGATGCGGAGGACCCACGCGCTCATGACATACTCAATTGGATCCCAGCTGGATTTACACACTATGCCAACACCAAGCACCACCCTGCGCTCCGACATCGATATTGCGCGCGATGCGACTATGAAGCCGATTGCAGAGGTCGGCGCTCAACTCGGCATTCCGGTGGACGCCCTGGTGCAGTACGGCCCGACCAAGGCCAAAGTATCGATGGATTTCATCCGCACGCTCGAAGGCAGAAAAGATGGCCGGCTCATTCTGGTCACCGCTATCAGCCCGACACCGGCCGGTGAAGGCAAGACGACCACAACCGTAGGCCTGGGCGACGGCCTGAACCGCATAGGCAAGAAGGCGATGAGCTGCCTGCGCGAGCCGTCGCTGGGCCCGTGTTTCGGTATCAAGGGTGGTGCGGCTGGCGGCGGCTATGCTCAAGTTGTGCCGATGGAGGACATCAACCTCCATTTCACCGGCGACTTCCACGCCATCACTTCGGCGCACAACCTGCTCGCCGCGCTGACTGACAACCACATCTACTGGGGCAACGCGCTGGCGCTGGACCCGCGTCGCATCGCTTGGCGCCGCGTCATGGACATGAATGACCGCGCGCTGCGCTCGATCGTCAATTCGCTGGGTGGGGTCGCTAACGGCTTTGCGCGCGAGGATGGTTTCGACATCACGGTGGCTTCCGAAGTGATGGCCATCTTCTGCCTCGCGACGGACCTGAGTGACCTGGAGCGGCGCATCGGCAACATTGTGGTTGGCTATACACGTGAGCGTGTCCCGGTTACAGCCCGCCAGCTCGGCGGCGACGGCGCCATGGCTGTGCTGCTGAAAGACGCTTTGATGCCCAACCTGGTGCAGTCCATTGAGAACAACCCGGTCTTCGTGCATGGCGGGCCGTTTGCCAACATCGCACACGGTTGCAACTCGGTGCTGGCCACCCAGACCGCGCTCAAGCTGTGCGATTACGTCGTGACCGAAGCGGGTTTCGGCGCTGACCTGGGCGCAGAGAAGTTTTTCGACATCAAGTGCCGCAAGGCCGGCCTGCGACCCGATGCGGCGGTCATCGTGGCCACGGTGCGGGCGCTCAAGATGCATGGCGGTGTGGCGAAGGACGATCTCAAAGGCGAGAACGTGGAAGCGGTCCAGCTCGGATGCGCGAACCTGCGCCGCCACATCGACAACGTGCGCAAATTCGGTGTGGCGCCGGTGGTCGCCATCAACCGTTTCATCACCGACACCGACGCCGAGCTTCAGGCGGTCATGCAGGCAGCGCAGGATGCGGGAACCCAAGCTTTCGTGTGCACGCATTGGGCCGAGGGCGGCAAAGGCATCGAAGCCTTGGCACGCCATGTGGCAGACGTGGCGGACAGCGGCATGGCCGATTTCAAGCCGCTGTACCCCGACGCCCTGCCGCTTTGGGACAAGGTCCGCCTGATTGCGACCGAGATTTACGGTGCGGCCGACATCGCGGCGGACGCCTCGGTGCGAAAGCGCTTCAACGAGCTGCAGGACCATTACGGCCACCTGCCGGTGTGCATGGCCAAGACGCAGTATTCGTTCTCGACGGACCCGACCCTGCTGGGCGCACCCAGCGGCCACATTGTGACTGTCCGCGAACTGCGGCTGTCGGCGGGTGCCGAGTTCATCGTCGTCATCACCGGCGACATCATGACCATGCCGGGCCTGCCCAAAGTGCCGTCGGCCAACGCCATACGTCTGAACGCCAGGGGACAGATCGAGGGCCTGTTCTGACGGGTTTCAATCCAACCCACGGCAATCGCTTGAAGACCTTGCAGCATGGCCACGACTTCGGCTGAGAAGCTGGAGAAAGTGGTCAGCGCTTCAGACTGGGTTGAGCACAAAGTCAAAATCGAGTTGGTAAGTGCCATCGGCCAGCTGCCGCCAATCGGTGACCAGCGATTCGCGCACGCCAAACACCGCGTCCGATGCCAGATACGGGTCGTCTTTGCGAAAGACATGGGTGATCAGGGTTTCGTAGCCCGGGGCATCGATCTTGAAATGCAAATGTGCGGGACGCCAGGGGTGCCTGGCCGTGGCCTCCAGCAATTGCCCAACCGGACCATCGTGCGGGATGGGGTAGGGCATGGCCAAAATGGATTGGAAGTGAAAGCGCCCCTGCGCATCCGCTGTGAGTATCCCTCGGGCCTGGTGCTGCGACCTGTCGGCGTATTGCACGTCGTACAGGCCTTTCTCATCGGATTGCCAAACCTCGATCCGTGCGTGGGCCACCGCTTCGCCTTGCACTCCTTTGACGCTGCCTTGAACCTGGCAGGGTTGCCCCTTTGCCCCGTTGGCGACATCGTCGCCCAGCTTGTAATGGGGCGCATCTTCCACATGGAAGGGCCCGAGCACCGTGGCTTGGGTGCAAACGTCAGGTTTGTCGTTGTTCATGACCACCGTCAGCATGGACAGGCCCAAGACATCGGACAACAAAATGAACTCTTGTCGCTGCGCGTTGGTGATGTGACCGGTGCGGGTCAAGAACTCGATGCCCTTGAGCCATTCGGCCTCAGTCAGTTTCACCTCGCGCGCAAACCCGTGCAGGTGCCGCACGAGACTGAGCATGATCTCTTTGAGCCGGGGATCCGGTGTGTTGGCCAAGCGTTCGAGCACCGATTCGGTGATGGGGTTGGCGTTCAGGTTTTCCATGGCCAGGTGTTTTTCGTGAAAGGGGTCACTCAAAGGGTGTCTCGGGACTGGCGGTCCAAGCCCGAGCGGTGTCTGTTTGTCATTATGATGAATTGAACGCACTGGCCCTTGGGCTTCACGATCGGGCCTCAAGATCGGGCTTCATGATCGGAACGACAAATTGAGTGACAGTGCAAGCCAGGATGGAAAAAAGCCGATGAACATGTCTTTGAAAGAGGCCAAACAAGGCCAGACCGACGCAGCAGCCCCCATGGTGGTGGATGTGCTGATCGCAGGCGGTGGACCTTTTGGTTTGATGTTGGCCATTGAGCTGGGGCGTCGTGGGGTGCGGACTTTGTTGGTGGACCCCAAACCGGGCACGGCCTTCAACCCCCAGGCCAATGCCACGCAGGCCCGCACCATGGAGCATTTCCGGCGGTTGGGCTTTGCCCACGAGATCCGGGCGCAGGGCTTGCCTGCCGACCACCCCACCGACATCGCTTATTTCACCCGTTTCACGGGCCATGAACTGGCGCGCTTGCCTTTGCCCACTGCTGCACAAGCCACCCAAGCCATCAAGACGATGCAAGGCTCGTGGAGCGCGGCCGAGTTGCCGCACCGTGTGTCGCAAAAATTTGTTGAAAAAACCCTGCTCAGCCACGCACAGGCCTGCCCCTCGAACGATTTGCGCTATGGCTGGGCCTTGAAGCATTTCTCGCAAACCGAGGCCGGTGTGCAGGCGGTGGTGACGCCGGTGGCCGGTGGGGCCGATGTGGCGGTGCACGCCGCTTACCTGGTGGGGGCCGATGGCGCGCGCAGTGCGGTGCGCCACCAACTGGGCATCGCCTGGGGCGGAACCACCGGCATCAAGCGCGATTTCATGGGCGGCAAGATGTTTGCGGTGTATTTGCGGGCGCCTGATTTTGACAAGGCATTACCCCACCGCAAAGCCTGGATGTATGTGACGGTGAATGCCCAGCGCCGGGCTTTCATGGCCTCGGTCGATGGGGGCAGCGAGTTTGCCTTTCATGCGGCAGTGCACGAGGGCGAAGATGCCGATGCCTGGACGCCCGCAGATGCCCAGCGCATCTTCAACCAGGCCATGGGGCAAGACATTCCCATTGAAGTCTTGTCGGCGGGCACCTGGATGGCGGGGCACGCCTTGGTGGCCAACGCCTTTCAGCAAGGCCGCGTGTTCATCGGCGGGGATGCTGCACACCTGTTCACGCCCACCGGCGGCCTGGGCTACAACACGGCTGTGGAGGATGCGGTCAATCTGGGCTGGAAGCTGGCCAGCGTGGTCCGGGGCATCGCGCCTGCGCGCTTGCTGGAGACCTATGCCCAGGAGCGCATGCCTTTGGCGCACCGCAACACCGCTTATGCACGCCAGTTTGCCGACTCGGTGGGTTTGTTTGCGGCCACCCCTGAATTGGAAGAGGCGTCTGAGCGAGGAGCGCGTTCGCGGCAAATGGCGGCAGATCACCTGAATGGGCATGTGCGTCTGGAGTTCAACATCCCCGGGGTGACGTTTGGGGGCCGCTACGACGGGTCTGCGATCGTGGTGGCCGATGGCAGCACGCCGCCGCCCGATGCGGCCAACAGTTACCAAGCCAGTGCCTGCCCCGGCGGGCGTCCGCCGCATGCCTGGTTGGCCGATGGGCGCTCGCTGTATGACACGTTTCACAGCGAATGGACTTTGTTGCAACTGGGCCCGCAGCCTTTGGATGCCTCGGCATTTTTGGCGGCAGCCAGCCGCTTGGGCATGGACCTGAAGACCGTGTCACACAGTGCTGATGAGCTGCTGGCTTTGTATCAGGCACCGTGGGTCTTGATTCGCCCCGACCAAGTGGTGGCCTGGCGTGGCCACGGCGATCAGCAGGCTTTGCAGGTCTTGCAGCAGGCCATGGGCATCACCTGAGGCGATGGGGTAGGCCGTTCAGATCGCGGGGCTGGTCTTCAGCTGCGTGCCGCCCACAGCGTGACGGTGTGCAGGCCCAGCACCGTGAGCGCCAGCGAGCCCAACAGGTGCAAACTGGCCGTGCCTGCCGCCAGCGCAAAGCGGCCTTGCTGCAGCATGGCCACCACCTCGGCTGAAAAGCTGGAAAACGTGGTGAGTGCCCCTAAAAAGCCAGTGACCAGGGCCAAGCGCCAAACCGGGTCAAGCTCGGGCAGTTGCTGGAACACCCCCACGCACACGCCCACCAAATAGCCACCGATCAGGTTGGCCGCCAAGGTGCCCCAGGGCAGCAGGCCAGCGCTTGCGGTGCTGGGGTTGAGCCACAGGCCCAGCTGCCAGCGCGACAGCGCACCCACACAAGCACCCAGGCAAATCGCGATCACCGTGAGCATGGCGTGGGTCCTTTCGGTTTCGGGCTACCGGTTTTTAAAACGGCGGGTCTTCGTCGGTCGCCGTTGCGCCCGTTGCACCAGGCTTGAGGGTCGAATTCACCACCGTGCGCGTTGGGTTCGGCAGGGCCTGATCGGCAGCCGCTGCGCCCAGTTCCATCTCGCCACCCAGGGCTTCGATCAGGCTGTCAATCAGCGGACCGAGCAAGCCGGTGGACAAGGCCACATCGGCGTCAAAGCGGTCTTCGGTTTTGTCGGTGCCCGACTCGTCCATCACGCCATCGAGGTACTGCACCTTTTTTAACTGCAGGGTCTCGGTCAGTACAAAGGCCACACGGCCGTCCCAGCTGAGCGCCAGTTGCGTGGGCAACTTGCCTTCCATCACATGCTTGCGCACGTCGTCGTTGGCCAGGTGGTGGCGGGTGAAGCGCACGCTGGCGGCGTCTTCGCCGGTGGACTTGAGCACGGTTTCGCGCTCCACGGTCAGGTCGGCGGGCCACTCATCGGGCGTCTGCGCCAAGAGCCACTGGGTCATGGCCGCTTGTGGCGAGGTCACGGTCTGGATCAAGGACACAGACAAGCCACCCATCACGTTCATCAGCGCCGACATGACTTCGTCGGCTTTGCCTTGGCTGCCTGCGTTGAGCACCAAACGACGGTTCTCCAGGTCCATCCACACCAGCACGGTGGACTGGCGCGCAAAGGCCTGCGGCAGCAGCGACAACAGAGCGTCGTCCATCAGGTCGCGCTTTTCTTTTTTGCCAGGCTTGCGGCCAGTGGCCGCTTCGATCTCGGCGACGCGTTCGTCCACCTTGCGGCGCACCACATTGCCGGGCACGGCCTTGGACTCGATCATCAGTTTCATGATCCACTGACCCGAGACCGATTCGACCAGCGGTCCGTGGGCTTCGCCTCTTGGTGGAATCCAGCCAATCGACTTGTCCTGGCTGGCGCCACACTCCACAAATTGCACCGGCTCCAGCGCCGCTTGCACATCGGCCAATGCGGGTGCAAAGCCCTCTCCGATGCGGTAAACCATCACATTTTTAAACACAAACAATTCCTTATCGCCCAAATGAACAACCCGTCCATTGGGACGGGTTGAATCATAGGGGATGAATCGATGCCTACCGTCAGAGTTTCATCTGGGTGGGCAGCCAGGTCACGATGCCCGGCACAAAGTAAATCAGCAGCACAGCCCCCATCATCAGGAAGAACATGGGCATGGAGACGCGGGCGATGTAGGGCAGCTGTTTGCCCGTCATGCCTTGCAGCACAAACAGGTTGAAGCCCACAGGGGGTGTGATTTGCGCCATTTCGACCACAAACACGATGAAGATGCCAAACCAGATCGGGTCGATGCCCGCTTTTTGCACCGTGGGCATCAACACGCCCATGGTCAACACCACCATCGAAATGCCGTCCAGGAAGCAACCCAGAATGATGAAAAACACCATCAAGGCCATGATGAGTTCAAAACGGCTGAGTCCGAGACCACCGATCCATTCGGCCAGGTGGCGTGGCAGGCCGATGTAGCCCATGGACAAGGTCAAAAAGGCGGCGCCTGCCAAAATCAAGGCGATCATGCAGTACAGGCGTGTGGCCCCCATCAGGGCGTCTTTGAAAACAGCCCAGCTCATGGAGCCCTGCAATGTAGACAGCACCAAGGCGCCGACCACGCCCACGGCCGCAGCTTCGGTGGCGGTGGCAAAGCCGGTGTAGATGGAGCCCAAAACGGCCGCGATCAAGAGCACCACCGGAATCAGGCTGCTGGACGCTTGCAACTTTTGTACAAAGCTCATGGGGGCGTCGCGAGGTGGGATTTGGTCGGGGTGACGCAGTGACCAGTAAATGATGTAGCCCGAAAAAAGACCTGCCAGCATCAAGCCCGGCAAGACGCCCGCGATGAAGAGTTGGGCAATGGACACATCGGCCGCTACGCCGTACACGATCATGATGATCGAGGGCGGGATCAAGAGGCCCAAGGTGCCTGACCCGGACAGCGTACCAATGACCATGTCTTCGGGGTAGCCGCGTTTTTGCAGCTCGGGCAAGGTCATCTTGCCAATCGTGGCACAGGTGGCGGCACTCGAGCCGGAGACGGCCGCAAAGATCGCGCAGCCCACCACATTGGTGTGCAGCAAACGACCCGGCAGCGCCTGCATCCAGGGGGCAAGCCCTTTGAACATGTCCTGACTCAGTCGGGTGCGAAACAAGATTTCGCCCATCCAGATGAACAGCGGCAAAGCCGTGAGGGTCCAGCTCGAAGCCGAGCCCCAAATCGTCACCGCCATGGCATCGCCCGCGGGACGCGCCGAAAACAGTTGCATGCCGATCCAGGCCACACCCGAAAGGGTCAAACCGATCCAGACGCCACTGCCCAGAATCAGAAACAAAGTCAGGACCAGCAGTCCCGCGATCATCAAATCATTCATGGCGGATCATTCGTTGCGCAGCATTTCGCCGCTTGCAGTGTCTACTCGTTGGCCACGGATTTCCAGTACCAGTTCGTCTACAAAAGCCAGCGCAAAAATCAGCGTGCCCAGCGCCATGACCAATTGGGGAATCCACAAAGGCGTGGCATCGTTGCCGGTCGAGATGTCGTGAAACTCGATGGACTGCCACACCAGGCGGCAACTGTAAAAGGCAAAAAGACCTGCCAGCAAACTGGCCAGACCCAGGCTGAAAATCTCCAAGCCTCGGCGTGCACCGCCTTTGAACAAACCCAGCACCAAAGTGACGCGGATGTGTTCGCCACGCTTGAGCGTATGGGCCAGCGCCAAAAAGCCAGCGCCAGCCATGAGGTAACCGGCATAAGCATCGGTGCCGGGCACATGGAAATGGAGCTGCCGACTCAAGATGGACAGCAGCACCATGAACAAAAGGCCGCACATGCTCAGCGCCGCCAAGGCGGCGGAGCTGGCATAAATCGCGTTCAGCAGTCGGCGCATGGGTTCAACGCTTGTAGGCGTCGACGATGGCCTTGCCTTCAGCGCCTGACTTGTCCAGCCATTCCTTCATGATGGTGTCGCCCACTTTTTTCATGTCGGCTTTGAGCTGGGCAGAGGGCGGCGCAATCGTCATGCCGTTGGCCTTGAGGATTTCCAAGGTGCTGGTGTTGACCTTGCGAGATTCGGTCCAGCCCCGGGTTTCAGCCTCTGCAGCGGCTTTGAGCACGGCGTCTTGGGTGGCTTTGTCCAGCGCGTCGAAAGCCTTTTTGTTGGCAATCACCGCGTTTTTGGGCAACCAGGCTTGCACGTCGTAGTAGAACTTGAGGTGCTCAAACAGCTTGCTGTCTACGCCCGTAGCCCCTGATGTCATGGTGGATTCGACCACGCCCGTGGCCAAGGCCTGAGAGAACTCGGCCGCTTGCACGGTCACGGGCTGGGCGCCGACCAATTCAGCAATCTTGGCAGTGGTGGGGCTGTAAGCGCGCCACTTGATGCCCTTGAGGTCAGCCACGCTGTTGATCGGCTTCTTGCTGTAAATGCCCTGTGGGGGCCAGGCCACCGAGTACAAAAGCATCATGCCTTGCTCGGCCAGTTTTTTCTCCAGCAGCGGCTTTTGCGCTTTGTAGAGTTTCATGGACTCGTCGTAGCTGTCGGCCAGAAAGGGAAGACCATCGGCACCAAAGGGCTGCCATTCGTTTTGGAAGTTGACCAGCAAGATCTCGCCCAGCTGGGCCTGCCCGCCTTGAACGGCACGCTTGATTTCAGGTGCTTTGAAGAGGGACGCATTCGCGTGCACCGTGATCTTCAGCTTGCCCGCTGTGGCTTTGTCCACATCGGCTGCAAACTGGATCATGTTGACCGAGTGGAAGTTGGTGGCCGGGTAAGCGGCAGGCAGGTCCCATTTGGTTTGGGCCGACACGAAGCCGGAGACAGCGAGCAGACCAGCCAGCAGGCTGAGGTGAAGGGCGCGACGTTGCATGAGAACTCCTGTGAATGTGGAATGAACGGTCTAACAGGCCGTGCAAGAAAGGTGCCCGCTTGGCGCGCGCATCGGGTGCATCTGGCTGGGGTTCACTTTAAGCAAGTTGAGGCGTGGGTGTGATCGGTTTTTTCCCTTAATGTCAACAAATTGTTGGTAAATTGTCATCAACGGACATAAACTTTGAGTCCTCACTTGTCTGAACACCTCCAATGCCGCGCAAAAATTCAACTGCCATCGCGAACGCCAACCCCATCGTCTCTTCGGCCCATCTGGTCTCGCCCGACAGCGCCGAGATGAGCGAGTTCGAGTTCGGCCTGATCGTGGCGGGCAACGCCTTTCACCGCTGGATCATCCACTGCATGTCGGCGGCGGGCCTGAAGGATTTGACGCCGCTGGATGTGCTGGTGCTGCACCATGTGACGCACCGCGCCCGCGACAAACGCCTGGCCGACATCTGTTTCATCATGAACATCGAAGACACGCATTTGGTGAATTACGCCCTGAAAAAGCTGCAAGGTTTGGGTGTGGTGATGTCGCAAAAGCATGGCAAAGAGGTCACCTATGCGGCGACCGATTTAGGGCGTGGGTATGTGCAGCGCTACCGTGACATCCGTGAGAGCTGCTTGATTGACGCCCTGAAAGCCGACGATGGCCTGAACCGCGACATTGGCGAGTTGGCCCGATTGCTGCGTGTGCTCTCGGGCATGTACGACCAGGCTGCGCGAGCGGCGGCTTCTTTGTGACCCTGTTTTTTTTGAATCCTGATTGTTGAGCGACTTATGAGCGAATCCCACACCACACCCGCTGGCAAAAACCGTTGGCAGTTTTGGATCGACCGGGGCGGCACCTTCACCGACGTGGTGGGCAAGCGCCCCGATGGCAGTTTGGTAACGCACAAGCTTTTGAGCGAAAACCCCGAGCAATACCGCGATGCAGCGGTGGCGGGCATCCGCCATTTGCTGGACCTCAAAGACGGCGAGCGCGTCACGCCCGAGCAGGTCGAGTGCGTGAAGATGGGCACCACCGTGGCCACCAATGCGCTGCTGGAGCGCAAGGGCGAAGCGACGCTGCTGGTGACCACGCAAGGCTTTGGCGATGCGCTGCGCATCGCCTACCAAAACCGCCCGCGTTTGTTTGACCGCCAGATCGTGTTGCCCGAGATGCTCTACAGCGCGGTGGTGGAGGCCCAAGAGCGCGTGACGGTGGATGGCGAGGTCTTGCAGCCTTTGGACGAAGCGCATTTGCGCACCCAATTGAAACATTCGCACCAGCAAGGTGTGCGCTCGGTCGCCATTGTGTTCATGCACGGCTGGCGGCACACCGCGCACGAGCTGGCTGCGGCGAGGCTGGCGCGTGAGGTGGGCTTCATGCAGGTCAGCACCTCGCACCAGACCAGTCCGATGATGAAGCTGGTCAGCCGGGGTGACACCACCGTGGTCGATGCGTATTTGTCACCGATTTTGGGGCGCTATGTGAACCAGGTGGCCAGTGAGATGCCGGGCGTGAAGCTGATGTTCATGCAGTCTTCTGGGGGCCTCACCGACGCGCAGGTGTTCGCGGGTAAGGATGCGATTTTGAGCGGCCCGGCGGGCGGCATCGTGGGCATGGCCCGCACGGCGCAGTTGGCGGGTCACGACAAGGTGATTGGTTTTGACATGGGCGGCACGTCCACCGATGTGTCGCACTTTGCCGGGCAGTTCGAGCGCGAGTTTGAGACCCAAGTGGCCGGTGTGCGCATGCGCGCGCCCATGATGAGCATCCACACCGTGGCTGCGGGTGGCGGGTCTTTGCTGGCCTATGACGGTGCGCGCTTTCGGGTGGGGCCACAAAGCGCGGGGGCTAACCCGGGTCCAGCCAGTTACCGCCGGGGCGGGCCGCTGGCCGTGACCGATGCCAACGTGATGGTGGGCAAGGTGCAACCGAGGTTTTTCCCATCGGTGTTCGGGCCGGATGCCAACCAGCCGTTGGACGCCGAGGTGGTGCGCGGGCATTTTGCAAAACTGGCCGCACAAACCGGGCGTGCCGCCGAAGACGTGGCGCATGGCTTCATCCAGATCGCGGTGCAGCAGATGGCCAACGCGATCAAGAAAATATCGGTGGCGCGGGGCTACGACGTGACGCGCTACACCTTGCAGTGTTTTGGCGGTGCGGGCGGGCAGCACGCCTGTCTGGTGGCCGATGCCTTGGGCATGTCGCAGGTGCTGGTGCACCCGCTGGCGGGTGTGCTCTCGGCCTACGGCATGGGCCTGGCCGACCAGAACGTGATGCGCGAAGAATCGATTGAAAGGCGTTTGGATGCAGCGGCCATGCCTTTGATGGCCGAGCGCTTGCAGACTTTGGGCGAGGCCTCGCGCCAGGCCTTGCTGGCCCAGATGGGCGTGGATGCCGGAGGCACCGACCGCATTGAACTGCGCCAGCGCGCGCATTTGCGCTACGAAGGCACCGACTCGGCGCTGGTGGTGCCTTGGGGCGATCAAGCCCAATTGGTGGCCGGTTTTGAAGCCGCGTACCGCCAGCGCTTTGCATTTTTGATGCAGGGCAAGGCCCTGGTGGTCGAGGCGGTCTCGGTGGAGGCGGTGCTGCCCGGCGATGCGCCCGAAGAAGCCGTGTTGGCCGTGCACCCGCAGCGCGATGTGCCGCGCCGTGACACGGTGCAGGTCTATGCCGCCAATGCCCAAGGCGTGGCCCAGTGGCAGGGCGCTGCGCTGGTGGTGCGCGAAGACATGCGCCCCGGCGATGTGATCGACGGCCCAGCCATCATTGCCGAGAAGAACGCCACCACGGTGGTGGAACCCGGCTGGCAAGCGCGATTGACGGCGCTGGACCATTTGCTCTTGGTGCGCGTGCAAGCGCGTGCGGTGCAGCACGCCGCAGGCACCCAGGCCGATCCGGTGCTGCTGGAGGTGTTCAACAACCTGTTCATGAACATCGCCGAGCAGATGGGGCTGCAGCTGCAAAACACGGCGTATTCGGTCAATATCAAAGAGCGCTTGGACTTTTCGTGCGCGCTGTTCAGCACCGAAGGCCATTTGATCGCCAACGCGCCGCACATGCCGGTGCATTTGGGCTCGATGGGCGAGAGCATCCAGACCGTGATCAAGGAGAACCAAGGCCGCATGCAGCCGGGCGATGTGTTTGTGCTGAACGACCCGTACCACGGCGGCACGCATTTGCCCGACATCACCGTGATCACGCCGGTGTACCTGGACGGTCACTCAGCCCCCGTGTTTTATGTGGGTTCACGCGGACACCACGCCGATGTGGGCGGCTTGACGCCCGGCTCCATGCCACCCTTTTCCACGCGCATCGAAGAAGAGGGCGTGCAGATCGACAACGTCAAGCTGGTCGATGCGGGTCACCTGCGCGAGGCCGAGATGGTGGCGCTGCTGCAAAGCGGCGAATACCCTTCGCGCAACCCTGCGCAAAACATGGCCGACTTGAAGGCGCAAATTGCCGCCAACGAAAAAGGCGTGCAGGAGTTGCGCCGCATGGTCGAGCAGTTTGGTCTGGACGTGGTGCAGGCCTACATGCGCCATGTGCAGGACAACGCCGAAGAATCGGTGCGCCGCGTCATCACGCGGCTGAAAGACGGTGCATTCACTTTGCCGCTGGACAACGGGGCGCAGATCCAGGTAGCGGTGCGGGTCAACGCCGCCGAGCGCACGGCCGAGATCGATTTCACCGGCACCAGCGCCCAGCTGCCCAACAACTTCAACGCGCCGCGTGCGGTGTGCATGGCCGCGGTGCTGTACGTGTTCCGCAGCTTGGTGGACGACGACATTCCCTTGAACGCCGGTTGCTTGAAGCCGCTCAAAGTCATCATTCCTCAGGGCTCCATGCTCAACCCCAACCCCCCGGCCTCGGTGGTGGCGGGCAATGTGGAGACATCGACTTGCATCACCAATGCCTTGTTTGGCGCTTTGGGTGTGATGGCAGGCAGCCAGCCGACCATGAACAACTTCACCTTCGGCAATGCCCGTGTGCAGTATTACGAAACCATCTCCGGTGGCAGCGGTGCGGGTGGGCGCTTTGATGCGCAGGGCCAGTTGGTGGGCGGGTTTGACGGCACTTCGGTGGTGCAAACCCACATGACCAATTCACGCCTCACTGACCCTGAGGTGCTGGAGTTCCGCTTTCCGGTGCGGCTGGAGAGTTATGCGATCCGTCAAGGATCAGGCGGCGCTGGGCGCTGGCATGGCGGTGATGGCGGGGTGCGGCGTGTGCGTTTTCTCGAACCCATGACAGCAGGTATTTTGTCTAACGGGCGCATTCACCCGGCCTTTGGCATGGCAGGCGGGCACAGTGGTTTGCCGGGCATCAACCGCGTGTTGCGCGCCGATGGCAGCGTGCAAGAGTTGGCGCACATTGGCCAGGTTGAGATGCAGGCGGGGGATGTGTTTGAGATCCACACGCCGGGCGGCGGTGGGTTCGGCAAGGCCTGACCGCGGCTGATTGGCACGACCGACCGACTGGGTGCCGGTCAAGCCTGCCGAGTTGACCGATGGTGCCGACTCGGCAGACCGGGTGGGACAGCATTTTTTCAGTTTTTGGCGGGCGCGGGTTTGGCGCTGCTCTCTGCCGCTGCCGGTTTGGCGGCTTTGGCCGCAGCCTTGTCGGCGCTCGGGTCTTTGTTGGCGGTGGGCTTGGTCTCAGCCGCTTTGACGTTGTAAGCACTGCCTTGCACCCGCACACCTTGCTCGGACAAGCTGCTGGCCTTTTGGGAGCCCAGGCCTTTGACACGGTTCGTGGCATCTTCCCAATTTTTGAACGGGGCTTTTTTGCGCTCGTCCATCACCGCCTTGGTCAGGACCGGCCCCACGCCTTTGAGGGCGTCGAGCTCGACCTCGGTGGCCTTGTTCAAATCAATTTGCTGGGCCCAGGTCAGGCTTGCGAATCCGAAAGCCAGCAAGGCACCTGTGATTTTCTTCAACATGTCTGCGCTCCTTGGGTTGACTGCAACCATCAGCAGTGAGCTCTGTTGTGGGAAAGCTTGGCGGGCTTGCGAAGAGGCTTGATTCAAAATATGAAAAAATGTATTAAAAATGGTAACAATCGAGCGTTCAAGCCGTTTGGTGTTCGAGCTTGCGACCAGCGATCAATGCAGTGAAAAAACCGTTGAACCACTGCATATTCACAGGCTTGGCCATGAAGATCGTGCCCTCTGGCAAGCCGCCGCGAGCCGCGATTTCCTCCTCTGACAAGGCAGAGATCACCAAGCAGGTCATGCGTTGAAACTGGGTTGAGTGTTTGAGGGTGCGCAGCAGCTCAAACCCATCCACCCCGGGCATATTCAGGTCGGCAATCAGGACATCCGGTTGGATGCTGGCCATGTCAATGAGGGCCTCCAGACCGGAGGACATGGCCGTGCAATCGATGGGCATTTCGCAGCGGTTGCAGAAGTCCCGCAGCATGTCTCGTGTGACCGGGTCGTCTTCGACCAACAAGACGCGCAGACGGTATTCGCGGTTTTCGCCGGGACTCATCAGCATGTTGTGCTTTTTCTGGTAATCGCGGATCGAGGGCATAGAGATGCGGCGGTGGCCGCCTTGTGTTTTCCAGGCCTGGAGTTCGCTTTTTTCCACCAGAGTCTGGATGGTGCCCACCGACAAGCCCAGCAATTTGGCTGCATAGGTGGTGCCACAGTAGTCTTCGGGTGTGTCGGGTGTTGAATGTGTTTGCATGGCTTTATTTTAGTGATAAAAATGCCAAATGATTTAAAAAGAATACTTATTTACTTTTATTGAAACATCTCGAAACACATTTATCGGAAGAATCCAGGAAAGCCGATGACTTCGTGTCGATTGTCGGTCCCGTGCGCGACAAACTCAAAGCCTCTTCAGGTGGGGTGGCCTATTAACATGATGACGAACTCCAGGAGACCCTTAGATGCCCGCACACGCTGCTGCCTGGCCTGCACGCCTGCCCGCCAAGATCACCGCGCCCGCCACCTCCTTGTGGATGAACTTGGCCATCAGTGCCCTGCGATACCCCGAGAAAGCCGCGCTGGTCTTCATGGGGCGGGTCTGGACCTACCGGAAGTTGATGGCCAGCGCCGAGCAGTTGGCGGGGCAGCTCAAGACCTTGGGTGTACAGGCCGGCGACCGGGTGGTGGTGGACATGCAAAACTGCCCCCAGCTCGTGATCACGCACTTTGCTGTTCTGCGCATCGATGCGGTGGTGGTGCCTGTCAATCCAATGAACCGGGCCGAAGAGCTCAAGCACTACATCACCGACCCCGACACGAAAGTGGCCGTGACCACGGCCGACCTGGCCCCCGATTTGGCCCAGGCCAGTGCGGCTTTGCCCCCCGAAGATCGCTTGAAGCACTTGGTGGTGACGCAGTTCACCGATGTGTTTGACCCCGATACGGTCGGCCCCGAAGACTTGCCCGAGGCTTGGCACCCTTGGATTCTCCCGGTGCGGGCTTTGCCCGAACTGGCGCAGGGTCAGGTGCATGCTTGGGCGGACTTGATGGCAGCCCCTGCGGTGGCGTTGCCGCCGCCTCAGGCCAAGACGGATGATCTGGCCATCTTGCCCTACACCAGCGGCACCACCGGCTTGCCCAAGGGCTGCATGCACACGCACGGCTCCATCATGCACAACGCCATGTCCAGTGCCTTGTGGGGCAATGGCACGCCTGAAAACGTGACGCTGTGCGTGGTGCCCATGTTCCACATCACCGGCATGGTCAGCGTCATGCACACCAGCATTTTGCTCGGGGCCAGCCTGGTGCTGATGCCCCGCTGGGACCGCGATGTGGCAGGGCATTTGATCTCCAAGTGGAGCGTGACGCACTGGACCAATATCCCCACCATGGTGATCGACTTGTTGGGCAGCCCGCACATGGACCGCTATGACCTGAGCAGTCTGGTCTACATCGGCGGCGGCGGCGCGGCCATGCCGGAGGCTGTGGCGCAACGTTTATTGGAACAGTTTGGGCTGCGTTATGTCGAGGGTTATGGCCTGACCGAAACGGCCGCGCCCTCGCACTCCAACCCACCCGATGCTCCCAAAAAGCAGTGCCTGGGCATTCCGTTCATGAGCGTGGAGTCGCGCATTGTGGACCCCGAAACCCTGGCCGAATTGCCACTCGGCGAGTCGGGCGAGATCGTGATCAGTGGTCCGCAGGTGTTCAAGGGCTACTGGAAGCGGCCCGAAGCCACCGAAGCCGCTTTCTTTGAGCGTGACGGGTTCCGGTTTTTCCGTTCGGGCGACATGGGTCGGGTCGATGAAGAAGGTTACTTCTTCATGACCGATCGCTTGAAGCGCATGATCAACGCCAGCGGCTTCAAGGTCTGGCCTGCCGAGGTCGAGGCGCTGATGTTTCGCCACCCGGCCATTCAGGAGGCCTGCATCATTGGCACGCGTGACGCTTACCGGGGGGAGTCGGTCAAGGCGGTGGTGGTTTTGCGGCAAGACCACAAGGGCAAAGTCAGCGAGCAGGACATCATCGACTGGTGCCGTGAGAACATGGCCGTTTACAAAATGCCCCGTGCTGTGACTTTTGTCGACGCTTTGCCCAAGAGCGGCAGTGGCAAAGTCATGTGGCGGGCACTGCAAGAGGCCGAAATGGCCGCTTTGCCCACCGAAACCAAAACCACATGAGCGTGAAACTTTCTGTCCTTGACCAGTCTGCCGCCGCCCAAGGGCGCGGGCAAGACGCCACCATTCGCCAGACCCTGGCGTTGGCCGAGCAAGCCGAGGCCTGGGGCTACCACCGCTTTTGGGTGAGCGAGCACCACAGCCACCCCAGCATCGTGGGCAGCGCCCCTGAAGTGCTGATGGCGGCCATTGCCGCCCGCACGCAGCGCATTCGCATTGGCAGCGCGGGCGTGATGCTGCCGCATTACGCAGCCCTCAAGGTGGCCGAGCAGTTTCGCGTGCTGGATGCCTTGGCCCCGGGCCGCATTGATCTGGGCGTGGGCCGCGCGCCGGGCAGCGATGGGCGCACCGCCCAGTTGCTCAACCCCGACCGCAACGCCTCCGAGCGTTTTCCGCAGCAGGTCATGGAAATGCAAGCCTGGGTGAGTGGCCACAACCTGCCGCCCGGCCACCCGGGACACAACGTCTACGCCTACCCGCAGTCGGAGACCTCGCCCGACGTCTGGATGCTGGGCAGTTCGGACTACGGCGCTCAGTTGGCGGCGCACTTGGGTCTGCCTTATGCGTTTGCTTACTTCATCACCGATGGGCAAGGCGCTGACGAGGCCCTGCAGATTTACCGCGAAACCTTCCGCCCCAGTGTGGGCCTGCAAAGGCCATCTGCCGCCCTGTGTGTCTGGGCCTTGGCCGCCGACACCGACGAAGAGGCGCTGCGCCTTTTTGAAAGCCGTGCCCGCTGGAAGATGGACCGCAACCTGGGCCGCATCGGTGCGCTGATGCCCCCCGAAGAAGCGGCGCGCGATTACAGCCCAGCCGAGCAGTTTGCGCTGGAGCGCTTGCGCGAGTCGGCCTTGATCGGCTCGGCCGCCACCGTGGGCCGCAAGCTGCGCCAATTGGCGGCCCGACTCGAAGTGGACGAGTTGGTGGTCATCACCTGGACGCATGACCCTGCAGCGCAAATGCGCTCTTACGAATTGCTCGCTCAAGAATTTAGATTGACGGCAAACTCCACGCTTTGATTTTTTAAACCCTCAGGATTTTTGACATGTTCACCACTGCGATCGCTGGCAGCTTGCCCAAACCCGCCTGGCTGGCCGAAACCGAAAAACTTTGGCCTCAGTGGACAACCCAAGGCCCTGAGTTGCAGCAAGCCAAAGCCGATGCCACGCTGCTGTGGATCAAGGCCCAGGAAGACGCCGGGCTGGATGTGATCGGTGACGGCGAACAAGCACGCCAGCACTTTGTGCACGGCTTTGTCGAGCAGGTCGAGGGCATCGACTTTGTGAACAAGGTCACCATGGGCATCCGCAACAACCGCTACGACGCGCAGGTGCCGCAGGTGGTCGCGCCGCTGCGCTTGAAGGGCCGCGTGCACGCCTTTGAAGCCCAATTGGCCCGCGCCCACACGAAGAAAAAGCTCAAATTCACCTTGCCGGGTCCGATGACGATTGTGGACACCGTGGCCGACCGTTTTTATGGCGACAAGGTCAAGATGGCCATGGCCTTTGCCGAGTTGCTGAACCAAGAGGCGCTGGCGCTGCAAGCCGATGGCGTGGACATCATTCAGTTTGACGAACCCGCCTTCAACGTCTACATGGACGACGCGGCCGGCTGGGGTGTGCAGGCGCTTGAAATCGCCGCGCGGGGTCTGACCTGCACGACGGCGGTCCACATTTGCTACGGCTACGGCATCGAAGCCAACAACAACTGGAAAAAAACACTGGGCGACGAATGGCGCCAGTATGAAAAGGTGTTCCCAGCCTTGGCCAAGAGCAGCATCCAGCAAGTCAGCCTGGAGTGCATGCACTCGCATGTGCCGATGGAAATGATGAAGCTGCTCGAAGGCAAAGACGTGATGGTCGGCGTGATCGACGTGGCCAACCCGACCATCGAAACACCTGAAGAAATTGCTGACACCATTGGCCGCGCTTTGCAGTTTGTGCCCAAGCACCGCCTGATCGCTTGCACCAACTGCGGCCTGGCGCCCATGAGCCGCGCCGTGGCCGAGGCCAAGCTCAAGGCCCTGGCCGAAGGGGCCAAGCTGGCCAGCCAGCGTTACGCTTGAATTCAGGACTGAGCGCAGTCCTCAAGGGCGATGTCGTCGGGCATGCTGAGCACGCCTGTGGCCGGGTCATAGCCGACCCGGCGCAGGTGCAGGGCCAGCGCGGCATCCATGGATTGGGTGTGGTTGGCAAACCATTGCCCCAGTTCGGCCGCCATGTTGCGGATCAGTGCCAAGTTGCCAGATTCGCCCACGCGCAGGCCCTCTTGCATAACTTTCAACACCACCTTGTGTTGCGTACTGTGGATGTGGTCTGAAGAAAATTGCGTCATGTGCATCCAGCGGTCTTCCCGCTCAAAAACGCGGGCAGTGTGTTGCACCAGATCGCGCCAGCGTGATGTCAAAACCGGATCGGGGGCTTCATGCGCCAGATCCAGTAAGGTGACCAAAGTTTTGTGCCCATCGTCCATGCCGGGCATGTCCAGCGACAAGCCGTCGCTCCATTGCAGTCTGCTCATCGTCAGTCCTTTTCTGATGCCACAGCTTAGGTCGCCATTGGACTGCGGGCTTTGACGCAGGTCAGCCTTGAGGTTTGAAAACCCTTGCGCTGTGCCATCTGGTCAAGACAGGACCGACTGGGCGTTATGCTTGCGTCCTTTGCCTGATCTCCTGGACGTTTTAATGACCCAACAAACGCTGCAGCCACCCCTGACCGCGCCTGACCAACTTAACGCCACTTTGGCGGTGCAGGGCTTTGCGGTGCTCGAAGCCGCGAGTGTTGGCGCTTTGGCGGGTGTCCCGATTGCGGACTTGCAAGCGCTGGCACCGAGTTGGAACGATTTACCGCCCGACCAGTACCTCAAGGATGGTGGGCGTTACCGCCGCAGGCGGCATGCCAGTTTTGAAGTCACGGCCAACAAGACAGCGGCTACGCTTCATCGGGCGCATTGGCAGCCCCTGTCTTACAACGCCTTGCACGGCGGTATGCAGCGCTGGTTTGAGCCGATGTCGCCCGAGGTGGTGCAGCAGGCGGCCTGGCAACAATTGTTGTGCTGGCTGGGCCGTGTGGCTTCAGCCGCTCAGGGCGATCAGACCTGGTTCACCGAAGCCCACCAGTTCCGCATCGACACCACCGACGGCATTGGCCGACCCACGCCCGAAGGGGCGCACCGCGATGGCGTGAACTGGGTGGCGGTCTTTTTGGTGGGCCGCCATGGCATCAAAGGCGGCGAGACGCGGGTGTTCGACATGGACAGCCCGCGCGGCCAGCGCTTCACCTTGAGTGAACCTTGGTCGGTGTTGCTGCTGGACGACACCCGTGTGATCCACGAAACCACCCCCATCCAACCCGAACAACCGGGCGGTTGGCGTGACACCTTGGTGGTCACGCTGCGCTCGGGCGGATTTTTGGACGAGCCCACGCGCTGAAGCAGCGCTGGTTCAATCCTGATCAATCGCGGAAGTTGTCGAACGACAGTGGCAACTCGGTCATGTCTTTGCGCAGCAGCGCCATGGCTTCTTGCAAGTCGTCGCGTTTGGCACCGGTTACACGCACCGCATCGCCTTGGATCGAGGCCTGAACCTTGATCTTGCTTTCCTTGATCAACTTGGTGATCTTCTTGGCATCTTCGGTCTCGATGCCGTTTTTCACCTTGATCACTTGCTTGACTTTGTCACCGCCGATTTTCTCGACCTTGCCGATGTCCAAAAAGCGAACGTCCACATTGCGTTTGGTCAGCTTGTTGCGCAAGATGTCCTCGACCTGCGTGAGTTGAAATTCGGCGTCGCCGAACATCGTGATCTCTTTGTCTTTGAGCTCGATCTTGGCCGATGTGCCTTTGAAGTCAAAGCGGGTGCCGATTTCTTTGGCAGAAGTGTCAACAGCGTTGCGCACTTCGGCCATATTGGGTTCGCAAACGGTATCAAACGAGGGCATGGCGGTAAAAGTCCGAGGTTGAGAATGAGACAATTCTCCCATGAACTTGGAAAAAAACGTCCCTTTGCAGCCTTACAACACCTTTGGCATCGCAGCCAAGGCGATGGCGTTGGTGCGGGTGCGCTGCGAAGCCGACCTGCTGGACGTGCTGGCCGACCCCCAATTGGCCACTTTGCCACGCCAAGTGCTGGGCGGCGGCAGCAATATTGTGCTCACCGGTGACGTCAAGGCGCTGGTGCTCAAAATCGAGGTGCCGGGCGTGCGTTTGGCGGCAGAGACCGACAAACACTGGGTGGTCGAGGCGGGCGCCGGCGTCGACTGGCACGCCTTGGTCGCATGGACGCTGGACAACGGCTACCCCGGCCTCGAAAACCTGGCCCTGATCCCCGGCACCGTGGGCGCATCGCCCGTGCAAAATATCGGTGCTTATGGGGTGGAGCTGCAAGACCGCTTTGAGTCCCTGGACGCCATGGACCTGTTCACCGGCGAGCTGTTCAGCTTGAATGCGGCGCAATGCGGCTTCAGCTACCGCGATTCGGTGTTCAAACACGCCTCCGTCGGCTCTGGCGGCCCGGATGGCCTGGGCCTGGCGGGTCGTGCGGTCATCCTGCGGGTGCGTTTTGCGCTGCCCAAGCGCTGGAAGCCCGAACTGGGTTACCTGGACCTGGAACGCAAGATGGCGGAGACCGGCATTCAAAAACCCGATGCGCGGGAAATTTTTGACTGGGTTGTGGCCATTCGCCGCGCCAAATTGCCCGACCCGGCGGTGATCGGCAACGCGGGCAGCTTCTTCAAGAACCCGACGGTCACCCCCGAGCAATGCGCCGACATCATCGCCCGTGACCCGAAAGTGGTGCACTACCCCATGCCCGACGGCGGCATCAAGCTGGCAGCAGGCTGGCTGATCGACGCCTGCGGCTGGAAAGGCAAAAGCGTGGGCCACGCCGGGGTTTACGAAAAGCAGGCCTTGGTGCTGGTCAACCGGGGCGGGCGCGAGAACCCTTGCACCGGGGGCGAGGTGATGACGCTGGCCATGGCCATTCAGACCAGCGTGTACGAGCGTTTTGGCATTCGGTTGGAGCCTGAGCCGGTGGTCATTTGAGTCGGCGCAATCGCGTAGACGGGCGCAAAAAGGCATCAAGGCCTAAATGGCCGAGTGCCCATACTTCAGATTGAGCGCAGGGGACTGAAAGTGGCCGTTGTCACTGAGCAGTTGCGCCAGAACTTCGCGCGACAACACGCCATTGACTGACTTCGTTGGCCATGAAGACGCCAAGCTCCTCAGCACTGGCGGGGACCGCCGTGGCACCCTGGGCAATGAGAGACTCTTGAACGCTCGATTTGGCCAACATCAACTTGATGGCGTTATCGAGTCGAGAAATGATGGCCGGTGGTGTTCCTGCCGGTGCCAGTACAAAAAGACGCGGTGATGCATCAAATCCTGGAAAGGTATCTGCCAAAGCCGGCCAGTCTGGTGCACTGATGAGCTTGACGGGGCTGGTGAGTGCAATGGCTTTGAGCTTGCCAGCCTTGGCTTGCACCAAAGCTGGGGGTGCAGACATGATGGCCAGCGGAATTTGGCCGCCGATCAAATCCGGAATGATGGGCGCTGCGCCCTTGTAGGGCACATGCACGAAGTCAAAATTGCCTTGCTTTTTGAAAAGTTCCATGGCCAGGTGATGGACGGTACCCACACCTGGGGATGCATAACTGTACTTGCCTGGATTGGCCCTCAGCAAGGCAACAAGCTCATTCGTATTTTTGGCTGGCAAAGAGGGGTGAGCGACCACCACCAATGGGGTGACGCCGACCGAACCTACGGGGGCAAAACTTTTGATCGGATCGAAGGGCAGGGATGCATAAATGGACGGTGCAATCAACAGACCCGTCTCGCCAAAAAGCAGGGTGTAGCCATCGGCGGGCGCCTTGGCGACGGCGTCAGCAGCCAGTGTTCCGCCAGCGCCCGCCCGATTTTCAACAAATACCTGCTGCCCCAATGATTCCGTCAAGTGTGTGGCAGTCAGACGAGCCAGCGCATCGGCGCCTCCTCCTGCGGCATACCCCACGATCAATCGGATCGGCTTGTTGGGAAAGGTCTGCGCGAGCGCCGGGATCGAGGCCAGTGCGATCAAGCAGCACACAAAGACGTAGATTTTTTTCATGGTGTCTCTCCTGAAGGGTGAATCGCTGGCATGAACAGGGTGCAAAACCCACGGGCTCATGGTCGTTGTTTTCGAAGCTGTAGTCTGGCCTTAAAAACATCAAAAATCACAATGCAAGCCAGTGCAAGTTATCAAAGTCGGCAAATTTTACATTTTCAAGCAATTGAAAGGAATGTATGGCCGCCGACAAATTCATCGCTGTGCACAACGGGCAAAGTCTCACTTCCCTGCAACGGGGCCAAAGCCACACGTTCAAAGCGAGAGCGGGGGATCATTACCGGATATTGAAGGCTCTTGACGACCGTCAACTGGAGGGCAACGTCGTCGCCAAGCGGCTGGGCGCTGACCTGATTTTGCAATTTCAAGACGGTACGCAGATCACGTTAGAGGGCTACTTTGTGGCGTGCCAAGGCGGGGCATGCGACATCACCTTGCCTGCAGCAGACTCGGCAGGGGTCTTGCTTTCGAGCGAAGTCGGCTCAAGCCTGTCCCAGCCAGACGGCTTCCAATTGCTGTACACCTTTGGCCAGACCTCGGGCATTTTGGAGGTGGCCTCCAGGACTGCGCCGGCGAAAGAGTCGATGCCCGAGAGTTTGTTCTCCGCTTGGGTTCCGCCGCGTCTCAAGCAGATCCTGGATACATTTCGCACCGCCATAACGCCAGAGTCTGATAACCCCCACCTGTTGGGCTGGCTGGGCGCGGGGGCCGGTTTGTTGTTTCTGGGTCAGTCAGGCGGGGGCTCAGGCTCAGCGCCTTCCGAGGTGGACAAGACGGCGCCGGCGCTGCCACTGGTGCCCATGGTCATCAGCGATGACGTGGAGAAGATCAGGGGCGATTTGACGCCCCTTCAGGCCGTCACCAATGACGCTACGCCACAATTTTCAGGCAGCGGTGCCGAAGCCGGTGCGCAAGTCACCTTGTTCGATGGGGCGCTGGTGCTGGGCAAAACAGGGGTTGGTGCCAATGGCGCGTGGTCGTTCACGCCCAGCACGCCCTTGGCCGAGGGCCTGCACCGCATCCGCTACACCCTCAGCGACGCTGCGGGCAACACCAGCCCATCGAGCACCGAAGTGGCGTTCACCGTAGACACCCGCACACCAGGCACATTGGGTGTGGGGCTGGACCCCAGCGACAGCGGTGACGTGTCTCAAGGTGTGGTGCTTCGGGTCCTGCTGGACGACCAGGCCGCTGCAGGTGATTCCATAGAAACCCGCTTGATGCGTGACGATGTGGAAGTCCAGGTCATGTTGCAGACGCTGAGCAGCAATGACATTCAACAAGGCCATGTGTTGCAACGTGTGGACGCTGCCGCTGTGGCCACCAACGGGCGATTCAGCACGTCGACCCGACTCTTTGACGCGGCGGGCAATGAAAGCCAAGTGCTCAAAAAGCTGGACACCTTCACCGTATTGGACGGCCTGGTGCATGACGACTATATGGCCAACGCCTTTGTGTTTGTCGACGGCAACAACAGCGGTCAATTTGAAGAAGGCGAGTTCAGCGTTCGAACCGACGCTGGCGGGCGATTCAAACTCACCTTCGATCCCAACGGTGCGCCCGTGCTGGCGATGGGCGGGGTGGACACCGCCTCCGGCTCGGCCAATGGCGCGGTGGTCTACAGGGCCTACACCTCCAATGTGGACACCCAAAATGCGGGGCTTGACATCGTCCTGTCACCTTTGTCGACCCTGATTGCGGCGCTGGCCGACCAGGCCACACCCCAGGGCCAGGGCCAGGGCCAGTTCGTATCACAAACCCAGCTGATTGAAGCGGCCGCTGTGGCCAACCAAGTGCTGGGCCTGAACAGCCAAAGCCCTGCTGGCTTGCTCAGCTTTGACCCCGTCCAAGCGGCCGAAAACCCAATCTCCACCGCAGGCGACCGTGTCCTGTTGTCGGTCAACCGCCAATTGGGCTTGGTCTTTGCAGCGACAGGGGCATTGATCGACGGCGCGTCGAACAGCGACAGCATCAGCACGGGGGCCGCCAGCGGCGTGGGTATTTCATCCATGGCCCAGATGATGGTGACGCGCAGCCAGACGGGGGCAAGCCTGAGCTTGAGCGGCGCTGACGACATGAAGGAGCTGATGCAAACCAGCATCCAGTCGGCCAATGCGAAAGGTTTGACGCAAGAGCTCAGGGCCAGCTCTGAGGCCGACATGCAAACGCTGGGCGGCGTGGTGGCCAACTACAACGCTGCCGTCAGCGCCACCACCACCGCCAGCGCACAGTCGCAAGAGGCCTTGGCCACCTTGCGTGCGGCGGCCAACATTTTGATGCCCAGCTTGAACCAGGTTGGCTATGAAGCGAGCCTCAGCCGTGGCGGCGACATTTCTTTGACCTTGCAATCTCAGGCCATAGCCGCTGGGGTGGGCGCCGATTCTGCGGCATACGTGGAACAACAAATCAGCGCGGGCAACTTGCCCGCCAACATCAGTGGCTTTGAAACCAGCCCCGCCTCGGGCACGGTGGGCCGTGTGATTCGGCTGAGCATCCAAATGCCCTCGCTCGGGCTGAGCGACGCTTTGGACCAATTCAAACTTTCAGCCTTGCCGCTTGGGGTGGACTTGCTCAAGACCAACCCACTCACGGGACAAAGCAGCCCCTTGAGCGCCAATGCGCAAGGGGAATACGAAGTCGCGGCCCAAGATGTGGGCTACCTCGCCATCCGAAGCGCGGTGCCCATCAGCGCTACCCAAGTGGGGCTGTTCGGCTTGAACACCGTGGAGGGCAACACCCAAACTTACCTGGGCCAGCTCACCGTCGAGATACGCCAAGCCGTGCTGAGCACCCAGGCGGACATCGTCCTGGCCAGGGACAGCGCTGGCCCCATTCAAGGCGCCATCGCACCAGGCGGTCTGACGGATGACCCGTCCCCCAGGCTGACCGGGCGCTTGAATCAAGCCCTGGTTCAAGGGGAACGTTTGGTGATTTACGACGGCTCTGCCCGATTGGGCCTGGCCACGGTGACTGACAGAGACTGGTCTTTTACGCCGGCAGCCTTGGCCCAAGGGTCACACAGCATGGTCGCCCGTGTTGAAGACGCTTCGGGCGCTGTGGTGTCTGCCAGCAGCCCGCGCAACTTTTCGGTCGACACGCTGGCCCCTGCTGCACCCGTGCTTTACCCGAGCGACGGTCTGACTTTTGGCGGCATGGCCAGCGCTGGTGAGACCGTGAGTTTGCAGCTGTCTGATGGCCGAACCTTGGCAAGTGCCACGGTGGAAGCCAACGGACAATGGCGCTTGGCGCTGCCGCAAGCCCTGCCCGATGGCACTGTGGTCTCCGTCGTCCTCACTGACGGCAACGGCCTGCAAAGCACTGCGGTCAGCCAAACCGTCCAGGTTGGCAAACCCACTGCCGTGGCCAGCGTGAACTGGCCCAGCGCAGGGGCCAACGCGAGCGCAGTGGAGGCTTCAACAGGCTTGACCAACAACGCCACGCCCACTTTGAGTGGGCGCTTGTCGGCTGAACTCAAGACGGGTCAGACCCTGCACGTGTTTGACGGTGACGTCGACTTGGGCCCTGCTCAAGTGAATGGACTGGGTTGGCAGTTCACACCCCCAAATGCGTTGGCACAAGGCGAGCACAGCCTGACTGTTCGGGCCATGGCGGGCGCACAGTTGGGGCCCATCGCCGCACCCTTCAAGCTGACCGTTGACACCCTGGCACCGACTCAAACAGGCTCCTTCAACCCCGACCAAGTCTCCTTAACCCAGCAAGGCAGTCCGGTCATCACAGGCCAACTCTCCTCGGGTTTACAAGCGGGCGAAACCCTGGCGGTGTACGACACCTTCAATGGCCAGCGAATTTTGCTGGGCAACGCCAAGGTGGAAGGCCGTGCCTGGACTTTTGAGACCCCTTACTCTTTGGCCGACGGCAGTCACAGCTTTTCGGTGAGTGTGCGAGACGCAGCGTCCAACGCCGGCCCCCTGTCCCAGCCCTACAACTTGGAGGTGGACACGGTGGCTCCGACCGCAGTGCCTGGGCGCATCCAGGCCTTCAGCACTGACGACAAACTCGGCGATGGCAGCGCCGCAGCATCCAACGACCGCTATCCGCGCTTTTCTGTGGGCGATTTGCCCGCCGGCGTGACCCAGCTTGTCTTGGTGGTGAATGGCCAAGACTGGCCTTCGGATTACAACGCACAGACCGGACTGCTCAGCCCCTCTGCCACACACCCGCTGCTTGATGGTTTGCACACCATAGCGGTGAAATTTGCAGACGCTGCGAGCAACACAGGCAGCGCCAGCGCCACGATGTCGGTCCGCATTGACGCCACACCACCGAGCACGCCCGCCAGCGCGCCCAGCGGCTACACCGACAACGCGGGCAACCAGACCAGCGCCAGCAACACGGCTGAATCCACCGACGACACCACGCCCGGTCTCTTTGTTGGCACCGGTCTGACGGACACCCCAAAGTTGTACGTCAACGGAACCCTGGTGGCGGCAAGCTACAACAGCAGCACCGGCACCCTCACGCCCAACGCCGCGCTGATCGATGGTAATTACAGCTTTACCTACAGCCTGACGGATGCCGCAGGCAATGAAAGCGCCAAGAGCGCAGCGCTCGCCTTCACGGTGGACACCACCGCCCCCGCCACGCCCGCCGCAGCGCCCACGGGCTACACCGACGATGCGGGCAGCTTGACCAGTGCCAGCGCGAGCAACACGGCTGCAACCACCGACGACACCACGCCAGGCCTCTTTGTTGGCATCGGTTTGATCGACAGCCCCAAGCTGTATGTCAACGGCACTTTGGTGGCCGCAAGCTACAACAGCACTATTGGCACACTCACGCCCAATGCCGCGCTGACCGATGGCAACTACAGCTTTGAATACACGCTGACAGACGCCGCAGGCAATGAAAGCGCCAAGAGCGCAGCGCTCACCGTCGCGGTGGACACCACCGCCCCCGCCACGCCCTCCGCAGCGCCCACGGGCTACACCGACGATGCGGGCAGCTTGACCAGCGCCAGCGCGAGCAACACGGCTGCAACCACCGACGACACCACGCCAGGCCTGTTTGTTGGCATCGGTCTGATCGACACACCTAAGCTGTACGTCAACGGCACCCTGGTGGCTGCTACCTACAACAGCAGCAACGGCACCCTCACACCCAATGCCGCGCTGACCGATGGCAACTACAGCTTTGAATACACGCTGACAGACGCCGCAGGCAATGAAAGCGCCAAGAGCGCAGCGCTCACCGCCGCGGTGGACACCACCGCCCCCGCCACGCCC
>NZ_CAMDLM010000037.1 GCF_945901735.1 Limnohabitans sp. Rim8
TTTTGCTTTGGACATGGCCTGGTTTCCGGTCACAGGATCTCTCGTATTCAGTTCAGACCCCTTGGGTGCTATCCACCATGCCACCTTACCTGCACTTGCCTTGGCCGCCGGAGGGATTGCTGAAGTTTCTCGACAGCTTCGCGGCTCACTCATGGAACTTTTACAGTCACAACAAGTAAGAACTTTGCATGCCAAAGGTTTATCGCCGATGCGAATTTTGTGGAAGCACGGCATGAAGAATGTCGGTGTGAATTTGCTCACCGTATTGACCTTGATGGCCAACCGTATGCTGGCCGCAACAGTGGTAATTGAGGCAGTTTTTGCCATCCCGGGTATGGGCAGCTTGATTGTGAAAGCAGCGCTCCAGCGGGACTTCCCGGTGGTGCAAGGTGTCGTGCTGGCGATGGTGGTGATTGTGTTGCTACTGAACTTGTTGGCAGATCTTTTGTACGGGGTCATTGACCCCAGAGTGAAGTGATATGAAGGAAATGGACACCATCTCCAGGCCTAGCGGTTTGCAATGGCTTATTCAATGGCTGCAGCGCGATAAGCGGGCAGCGCTGAGCTTCGTATTTCTTTTGACCTTGCTGTTTGTTTCACTCACAGCTGAATGGATCGCACCGCACTCCCCCACTGAGCAGCACCTGAGCAACACATTGGCTGCGCCATCGAAGTTGAATTGGCTTGGAACGGATGACTTGGGCCGTGATATTTTCAGCCGATTGTTGTATGGTGCGCGAGCTGCTTTGTACGCCAGTTGCTTGGCCGTTTCGATTGCGGTGTGTTTGGGCGTACCCATTGGAATCTGGGCTGGATACATGGGCGGCTGGCTCGATGAGTTGGTAGGGCGCATGATCGACACCTTGTTGTCTTTTCCTGCCATCGTGCTGGCCATTGCTGTGACTGGGGCACTGGGCATTGGGCTGACCAACGGCATGATCGCCGTCGGCATCGTATTTGCTCCACAGTTGGCACGTTTGGCACGGGCTAAAACTCTAGTGGTTCGGCAAGAGTTGTATGTTGATGCGGCACGCTGTTTTGGCTCGTCAACTCGACATATTTTGTGGCATCACATCCTTCCAAATGCGTTGCAACCCGTGTTGGTGCAAGTCACTATTTTGCTTGCAGGAGCTCTGCTGGCAGAGGCCAGTCTGAGTTTTCTCGGTTTAGGCATTCAGCCTCCTGATCCGAGCTGGGGCGCGATGCTTGCTCGTGCGTATCAGAGCATGGAAATTGCGCCAGAGCAAATGTATGCACCCGGCATTGCAATTTTGCTGACCGCCATGGCATTCAACAGTTTGGGTGAGTCATTACGCAAAGTGCTGGATCCAACAAATCAACGACTTTAATTTCAGGAACTGACATGCCAAATTTGAACATCACCTCTGAAGTTGCGGGTCAAGTCTGGAAGATCCAAGCCGCTGTGGGCCAACGCGTTGCTACGGACGAAAGCGTGATGATCATCGAGGCCATGAAGATGGAAATCCCCATCGACGCTCCCCGTGCTGGTGTGATCATGGAAATAACAGTACATGAAGGTGAAACGATCAAAGAGGGGCAAATCGTGGCCCGCTTAGAAGCATAGATTTTTGCGCAACATTGACCGGATGAAATGTACAACTTAGGAGTATGGGCATGACACCGCAAGCATTATTTGACGACATGGTGGCTCAGGGCGATATTGTCTTGGACAAGCTCGACGAATGTGCATTACGTATGCCCGACAAGGTTTATATCTACTACGGCGAAGACAATATTCAAGTTACTTTTTCTGAATTCAAAAAAAGAACCGATCGCATGGCAGCGGGCTTGATTGAGATGGGAGTCCAGCCAGGTCAATCTGTGAGTGTGTTGACTAGAAACTCGCTGGTAAGCGCTTTGGCTATGTACGCGATTTGGCGTGCAGGTGCAGTTTTTGCACCGGTGAATTTTAATTTCCGTGGTGCATTGTTGCAATATCAGCTCAACGATACGGCACCCTTCGCTTTGATCACAGATCCTTCATTTGCTGAAATTTTGAATGAGATTGCAACGGAAGTGCAATTGCAGCGGCTGATTGTGCACCACCCTCAAGCATCAGATCATGATTACATAGCCACCGAAAATGCGCCAATGGACGCGCGGTTTGAGTGTACCGATTTAAGCCGATTACAAGCTTGCTCTGCCCCCTTGCCACAGATGGTACGCAGTCCCTTTGACATTGCCAATATCGTTTACACCTCTGGTACCACTGGTCCCTCCAAGGGCGTTGTGCAACCATTTCGCTGGATGAATCATTACAGTTATCCCTTGCGCATGGCGACGACAGCTGACGATATCTTGTATTGTGATTTGCCGATGTACCATGTCGGCGGAGCGTTTGCTGTGGTGACAAAGGCCATCTGGTTAGGCAACACGGTGGGGTTGTGGGACAAGTTCAGCCCCACCAAGTTTTGGGATCGCATTGCCCAATGCCAGGCCAGTTGTTGTATTTTGTTGGATGTGATGATCCCCTGGTTAATGAGTGCAAAACCGTTGCCATCAGATAAAGCCAACTCACTCAATAAGGTGCACATGCAGCCTTTGCCTGCAACTCACAATGAAGTAGCCACACGTTTTGGTATCGATTTTGTGAGCTGTGGCTTTGGTCAAACTGAATCTGGTGTTGGCTTCACAGGGATCATCGATGAGTTGGGTGATATCCAAGGCACACCGGTCAGTATGTGGAAGGGGCTGCACAAAAAAGACTACGTCGCTTCATGCAAGTCCTCAGGACGTCTGGTGGTAAATGGGCGTGAGCCGCTACCTAAAGGTTTCATGGGCTTGCCAAACCCCTTGTTGGAAGTCGCAATTTTGGATGAGGATGACAACGCATGTCCTCCGGGTGTGGTGGGACAACTGGCGTTCCGGCCCCGGTTTCCAGGTTTGCTGCTGGACTCGTATTTTCGCAAACCCGATGTCACGATCAGGGTGTTGCGCAACTGCTGGTTTCACACCGGCGACGCTTGCAAAGAAAGTACCGATGGATCAGGTACCTATTTGTTCATTGACCGAATGGGCGGTTTTTTCCGTGTGCGAGGCGAAAACGTTTCCTCATATGAAGTTGAGTTTTTGATCGCCAGTCATCCTAGCGTGAGAGCCTGTGCTGCGGTTCCTTTGCCTGCACTTGTTGGTGACGAAGACGACATTGCCGTATTCGTTGAGTTGAAAGAAGGCTTGACTCTGTCTGAGTCTCAATTGCGTGTCCACGTCATTAAAGTAATGCCCAAATTCATGCAGCCAAAACATATACGGTTTGTCACTGCGCTTCCAATAACACCGACCAACAAAATCGAGAAGTACAAGCTAAAGCAGCTCATTTTGAGCGAGCTGAAATTGACCTGATTAGCTTTATCTGAAACGCAAAAAAATTCCAAAAGCTCTTTAATGTCTTTATGCGCCGTGCTTACCACTTAACTTTTTGGCTCCCCAGTGGAAGTGCCATGTGAAAAATGTATTTACTCCGCCCCACAGACCACTAAGTCAGGCTCTAGACCAAGTGCATATCAGCGCTGTGCGTGATGAACACCATGGTGCGTACCACACCCCCGTAAAATTGTTCCACTGCACAGCCCGGGACGCGCGGCAACGTGGTGCTCGCCCTCCCCGCTTTTTGCGGGCACCAGGGGATTCGGCCGCGACTTGTTTCACCCCTTGCCCAGGACAAGTCCATGCTCACGCTGCTAATCCACCGCGCCCGCTGCATCGCCACACAAGACGATGCCAGAAATGAGTTCAATGACGCCTCGCTCTTGATCCGCGATGGCCGCATCGAACGCATCATCCCCGCCACTCAAAACACCGACGAACTGGTCAAACAGGTGGATGAAGTGATCGACGCCCGCCGCCATGTGGTGGTGCCGGGGCTGATCAACACGCACCACCACATGTATCAATCGCTCACACGGGCGATTCCGAGCGTGCAAAACGCCGAGCTGTTTTCTTGGCTGCAAGGCCTATACCCGATCTGGGTGGGCCTCACGCCCGAGATGGTGCGTGTTTCAAGCCAAGTGGCCATGGCCGAGCTGTTGCTGAGCGGCTGCACCACCAGCAGCGACCATCTCTACATCTATCCCAATGGCGTGCGGCTGGACGACAGCATCGAAGCGGCGCACACCATGGGCATGCGCTTTACCGCCACACGCGGCAGCATGAGCGTGGGCGAGTCGCAAGGCGGTCTGCCGCCCGACAGCGTGGTCGAAAAAGAGCCCGCCATCTTGAAAGAAACCCAGCGCCTGATTGAAAGGTGGCACGACGCCAGCTACGGCGCGATGACGCATGTGGCCGTCGCCCCCTGCTCGCCCTTCAGCGTGAGTCAGGACCTGATGCGCGAATCGGCAAAGCTCGCCCGCGCCCACGGCGTGCGTCTGCACACCCATTTGGCCGAAAACGACCACGACATTGCGTACACCCGCGAGAGGTTCAACTGCACGCCCGCCCAATACGCCGAGGACCTAGGCTGGGTGGGCCACGACGTGTGGCATGCCCATGGTGTGAAGCTGGACGACGAAGGCACGTATTTATTTGCCCGCACGCGCACCGGCATCGCCCACTGCCCCTGCAGCAACATGCGCCTAGCCAGCGGCATCTTGCCCCTGCGCAAAATGCTCGACGCGGGCGTGCCGATTGGCCTGGGCGTGGACGGCAGCGCCAGCAACGACGCGGCGCACCTGCTGAACGAGGCCCGACAGGCCATGCTGCTGGCGCGTGTGGGCAGGGCCATGGAAGCACCGCGCGTCGAAGACGGGCGCACCGTGTTTAGCTGTGACCGCGGCCCCGCCGAGATGACACCCCGCGACGCGTTGCGCCTGGCCACACGCGGCGGCGCCGAAGTGCTGGGCCGTGCGCACGAGCTGGGGCAGATCAAAGAAGGCTTTTGCGCCGACATTGCCCTGTTCCGAACCGACACGCTCAGCATGGCGGGCGGTGCAGTGCATGACCCAGTGGGCGCGCTGCTGCTGTGCGCGAGCGACAACGCGGACTTCACCATCGTCAACGGACGCGTGGTGGTGCGACAAGGTGAGATTGCAACGGTGGACATGGGGCCGTTGATTGAGCGGCACAACCAGCTGGCCATGCGGTTGGCGTTAGGGGCAGCTTAAGTTTCCACACTCTAGACACCTTTAGCTAAAATAGCCAACACTCAGGAGCTCACCATGCAAATCACCGCCACCGAAGCCAAAAAC
This sequence comes from Limnohabitans sp. Rim8, assembly GCF_945901735.1. GTDB lineage: Bacteria > Pseudomonadota > Gammaproteobacteria > Burkholderiales > Burkholderiaceae_C > Limnohabitans_A. The sequence goes on from NZ_CAMDLM010000037.1 coordinate 5,205, forward strand.
CGTTTTGGCAGCATTTGCGCCCTTGCCAAGCGTGAACCCGTTTTTGTAGAAAAAGCGGGGCAAATAGACACCGTCATTTTGTCGGCTGAGCAATACCGGACGTTGCAAGCCAACCAAAACAGCAGCAGCTTGGCGGCACGCAAAAAGAAGTTTGAAGCCGAGTTTGGCGATTGGATTACCGCGCAAAACACTTGGGTAGAAAAGCAAGGCATCCCCGGTGCCGACTTGCGGCCTTGGTAAAACGCCATGGCGCAGTTTGATGTTTACGCCAATCCCAGCGAGAGCGCTGCGCACGGCATTCCCTATGTGGTGGTCGTCCAAAGCGACTTGCTGGATGCATTGGCCACACGCATGACCATTCCTTTGGCCACTGTTGAGTTTGCAAAAAAGTCACCTGACAAACTTTGCCCCATGGTCAAAGTCAACGGCCAGCGCCTGCGCGCACTGGCCCACTACACGGCACCCTTGCCCGCGCGCAGCTTACGGCAAGTGGTGGGCAATTTGGCACCGCAAGCCAGCACACTGATTGCGGCGATGGACGTGGTGGTTTCAGGGGTTTAGCCTCCGAACACCTTTTGCACGCCGCCAGCTCGGTGCTGGGCCTGGTGGTTTCAGCTATCAGCCTTCACGCCGACTTCCTGAATCAAGGTCTTCCAGCGCATCAGGTCTTCGCGCAAAAAACGGGCAAAAGCATCCGGGCCCAGGCCCGTGGGCTCCAGCCCCTGACCGCGCAAAGCCTCCATCACTTCTGGCAAGGCCAGTATTTGCGCCGTGTCTGCGGCAATTTTGTCCACGATGCTGCGTGGGGTGCCCGCGGGTGCCAGCATGCCAAACCAACCACTGGTGTCCATCTTGGCCACACCCGCCTCACCAAATGTGGGGACCTCAGGCAAAACCTTGGATCGGACCGCACCCACCAAGGCCAGTGCGCGGACACGCCCGCTCTTGATGTGGGGCATGGCGGTCCCAATGGAGTTGAATGAACTCACCACCTGCCCACCCATCAGGTCAACCATCGATGCCGATTCGCCTTTGTAGGGGATGTGCGTCAAATCGATGCCCGCGCCTCGCTTGAGCGTTTCGCCATAGATGTGAAATGAGGAAGCATTTCCAAAGGAGGCATAGTTCAACGGCGCACCACTGGCCTTGGCGGTCTTGGCGCCTTGGATGAATTCAGCAATGGTTTTGTAGGGCGAATCGCTGCGCACCAGCAAGACCACTTCTGAGCGGATGAACTGAACAATGGGTGTGAAATCTCGCTCAGGGTCCCATGGCACCTTGGGCAACAAAGCAGGCGCCTGAACCAAGGATGTGAAGGTCGACAGCAAGGTGTAACCATCGGCCGGTGCACGGGCCACGAAATCGGTGCCAATCACCGTGGTGGCGCCGGGCTTGTATTCCACCGTGACGGGTTGGCCCCAACGAATCGCCAGCTTTTCAGCCACCATGCGCGTCACCCGGTCAGGACTCCCAGCGGGCAGACTGGGCATGATGATCTTGACAGGCTTGGTGGGCCACGCATTGGCCGTTTGGGCAAGCGCATGCGGGCCAGAACCTGCGATGGCAAGGGCCAGGAGCGCCCGAATCAAAGTGCTGCGTTGGTGATTCATGGTGAAGCCTCAGTGGGGTTGCAAAGCATCGGTATGCTCAAGAATCCAGGGCATGACATCCGATGCAAACAAAGAAACCGACCGCTTGGAGTCGGCAAAAGGCAGGTCGCCAAAGGCAAAACGCGTGAGCACAAAATTGATGCCAGAGACCTCGATTTGATGCAGCAACTGCTCGCGCACAGTTTCAGGCGTGCCTGCCAACGCGCGGCCTGCGCCCGCCAATTCGTCCCAAGTGGATGGAAAGTACGCACCGGGCTTGGTGCCGTGTTTCTCCCACAGGTACATGAAGCTTTGGTACCAACGTGTGTAAGCCTGGCGCGCAAGATCGTTGGCTTCTTTGTCAGTCGCAGCGATCACCATGTGCCGCGTGGTCCCCATCAAGGGCAACGCGTCAGGGCTGTGGCCAGCAGCGGCCCACTCTTCGCGGTAACGGTCTGTGATCGCGCGCATGCGGTCCAGGGGGGCATTGCCCACCACATTGCAACGGTTGGCCACGCACCAGCTGACACCATTGGGGTCACCCACCCCGTACCACAAAGGCGGGTGCGGGGTTTGCAAAGGTGCCAAGGTCATGGGCACGTCTTTGTACTGGTAAAACTTGCCTTCGTGGGTCAATTCAGGCGTGGCTGAACGACCCGCCTTCAAAGCCTTCATCAGCACCTCATAGGACTCTAGGTAACGTTCATGGGCCTCGTCCGGGTTGACACCGTAATAACCCAGCTCATAAGGCGAGATGCCTCGGCCCACACCCAATTGAAAACGACCACCGCTCAAATGGTCGAGCATGCAGACTTCTTCGGCCAGCCTCAAGGGGTGGTAAAGGGCCAAGGTGTACACCAATGGCCCAAACAGCAAGCGCTTGGTTCTTTGTGCCACAGCCGAATGGAACACAGACGGCGAAGGTGACATGCCCAACGGCGTGGCATGGTGTTCAGCCGTGAGGTAGACGTGGATACCCACCCTGTCGTATTCCTCAATCAGTTGAAGTCGCTCTTCATAGAAATCCCTGAGCAGCAGTCCACTGTGGTCAAGGTGGTCAAAAACGCCGAATTTCATATAGAAATCTCAGTCATGAGTCTGGGCAAAATAGCGCTAGCACTCTCTGGCAGCAGTATCAGGTATTCACGGCGAATGGACTCGCGTGGAAACCCTAGCCATGCCTTGGCATGAACCACACCGAGTCCGCGGCGAGACAGCACATCCGAAGCTTCTTTTTATGATGCAGCCCATGAACTATGCCGTCTCTGACCTTCTGGCTTTTGCCGACCAACTTTTACAGTCTGCCGGCCTGCCGCCGGACAAGGCGCAGGCTGTAGCCGACGTTTTGCTGGAAGGCGATTTGCTGGGTCACACCACGCACGGCCTGGGCTTGTTGGCCCCCTATCTGGCTGAACTGGAAGCGGGCAAGATGACAAAAGACGGCCAACCCGTGGTGGTGTCGGACTTTCCAGCCGCCGTCACCTGGGATGGACAACGCCTGCCCGGCCCCTGGCTTGTGCTGCAAGCCATCGAACTGGCCACACAACGCGCCCGCACCCAAGGCACTTGCACCGTGGTCATCCGGCGCAGCCACCACATTGCCTGTCTGGCGGCCTACCACCAGCGTGTGACCGATCAGGGTTTCATGATGCTGCTGCACTGCTCAGACCCCAACACCGCCAGCATCGCGCCCTTTGGCGGGCTGGACCCGGTGTTCACACCCAACCCGATGTCGGTGGGCATTCCCACTTCGGGCTTGCCGGTGCTGATCGACGTGTCCACCTCGTCCACCACCAACGGCATGACCAACCGCCTGCACAAAGAAGGCGGCTTGCTGCCCGCCGAGTGGGTGATGGATGGCCATGGCCAGCCCAGCCGCGACCCGGCGGTGCTGTTCAACGAACCCAAGGGCACCATCTTGCCGCTGGGCGGCATGGACTCGGGCCACAAGGGCTATGGCCTGAGCTGGATGGTGGAAGCCTTGACCGGCGGGCTGTCAGGCCACGGCCGGGCCGATGCCCCCGAGGGCTGGGGGGCCACGGTGTTTTTGCAGATCATCGACCCCCGCGCTTTCGCAGGTCCAAGCGCCTTCCACACGCAGATGGACGAAGTGTCACGCCAATGCCATGCTGCGCGGCCCGCACAGCCCGACCGCTGGGTGCGCACGCCAGGCGAGCGCGGCCTGAAGCTCAAAGCCGACAGCGCAGCCCAAGGCCTGGCGCTGTACCCGAACATCATGCCCATGCTCTTGCCTTGGGCCGAAAAACTCAAAATCGCAGCACCCCATCCCATGTGAGGTCTGATGAAAGGCATGATCTTCAGGTGGCCCACTGCCACCCGTTGCCGACCAAAGGCCAGCCCACCCTGAACCCTGAACCCTGAACCCTGAACCCTGAACGCTCAACGCCTAACGCCCCGGCGCTGGTTGGCGCAACGTACGCAAGAGCAGCGGTGCAAACCAGACCAACGCCGTGAGAATGGCCAGGCACAGCGCAATGGGCCGGGCCACAAAAGCCATCAAATCGCCGTTGGACTTGATCATCGAGGTGATGAAGTTCTCCTCCAGCATGCCGCCCAACACCACGCCCAAAATGGCCGGCGCTGTCGGGAACTTGTTGGCCTCCAGCACATACGCCAGGATGCCGGCGACCAGCATCACGCCGATCTGAAACACCGAGTTGTTGATGGCAAACGTGCCCACCACACAAAACAGCAAGATCATCGGCATCAAGATTTCACGCGGCACCTTGAGGATGCGCTTGGCCACCTTGATGCACAAAATGCCCAAGGGAATCATGATGAGGTTGGCCAAGATGAACAGCAAAAACACCGCGTAAATGTTTTGCGGGTTGGTGGTGAACAAGGTCGGGCCGGGGTTCATGTTCTTCATGTACAGCACGCCGATCACAATGGCCGTGATCGAGTCACCCGGAATGCCAAACACCAAGGCCGGAATCCACGCACCGGCCAAGGCGCTGTTGTTGGCCGAGCCCGATTCCACAATGCCTTCCACATGCCCGGTACCAAATTTCTCGGGCTCCTTGGAAAACTTCTTGCTCACGGCATAAGACATCCAGGCCGCGATGTCAGCGCCTGCCCCCGGCAAAGCGCCCACGGCGGTGCCCAGCACACTGCCTCGCAAAATCTGTTTGGGGTATTTCTTGGCCAGCGCCCATTGGCCCTTGAGCACACCGCCCACCTCTTCCACCACCAACTCAGCAGGCGGGCTGGTGTCCACCACGTAGCGGATGATTTCGGAGATGGCGAACATGCCGATCATCATGGCGATCATGCCGATACCGCCCGACATTTCGGTGCTGCCAAAGGTAAAGCGTGGAAAACCGGCCGGATTGCCCAAGCCCACGCACGCCACCAGCAAGCCCAAGAACAACATCATCAGCCCCTTGACCGGGGAACCGGTGGAAATGAAGACCGCGCAAGTCAGGCCCAGCAGCACCAACCAAAAATACTCGAATGAGCTGAAATTCAGTGCAAAGTCGGCCAAGGCAGGCGCAGCCACGATCAGCACCGCCGTGCCAAACAAGCCCCCCACCGCCGAGAACACCAAACCTGCGCCCAGCGCTTTTTCGGCCTGACCTTTGCGGGTCATGGCAAAGGCTTCGTCGGTGTAGGCGGCCGATGCCGGTGTGCCCGGAATGCGCAACAAACAGCCCGGAATGTCCCCCGAAAAAATCGCCATGGCCGTGGCCGTGACCATGGCCGCCACCGCGGGGATGGGCGGCATGAAGAAGGTCACGGGCACCAACAGCGCAGTGGCCATGGTGGCGGTCAAGCCCGGCACCGCCCCGACAAAAAGGCCATAAAAGGCGGCGAGCACCATCACCATCAAGGTGTAGGGCTCGAACACCATCGAAAAAGCTTGGCCAATGGCTGTCCACATGGAACTCGGCTCCTCAGACTGTCACAGTCGTTTGGGTAAAAAAGAGTGGGTCAATGCCCTTACCAGGCGATGGGCGTCAAGATGCCCCACGGCAAGGGCACGCGCAGCAATTTGTAAAAAGCAAAGTGAACCACCACAGTGGCCACCACCGCCCAAAAGACCGAACGGCCCCATGCCACTTGCAATGATCTGAACAAGGTCACTAGCATCAAAAATGCGGTGATGAAAAATCCCAGCTCATCTGATAACAAGATGTAAAACACCACCGAGCCCAGCAAGGCGACCAGCGCCTGGGTGTGCCGTGGCGAACGCACCCAGTCTTCCCACTCAAGCCATGCGCCATTCGCGCGATCACGCCAGCCTTGCCAGACCAGCAAGGCCCCACCCACACACAGGCCCACCGCAATCAAGCCCGGAAACAAGGCAGGGCCGACCGGCTGGCCCGGAATGTTGGGGTAAGCACGCACGGCCCAGAGCACCGCAGCGCCCAAGGCCATGAGCACAAAGCCCCAAAAAGCGTCGTTGATTTTCATGCGCAGGCTTACTTGACCAGGCCCACAGCTTTCATGGTGACGCCCATTTCGGCATCGGACTTGGCCATGAATTTGGCCATGTCATCCGGCCCGCCATAAATCACACCCAAGCCACGGCTGGTCATGAAGTCGTTGTAATCCTTGCTGGCCACGGCCTTGCGCACGGCTTCGGCCAGCCTGGTTTGAATCGGCGCTGGCAAGCCTTTAGGGGCCAGCACGCCGCGCCAGGCCGCCATGGTCCAGTTGCTGCCTGTGGCCGATTTGAGGGTCGGCACATTGGGGTACAGCGTGGAAGGCTTGGCGTCCATGATGGCCAGACTCTTGACCTTGCCCGCATCGATCAGCGAACGCGCTTCGGGCAGGGACACCGGAGCCACTTCCACACCACCCGCCACCATGTCTTGCAAGCCTGGCGCTGCGCCGTTGCTGGGCACCCAAGGCAATGCAGCCGGGTCGATTTTTTGGTCGAGCAACAAACCGGCAATGGCCAAATGCCAGATACCGCCTTGGCCCGTGCCAGAGGCTTTGAACTTTCCGGGGTTGGCCTTGATGGCGGCCAGCAACTCGTTCACGTTTTTGTAAGGCGAATCGGCGCGCACCTGAATGCCAGCCGGGTCGGCATTGACCAAACCGATGGGCGTGTAAGAGGCGCCCGTCAATTGGGTCAGACCCTGCCAGTGCATCATGCCAATTTCGACTGTGGCCAGGCCAATGGTGTAACCGTCAGCGGGTGCCGAAGCAATGGCCGCATGGCCCACCACTCCGCTGCCGCCGGTGCGGTTAACGACGGTGACGGGTTGGCCGAGGTCTTTCTCGAGCAAGCTGGCCACGATCCGGGCCACGGCATCGGTGCCGCCACCTGCGCCCCAAGGCACGATCATGGTGATGGGGCGAACGGGATAATTTTGTGCGGCAGCAGGCAGGGCAGCTGCCAAACAAGCCAAGCCAGCAACAGCGCTGGCAACCAAAGTACGGCGTGAGCGATTGAACATGGGTGTCTCCTTGTGATTTGAACAGCCGGGCCCAAAAGGGCCTGCTGGGTCCAAGATATACCCATTCGATCGTCATACCAATAGGGTCAACCATAGCCCCAGTAACTCAGGCGACTGTCGCGTGCACCCCTCATGCCGGCCTCGACAATGGCCAACCCTTCAGTCCAGCTTGGCCCCCGCCACAAACCAGCGCCCGATCAAGACCCGGTCTTCTTCGGTCAGGCCGGTGGCATTGCCCATGGGCATTTGCTTGGTCACCACCACTTGTTGGTAGACGTTTTGCGCGTGAAGCTTGATTTGCTCAGGACTGTCCAAGCGGACGTTTTTCATTTGCACCTGAGCGTTGTGGCACGACAGACAATGCTGACTGACGAGGCTTTGCACCTGGGCAAAGCTCACGGGTGACACGGGTGCTGTTGACACTTTGGGGGCAGCTGGTTTCAGGGCCACGATCACACCCAAAATCATCACCACGCCCACCGCCGCAAAAGGCCAAGGATTGGCGGCGCGGCCCAGGTGAAAGGCATGGCGCTGAACAAAAAACTGGCGAATCAAGGCACCGGCGAGCATCATCACAAACAGCAGCACCCAGCGGTGCTCGTGCGTGTACAAAAAGCTGTAGTGGTTGCTCAGCATTGCAAAGATGACGGGCAGCGTGAAATAAGTGTTGTGCACGCTGCGCTGCTTACCGCGCTTGCCGTGGATGGCCAGCGCATTGGCGTCATAGGATCCACCGGACGTCATGGCAGCCACCACCTTGCGCTGGCCGGGGATGATCCAGAAAAACACATTGGCGCTCATGGCGGTGGCGATCATGGCGCCTACCAGCAAGAAGGCAGCTCGGCCTGCAAACAGCTCGTTGGCCAGCCAGGCACAAAACGCCACGACCACGATCATCAGACCCGCCACGATCAGCTCGCCGTTTTTTCGAAAGCCAAACACGCGGCAGATGGTGTCGTAGACCAACCAAAAGGCCACCAGCATGCCCACTGCGGCAGAACCCGCCATCACCGGGGTCCAGTCCATCAGCGACTTGTCGATCAGGAAAGTACCCGCGTTGTAAAGGTAGAGCACCGTGAACAGCGCAAAACCAGTCAACCAAGTGGAATAGGCTTCCCAATAAAACCAATGGAGCTTGGTGTGAATGACCTTGGGGGCCACCATGTACTTTTGCGGGTTGTAAAAACCGCCGCCGTGCACCGCCCACATGGCGCCGCCCACGCCTTTTTCCAGCAGGTCAGGTGAGTTTGGTTTTTGCAGGTTGTTGTCGAGAAAGACAAAGTAGAACGAGGAGCCAATCCAGGCGATGGCGGTGATGACGTGCACCCATCGCAGCAACAAATTGGCCCATTCCAGAAAATACGATTCCATGAAGGATTCTCCAACCTGCTCACCACCGCGGGCCCTGTGAGCGGGTATTCGGTCGCGAACATGAACCCGAAGATCCTTGCGCCGCTGCGACCAGTGCACCGAAGTGTATACAGTTTACATTCAGGATTCCAGTCCCCCCTTTGGCTTGGGGGCCTAGGGGAAACCAGCATCACAACTTCAAAGGGTTTGCAAGAGTTGCGCCGCCACCGCCACAGCGATGACCTCCGGTTCCTTGCCCGCGATACCGGGAACGCCGATCGGGCAAGTGATGCGGGCGATTTCTTCGGCCGCAAAGCCCCGTTCTTCCAAGCGGTGCCTGAAGGTGGCCCATTTGGTCTGGCTGCCAATCAGGCCCACAAAGGGCAAATCATTCCGCTCGCGCAAGCGCTTGAGGCAAGCCACCACGATGTCGAGGTCTTCTGCATGGCTGAAACTCATGATCAGCACCCGGCTGCACGGGGCCAGATCGGCCACGGCAGCTTGCACCGGGTTGGAGTGCTCGCAATCCATCCCATCGGGCACATCGGCCGGAAAAATCTCGTCGCGGCTGTCGATCCAGCGCACCGAAAAAGGCAAAGGCGCCAGGGCGTTCACAATCGCTCGGCCCACATGGCCACCGCCAAAAAGCGCCAGCGGGGTGCGCGGCGGCATCAAGGCGGTGCGCAAACGCGCCACGTCGCCCGCGTCCACTCGCTCCAACAGCAATTCCACCACCCCGCCGCAGCACTGCCCCAAGCTGGGGCCCAGCACCTGACGAAAGTGAGTAGGCACCAACTCCCCTGCCAGTAACCGACGTGCCTGCGCCAAGGCCTGAAATTCCAGATGACCGCCACCAATCGTGCCCTCTTCGCCTCGGGCAAACACCAGCATGTGGGTGCCCGGCCCACGCGGCACTGAGCCCTGGGTGGCTTGCACACTCACCCGCACCGCCGACTCATTGGCCAACCGATTCAACGCCACCATCATCCAGTTCACACACGCACCCCTTTGTCAAATGGCCACTCGCCAAGGCCTGTGGTCAATGCCACAATCACGCCCGAACACCGAGTATGCCAAGGAGAGGACCCGATCTATGCCAGAGGCACCCCAACACCCGCACCCGCAACATGCCCCGCGCCGCACCGTTTTGTCGCGCAGCTTGCTGGCCCTGGGCACCGTGGTCCTGGGCTGGCTGAGCGGCTGCAGCGCGCCCCCGACCGCCAAACCCACCCCACGCCCTGCCACCAGCCAGGTCGACGGCACCCCCGCCCTACCTGCCCTACCTGCCCTACCCGCCCTACCTGCCCTACCCGCCACGACACCGCCTGACACCGTGGCCCCACCCGCCAAGACTGCCGCAGCCCCCAGCCCCGTCAAATCGGCCGCACGCAACGCCAAGGATTACCGCAAGGACGCCGCCAGCCACCTTTATGCCCGGCACAGCCAAAGCATTTACAAAGGCCGCCTGCCCCCCATGTTGGAGGCGGTGGGTGTACTCAACGTGGACATCGACCGGCACGGCTCAGTCAAATCGGTGCAATGGATGCGTGCACCCCGGCATGTGCCGCAAGTGATGCAACAAATCGAACGCATGGTCAAAGCCGCAGCCCCCTACCCCGTGCCACAGCACATGAGCCAGGTCACCTACACCGATGTGTGGCTTTGGCACAAAAGCGGCAAGTTTCAGCTCGACACCCTGACCGAAGGCCAGGACTGATCAGACGTCTGAGCTGCGCTAAGGCCTGGCACGCTCTGGCTCAGGCCGGCGTCGTCTGCTCGTGCGCCGCCCCAGGCAGCAAAGTCAAAATGAGCGTGGTGGCCACCGAAAAACCCGCCAGCAACAAGAGCGAACTGCCAAAGCCCATGGCCTTGACCACCGGCCCCAAGGCCCAGACCGACAAGGAACTCACCGCGAACGACACGCCCAGGCGCATGCCCGAAACGCGCGAGCGCAGGCGGTCGTCTACGTAGCGGGCGATCATGAAATCGGTGAAGGGAATCGCCCCAAAGATGAACACCATCACCCCAATCAGCGCCGCAAACAGCCACCAGCCCTGCGCCTGCGAGGCCAGCACCAGCATGGGGATCTGCGCCATCACCATGAACATGAAAAAGTGCTTGAGCGGGAAACGGTTGATCAGGTGCCCCACCACCAACTGGGCCACCGAGGCCACGGCGTAAACCAAGGCCAGCAACAGGCCCAAGCTGGCAGGGTCTTCCATCACCCCCAGAAAGCGCTCGGTGATCAACGGCCCGTTGCCGTTGGTGGTGAAGTTGAACAGCACGCTGCTGGTCACAGCCGCAGCCGTCATGACCACCAAAGCGCGGGCCAGCATGGGCGCGGGCAGGCTCACCTTGGCGCCGCCCTTGCGCTTGGCAGGTGACAAGACCTCTTGGGGGCAAGTGCGGGCAAACACCCAGCCGCACAACAGCGCCACCACGCCGGGCAGAACAAAAGCCGCACGCCAGCCGAACCACTGGATCAAAAAACCGGTGAGCAAGGCCGCCACCGCCACGCCCAAGTTACCCGCCAGGCCGTTGAAGCCAATGGTGGCACCGGGGTTGGACGAGCGCTCGAGCAACATGGGGATGCCCACCGGGTGGTAGATGGATGCGAACACGCCGATCAGCGTGAGGCTGATGGCCAGTTGCCAAGGCGTTTGGGTGAACGCCGTGAGGATGGACGCCGTACCAATGCCAAAAAAGAAGATCAGCATCATGCTGCGGCGGCCCCACAAATCGCCCAAGCGACCCGCCGGCAAAGAGCCCAGACCGAACATGAAAAAAGCCCCTGCGCCATAGGGCATCAGGTCTTGCCATTGGGCCAAGCCCATGTCGGTGGCAATGGTGCTGACCGCCGCTGCAAAAATCAGCAAGAACAAATGGTCCAAGGCGTGCGCGATGTTGAGCAGGCCCCGCACCACGCGGGGGTGGTCATCGGGTGGTTCGGGCACAGGGGCGGCAGAAGAGGTCAAGGTGGTCATGGTCAATTTCAGCTTTCAGGTCTGGCTACGGTCAATCCGACCCTGCACGCGCACTGTGCGCCCAAGGCCGTTTGAAGGCTGTCGCTTGGGTCACAGCGGGGGCTCATCGTGGGTGCGTCACAAAGGCGCATTGGCCGGGGCTTTGCGGTCCCAAATGTGCGCACGCCAGTACACCGCCATGGCACCGGTCAACAGCAGCCCCAGGGCCGAATACATGCTGGCTGTGGCGACATAGCCCCAACGGCCAATCAGCGGGCCCGACAGCAAAAGGCCCAATGGCAAACCCCAGATGGCCAACATGCGCATGCCCATCACCCGACCCCGGTAAGCGGGCTCTGTGGCGCGCAGCATCACGGCGGCCAGCGGCGTCATGCTCAGGCTTTGCGCCAGGCCTGCCAAGCACAGCAAGGCCATGCCCACGCCCAGATGGGTGCTGAAGGCAAACAGCACATCCACCGCAAACCACACCGCCCCGGCCAGCACCATGGTTTGCGCGGCGCGAAACGCAAAACGGTGCGAACTCAGCACCACCGAGCCCACCAGGCCCCCAAAGGCAAAGCTGGCGCCCAGCCAGCCGAGACCCGTCTGGTCGGTCAGGTAAATATTTTTGGCCACATAGGGCAGCAAGCCCAAAGAGAAGGGAAAGGCCAACAGATTGACTAAGAAGGCCAGCGCCATGGCCGCTATCAGCACCGGGCGCGTCCACACATAGCCAAAGGCCAGCTGCAAATCGCGGATCAGCGACACGCGTGGGGCATCCCTGACAGCAGTTTGCGCAGGCCCACCCGAAACGCCGCGTGACAGCACAAAGCTGAGCATATAAAGCGCGGTGATGAGCGCGTAAGCCCAGGTCATGCCCAGCCATGCGACCACACCCGCACCGGCCAATGCGCCAGCGATGCGGGCCGAATCCGAGGTGATGCGCGAAATGCCCAACGTGCCCAGCAAATGCCGGGGCGGCAGGGTCTGCGCGATCAAGGCGTGGCGCATCATCATGTCCGAGGGGCGCACCAGGCCCGCCAAAGCAGCCATGATCAGTACGATCATGGGGGTAAGGGCTTGCAACCAGGCCAGCAGCATGAAGGCGGCGGCCAGCAAGGCATACAGGGCCCGCGACAACACCAGCATGCGCCGATAACCGAGTCGGTCGCCCGCCACGCCAAACATGGGCGAGACCAAAGAGCCCAGGTACTGCAAGGAGCCAAACACCACCAGCATCATGACCGAGCCCGACTCGACCAGGATGAACCAGCCCAGCACGATGGTCTCCATCTCCATAGCCCAGGACGTGGTCAGATCGGCAGGCCACTGAAAGCGAAAACTCCGGACCCGGAACGGGTCGCGCCAGTGCATGGCGGGTGGAGTTTCAGCCGTCGTCGTGCCTTGGCTCACAACCGCGGCCCGGTGAAGAACAAAGTGTGGAGAAACAGCGCACAGCGGCCAGGGTACGGGCGCAGGCAACTCATGCGCTCAGTCCTGCCCAGCGCGAGGTGATTGCGGGGTGGTGTCGCTCTTGGCCAGGGGGTCTGGCTGCGCCGCAGGCTCGGGCATGAAGCACATCTTCTCGCCATCCCATCGCTGGCCGCACCAGCACAGGCCTTCGGCGTTGATGATGCAAGTGCCGGTGCCGCAGCACCGTGGATCGTCTGACATGGGCCTGCTCCTGTTGACTGGGTGAATCCAAGTGACAGATGCCTGAAACCGCTTCAGGCATCTTGCTCAAAACCTCACAGCCCTGCTGTCGCCTTGACTTTTTCGCAAGCCATCAGGATGCGCTCAGGCGTGGCCGGGGCGTCCATGTAAACCACGGCCTTGTGATCGGCACTGGCCGCTACCGCATCGCGCAGGGCGAAGAAGGTGGACAAACCCAGCATCAACGGCGGCTCGCCCGTGGCCTTGCTGTTGAACGGCGTGGGCTTCATGTTGGCGTTGTCAAACAGCGTCACCTTGAAGTGCTCTGGAATGTCGCCCGCCACCGGAATTTTGTAGGTGCTGGGGCCGTGCGTCAGCAGCTTGCCCCGGCCTTTGCCATTCGCGTCACCACGAAGGTCCCAAATGCACTCTTCCATGGTCAGCCAGCCCATGCCTTGCACGAAAGCGCCTTCAATCTGGCCTTTGTCCAATGCGGGGTTGATACTGCGGCCCACATCGTGCACGATGTCCACGGCCAAGAGCCTCCACTCGCCGGTGCGGGTGTCGATCTCCACTTCACTCACGGCAGCGCCATAGCAGTAGTAGTAGAAAGCACGGCCGTTCAGGGTCGCGAAGTCGTATTTGATTTCGGGCGTCATGTAAAAGCCCGTGACCGACAAGCCCACACGTTCCATATACGCTTGCTTGGTCACCTCAGCCCACTTGACAGACTTACCGCCGCCATGCAGTTCATTGTTGGCAAAGCTCACGTCATCGGGCTGGCAGCCCAACATGCGGGCCGCGACAGGCTTCAAGCGTTCGCGCATTTGCATCGTCGCGTTCATGATGGCCGCGCCGTTGATGTCGGCACCACTCGATGCCGAGGTGGCCGAAGCATTGGGCACTTTTTGCGAGTCGGTGGCGGTGATGCGCACCTTGTCCACGCTGATGCCCAAACCATCGGCACACACCTGCGCCATCTTGGTGTTGAGACCCTGACCCATTTCGGTGCCGCCGTGGTTGCAACTGACCGAGCCGTCCATGTAAATCACCAGCAGCGCGCCGCCTTGGTTCAGGTGGGTGGCGGTGAAGCTGATGCCGAACTTCAAAGGCACCAGCGCCATGCCGCGCTTGCGGGTTTTGCTCTTGGCGTTGAAGGCTTGCACCTCGGCGCGGCGCTCGGCGTATTTCGATTCCTGCTCCACCTGGTCGATCACTTGGTCGCCCACCCAGTCTTCAATCAACTGGTTGTATTGGGTGGTCATGGTGTCGGGTGTGCCGCTGATGGCAGGGTCTTTGTAGAGGTTGAGCTTGCGCACGTCCAAGGGGTCTTTGCCCAAAGTCATGGCGATCTCGTCCATCACCGTCTCGATGCCAAACATGCCTTGCGGGCCGCCAAAGCCACGAAACGCGGTGGCGCTTTGGGTGTTGGTTTTGCAACGGTGGCTCAGCAGCTTGAGAGCGGGCAGGTGGTAGGTGTTGTCGATGTGCAGGCAAGCGCGGTCGTTCACCGGACCCGAGTAATCGGTGCTGTAGCCGCAGCGCGACATGAGGGTGATGTTGGCGCCCAAGACCCGGCCGGTGTCGTCAAAGCCCACTTCGTAGTCGATGCGGAAATCGTGGCGTTTGCCGGTGATGGTCATGTCGTCGTCGCGGTTGACGCGCAGCTTGACCGGCTTTTGCAGTTTGAACGCGGCCAAAGCAGCACTCTGGCTGAAGATGCTGGCGTTGCCTTCTTTGCCACCAAAGCCACCACCCATGCGGCGGCAAATCACCTCCACATCGTTGGTGTGCAGGTTCAGGGCGTGCGCGGCTTCGCGTTGGTTACCGTCGGGGTGCTGGGTCGACACATACAGCGTGAGCTGGCCGTCTTCTTTGGGCACCGCATAAGTGATCTGACCTTCCAGGTAAAACTGCTCTTGCTGGCCGGTGCGGGTCGTGCCCTTGATCATGTGGGGCGCGTTGGCGATTGCCGCCGCTGCGTCGCCACGCGTGATGCCTTTGGGGGGCATGATGAAGCTGTTCGCCGCCATCGCCTCCTCGATCGTCAAGATGGGCGTGAGTTCTTTCACCAGCACCTTGGCTTTGTGGGCGGCTTCGCGGGCATACAGCATGTCGCGCGCCACAACCACGGCCACGGCCTGACCCACAAACTCGACCTTGCCAGCGGCCAGGAACGGGTCGTCATGGATGATGGGGCCACAGTTGTTTTCGCCGGGGATGTCTTTGGCGGTGTAGACCGCCACCACACCGTGTTCCTTGAGGATGGCTGCGCGGTCAATGCCGTCGCCGATCAACTCGCCATGCGCCACAGGCGACAAAATGAGCGCGGCATACAAAGTGCCTGCATGCTCAGGAATGTCGTCAATGTAGGTGGCCGAGCCCGTGACGTGCAGGTGCGCGGACTCGTGCACCAGTTCTTTGCCTTGCTGAACACCGGAGACAGGCAACAGGTTTTTAAGAGCGGTAGGAGCGTTCATTCAAGCCACCTCATTCGTTTGTTCTTCGATGAATTCCAGAGCCAAGTTGCGGGCCACCAAAGCGCGGTAAGCCCATGTGGCACGCAAACCATCGCGGGCGGTGAAGCTGGCGGCAATCGCCGCATCCAGCTCGGCAGCTTTCACCTCGGATGGCACGCGACCCTCCAGCACGGCCTCCAGCTTGGGGGCGCGGCAGGGCGATGGGGCCAAGCCGTTGTAGGCCAGCTTCACACCGCTCAACTTGCCGTCTTTAAGCGTGTAGCTGATGGCCGCGCAAGTGGCCGAAATGTCTTGTTCAAAACGCTTGCTCACCTTGTGGGCGCGGAACACTTGGGCCCCCACGGGCTTGGGCAACTCCACGGCTTCGATGAACTCACCGGGCGCCATCACGTTTTTTTTCATGCCGGTGTAGAAGTTGTCCAACAACACCTTGCGGGTCTTCTCGCCGCGGCGCAGCACCAGGCTGGCACCCAGCGCCAGCAAGCAAGGCATGGTGTCGCCAATCGGCGAGCCGTTGGCGATGTTGCCTGCCAAAGTGGCAGTGGAGCGGATGGGCGGTGAGCCAAAGCGGCGCAGCACCTCGGTGAAGTCGGGATAGGCCTTGGCCACCAGCGCTTCCACCTGGGTCAGCGACACGGCAGCGCCAATGTGCCAGACCTTGTCGGTTTCTTTGACCTGACGCAGCTCGGCCACATTGCCCAAATACATGATGTGGTCGGGGCGGCTGAACTGCTTGTTCACCTGCAGGCCGATTTCGGTGCTGCCCGCCAGCAATGTGGTGGTGGGGTTCTTGACCAAATAGTCGGCGACTTCGGCCAAGGTGGCGGGCGAGACAAACTCGTTGCCCTTCTTGGTGCGCACCACCGGCTGCACGATGATGTCGCCGTCCAGGCTCAGGGTGGGCACGCTGGCGCGCTTGATTTCCTTGAGCAAAGGCAGATCAGCACTGTCATCGAGTTTGAGCGCCGCAGGCTTGGCGCAGGCCTTGGTGGCCGACTCGATGATCGGCTTGTAACCCGTGCAACGGCACAGGTTGCCGCTGAGCGCATCGGTGATTTGCTGGCGGTTGGGGGTGGGCAAGACCTGCACCAGGTTCACCAAGCTCATCACGATGCCAGGCGTGCAAAAACCACACTGCGAGCCGTGGCACTTGACCATCTCTTCTTGCACCGGGTGCATGCTGCCATCGGCTTTTTTCAGGCTCTCGATGGTTTTCACCGATTTGCCGTCCAGCGAAGGCAGCAGTTGAATGCAGGCGTTGGTGGCCACATAGTCCACCCCGGTGCCGGCTGCGTTGAGCTCACCCACCATGACCACACAGGCGCCGCAATCGCCTTCCGCGCAGCCCTCTTTGGTGCCGGTGCGGTGCAACTGCTCGCGCAGGTAATCCAGAACAGTGGTGGTGCGGCGCTTGCCTTGGGCTTCGACGATTTGGCCGTCGAGCACAAAACGCACGGTGTTGGTGACTTGGGTCATGGTGCGGGGATGTAGGTCAGTGAACGTTAAGACGTCGATTCTAAAGAAGCATCGCCAGCGTGGCAGTCTTTTTCGACGGATTAATCGGGATCTGACCCCAATTAATTAATCGGGGTCAGATCCCGATTAATTCGAAGCCCCGTCCCCATTGGGACACGCAGCGGGCACTTTGGCCTCCACCCCGTTGCGGTGCACCCAAGGGGCCACGGCGGGAGTGGCCCACAAACCTTTTTTGGCCGAACGGGCCGCTGCGTGTGCCGTTGCATAGGCTTGGCGTTGCCGAATGTCGATGTCGCATTTGTAGGCTTCGTAATACCAAGCCGCACCCGACGCCACTTGGTTCAAGTTGACCTGGCTGCAATCGGGCTTGAAGACGGTGCCCAGCACCCGGTCGTACTGGTCTTTTTGGGCATATGTGACGGTGACGCTCTGACCCAAGACCATGGCGGCCAAATGCGCCCGAGATTGTTGGCCATAGGCTTGGTCCAGCTCTGGGGCGTCGATGCTGGCCAGACGAATCGACTCACCGCACACGGTGATCGTGTCGCCGTCGTGCACCGATGTGACATTACCGGTGATGCGCAGCGTGCCCACGCTCACGCCACAATGCGTGTTGCCCGTGGGAGGGGCAAAACTTGCGCCATCCCCACCGCCGCATGCCGACAAAGCCATTGCAAAAATGAATATCAAAGACCTCACCATGACATCAGCTTAGCCGAGCGAGACCTGTGTGCAAAGCCAAGAATGGGGAAGTGACTGCAAATCAATGCCTCAAACATAAATCGGTGCGCCAAACAACGGGCTGGGGCTGACAAAGTGCCTACACTTTCTCCATGCAACACAATGACTACACCCCTTGGTATGTCTCTCCCCAGAGCCAATTCAAACTTTCGGACTTTGACACCGAGCCCCCCTCCAAAGGATTGCCCTCTGGCGACGAATTGGAGGAGCACTTGGCAGACATGGGCGAAAAACTCGACAAACTGCAAAGCACCCTGCACGCGGCCAAAACCCGGGGCTTGCTGGTCGTATTTCAGGGCATGGACACCGCGGGCAAGGATGGCGTGATCCGCAGCGTTTTCAGCCACGTCAGCCCCTTGGGCGTGCGAGCCGAGGCTTTTGGCGTGCCCACCGATCTGGAAAGCCGCCATGACTTTTTGTGGCGCATCCATGCCAAAGCGCCTGCGCGCGGCGAAATGGTGATTTTCAACCGAAGCCACTACGAAGATGTGCTGGTCACCCGCGTGCGGGGCATGATTGACGAGGCAACTTGCCAACAACGGTACGACAACATCCTGCACTTCGAGTCTTTGTTGAGCAACGCGGGCATCACCGTGTTGAAGTGCTATTTGCACATTTCCAAATCCGAGCAAAAGAAACGCCTGCAAGCCCGGCTGGAAGACCCGCGCAAACACTGGAAGCTGCAGCCTTCGGATTTTGCCGACCGTGAACTGTGGCCTCAATTTACCCATGCCTACGAAGAGGCCCTGAGCGCCACCAGCACACCCGAATCCCCGTGGTACGTGGTGCCCGCCGACAGCAAGCCTTACCGGGACAGTTTCGTCGCCGGGCTGATCGTGCAAACCCTGGAAAACATGAAACTCAAGACCCCGAAACCCACATTTGACCTGTCCAAAGTCAAACTGACTTGAGTCCTCATCTGGTCAACAGATCCGATGGGGTCGCATCACCGGGGACATGTTGCGGTGGCTTTCAAGAGCCGCGATAGGTCGAATAGCTCCACGGGCTGGCCAGCAGCGGCACATGGTAGTGCTGGTCTTCGTGGGCCACGCCGAAATCCAGGCTCACTTGGTTCAAAAAGTTGGGCTCGGGCAATTCCACGCCCTTGGCCTTGAAGTAGTCGCTCACATTGAACACCAAACGGTAGGTGCCTTGGCGCAGGCTGGCGTGGTCGTACAGCAGGCCGTCGGGGTTGCGGCCGTCGGGGTTGAGGGTGAAGCTTTTGACCAAGGTGGCCTGATCGCCTTGGGTGGTGTACAGGGCCACCTGCATGCCCGCAGCGGGGCAGCCGTGCATCGTGTCCAGAACGTGTGTGCTCAATCCCATGGTTTTGCTCGCTTGCCTTGAAGAAGGGTCAAAAGGGTGGTTTTGGCCAGGCTTTGAAAAGCCCGTCAAACCGGTCGACTGAAGTGTATACAATTTTGCTTTTGGTGGCTATGATTTGCACCACCGACACAAAAACACCTGGGCACACCCCGCAAAGGGACCGCGAGACATGGAAACTTCCACCACGCACCACATTGTCGAATCGCTGACCCGCGCCATCGTGGAGCACCGGCTTTTGCCGGGCTCGAAACTGGCCGAACAAAAGCTGGCCGACCACTTTGGTGTGTCGCGCACCTTGGTGCGACAGGCGCTGTTTCAGCTCTCGCAAAACCGGCTGATCAAGCTTGAGCCGGCCCGCGGCGCGTTTGTGGCCGCCCCCTCGGTCGAAGAAGCGCAACAGGTGTTTGCGGTACGCCGCATGCTGGAAGCGGAGATGACACGCGCCTTTGTGCAACAAGTCACGCCTGAGCAGATCGCGGCACTGAAAGAACACATTGCCCAGGAACGCGAAGCCGTGACCCAAGGCGACATCACCGGTCGAACCGAGCTGCTGGGCGACTTCCATGTGCGCATGGCCGAGCTGATGCACAACGATGTGCTGGCCCAGGTGCTGGGCGAGTTGATCTCGCGCTGCGCCCTGATCACGCTGATGTACCAGTCGCGCAACGAGGCAGAGCACTCGACCGACGAGCATGTGGCCATCGTGGCGGCGCTGCAAGCGCAGGACTCGGACCTCGCCGTGCGCCTGATGCACGAGCACCTGCTGCATGTCGAAGCCAGCCTGACCTTCGACCGCAAAGTCCCCACCCACGACATTTCCCTGGCCTTGGCCTGAACCTTTGAGCACCTGCAAGAGCACCGCATGAGCACCTACGACAGCACCCTCCCCTACCCCCGCGACCTCAAAGGCTACGGCCGCCATGTGCCGCACGCGCAATGGCCGGGCGGCGCTCGCGTGGCGGTGCAGTTTGTGCTGAACTACGAAGAAGGCGGCGAAAACTCGGTACTGCACGGCGATGCGGGTTCCGAGCAATTTCTGTCTGAAATGTTCAACCCTCCGTCCTTCCCCGAGCGGCACATCAGCATGGAAGGCATCTACGAATACGGCTCGCGTGCGGGCGTGTGGCGCCTGTTGCGTGAGTTTGAAAAGCGCGGCTTGCCGCTCACTGTGTTTGGCGTGGCCACCGCGCTGCAAAAGCACCCCGAGTTAACAGCCGCCTTCAAGGAGCTGGGTTACGACATCGCCTGCCACGGCCTCAAGTGGATTCACTACCAGCACATCGACGAGGCCACCGAGCGCGCCCATATGGCCGAGGCGATGGAGATTATTCAGAAGCTGACCGGTGAACGCCCACTGGGCTGGTACACCGGGCGAGACAGCCCCAACACGCGCCGACTGGTGGCCGACTTTGGCGGCTTTGAATACGACAGCGACTACTACGGCGACGACCTGCCCTTTTGGATGAAAGTGCGCAAGAGCGACGGCACCGATGCGCCGCAACTCATCGTGCCTTACACGCTGGACTGCAACGACATGCGCTTTGCGCTGCCGCAAGGCTATTCGCATGCCGACCCGTTCTTTCAGTACATGAAGGACACCTTTGACGCGCTGTATGCCGAGGGGGATCCAATTGCTGACAACGCCCCAAAGATGATGAGCATCGGCATGCACTGCCGCCTGCTGGGCAGGCCTGGCCGCATCACCGCGCTGCAACGCTTTTTGGACCACATCCAGTCGCACGACAAGGTCTGGGTGGCCAGGCGCATCGACATTGCACGGCACTGGAAAGCCACGCACCCTTATGCCAGCCAGGTCCCGCCCCTGTAGGAGCGGCGTCACCGCCGCGAAAATTCCTTGCAGGCCACGCGCCATCGCCCCGAGTTCGGGGCTCCCACAAAAGCCAAAAACAGCACCAGGACACACATGACACTGACCTTGGAACAACTCAACAGCGCATCTCAAGCCGATGCCGCCCAAATGCTTGACGGACTGTACGAGCACTCGCCCTGGATCGCCGAGCAGGCGCTCAACAAACGCCCCTTCACTTCGCTGGCGCACCTCAAGCACGCCATGTGCGACGTGCTGGCGCACGCCGGGCGCGACGCGCAACTGGGCCTGATCCGCGCTCACCCCGAACTGGCAGGCAAGGCCATGGTCAGTCAAACGCTGACGGCCGAATCGACCAACGAGCAGTCCAAGGCAGGCTTGACCCACTGCACCCCCGAAGAGTTCGCCAAGATCCAACAACTCAACGCCGACTACAACGCCAAGTTCGGCTGGCCCTTCATCCTGGCCGTGCGCGGCCCACGCGGCGTGGGCTTGAGCAAAAAACAGATCATCGAGGCCTTTGAGCGCCGCCTGTTCGGCCACCCCGACATGGAGTTGGCTGAGTGCCTGCGCAACATCCACCGCATCGCCGAAATCCGCCTGAACGACAAGTTTGGCGTGGAACCCACGCTGGGCCACAGGGTTTGGGACTGGCAAGAACAACTGGCCCAGCACAGCGACCCCGGCTTTGCCGAGTTGGGCCAGCTGACCGTCACGTACCTCACCGACGCCCACCGCGCCTGCGCCCAACGCATCACACAAAACATGCGCGACTGTGGTTTTGACGAGGTGCACACCGACGCCGTGGGCAACGTGGTGGGCCGCTACCACCCCGCCACAGCGGGCGGCAAATACCTGATGACGGGCAGCCACTACGACACCGTGCGCAACGGCGGCAAGTACGACGGTCGCTTGGGCATCTTTGTGCCCATGGCCTGCGTGCAGCAGCTGCACCAGCAGGGCAAGCGTTTGCCCTTTGGCATCGAGGTCGTGGCCTTCGCCGAAGAGGAAGGCCAGCGCTACAAGGCCACCTTCCTCGGCTCGGGCGCGCTCATTGGCCAATTCAACCCCGCCTGGCTGGACCAACAAGACGCCAACGGCATCACCATGCGCGCGGCCATGCAGCACGCGGGCTTGAACATCGACGACATCGCCAAAATCCAGCGCGACCCGGCGCAGTACCTCGGCTTTGTCGAAGTGCACATCGAGCAAGGCCCGGTGCTCAATGAAGTGAACATCCCGCTGGGTGTAGTGACGTCCATCAACGGCAGCGTGCGTTACCTGTGCGAGGTCTTCGGCACCGCCAGCCACGCGGGCACCACCCCCATGGACCGCCGCCGAGACGCGGCCTGCGCCGTGGCCGAACTCGCGCTCTACATGGAGCAACGTGCAGCGAAAGACGGCGACAGTGTGGCCACGATTGGCCAGCTGCAAGTGCCCAACGGCTCGATCAACGTGGTGCCCGGCCGCTGCCTGTTCAGCCTGGACATGCGCGCCCCCACCGATGCACAGCGCGACGCGCTGGTGGCCGATGTGATGGCGCAACTCGACCAGATTGCCGAGCGCCGTGGCGTGCGCGTGAAATCCGAGCTGACCCTGAGCGCCAACGCGGCCCCCAGCGCCCCCGAGTGGCAAGCGCGCTGGGAACGCGCCGTGAGCGCCTTGGGCGTGCCGCTGTTCAAACTGCCCAGCGGCGCAGGCCACGACGCCATGAAACTGCACGAAGTCATGCCCCAGGCCATGCTGTTTGTGCGCGGCGAAAACGGGGGCATCAGCCACAACCCACGCGAATCGACCACCAGCTGCGACATGCAGCTGTGTATCGACGCCTTCACCCATGTTTTGCACCAACTCTCTCAGGAATTGTCATGAGCACCCCCATCGTCAATCAAGAAAGCCAATACCAACAACTTGACGCCTGGATCGACGCGCACTTTGACGAGCAGGTCAAGTTCGTGCAAGCGCTGGTGCAGGTGCCCACCGACACCCCGCCCGGCAACAACGCGCCCCACGCCGAGCGCACCGCCGAGCTGCTGCAACCCATGGGCTTTGTGGCCGAAAAACACACCGTGCCCACAGCCGAGGTGAAAGCCTATGGCCTGGAGTCCGTCACCAACCTGATCGTGCGCCGCAAATACGGCGAAGGCAAAACCATTGCCCTGAACGCCCACGGCGACGTGGTGCCGCCCGGCGAAGGCTGGACACACCCGCCCTACGGTGGCGAAATCCATGGAGGTGCCATGTACGGACGCGCCACCGCCGTGAGCAAGTGCGACTTCTCCACCTTCACCTTTGCCACCCGCGCGCTCGAATCGCTCAATGCAAAGCTGAAGGGCGGTGTGGAACTGCACTTCACCTACGACGAAGAATTCGGCGGCGAGGTCGGCCCCGGCTGGCTGCTCGCCAAGGGCCTGACAAAACCCGATTTGATGATCGCCGCAGGCTTCAGCTACCAAGTGGTCACCGCGCACAACGGCTGCTTGCAAATGGAAGTCACGGTGCAAGGCGAGATGGCGCATGCGGCCATCCCTGAAAGCGGCACCGACGCGCTGCAAGGCGCGGTGCACATTTTGAACGCCCTGCACGCCCTCAACACGCAATACCTCAAGGTGACGTCCCAGGTCGAAGGCATCACCCACCCCTATCTGAACGTGGGCCTGATCTCGGGCGGCACCAACACCAACGTGGTGCCCGGCAAAGTCAGCTTCAAGCTCGACCGCCGCATGATCCCCGAAGAGAACCCCGCCGAAGTCGAAGCCAGCATTCGCCAAACCATTGCTCAAGCTGCCGCCAGCTTCAAGCCCCCACGCGGCGGCAATGGTCTGCAAGTGGATGTGCGCCGCATGCTGTTGGCCAACGCCATGAAACCCCTGCCCGGCAATAAGCCGCTGGTCGATGCGATCCAGAAACACGGCGGCCAGGTCTTTGGTGAGCCCATCCCCGCCATCGGCACACCGCTCTACACCGACGTGCGCCTGTACGTGGAACGCGGCATCCCCGGCGTGATCTACGGCGCAGGCCCGCGCACCGTGCGCGAGTCCAACGCCAAACGCGCCGACGAGCATGTGCAGTTGGAAGACCTGCGCCGGGCCACCAAAGTGGTGGCGCGCACGTTGCTGGATTTGCTGGCTTGAACATGACCGCGCCGCAGCTGGAGACCCTGCGCCAGCGCGTGCAGGCCTGCACCACCGACCAGGATGTGGCCGACTATCAGCGCGACGGTGCGGTGTGCATCCGCAACTTGTTCACACCCGAAGAAGTAGAACTGCTCAAAAGCGGCATCGAGGCCAATCTGGCCCAGCCCAGCCCGCGTGGCATGGTGGCCAGTCGGCCGGACGACCCGGGGCGGTTTTTTGAAGACTTTTGCAACTGGCAAGACATCCCGCAGTACAAGCGCTTCATCTTTGACACGCCCTTGGCCGCACTGGCGCAGCGCCTCATGCAAAGCACCACGGTGCGCCTGTACCACGACCACCTGCTGGTCAAAGAGCCCGGCACGCGCCAGCGCACACCCTGGCACCAAGACCAGCCTTATTACAACGTGGACGGCCTGCAGAACATCAGCTTCTGGATTCCGGTGGATCCGGTGTCCCGCCCCTCCACGCTGGAGTTCGTCGCGGGCTCACACCGTGGCCCTTGGCTGATGCCGCGCACCTTCATGACGAACCAAGCCAAATGGTTCCCCGAAGGCTCGCTGGCCGAATTGCCTGATATCGAAAACCACCGCGAAGACTTCCCCATCCTCGGCTGGGACTTGCAGCCGGGCGACTTGGTGTGTTTTCACATGCTCAGCCTGCACGCCTCAGCAGGCGTGGACGGCACGCAGCGCAGGCGGGTGTACTCGGTGCGCTTTTTGGGCGACGACATGACCCACGCGCCACGGCCTTGGGTGACCTCGCCGCCCTTCACCGGACTGGACCAAGAGCTGCCTGCTGGGGTGCCGATGGACCATGCGCTGTTTCCGTTGATGTCGGTTTGAGTTGACCAGCGTGCACTGAAAGCCGCCGCCCTTCGGGGTTCAGGCGGTTTTTTGCGTCCGGGGCCATTGACCTTGAATACACAGGGTTTTCACGCATCCACATCGCATTCTATTTTGTATACAGTTTGGAACGCAAAGAAGCACACATTTAGTTTTTTTTGCAGTTTTCCCCCCTGTTTACTTTTCAGGAGACCCCTCCATGAGTTCAACCATCCACCCCGTTGACGAGCATTTGCCCAATGGCAAGCTCGCCGCTTTGGGCCTGCAACATGTGCTGGTGATGTATACCGGCGCGGTGGCCGTGCCCCTGATCGTCGGCCGCGCCCTCAAGCTCAGCCCTGAGCAAGTGGCGATGCTGATCTCAGCCGACCTGTTTTGCTGCGGTTTGGTCACGCTGATCCAATCGCTCGGTGCCACACAGTGGTTTGGCATCAAGCTGCCCGTGATGATGGGCGTGACGTTTGCGTCTGTGGCCCCGATGGTGGCCATGGCCAACAACAACCCGGGCGTTCAAGGCGCAGGGCTGATCTTTGGCGCCATCATTGGCGCGGGGGTGATCTCGATCTTGATTGCGCCCATCGTGAGTCGCATGCTGCGGTTTTTCCCGCCTGTCGTCACCGGCACCATCATTGCCGTCATCGGCATCAGCTTGATGCGCGTGGGCATCAACTGGATTTTTGGCAACCCCTTCGGCCCTACAGCGCCCACCATTCCCAACCCGGATCACCTGGCCTGGCTCGATGCCGCCAAACAAGCGGCCAGCACAGGTGCGGTGCCCCCCGTGCCTGCAGGCATGAACATCGTCGGCACGGTACCCAACCCCAAGTACGCGCAGCTGTCCCACATCGGCATTGCTGCCATCGTGTTGGTGTCCATCTTGCTGATTGCCAAGTACGCCCGTGGCTTTGTGGCCAACATTTCGGTGCTGCTGGGCATCGTGATCGGTGGCGTGGTGGCCACGGCCGCTGGCCTCATGAACTTCGACAAAGTCAGCAAAGCCGGCTGGTTTGACTTGGTTCTGCCCTTCGAAATCGCCACGCCCGTCTTTGACCCGATCCTGATCCTGACCATGACCTTGGTGATGATCGTGGTGATGATCGAGTCGACCGGCATGTTCCTCGCACTGGGCGATCTGACCGGCAAAAAAGTCGACCAAAAAATGCTCACCGCAGGTCTGCGCACCGACGGTCTGGGCACCCTGATTGGCGGTATCTTCAACACCTTCCCATACACCAGCTTCTCGCAAAACGTGGGCCTGGTGGGTGTGACGGGCGTGAAAAGCCGCTTCGTCTGCGTGGCAGGCGGCGTGATCCTGATCGTGCTGGGGCTGCTGCCCAAAATGGCGGCCCTGGTGGAGTCGCTGCCCACCTTTGTGCTCGGTGGTGCGGGCTTGGTGATGTTTGGCATGGTGGCCGCCACCGGTATCCGCATCTTGGCCAGCGTGGACTACAAGGGCAACCGCAACAACCTGTTCATCGTGGCGATTTCGATCGGCTTTGGCATGATCCCGCTGATCGCGCCGCGCTACCTGCAGTGGATGCCGCACAGCATCCACCCGCTGATCGAGTCGGGCATCTTGCTGGCCTCTATCAGCGCTGTGCTCTTGAACCTGTATTTCAACGGTTCTAAGGGTGACAGCAGCGAAGCGATCG
>NZ_CAMDLM010000038.1 GCF_945901735.1 Limnohabitans sp. Rim8
CGGCCAGCGCGCTGTTGATCATGGCCACCGTGGGCTGGCCTGTGCCGCCGATGCCAGTGACGCCCAGGGCGGTGTAGTCGCTGAGTGCGGGGGCGGGATTTGTGATCAGGTTCGCGCCGTTGTCTTGGGCATAAGCGGCGATCTTGGCCGCTGCGGTGTTGTTGCTTGCCCCCCCCCCACCACCACCACCACCACCCGCGGCGGCCAAGCCCAAAACGCCGGCCGCAACCGCCCCCACGGGGCCCAGTCCTGCCGCTGCCGCAACAGTGGGCAAGGCAGCAGGCGTGAATGCTGCAGATGCTGCATACAGGCACATTTGGGCTGAGGACGCATCTGCAGACCACAGCAGTTCATTGCCATTGGCGTCCAAGACTGGGGCCTGTGCCGATGCCAAGGCGGACTCGATGATCACAATGGGGCAGGCAGAATCGCTGGTCGACAACAAAAACTCTGCCCGTTGTGCTTGCCCGTCATCAAAGAAATTCATCAATTCCAAGATTTCGCCATCTGCCAGCGTGACCTTCAGTTTTTTGCCTACACGCTCCACCTTGAGGGGTTTGACCACCTCCTTGGTTGCAGCGTTGATGATTTTGTAGCTTTGACCCTGTTCTGTATTGACCACTTTGCCGGGACTGGCCTCACGCCCCTCCAGCACGATCACCACTTGACCCTTCGGGATTTGCCCCTGAGAGGTATTGAAGGACAGAGGGCTTTTTTCAAGGAGTTGCTGGGGCATGGTCTTGGGTCCAAAAATGCGTTGGGAAGTGGTTTGCTAAATTTGTTTTTAGCAGTAAATGAGTATTTAAGTGACAATATTATTATTATTATTAATTAATAATATTGGACTATAAAAATCTTCTCTGCTGTTTTGCCGTCGACCAAGATGACCGATTCATGCGGCTGCTGAGGGTGTCGGCCATGTGGTTGAAAAAAATGAGGGGTGAACATGGCCAAATTGGATGGCGTTATCGGAACTGGATGTCATGTGAATGTTTAAAGACCAAATTAGTTTTAATATTTTCGTGAGATTATTACACTTTTTTGTGTCTGATAACACATAAAAATTAAATTCATCAAAAATTTTTAAAAAATTTTATTATTCCGGGTGTGATGCATCCTGGAGGGCCGCAACAACTTACTTTAACTAAAAGTTCTATGAATTTTTTATTTTAGCAACAAAATTTACGCATATAGATGAAAAAAAGTCCTGACTCGGCAGTCAGGACGATTGTTAGAGACAGAAGTAATGAGGATGACGGGGACGAGCCGTCAGACTGGCACGCACCCTGATCTGCGTTGCGCACGGGAACTGGCGCCCAAGAAGTTCTTTGGCTTGATCTAGAGCAAGCTGGGACGTTGTGCCTGCTTATAAACTGGGGCCTATACAGGCTCTTGGTGGCTTGTGTGCCACCGGGGCTGCGACCAGTTCAATTGGGAGCCACAACATGAAAGGTGAATCCCATGGGCACTTTTGACCATCCCGGTTTGATGCAAGACATCAACGAATGCCTGGTGCCATTTCGCAAAAGCCAGCCCGACGCGATGAAGGCGTTTGGCCAATTGGCCCTGTCGGCCATGGCCGAGGGGGCCTTGAGCACCAAACACAAAGAATTGATGGCCTTGGCCATTGGCATCACGCAGCGTTGCTCGGGCTGCATTGGTTTTCACGTCAAGGCCTGGGACGATTTGCAAGCAGCACAGGGCTGAGCCATGAGCGAAAAACATGTTTCGGTCATATTGACCCAGCAGCACGATTACCGCTTTGACATCCGCTTTGACGACAACATGCCGGTGCTGATCAGCGATGAGCCAGCGCCTTTGGGCACGGGGCTGGGGCCATCGCCGGTGCAGTTGCTGTGTGCCGCAGTGGGCAATTGCCTGAGCGATTCGCTGCTCTTTGCCTTGCGCAAATTCAAGCAAGCGCCCGAGCCTTTGCGCTGCGAAGTGCAAGCCGAAGTGGGCCGCAATGCCGATGGCCGCATGCGTGTGTTGAACATGCTGGCCACTTTGCACCTGGGTGTGCCAGCGGCTCAGTTGGAACAACTTGAGCGGGTGCTCGGTCAGTTCGAAGGTTTTTGCACCGTCACCCAAAGTGTGGGGCAGGGCATTCCCATTCAGGTGCGGGTGCTCGATGCCGATGGGCGGGTCTTGAAATCTTGAAGGGTCTGTGCCTTGCGCCCAAATGGGTTCAGGCGAACTTGGTCAGCATCTCGGCCACACGTTCCGGCGACTGGTCGCCTTGCTCGATCATGCAGCCGACCATCGAGAAGAAGGATTTGTCCAGCGCCTTGCGGGCTGCGGCCATTTGCTGGGCGATTTTTTCGCAATCGGCATCGGCCTCGATCAGTTTTTGCAGGCCGCGCACTTGGCCTTCAATGCGGGCCAGACGGGCACACAGGTTTTTTTTCTTTTCGGCGTCGACGATTCGGCTCATGCAAGTCTCCAGGGGCCCTCTGCAATGGTGGGGGGCTTTGTAAGTTTTGATGATAGCTTTTTGTGATTCTGTCCGTGCCGCCATGGGCAAGGCCGTGGAGCCGGGTTGCAGCAAGGCCGCAGAAAAAAGGGGCCGCAGGAGGGTTGGTTGCCAGACGAGGGTCTTGGTGTCGCGTTCAGTTGGGCGAGAACACGGCGCGGTCGCTGGAGGCTTGTTCGTAGCGACGGGCGATGTTGCCGCACACCAAATCACACAGCGCATAAATAGAGGGGTCACTGACGCGGTAGAAAACGCTGACGCCACGGCTTTCTCG
This sequence comes from Limnohabitans sp. Rim8, assembly GCF_945901735.1. Classification (GTDB taxonomy): domain Bacteria; phylum Pseudomonadota; class Gammaproteobacteria; order Burkholderiales; family Burkholderiaceae_C; genus Limnohabitans_A. Next base: position 2,748 of record NZ_CAMDLM010000038.1, read on the forward strand.
TTCCACCAAACCGTGCTGGGCCAGATAAGACAGGTGGCGCGAGACGTTGGCTGCGGAGTAGCCGCTGAGTTGGGCCAACTCGCCCACGCTGCGCTCTTGTTCGCGCAGCAAGTTCAGGATTTTCAGGCGCGTGGGCTCCGACAGCGCCTGGAAATAGGCAGCGATCTTGTCCAAGGCTTTGTCGGGCAGGTCTTTCATGAGGAGCTCCAATTTACAGCTTTTTTGCCTTGAATTGACGGCAGGCTTGAAAAGATTGTATCATTGCGTGAACATGCAAATAAGCAATTGTGCAAATTTGAGAATAAACAGGCTTTTGCCACCCAACGGTTTAACGGAGATGTTTCGATGAAAAGACACTTGATCCTGGCTTCGGCCTTGGCCCTTTCTGCTGTGCACATGGGCCCGGTGTGGGCCAATGCAGACAGCACCAAAACCATGGCGGCCACCGCCAACACGGCCGGTGCCGCCCAGGTCAGCCTGGACGCCGTGGTCGAAGCGGTGCGCCAAGCCACCTTGTCCACCCAAGTGGCGGGCACCATCGTGGGCCTGAATGTCAAAGCAGGTGACCGCGTGCGAGCTGGGCAAGAGCTGCTGCGCGTCGACGCCAGCGCCGCCCAGCAGCAGGTGGCGGGCAGCAGCGCCCAACTCGAAGCCGCACAAGCCAACCTGAACGTGGCCAGCAAAGAGCTGGATCGTCAAAAGCAACTCTTCCAAAAGCAATACATCAGCCAGGGTGCGCTCGACCGCGCCCAGGCCCAGTGGGAAGCGGCCCGCGCCCAGGTGCAGGCCCAGCAAGCACAGACCCGCGCGGCGCAAACACAAACCGGTTTCTTCAGTGTGCGCGCCCCTTTCAATGGTGTGGTGTCGGATGTGGCCGTCACCTTGGGTGACATGGCCATGCCCGGCCGCCCCATGCTGACCCTGCACGACCCCTCGGCATTGCGCGTGAGCGCGGCTGTGCCGCAGTCGATGCTCGGTGGCGTGCGCAGCCAACTCGCGTCGGTGCGCTACGAGATTTCAGGCCACAGCGCCCAGCCGGTGAAGGCGGGTACAGCCCAGCTGCTGCCTTCGGTGGACCCGGTCACGCACACCGCACAGCTGCGCCTGGCTTTGCCCGCTGGCATCGAGGGTTTGGTGCCGGGCATGTTTGCCCGCGTGTGGGTGTCCGGCGTTCAGGCTGGCAGTACCGCCCAAAACACCCAGGCCCAACCGGTGGTGTTGCCCCTGTCGGCCATCGTGCGCCGCGCTGAAATGACCGGCATTTATGTGATGGATGCACAAGGCAAGCCCCGTTTGCGCCAAGTGCGCCTGGGCCGTGTGAATGGCCAGAACGTGGAAATTTTGTCGGGCGTGAGCACGGGCGAGCAAGTCGTCACCGCCCCCGCCACGCTCACCACCCAACCTTGAGAGCAGCCTCATGAACGAGCCAAAAATGGGCATTTCGGGCCGCATCGCAGCGGCCTTCCAAAGCGCACAAATCACGCCTTTACTGGCGCTGGTGGCTTTTTTGTTGGGCGTGTTTGCCGTGATGGTGACGCCCCGCGAAGAAGAGCCGCAAATCAACGTGACCATGGCCAATGTGATCGCGCCTTTCCCGGGTGCGTCGGTGCGCGAAGTCGAGCAAATGGTGGCCATTCCGGCCGAGCAGGTGCTGTCCAAAATTGCGGGCGTGGAACACGTCTACTCGGTCTCGCGCCCCGGCGTAGCGATCATGACGGTGCAGTTCAAGGTGGGCGTGCCGCGCACCGAGGCGCTGGTCAAATTGCACGACACCATCCGCGAAAACGCCGATTGGCTACCTCGCAACCTGGGCTTGCCTGAACCGCTGATCAAGCCCAAGGGCATTGACGATGTGCCCATCGTGTCGCTCACCTTGCACGGGAAAAATGCGGATGTGAGCGCTTTTGATCTGGAGCGCGTGGCGCACAGCATCGAGGCCGACATCAAGCGCGTGCCCGGCACCCGCGATGTGGTCACCATGGGTGGGCCGCGCCGAGCAGTGTTGGTGCAAATTGACCCGCAGCGCATGAACGGCTCGGGCGTCACGGTGCACGATCTGCGCATGGCTTTGCAGTCGGCCAATTTGGGTTTACCGGTGGGCGATTTGTTGGGTGGCAACCAAAGCGTGGCCATCGAAGCCGGGCCGCACCTGTCGCAAGCTTCTGAAGTGGCCGACCTGGTGGTTCAGGTGGTGCAGGGCAAGCCGGTGTTCTTGAAAGACGTGGCCGATGTGCAGGACGGCCCCATGCCGGCTGCACGCTATGTCTGGCACGGCAACAACGAAAAAAACGGGGGTGAAGAATTCGCCGCCGTCACGCTGTCGATCACCAAGAAGTCGGGTGAAAACGCGATCGATGTGGCCAATGGTGTCAAGCGCCGGGTCGAGACACTGCAAGGCACCGTGATCCCAGACAACGTCGAGGTGGTGGAGACCCGCAACTACGGCGAAAGCGCCAACGACAAAGCGCAAAAGCTGATCCAGAAACTGCTGTTTGCCACCGCGTCGGTGGTGGCACTCGTGTTCATGGCGCTGGGCCGCCGCGAGGCTGCGATTGTGGGCGTGGCCGTGATCTTGACCTTGACGGCCACCCTGTTTGCGTCCTGGGCTTGGGGCTTCACGCTCAACCGCGTGTCGCTGTTTGCGCTGATTTTCTCCATCGGCATTTTGGTGGACGACGCCATCGTGGTGGTGGAAAACATCCACCGCCACCAGCAGCTGTTCCCCGGCAAATCCTTGCGTGACATCATCCCCGGTGCGGTGGACGAAGTGGGTGGCCCCACCATCTTGGCCACCTTCACCGTCATCGCGGCGCTCTTGCCCATGGCGTTTGTGAGCGGCCTGATGGGCCCTTACATGAGCCCGATCCCGATCAATGCGAGCTTGGGCATGTTGCTGTCGCTGGCCATTGCCTTTGTCATCACGCCCTGGTTGGCGGGCATGTGGATGAAGCCCCTGACCGGTGATGCGCACGGTGCGGCAGGCGGCCACACCGGCCTGAGTGCCAAACTAGAACCCCTGTTCGAAAAAGTTTTCAAGCCTTTGCTCGACGCCCAATCCGGCGGGCGCAACCGCAAGCTGTTGGGTCTGGGCATTGCCGGTTTGATTGCCTTGTCTTTGGTCTTGCCTGCGACCGGTTTGGTCATGCTCAAGATGCTGCCCTTTGACGACAAGTCGGAGTTCCAGGTGGTGGTGGACATGCCCGCAGGCACGCCGCTGGAAAAAACAGCGGCCGTGATGCGTGAGCTGGGCGGCCACTTGGCCACCGTGCCCGAGGTCACGCATTACCAGGCCTATGTCGGCACCGCTTCGCCCATCAACTTCAACGGCTTGGTGCGCCAGTACTACCTGCGAGCAGGTGCTGAGCTGGGGGACATCCAAGTCAACCTGGTGGGCAAGTCCGAGCGCAGCGACAAGAGCCATGTGATCGCCACCCGCGTGCGTCCGGCTTTGCAAGAGATTGGTCGCCGTCACGGGGCCAACGTCAAGGTGGTCGAAGTGCCGCCCGGCCCACCCGTGATGTCGCCCATCGTGGCCGAGATTTATGGGCCCGATGCCGAAGGGCGTCGCCAGGTGTCCAAGGCCGTGCGTGCGGTGTTCGAGAAAACCGAAGGCGTGGTCGATGTGGACGAGAGCGCCATTGCCGATGCACCACGCAAAGTCTTGTTGGTGGACCGCCGCAAGGCCGCTGCCCTGGGCGTGTCGCAGCAAGCCATCGTGACCACCTTGCGTGCAGGCTTGGCGGGCGAAGACGCTACCTATTTGCACGACGGCAGCAAATACCCGGTGCCCGCGCTGATTCAGTTACCCGCGCAACTGCATGGCGACCTCGACGCCTTGTTGCAGCTGGGCGTGAAAAGCGCCACGGGCAAAGTGGTGGCCATCCGCGAGTTGGTCACGGTGAGCGACACGCTGCGCGAGCAACCCATCATCCACAAAAACATGCTGCCAGTGAACTTTGTCATGGCCGACATGGCAGGCAAGGTGGACAGTCCTTTGTATGGCTTGTTCAAGATGCGCGGCGACGTGGCCCAGATCAAAGGCCCGGATGGTCAAAAGCTAGAGGAATACTTCATCCACCAGCCCGACGATGCCTGGCGCGGCTACAGCATCAAGTGGGATGGCGAGTCACAGATCACGTATGAGACCTTCCGCGACATGGGCGCAGCTTATGGCGTGGGCTTGATCCTGATTTATTTGCTGGTGGTGGCGCAGTTTGGTTCTTACCTCACGCCGCTCATCATCATGGCGCCGATTCCCTTGACCATCATTGGCGTGATGCCTGGCCACGCCTTGCTGAACGCGCAGTACACCGCCACCAGCATGATCGGCATGATCGCGCTGGCGGGCATCATCGTGCGCAACTCGATCTTGTTGGTGGACTTCATCAACCTGCAGGTGCAAAGCGGCATGGACTTCAAACGGGCGATTGTGCAATCGGCCATCACCCGCGCCCAGCCCATCATGCTCACGGGCCTGGCGGCCATGATCGGTGCCTTTTTCATTGTGGATGACCCGATCTTCAATGGCCTGGCCATCTCGCTGATCTTCGGCATTTTTGTGTCCACCGTGCTGACGCTGGTCGTCATCCCGACTTTGTATTACGTGGCGTACCGCAAAAAGTACGGCGCTTGAGTTTTTTCTTTCATCAACTGGAGTAAATCACCATGAAATCTTGGCAAATCGTTCGTTTGGTCGCTGGCACCTTTGTGCTGTTGTCTTTGGCTTTGGGCGTGCAGGGCAGCCCGATTTTTGTGAGCGAGTGGTGGCTGGCGTTCACCGCCTTTGTGGGGGCCAACTTGCTGCAAAGCGCGCTCACCCAGTGGTGCCTCATGGAGTCCATCCTCGGCAAGCTGGGCGTTAAGCGCGGCTGATCAGAAAGCCAGCGCGCCATGACCCCCTCACGATTGAACCTCAAACACCTGAGCGGTGCGCTGTTGGCCGCAGCGCTCTTCGCGCCTGCCGCGCAGGCGCTGGACCTGCTGCAAACCTGGGAGCAGGCACGCCAGCACGACCCGCAGATGCAGGTGGTGCAAGCCACCCGTTTTTCGGTGCAAGCCTTTGAAGCGCAGGCCCAATCGCTGTGGCGACCTGTCGTGGTGGGCAGCGCCACGGTGGGGGCCATGTCATCTGAGACCCTCACCACAGGTGCGCAGTTTGCAGTTGGTGGTCAGCCGCCGATGCCCGGCAGTTTTGCCACCTCGGCCAGCGCCGCGTTGTCCACGCGCTGGTCTTTGCAAGCCAAACAAGCCCTGTACAGCCCCGAGCGCCAAGTGCAACAAGCGCAATTGCAGCAAGCTGCAGGCGTGGCCGAATGGCGCGCCGATCTGGCCCAGCAGCAATTCATGCTGCTCACGGTGCAGCGCTATTTCAACGTGTTGCTGGCCGAGCGCCAGCTGCAAGTTTTGAAAAACCAACTGTCTGCCGTTGAACGCTCGCTGACCGAAGCCCGTGACCGTTTTGCCATTGGTGATTTGCCTGTGACCGACACCCACGAAGCCGCTGCCCGCGCCTCGGGCTTGCAGGCGCAGTGGCTGGCCGCTGACAGCGAGCTTCAAATGGCCCGCCAAGTGCTGGCCGAATCCACCCGCTTGCCCACCGAGACCCTAAAACCCCAAGCGCCCAAAGCCGCTGAGTCTGCTGCCGCATCGCCGCTTTTGGACCAGGTGCTGGCCCAAGTGCGCGAAGCCAACTCCGGTTTGCGACTGAAAAAAGCCCAATGGGACGTGGCCCGGCAAGAGGTGAAAAAGCACCAAGCCCGCGGTGGCATCACGCTCGACCTGGTGGCCCAGGCCGGCCGTGACCGCTTGAGTGGCGACGGCGACTTTGGCCCAGCGGGCAACACGCAAAGCCAGCAGATGGTGGGCCTCAGCCTGAACGTGCCCTTGTACAGCGGCGGTTACCGCAGCGCCAAACTGCAAGAAGCTGTGAGCGCGCAAGCGCAAGCCGAGGCCGAATACGAGCTGGCCGTGCAGCAAACTCAGCAGCAAGCCCGCTCGGTGTGGCTGGCCCTGCAAACTGGCCCTGCCCGATTGTCTGCCCTGCAAGCCGCATGGAAAGCCAGCACCGCCAGACTGGACGCCACGCTTTTGGGCCGCCAAGTGGGTGACCGCACCACCTTGGACTTGCTGCAAGCCCAAAACGACGCGGCCCAGTCCGAACTGGCCTGGCTGCGTGCGCAGACCGAGCTGCTGCAGACACGCTTGCAACTGGACGCCTTGACCGGTAGCCTCTCTGTGCAAAGCTTGCAGGGCCTGAATGCCCAGCTGGCCCCCTGAAACCCATTGTTTGAACCTGAAGGAGACACCATGAAAACAGCCCACGATCTGGTCCTGCAAGCCAAAGCCCATGTCCGCGAGATTGCCTTGCAAGACGCCGATGAAGCCATTCGCCAAGCCGATGTGTTGATCGATGTGCGTGAAGCCGACGAATTTGCCGCAGGCCACCTGCCCGGTGCGGTATTGGTGACCCGGGGCCTGTTGGAATTCAAGCTCAGCGGCACGCCCGCCTTGTCGGGCCGTGACCTGAAAGTCGTTCTTTACTGCAAAACCAGCGGCCGCGCAGCTTTGGCGGCTCAAACCATGCAGAGCATGGGCTACCTGAATGTTTCATCGATTGCGGGTGGTTTTGACGCTTGGGCTGCTGCTGGAAAAGCGGTGGTCAAGCCCGAACAACCCGCGATTGAGTGAGCCCTATGGCCGCGTTTTTGGGATGGCTTTGGGGCGGTGTGCTGCGGGAGCTCAGTAAAATCCATGAGATGAAAGTTGAGCGGTTTTGCACAGAGCCGTCTTGATTTGGGTTAAATTAGCGACTGGTTATATTCAAAACCCTTCACACGGAGCTCTCATGAAACTGATTTTTGCTGCTGTTGCCGTCTCTGCCCTGATGTCAGCCCCTGCATTCGCCAACTCGGATTTGGCCAAGAAAAATGCTTGCATGGCCTGCCACGCCGTGGACAAGAAACTGGTGGGTCCTTCCTACCAGGACGTTGCCAAGAAATATGGCGGTCAAAAAGACGCTGCTGCCAATTTGGCCAAGAGCATCAAGGCCGGTGGTTCGGGCAAGTGGGGCCCAGTGCCCATGCCCGCCCAAGCCGCTTTGAGCGATGCCGACGCCCTGACTTTGGCCACCTGGATTCTCGCTGGAGCGAAGTAATTCAAGCCGCTGACAGGATTGGTTGAGAACAGATGATTTAGAAAGCTCGATGGTTACTCGTGGCTTTTGCTTGCCGCTCAAAGGTCTGCCCTTGAGCGGCTTTTTTACGGGGAAATGGGCATGAACATTTGTAGAACAAGCGTCTTGGCAGGTTTGTGTGTCTTGGTGGGTGCTTGGGCTCATGCCCAACCCGCCATTTTCAAGGAAGCCGACTACAAACTGGGTGAAAAACTCATCAACGAAAGCAAATGCGTGTCCTGTCACGTCTCCAAGGTGGGGGGCGACGGCAACGCCATGTACAAGCCACAGGGACGCATCAACACCGCAGCTTTTTTGCGCGGCATGGTCGAGCAATGCAACACCGAGCTCAACCTGGGCATGTTTCCAGAGGACGTGACCTCGGTCGCAGCGGTGCTCAACCGCGATCACTACAAGTTCAAATGAGGCCTTAGGTCATCGCCTTTTGGGTACTGAAAATACCCAGCTTTTTCAAAAGGCATGTGAACGGCTGGATTGAAGTCCATCGTCCATGACCTTCGACTGGGCTTTCATCTATGCAGTAAGGCTGGAAACCCCATCAGAGTTTGTCCTGAGCAGGAAACAAGCCCGTGTAAACCCTGATTCAGATTCATCGCTTATCGTATATATTCGAACATCCGAATATATGAACCTAAATGTAAGGGCAAGATGACAGTGGATCAGGATGAGGTATTTGACAAAGCGGCAGACCTTTTTGCCGTGATGTCGACACCCATTCGGCTTCGCATCATCAGTGCGCTTTGCCAGGGTGAAAAAAACGTGGGGCAATTGCTCGAGAGCATCGGTGTTGCTCAGCCCAATATGTCCCAGCACCTGAACATCCTGTTCAGGTCGGGCGTGTTGGGAAAGCGCCGTCAAGGTGCCCAAGTGTTTTATCGGATTGCAGACGACACTGCAGCGAAGGTTTGCCGAGCGGTTTGCACGCAAGTGGCCATCGGTGCGGATGTGAATGATCAAACCAACAAGGAGTTTGTGTGAACGCAGACAACATCAACTCAGGAAGGGTGCAAAAAGCGCCTGAAAGCTTCCTGTCCCCCAGTGGTATCAAGGAGGTCTTTGCCGAAGGCAAAAAAGGCCGACGTGATTTCATCCGCAACGCTTTTGCCGCAGCAGCCGCTGGCGCCGCCGCCCCCATGGCCATGGCTCAGGGCAACCCGGTGCCCGCCGAAGGTGGGGACCCCAATATTCTCAACTTGCCCGAGCACACCACGGGTCTGGGTCAGGGCGTGGCCGTGGAAGGTTATGGCAAGCCCTCCAAGTTCGAAGCGAACTTGCAGCGCCGACAAAGCCCTGGCCTGACACAAACCACCCAAGCTTCGGTGTCGTTCGCGCCACTGCAGTCCTTGTTCGGTATCGTCACGCCCAGCGGTTTGCACTTCGAGCGTCACCACCAAGGTTGGTGGGACATCGACCCGTCCAAGCACCGCTTCATGATCAACGGCATGGTCAAAAAGAACATGGTCTTCACCATGGACGAGATCATGCGTTTGCCATCGGTCTCGCGCTTTGCCTTCATCGAGTGCGGTGCCAACACCGCCACCGAGTGGGGCAATGTGGCGGTGCCCACCGTGCAGTACACACACGGCATGATTTCTTGCAGCGAGTTCACGGGCGTGCCCCTGATTACCCTGTTGGAGATGGCTGGCGCTGACCTGAAAAACGGCAAGTTTGTTTTGGCCGAAGGCGGCGACGGCTCGTCCATGACCCGCACCATCCCCATGAGCCTGATCACCTCGGGTGAGGTCATCGTGGCCTATGGCCAAAACGGTGAAATGCTGCGCCCCGAAAACGGCTACCCCTTGCGCTTGGTGGTGCCAGGCGTGCAAGGCGTGAGCTGGGTCAAGTACCTGCGCCGCGTCGAAGTGGGTGACAAACCCTATGCGGCCAAAGACGAAGCGATTCATTACATCGACTTGCAGCCGGATGGCACGCACCGCCAGTACACCAATTTGCAGGAAATCAAGAGCGTAGTGACCACGCCCTCGGGCGGTCAGGTCTTGCTCGACAAAGGTTTCTACAACATCACGGGTCTAGCCTGGTCGGGCAAAGGCAAGGTCAAGCGCGTGGACGTGTCCACCGATGGCGGGCGCAATTGGCGTCAGGCACGGCTGGAGACCCCGGTCCTGTCCAAAGCCTTGACCCGATTCAACCTGAATTGGGTGTGGGATGGCAAGCCCGCCATCATCCAAAGCCGGGCTCAGGATGACACGGGCCATGTGCAACCCACTTACCAACAGCTGCGCTCAGTTCGCGGCACACGTTCGATTTATCACAACAACGCCATTCAGTCTTGGTTGGTGCAGGAAAACGGTGAGGTGAAAAATGTCCAAGTTTCGTAATGCCGTTGTGACCGTGGCTTGGCTGGCCATGGCAGGTTTGGCCGCCGCACAAAGTCAAAAATTTCCGGGTGTAGGCCGTGAAGCGACTACCAAAGAGGTGGCCAAGTGGGACATTGATGTGCGGCCCGACTTCAAGGGCCTGCCTGCAGGTTCTGGCTCGGTGGCAAAAGGCCAGGATGTATGGGAAGCCAAGTGCGCCCACTGCCACGGCGTGTTTGGTGAGTCCAATGAGGTGTTCAGTCCGCTCATTGGTGGCACCACCGCCGAAGACATCAAGAATGGCCGCGTGGCCAACTTGAAGCGCACCGACTACCCCGGCCGCACCACCATCATGAAAGTGCCCACGGTCTCAACCCTGTGGGACTACATCAACCGCGCCATGCCTTGGACCAACCCCAAGACACTGAGCACAGAAGAGGTCTATGCCGTCACGGCCTTCATGCTGAACATGGCCAACATCGTGCCCGACAACTACGTGCTGTCTGACAAGAACATCGCCGAAGTGCAGGCGCGCATGCCCAACCGTAATGGCATGAACACAGCCCATGCGATGTGGCCCGGCAATGAATTGGGTGGCGTCAAAAAGCCCGACACCGCCAACAAAATTTGCATGAAGGACTGCACGCCTGAAATCAAAGTGGCGTCATTTCTGCCTGACTTTGCGCGAAATGCCCACGGTAACTTGCAAGAGCAAAACCGCATTGTCGGCCCACAGCGCGGCGCTGACACCACCAAACCCGAGCCCAAGGCCGGTATGCCGGTGGCCGCTGCTGCTCCTGTAGCCGCTGCCAAGCCAGAAAACAACGAAGCCAAAGCAGCGATTTCGCTTTTGAACAAGCACAGTTGCACCGCTTGCCACGGCGTGGACAAGAAAATTGTGGGCCCTGGCTTCAACGAAATTGCGAAAAAACAAGCCGGTAAGACTGACTATTTATTGAGCAAAATCAAGGCCGGTGGTGTGGGTGTTTATGGTCAAATCCCCATGCCTGCCCAGTCCCTGCCTGAGGCGGATGCCAAGCAGATGGCCGAATGGATTTCCAAGGGGGCCAGCAAGTAATACGGGCTATACCCGTTGCACTTCTGAACCTGTTTCAATAGCATCACTCAACCATCAAGGAGATATCAGATGCAAAACCGTCGCGAGACACTCAAGCAAAGCGCTGTTGTGGCTGGCCTCTTGGCCACTGCGGGTTTCCCACAGTTTGCCCACGCCGCGTTCAACAAAGCCGCATTCGACGCCAAGTCGGTGCAAGACGCTGCCAAGGCCGCTGGAGCCACCAGCCTGACAGAAAGCAAAGACGTCACCATCATCGGTCCGGACATCGCTGAAAACGGGGCTGTGGTGCCTTTGGGTGCCAGTACAGCGTTGCCTGGCGTCAAGCAATTGCTGATCATGGTCGAGAAGAACCCGTCCGCTCTGGTGGCCATGTTCTACGTCACTGAGTCTGTCGACGCCAATTTCTCGACCCGCGCCAAAATGGGCCAGTCTTCTGATGTCTACGCTGTGGCCATCATGAACGACGGCAAGGCTTTGTGGGCCAAAAAAGAAGTCAAGGTCACTCTGGGCGGTTGCGGAGGCTAAGCCTCGGCATACAGCCTCTATACATTGATTCACTGAAAGATTTAGGAGAGAAAAATGGCAGATCCAATGCGCATTCGTGCCCAGGCCGCTGGTGACAAAGCAACCGTTCGTGTGCTCATGAGCCACGAAATGGAAACCGGCCAGCGTAAAGACGCTTCCGGCAAAACTGTTCCCGCTTGGTTCATCCAAGAAGTGACAGCCAAACTTAATGGCAAAGACGTGTTCTCCGCCGAGTGGGGCCCCGCAGTGTCTAAAAATCCTTTCCTGCAATTTGCAGTCAAAGGCGCCAAAGCCGGCGACAAAATTGCCGTGACCTGGAAAGACAACAAGGGCGATACCCGCACCGACGAAGCCACCGTTTCGTGATCGTGCGATGTCAGATCAAAGGGTGAAGTCACAACTTCACCCTTTTCGTGTTTGAAAAATACCAACAGAGGTGACAATGAACAAAGCATCAAGTTTGGCCATGGCAACAGCACTGGCTTTGAGTACCGTGCCAGCTCTGGCCCAAAAAACCGCCAGCCAGGGCATTGACGAATACCGCGCCATGTTGCAAGACGGCAATCCTGCGGATCTTTTTGAAGCCAAAGGTGAAGACCTCTGGAAAAAAGCACGCGGACCTAAAAACGCCAGTCTTGAAAAATGCGACTTGGGCAAAGGCCCGGGCGTGGTCAAAGGTGCTTTTGTGGAATTGCCCAAATACTTTGCGGACACCCAGCGCATGCAGGACCTGGAGTCCCGCCTAGTGACCTGCATGGAAACCCTGCAAGGCTTCAACGCCGCTGAGATTTCCAAGACCGCATTTGGTCGTGGCGAGATGGCCAACGTGACCGCCTTGGCCACTTGGGTCGCTGCCGAGTCCAAGGGTATGAAGTTCAACCTCTCGCAATCGCACACCCAAGAAAAAACCTTCTACGAAGTGGGCAAGCGCCTGTTCTTCCAGCGCGGTGGATCGCACGACTTTTCTTGCGCTTCCTGCCACGGTGAAGAAGGCAAGCGCATCCGCTTGCAAGACCTGCCCATACTGACCAAGAACCCTGGCGACGGTGTCGGTTTTGCCGCCTGGCCTGCCTACCGCGTGTCCAACGGTCAGATGTGGAGCATGCAGCTGCGCCTGAACGACTGCTACCGCCAGCAGCGCTTTCCTTACCCTGGTTTTGGCAGCGACGCCACTGTGGCCTTGTCCACCTACCTGGGTGTGAATGCCAAGGGTGCAGCTTCCGTTGCCCCGGCCATCAAGCGCTGATCTGAACTGGAGAACCTCATGAACAAAAAGACCCAACTCGTACTGGCCAGCTTGGCTGCCGCTTTGGTGGCTGCAGGCTGTGCATCCGGCCCTTCCGTGGCCGAGCTCAACGCCCTGACCGACAAGATCGTCAAGGCTTCTTTCCGTGATGAGAGCCATGTGAAAGTGGCGCGCCTCACGGCCACCGACGAAACCAACACCGCTTGCAGTGAGGCCGACGTGGCGGGTAAGCCACTGGACGAAAAAACCGCCAAGCGCATCGAAGAAGCCAACATGAAAGCCATCAAATGGCCCTCGGATGGCAAGTTCATCGGCGATTGGAAGCAGGGCGAAGCCATTGCGCAAAGCGGTCGTGGTCTGACTTGGACCGATTCCGCGACGGCCGTCAATGGCGGCAACTGCTACAACTGCCACCAGATGGACAAGAAGGAAATTTCTTACGGCACATTGGGACCGAGTCTGTACAACTACGGCAAGATCCGCGGCGTGTCCAACCCTGAAGATCCCGCCAGCAAGCCCATCGTCGAATACACCTGGGGCAAGATCTGGAACTCTAAGGCCTACAACGCCTGCTCTAACATGCCCCGCGCAGGCCACATGGGCATCTTGAACGAAATGCAAGTTCGCCACATCGTGGGCCTGTTGCTCGACCCCAAGTCTCCTGTTAACCAGTAAGCACTAAAAAACCCGGCTTGGCCGGGTTTTTTAGCCCCGTATATATCAGTGGTTGCAAATATGAATCTCTCCAAACGCGAATTTATCCAAGTCATGGGTGCCGGCACCATGGCTGGCCTGAGCATGGGCGCTTATGCCCAATCGAGTGCCAGCACAGCGGCCAATGGCTTGTACGACATTCCCAAGTTCGGCAATGTGTCTTTCTTGCACATGACCGATTGCCATGCCCAGCTCAAGCCGATTTATTTCCGCGAGCCCAGCATCAACCTAGGGGTTGGCGCCATGCAGGGCAATCTGCCGCATTTGGTGGGCGAGTATTTGCTGCAAGCGGCCAAGATTCGCCCGGGCACGGCCGAGGCCCACGCGCTGACTTTTTTGGACTTTGAAAAAGCCGCCAAGCGCTACGGCAAAGTCGGTGGTTTTGCCCACCTGGCCACGCTGGTCAAGCGCATGAAGGCCAGCCGCCCCGGCGCTTTGTTGCTCGACGGCGGTGACACCTGGCAAGGCTCGGGCACCAGCTTGTGGACCAATGGCCAAGACATGGTCGACGCTTGCAAACTGCTGGGTGTGGATGTGATGACCGGCCATTGGGAGTTCACTTTGGGCATGGCGCGCGTCAAAGAAATCATTGAAAAAGACTTTGCGGGCAAGGTCGACTTTGTCGCACAAAACGTCAAGACCAATGACTTTGGTGACCCGGTGTTCAAGCCCTATGTGATCCGCGAAATCAACGGTGTGCCTTGCGCCATCATCGGCCAAGCTTTTCCTTACACCCCGATTGCCAATCCGCGTTACATGGTGGCCGACTGGGAGTTCGGCATCCAGGACGAGAACATGCAAAAGATGGTCGACGAGGCCCGCGGCAAAGGCGCGCAAGTCGTTGTTGTCATCAGCCACAACGGCATGGATGTGGACCTGAAAATGGCCTCGCGCGTCAGCGGTATCGACGCCATCATGGGCGGTCACACGCACGACGGCATGCCTGTCGCGTCCATCGTGTCCAACAAAGGCGGCAAGACCATCGTCACCAATGCGGGCTCGAACAGCAAGTTCCTGGGCGTGCTCGATTTCGAAGTCAAAGACAAAAAAGTCAGCGACTTCCGCTACAAACTGCTGCCCGTGTTCTCGAACATGCTGCCCGCAGACAAAGAGATGGACGCACTTATCACCAAGATCCGCGCGCCTTACGAAGCCAAGCTGGCCGAAAAGCTGGCCGTGACCGATGGCCTGCTGTACCGCCGTGGCAACTTCAATGGCACGGGTGACCAGTTGCTGATCGATGCGCTGCTGGACGTGCAGGGCGCAGACATCGCGTTCTCGCCAGGCTTTCGCTGGGGCACCACGCTCTTGCCGGGTCAGGCCATCACCCGCGAGTGGCTGCTCGACATGACCGCCACCACCTACTCGTATGCCACCGTGACCGAGATGACGGGCGAGACCATCAAGACTGTGCTCGAAGATGTGGCCGACAACCTGTTCAACCCCGACCCTTATTACCAGCAAGGCGGCGACATGGTGCGTGTGGGCGGCCTGACCTACAGCTGTGACCCGGTGGCCAAGGCAGGCCAACGCATTGGCGACATGCGCCTGAAAGGCCAGCTGATCGACGCCGGTAAAAAGTACAAGGTGGCGGGTTGGGCCCCGGTGGCCGAGGAAGCCCGCAACCAAGGCAACAAACAGGTCTGGGATGTGGTCGAGACCTGGCTCAAGGCCCAGGGCGGTCGCATCAAGCCACGCCAACTCAACACGCCCAAAATCATGGGCGCATTGCCCAACAAGGGCTACGCCGTTTGAGGTGCGCGTGCAGCGCCACCTGACACTGTCTGGCGCTGCACCGATGGAGAGATCACCATGAAAAGACGACAACTGTTGTGGGCCAGCGCGGCCATCGGCGGCGCAGCCCTGTGGCCCGAGGCCCGTTTGCTGGCGCAGCAAGCGCAAGACTTCATCGAAGGCCCGCCCGTGGCCGACATTCCGGCGCAAAAGCTGTCGCCCCATGTGTGGATGATCTATTCCCCCGACGGATTTCCCACCCCAGAAAACCGGGGCATGATGGCCAATGTGATCTTTGTGGTGACCTCGGCTGGGGTGGTGGTGATCGATTCGGGGGCCTCGTTGCAAATTGGCCAAATGGCCATCCGCATGATCCGCCAAGTGACCGACAAACCCGTGGTGGCCGTGTTCAACAGCCACTACCACGGTGACCACTGGCTGGGCAACCACGCCTTTGCCAAGACCTATGGCGATAAGCTGCCCATTTACGCGCTGCCCAGCACCATTGAAAAACTCAAAGGCGCAGAAGGCAACCTGTGGCGCAGCCTGGTGGAGCGCTGGACCCACCAGTCCACCCTGGGCACGCAGGTGGTGCTGCCCAACACGCCCGTGCAGCATGGCCAAGTGATTCAGATCGGCGATGTGAGATTTCGCATGCACCACTATGGGACGGCGCATACGCCATCGGACCTGTGTGTCGAGGTGGTGCAAGACAAGGTGACGGCTGTGGGCGACATCGCCATGACCAACCGCATTGCCAACATGGACGAGGGCTCTTACCCCGGCACCTTCAAATATTACAAAGCCCTGCAGGCCGCCACGGGCGAGCAGCTTTGGGTGCCCGGCCACGGCCAAGCACGCCCAGACCTGCTCAAGACCTATGGCGAGTTCATGGCGGGCATCTGGGAGCCCTGCCTCAAAGCGGTGGAAGACGGAAAGTCTGAAGCCGAGGCCAAAGCCGCCGTGCTGAAAGACCCGCGTGTGGCCGCAAGGGCCAAGACCATGGAAGGCTTTGACCGCAACATTGGCAAATATGTGAGCTTGGCCTACCTTGAGGCAGAAAAAATCGCTTTTTAAAAAGCAAAAATCCGCACCAGTTTGAAGGTGTGCGGATTCGGGTTTGGTGCCCCCGACAGGAATCGAACCTGTATCACTCCCTTAGGAGGGGAGAGTTCTATCCATTGAACTACGGTGGCCAGGATGCGGATTGTAATGGCCGTGCGCGGCAGTTCAGAGGCTGCCTTAAAGCGGCTGGCTGTCGAGCAGCAGGTGCTGCACATCGGTCTGGGCGTCCATCACACGACGGCCCTGGAAGAACAACTTGAGGTTTTGCCAGTCCTGGCTGTGCAACAGAAAAGGTGCTGCGCCGTAAACGCTTGTGACCATGCCCGCTTTGAGATGCAGCATTGTTTTTTGGTTTTGGCTGTCGAGCACACACAGTTCGGTGTCGGCTTGGGCCTCCAGGTAGACATAGTTGCCTGGTTTGAGGGGCTGGTTGGGCGTGTGGGTTTTGCTCTTGTCTCTGTGTTGCCAATCACAGGCCGATGTGACCGTTGGGAATGAGACTTTGACCACTGGCCTGGACAGTTCAGCCGAGGCAGGGGTAAAGGCGGTCTCTTCGGTTGGCGCTGCTGAGGGCATGAATTCGCGCTGGACAGGCGCGGACTGCGCAGTTTGGGGGGCCGACAGGACCTTGGGGGACGGGGCCAGCGTTGCCTGTGGGTCAGAGCGCCGGTCGGTTGCAGGCCCATCCCACAAGCCCCAGGGCTTGAAGGCGGTCAGGGCCACCAGACCGAGCACACCCAAAGTCCAAAACAAGGCTTGCTGAATCAGCCCACGTCGGTGGGAATCGGAAGGAGCCTTTGGATGGCTGATGGGCGCTGGTGCCATCACGGTGGCGATGGCAGAGGGTGATTCGTTCAGGCTGGGCTCGGTGGATTCTTGTGGCACGGTGACCAACTCTGGCGTGACCAGGTCGTGCCCTAATTTTTTGAGCAGTTTGGCACCCGTGCTGCGTTTGATGGCGAGGGTGTAAAAACTGCTGTGGCCACCGAGCTCCAGTTCTTTGAGCTGCGCCAAAGACACGGTGTTGTGTCGTGCGAAAACCAGTTCTTCAATACCGGCCTCTTCCCGCAAACTTCGCAAGAGTTGCCCATCTTCAGAACGCCATGTGGGATTGTTCATAGGTGAAAGCTGACTTCAGTGGATCGGAGGCCCTGAAACAGGGCAACTGCGCGATGATATGACAGTTTTGGTCACCATTTAATGATTAAGAACTCATGAAAATGATTTAATTAATTGAAGTGAATGAAATTCTTGCGCGTGAAAGCTGCAAAAAAGCGGTTCAATCCCGCCGCACCGTGAAAATCAGATCCAGTGCGCTTTGTTCGCCGGCCTGCGCCCGCAGGGTCAGGCGGCGCGAGAGGTCGTAAAAAATGTACAAACTGCCGAAAGCGCCGCTCAGGCTGGTCTCGTAGACCAGGTAAAAGTCTTTGGACAAGCGTTTGCCCAGGGTCACCGCTGCCCCCGTGGCTGTGGCGTCCGAGCGGCTGCCGCTGGCGAGTGAAACTTCGTCCAGCCCCAAGCTGCTGGCCAACTCGCCGGTCAGGGTTTTGCCATTGCCGCTGAGCAGGGCCACCGCGGCTTGTTGCAGCACGGCCGATTCGGCCCCGCCATTGGCTGCTGAGCGGCCCAGCACCAGCCAGGCGAGTTTGTCGGCGTCGGGCAGGTCCGGGTCGGCGTACAAACGGATGCGCGGCAGCAAAGCGGTGCCGCTGATTTGCACGCCCACTTTTTGCGGCAAGTTGGGCCGCAGGGCAATGATGTCCAAGCTGGGGTTGTCGTAGGGGCCACTGAAGCGCAGCACGCCGGTGTCGATGTTCAGTTGCTGGCCGTAGGCTTTGTAGCGCCCGCCTTCGGTGCGCACCTGCCCACTCAGGCGTGGCAGGCCCCGTGTGCTGGCATTGCTCAGCAGTTCCACTTGGCCGGTCAGGCGGGTGCTGAGGCCTTGGCCTTGCAGCTGAAAATCTTGCCCCAAGTCGAGCATGACGCGCACATCGGGCACACCCAACCAAGAGCCGGAGGGCGCGTTGGGGTCGGCTGGGGCGGTCAGGGCGCTCAGGTCCAGCTGGCCCATACCCGGGCGAATCACCACCACATCGTCGCCCAGGCCTGGGGTGCTGCTCTCGGGCAGGATGAACAGGGCTTGGTCGGCCTTGAGCCCGCCGCGCAGTTGCCATTGGCCTTGTGCCATGCGCGCCGTCACTTCGCCTGACACGCTCAGTCGGCGATCGGCCCGGTTGCTCACGCGCAGGTTTTTGGCCTCGATCTGCAAAGCCATGTCGGCCGAGCGCAATGGGTTGGCGTTGGGGCTGGCTTGGGCCTTGGGGTTGGCGTTGGCGTTGGCGTTGGCGTTGAACTCGACCTGGCCACTGGCTTGGAGTTCGCCCCCTTGTGCGCCAGCTCCGCGCAGGCTCAAGCTCTCCAGCACCAGACTTTGGCCTTGCAGGCGCGCCTGCATTTGCCCTTGGCTGAACTCGATGCCTTGCACGGCAGATCGGGCCGCCAGTTGGTTCGCTTGCAAGCGACCCAGCCACTGGGGTTGGCTGCGAGTGCCGCTCACGGTGAGGCTGGCGTCCAGCGTGCCTTGCACGCGCCAGCCCGGTGGGGCCAGCACCGACCAGGCCCCGATCTGGGGCAGGTTGGCCTGCACGCTGCCGATCAAAGGGGCCTGCTCGGCCCATTGCCAGCCGTCTGGGGTTCGGTTCAGCTGGCTTTGCAGTTTGGCCTGTGCCTGTCCCATTTGGGCGCTGTCCCAGTTCAGATCGGCTTGCATCTGCTCGTTTTGCACACGTAAGAACAACTGGGCCTGGCGCAAACCAGCGGTCGTGAGTTGCCCGGGCAGGCTGTCGGACTGGATGCGCAAATCACCCTGGGTGCGCTCTGCCGACAGGCTCAAGTCAAGATCCTTGTCCATGCGCCACTGCGCCTGGCCTTTGAGCGTGATCTCGTTCAGGATGTCGGTGCCCAGCCAGGTTTGCGCCCAGGACACGGGCAGGTCTGTCCAGCGCACCGCCCCGTGGGTCTGCTGGGGCTGGCCCGGGCTGGGCGCTGTCCAGCCACCCGCTTCGACTTCCAAGCGGGTGCGGCCTGGGCCAGGGCCTTGCAGCCACCAGGTCGACGGATCCCAAGTCAGGGCCATCTGGTCGAGCCGGGCTTGCCAGGCGGGTGTGGATTGCAAAACCAAACGCCAGGGTGCAGCCGACGGGCTTGGCGTGTTGGGGGTGCTGAGGGCCAACTGTTCGATGCGGCCTTGCCAGTTGGGGCTGTGGACATCGGCGCGGCTGCCACGCCAGGTGGTTTGCAGCTGGGCGCTGTGTGCGCCCTGGCCCAGGCGTGCTTGCAGCTCGGCCTGCACCGCCAGGGGGGTGCCTTGCATCTTCAGCTGGCCCGGGGCCAGGAACCAAGGCGCTGGCTGGGCGGTGGATTTGTGGGTGGGTGGGGTGCTGGGGTTGGACTGCGCCCACTCGATGCGCGGCCATTGCAGGCTCAGGGACAGCGGCGCATCGGCTTGGGCAAAGCCGCCTTGCCATTGGGTTTGCAGTTGGGCCGGCCCGCTGGCCTTGAAGGCACGAAGTGGCGTGCCCCAGCCCGGCAGGCCTTGCAGCCAGGACTGGCTGAGGGCGGCGTCTTGCATTTGCACATCGAGTCGCCCTTGGCCGTTCAGGGGGGCCAGGTTCCCTTGCGCTGTGGCTTGCAGGCCGGGCAGTTGCAGCGTCATGCGGCCTTGCACCGATTCTTGGGCCGGTTGCCATTGGAACTGCGCCTCCAGCACGGCCTTTGCGGCTTGCAGGCGCAGGCTGTCGATGTCCCAGCGGTCGGGGTGCCACTGGCCGGTGAGTTGCAGTTGTTCCCATGGCCATGCGGACGGGGTGGCGATGGTGGCGGGGGAGGGTGTTGGCGCCTTAGGCGCTTGCAAGTCGACACTCAGCGCGAGCGTGTCAGTGCCTGTGGCTTCGGCTTTGAGGCGGCCTTGTAACGCAGGCCCGGCCCAGGCGCTGTGCAGCAAGCCGGGCTGCAGGTTTTGGATGTCCAGCTGCCCTGTCCAGCCCTGTGGGGTTTGCTGGCCTTGGCCTTGCAACTGGCCTGTGGCCAGACGGGCCTGGGCTTGTTGCACCTGCCACAGGCCTTGCGCATGGCGGGCTTTCAGGCTCAGCTGCGCCAGGGGCAGGCGCTGCAGGTCCCAGGCACCGGGCAGCAGGTTCTCGAGTTGCGCATCGAGTTGCCAGGCTTCGCCATCGGGCTGCAGCTGGGCCTGGCCCTGCAAGCGGGTTTGCGGGGCACCGGGCCACAGGGGGGCCAAGTCGAGCGCTTGCCACTGGCCCTCGGCTTGCAGCACCGCTTGTTTTTGCCAGGGCTGGATTTGCGCTTGCAGGGACAGATGGACCTTGTCTTGTGCGCGCCCCAAAGCGCCTTGCCCGGGTGTGGGGGCCAGCTCGGCTTGCACCGAGAGTTGCGCTTGCGGGCCCGACAATTGGCCTTGCACCGTGGACTGCACTTGCAGCTGCAGGGCCGGTGTGCGGCCGCTGGCCGGGGTTTGCACCTGGCCTTGGGCCGCGATGTGCAAGGCCATGGGCGCTGCCCCCTGCAAACGTGCTTGCAAGGTGTAGCGGCCTTGCGCCAGCGCGAGCGAGTCGACATCCAGGCGGTGTTCCTGCCCGTCAAAGGCGTACTGGGCCTGAATATCGGACAGCGTCACCGCCGTGCTGCCTTGCCAGCTGAATTGGTCCACCTGCACGGCCAGTTGCAAGGGCAGGGGCAGGCGCAGCTCGGTCAGCGGTGTGAGGGCTTGGGGGGGGCGCTGGTCTTGCACGCGCAGGCGCTTGACCTGGACGCTCTTGAGGGGCCAGGCCTGACGCCACAGCTGCGACCAGTCCAGCACCAGTTGTGCATCCTGAGCCTGCACCTGCAAGCCACCGCTTTGCCAGCTGATTTGGCCGATGCGCCCGCCTTGCTGCAGGTTGCCTTGCACATCGGTGCTGCGCAACTGCTGACCCGAGGGTAAGGCCCAGTGGACCATCTTCAGGGCGGTGACCAAAGACCCGGCGGTGCCCGTCCAGGCCCACAGCCCCCACAGCGCGACGGCCAGCGCCAAGGGCCCTAGCAAGGCCGACAGGCTCATCGCCGACAAAGTGCCCATAGCGGCCACCACGCACCGCAACAGCGAGCGGGCAGGGGACGTTGAATTGGCCGTCGCGGGCTCAGGCGAGACCACGTTTTGCGCCGCGGCATCCTTGTCGTTCTGGGCTTCGGTGCGGGTGTTCATCGTCAAAATGTGAAACCCACACTCAGGTGCAAGCGCAGCTTTTGCAACGCTTGCGCATAGGCCAGGTCGATGCGCACCGGCCCGACCGGGCTGCGCCAACGGGCGCCCAGGCCATAGCCGATTTTGGGTTTGAGTTGCCCGGGGTCATCGGCCACCGCACCGGCATCGACAAACACGGCGCTTTCCCAATCGGTGGCTTGCCCTTGGTGGCGGATGGGGCGCTGCCATTCCAGGCTGCCCGCAGCCAGGTAGCGGCCCGGTGTGGTGACGCCGGTTGCATCGGTCACGCCAATGCTGTTGGGGGCATAACCGCGCACGCTGTTGTCGCCACCGGTCCAAAACAGCTGGGTGGCGGGCAGGTTGGCGGTGTCGCGGCTGACCACGCTGCCGATGTCGGCGCGAACGGCCAGGCGGCCCATGCTGGCGCCCAATGGCACGAGCCCCAGGCCTTTGACCAGCCAGCGCACATAAGGCTCGCTCGGACTGCCGAGCGTCACGCCCGTCCCCAACTCGATGCCCACGCCCAGGCCCCGGCTGGGAAAGGGCAAGCTGTCAAAGTGGCGTCGGGTCCAGCTGTAGTTGGCACTGATGGATTCGCGCTGGGTCTGGAGGCTGCCTTGCAGCCGTGCCGAGTCGTATTGGGCGAAGTAAGAGCGGTCAATGTTTTCACCCAGTTTGGTGCGACCCGCGCGCCAGCGTTGGCTTTGCAAGGGGAGGTCAAAGAGGTTTTCGCGGTCGAATTTGGCCGAGGTGTTCCATCGCCAGAGGCTGGCGTCCGGTGGGGCCAGCAAGTCCAGGCTCGCGCTTTGCAAGTCCTTGTCCAGGGACAGCTTGCTGACCGAACGCCAATGCAGGCCCGGCACGCTGTGGTGCGTGTGCTCGGCGCTCAAGCGGGCACCGCTGTCGCTGCGCACGCCCAGGCCCAGCACCCATTTCTGGCGCAGACTTTCCTTCAGTTCTATCTTGACCGGTGGCTGCGCCGGGTCGCCTTGTGCATCCAGGCTGACAAACACCGAATCGTAAAAGCCGCTGGTGACCAGGCGCTGCTGCGCTTCAAGCAAATCGTTTTGACGGTACACCTGGCCGACAGGCAAACGCGCCAAGCGCTGGACCTGGGTGACGCCGTACTTTTCGGCCCCGGAAATTTGCAAGGCCCCCAGCCGCACGGCCGGGCCGGATTCCAGCGTCAGCCACAGCCGCACCAGGTTGTTGGGTTCGTCCACCAGCGCCAGGCTGTGCAGGATGCGGCCCCAGGGGTAGCGCTGGGCCAGCAGCTGGCGCAGGGCCTGGTTTTTGGCTTCGCTCCAGCCGTTTTGGCTGAAGGTCTCGCCCACGGGCAATGCCCATTGCTGTTCGATGGCTTGCCGCTGAGCACGCGCCTCGGGGTCATCGGCCACATCGCCCAACCACTGCCACTGCACTTCGGAGATGCGCGCGGCAGGGCCAGTGTCCACCTCCACCCGCACCTGGCCCAAGCTGCCGGCGCTGGCGCTTTTGTCTTGCGACCAGCGCAGCGCTGGCTTGAAAAAACCCAGCGTGCCCAGCAGCTCGCGGGCCTGCACATCTGCGTCACGCAGCAAGCGGGTCAGCTCCATCTCGTCCAGATCGCTCAGGGTGCGGTAGCGCTGCAAGTCCAGGTGTTGCGTCAAGAAGTCGCGGATGGCCTCGTCGCTGCTGAGCACTTCCAGGCCGAAGGCTTGGGCGCTGGCGGGCGTGTGGTTTTGTGCGGTGGGCGCCGCAGTTGGGGTCGTTTGGGCACGTGCCCAGGAGGGGGCCAGTGCCACAGCTGCGAGCGCAGCCAAGAGCCAGGTCAGGGCCGTGCGCGACAAGCCAGCGGGCCGCGCTGGCGACCTCATTTGCTCAGCAAACGCATCGCATCTTCCAGCCCTCTGAGGGTCAGCGGGAACATGCGGTTGCTCATCAGCTGCTGAACGATGGAGATGCTCTGACGGTATTGCCAAACGCCTGGGGGCTCGGGGTTGATCCAAGCGAATTTGGGGAAGGTGTGCGTCAGGCGTTGCAACCATTCGGCCCCGGCCTCTTCGTTGTTGTACTCGACGCTGCCGCCCTTTTGCAAAATCTCGTAGGGACTCATGGTCGCGTCCCCGATGAAGATCAGCTTGTAGTCCTTGTTGTATTTGCGCAGGATGTCCCAGGTGGGGAATTTTTCGGCGTAGCGGCGCTTGTTGTTCTTCCACATGAAGTCATAGACACAGTTGTGGAAGTAATAAAAATCGAGGTGTTTGAACTCGGCCTTGACGGCGGAAAACATTTCTTCGACACGTGTGATGTGCTCGTCCATGGTGCCGCCCACGTCCATGAGCAGCAGCACTTTCACGTTGTTGTGGCGCTCCGGGCGCATCTGGATGTCCAGATAACCGGCATTGGCTGCGGTTTTGCGGATGGTGCTGTCCAGATCGAATTCGTCGTGCGAGCCTTCACGCGCAAAGCGGCGCAGGCGGCGCAGCGCCACTTTGATGTTGCGTGTGCCCAGTTCTTGTTGGTCGTCGTAGTCTTTGTAGGCGCGTTGCTCCCAGACCTTAATGGCGCTTTTGTTGCCACCTTTGCCGCCAATGCGGATGCCCTGCGGGTTGTAGCCGCCATTGCCAAAGGGCGAGGTGCCGCCCGTGCCGATCCACTTGTTGCCGCCCTCGTGGCGTTCTTTTTGTTCTTCCAGGCGTTTTTTGAGCGTTTCCATCAACTCGTCCCAGCCCATTTTTTCGATAGCGGCTTTTTGTTCGGGCGTGAGTTCTTTCTTGAGGATCTGTTCCAGCCATTCCAGTGGCACGTCTTTGCTGAAGTCGGTCAGCATCTCCACGCCCTTGAAGTAAGCGCCGAACGCCTTGTCGAATTTGTCGAAGTGCTTTTCGTCCTTGACCATCACGGTACGGGCGAGGTGGTAAAAATCGTCGATGCTGCAGGCGTCGGACGCCGGGCCGACCACGTTGGCCTGCAGGGCTTCGAGCAGCGTGAGCAGTTCACGCACCGAGACTGGCACTTTGGCGGCACGCAGGGTGTAAAAAAAATCGATCAGCATGGTGAGGCCTTCCGGGGTCGATCCAATTGGTGGCTCAGGTGCGCTTTCACCGTGGGCCATTCGCTGGCAATGATGCTGTAAACGCAGGTGTCGCGCAGTGTGCCAACAGCCAGAGGGTGTAGGTTGATCTGGTGGCTGCGCAGCACGCCGTCCAGCTTGGCGCCCAGGCGCTCGATGGCGCGGCGGCTTTGTTGGTTGAAAAAATGCGTGCGGAACTCTACCGCGATGCAGTTCAATTGATCAAAGGCGTGGGCCAACAACAAGCGCTTGGCTTCGGTGTTCAGTGGGCTGCGCTGCACGCTTTTGCGGTACCAGGTTGAACCGATTTCCACCCGGCGGTTGGCCGCGTCGATGTTCATGTAGGTGGTCATGCCCACGGCTTGGCCGATGGCTGGGTCGATCACCGCAAACGGGCACATGCTGCCCTTGGCCTGCAAGTCCAGACGGCGGTTGATCTCAGCCGCCATGCCCTCTGGGGTGGGGATGGCGGTGTACCAGTGGTTCCACAGTTCGCCATCTTGCACGGACTGCACCAGACCATCGTGGTGCAGGAGCGACAAGGGGACAAGTTGAACATGTTCACCCGATAGCGAAGTGGGCGCGATCCAAGGATTCATGATGCGTCATTGTCCTTGTCTTTGGCTTTTTGTTTGTTGCGCCAAAAGCGCGCCAAGTGCAGACCTGCACCGCCACCCAAGCCCACCAGCAAAATGCCGCCAATGCTGGCGTTGTCGTAACCGGCACTGAAAATATTCAGGCCCAGCCATTTGCCGGCCCAGTAACCGGTCAATGCACCGCCGACAAAGCCCACGGCATCTGAGATGCCTTCCGTGAGAGGGTTGGGAGAGGTCATCGGTTCATGTTCAACGGTTGCGCTGGTTCATGAACACCAGCTTTTCGAACAAGGTCACGTCTTGCTCGTTTTTGAGCAAAGCGCCCACCAGTGGGGGGACCGACAACTTTTGGTCTGCACTTTGCAGGGCTTCGAGTGGGATGTCTTCGGCCGCCAGCAATTTCAGCCAGTCGAGCAGCTCGCTGGTCGAGGGCTTTTTCTTCAGGCCGGGCAGGCCGCGCACGTCATAAAAGGTCTTGAGCGCCAATGCCAGCAGGTCTTTCTTGAGCGTGGGGAAATGCACATCCACGATTTGGCGCATGGTGTCCGCTTCGGGGAACTTGATGTAGTGGAAAAAGCAGCGGCGCAAGAAAGCATCAGGCAACTCTTTTTCGTTGTTGGAGGTGATGAACACCAGCGGACGGGTCTTGGCTTTGATCAGCTGGCGCGTCTCGTAGCAATAAAACTCCATGCGGTCGATCTCGCGCAGCAAGTCGTTGGGGAATTCGATGTCGGCCTTGTCGATCTCGTCGATCAGGATGGCTATGGGCGTCTCGGACGTGAACGCCTGCCACAGCACCCCCTTGATGATGTAGTTCTCGATGTCTTTGACTTTTTCTTCACCCAGCTGGCTGTCGCGCAGACGGCTCACGGCGTCGTATTCGTACAGGCCTTGTTGGGCTTTGGTGGTCGACTTGATGTGCCACTGCAGCAGGGGCAGGCCCAAGGCCTCGGCCACTTCTTCGGCCAACATGGTTTTGCCCGTGCCGGGCTCACCTTTGACCAAAAGGGGGCGCTTGAGGGTGATGGCGGCGTTCACGGCCAGCATCAGGTCGGGGGTGGCGACGTATTTTTCGGTACCTTGGAATTTGATCATGGACAGTTCTTTGAAACAGGAATAAAGCTTGTCAGGATTATGAGGGTCAGCCCGATATAATCCGCAGTTGATTTTTTATCAATCATTTGGATTGTGTGAGCAAAATGAACAAGCTGTTGACCTCGATGTTTGCCTTGACTGTCGCTTCCGTGACCGCCATCTCCGCCCATGCCCAGGAAATCAAGGGCGATGCCAAAGCCGCTGAGCAAAAAATCGCCATGTGCATTGGTTGCCATGGCATCAAGGGCTACCAAGCCAGCTTCCCTGAGGTCTACCGCGTGCCCATGATCTCGGGCCAAAACGCCAAGTACATTGTGGCCTCTCTCAACGCCTACCAAAAAGGCGAGCGCAAGCACCCCACCATGCGCGGCATTTCCGCCAGCCTGAGCGAGCAAGACATGGCTGATTTGGGCGCTTACTACGAGCAACATGGCAAAACCGAGCCCGTGACCAAGACACCCAAAGTGCCTGACGCCAAAGTCGCTGCCTTGCTGCAAAAAGGCGCATGCATTTCTTGCCACGGTGACAATTTCAGCAAGCCGATCGACCCGAGTTACCCCAAGCTGGCGGGTCAGCACAAAGACTTTTTGTATGTGGCGCTCAAGTCTTACAAAACCGAAAACCTGGCCACCTGGGGCCGCAACAATGGCGTCATGGGTGGCATTGCCAAGCAGTTTTCCAATGCCGAGTTGAAGGCCATGTCGGCTTACATTGCCACATTGGATGGCGATATGAAGGTCGTACCCCAGTCCCGCCTGCGTTGAAGCTTTGATTTCTCTCAACAAAAAACCCGCCTTGGCGGGTTTTTTGTTGTCTGTTCGCCTTTGTTCGTGGTCCCTGACCTCAGTCTTGGGTGGCGTTGCGCTGTACGCAGGCGATGTAGGCTTCGCCATCGGGCATGCGGCCCGAGCGCTGGCTTTCGTGCACCATGCGGCCCAGGCAGTCCATGGCCTGGTGGTGTGCGTGGTGCAGCGAGTTGAGCCGGTGGGTCAGCAATTCCACGGCTTGTCGAATGCCACGAGGTTGGTCGATGCTGCATTGCTCGCTGATGGACAGGTGCATTGAGAGGTGCAAGAAGGGGTTTTCGCGGGTCGGATCTACCTGGATCATCTGGGCCAGCGCCGCCTCGACATCGGCCAGTTCGGCGTGGTATTCGGGGTGCTCGTCGATCCATTGGCTGACCAACATTTCCATGGGTTCGAGCGGAGCCGTTGTGCGGGCTTTGGCGTAAACGCCGCAAAAAAAGCGCCGGACATCGGCTTGTGAAGGTTGGATCAGCATGGGGTGGATTGTCTCTTATGTGTGTTGGCTTGTTGTCGTTGGAGCTTTGGGAGTGAGAGGCCGGGGTGCGGGGCCGGGGCTCAGAGGCGCTTCGCTTTGCCACATCGCCCCGGCCCCGCA
>NZ_CAMDLM010000039.1 GCF_945901735.1 Limnohabitans sp. Rim8
TTGGCCGCCTTGCTGGCCACCGGCATGGACCTGCCCGAAGCCACCAGCGAAGCCCTGCATTACCTGGACCGGTGCCTGGACGAAGGCTTTCGGCCCGGCATGGGCCAGGTCATTCCCGACCGCCTGTTCTGGGCCCTGCCCGAAGGCGAAGAAACCGACGACGATGGCCCTGAAGTGCACCCGGGGGCGGATTATTTTGAAGTGCCTTTCAACGAGACCAAACACTGAGACCCGACATGACCGACCGCAACCAAGCCCTGTTTGACCGCGCCGCCCAAGTGATCCCCGGTGGCGTGAATTCGCCCGTGCGCGCTTTTCGCGCCGTAGGCGGCACGCCTCGCTTTGTGCAGCGTGCCCAAGGCGCCTATTTTTGGGACGCCAACGGCCAAAAATACATCGACTACATCGGCTCCTGGGGCCCCATGATCCTGGGCCATGGCCATCCGGCCGTGCTCGAAGCGGTGCAAAAAGCGGCCCTCGACGGTTTCTCGTTCGGCGCACCCACCGAGCGCGAGATCGAGCTGGCCGAAGAAATCCTCAAGCATGTACCGTCCATGGAAATGGTGCGCTTGGTCAGTTCAGGCACAGAAGCGGGCATGAGCGCCCTGCGCTTGGCCCGTGGCGCCACCGGTCGCACCAAATTCATCAAGTTTGAAGGCTGCTACCACGGCCATGCCGACGCGCTGCTGGTCAAAGCCGGCTCGGGCCTGGCCACTTTTGGCAACCCCACCAGCGCCGGTGTGCCGCCCGAAGTGGTGCGCGACACCCTGGTGCTGGAATACAACAACGTGCAGCAATTGGAAGAAGCCTTTGCCCTCCACGGCAAGGAACTGGCCTGCGTGATGATCGAGCCCATCGCGGGCAACATGAACTTTGTGCGCGCCAGCGTGCCCTTCATGACACGCTGCCGCGAGCTGTGCACCGAGCACGGTGCTTTGCTGGTGTTTGACGAAGTCATGTCCGGTTTCCGCGTGGCTTTGGGCAGCGCCCAAAGCGTTTACGCCAAAGTCATTCCCGGCTTCAAGCCCGACATGACGGTGCTGGGCAAGGTGATTGGCGGCGGCATGCCGCTGGCCGCTTTTGGCGGGCCACGCGAGATCATGCGCCAGTTGGCCCCCACCGGCCCGGTGTACCAAGCGGGCACGCTGAGTGGCAACCCGGTGGCCACCGCTTGCGGCTTGGCCACGCTGCGCGAGATCGCCAAACCCGGTTTTTTTGAAGCGCTGAGCGCCCGCACCCAAAGTCTGGTCGACGGCCTCAAAGGCGCTGCAGCCAGCGCGGGCGTGCCCTTCAGCGCCGACTGCCAAGGCGGCATGTTCGGCTTTTTCTTGCTGCCCGAGTTGGCGCAAAATTACGCCCAGGTCATGACCAGCGACAGCCCCAAATTCAACAAGCTGTTCCACGGTTTGCTGGACGGTGGCGTCTACATCGCCCCCGCTTTATACGAGGCCGGTTTTGTGAGTGCCGCGCACACCGAAGCCGACATCGCCGAGACGGTGCGGGTGGCGGCTGAAGTGTTCAAAACCCTTTGAGACTGGCCATGAAACACCTGACTTGTGTGGTGTATGTTGGCTTGGCCCTTGTTGGCATGCCTGCCCACGCCGAATTCGATGCCAGCCGCCTGTGGGTGAACGCCGGGTTTTACTCGGCGCACTTTGACACCGACAAACGTCTGCGCAATGCCAACCCAGGTGTCGGCTTTGAATACGCCTTCGGTGAGGACTGGAGCGCCACCGCTGGGCGTTTCATCAACAGCGACAACGCCCACTCCAGCTACCTCGGCGTCTATTACCAACCTTGGCGCGTGGGCTCGGTCAAGCTGGGTGCGGTGGCAGGGGCCTTCAATGGCTATCCCAAAGCTTTTGACGGCGGTTGGTTTCCAGCCGTCATTCCCACCGCCACCCTGGAAGGCCAGCACTGGGGCCTTAACGTGGCCTTGGTGCCGCCCCTCAAAGACCGGCTCTATGGCGCAGTGAGCTTTCAGCTCAAGTACCGCTTTCGTTGACCGAAGACGCATGGAGCCCCCCCCGATGAACCCGTCACGCTGCCCACTGAACACCTTGCTGGGCGCCAGCCTTTTGAGGCTGGCAACGGCCCCTTTGGTCTGGGCGCAAACTGCGGCCAGCGCAACGCCGCTCAGTCTGTGGGCAGCACCAGGCAGCGCTTGAGCCCAAAGCGCTCAAAGTCACGGTCAAACGTGACCATGCGAAGGCCCGACGCTTCGGCCGTTGCGGCATAACACAGGTCTGTCCAAAGGCGACTGGGCAAGGGCGCAGAGGCACTCCCGATCAAGCGAACCAAGGCATCGACAAAACCTGGTGTTTCGGGCAAAAAAGACACCTGGGGTGTGTCCAACCACTTGCGGTAAACGTCCAGCGCTTGGTCAAGCGTCATGACATCAGGGCCCATCAAACGGGGCTGCACCAGCAAGCGCACCAAGCCCATCATGGTGCCACGACTGAACCACAAAGGTGTGCCACTTTCGCACGCCGACTGCCAATAACGCGATGCCACTGCGTGGAACTCGTGCGATCGGTAAGACAAGATCAACCAGGCATTCACGTCCAGAAAATCTCCCGAGGACAAACGCCAGCTGGGCGTTGCCTCAGCGACGCGCCATGAATTGGATGGCTCGCTCATCGTCGTCCTCGTTCATGATTTCATACAAAGCGGCATTGCTCATGAAATGCACTGGCCTTGCCGCTGGATCGGTTGAACCAAATACGGGCCTGGCTTCAAACCGCTTTTGCGGGTCCACCACCTCGCGGGCGGTCAAGCCCCGCTCCACCAACTCAATGACCAGGTCGCGCAAGGTCCGGCCCTCTTGGGCGGCCCGGGTTTTGAGGTGCTTGAACAGCGCGTCGGGAAAATCAAGTGAAGTACGCATGTCTGCATTTTTGCATGAATGCATGAAAATGCGCAAGATCGCCGATCCAAGGCCAAAAGCTCGCCAGGCAAAACAGCGATAATCCGCCCCTGCATTCACGTCCGGACCGGGCGCTTGCCCAGCCCCTAGGACCCCCCCATGAAAAAGAATTTTCCCTTGCAAACCGAAGGCAAGCACCCCGACCGCGTGCTCGAAGCCGTCAAGCACGACATCCGCAAATACTTCAAGCGCGAGCGCAACCGCGACGTGCCCAAGGGCGTGGACTTTTGGGACTTTGACTGCAAAGTGGGTCTGAACGCCGACAGCGCCGAAGTGGTGCGGGTGAGCGGCGTGATCGAAGCCGTGGACGCAGCGGCCAAGTCGGGGGCGGCTTCGGTGTATGTGGAAATTTTGAGCAAGCACGGTGTGCGCGTGCTTCGCAACCACCCGGACACTGGCGGCCTAGACATGGGCGACGACCTGGCTGATCCGCACTGAGCCCAAGCCCCTCCGACGGCCAGCCATGACTGGCCACCGTTTGACCCTCAAGCCCTGCTGAACAGCCGCTCAATCGTTCCCCTCATCCACTGCTGGTCGGCATCTTGGTCGGTGCTGGCATGCCAAACCAGATTCACTTCATAGGCTGGGGCCTCTTCAATCGTCCACATTTGCAGCTGCAAGCGCTGACTCAGGTCGCGGGCGTACATCTCGGGGACGATGCACAGCAAATCGGTGTTCTGCGCCAGCACCGCAATGGCCCCAAAGTGCCGGGGCCTGACGAGGATGCGGTCTTGCAGCTTCATGGCTGTCAGCATTTTTTCAACGCTGCCGTGAAAAGTGGCCGTTGGCGACACCACCACAAAATGCGCTTGCGCCAACTGCGTCAGGCTCAACGTCTTTCCGCGTCCAAGGGGTGTGGGTGACCCGTCTTGGGAAGAAATGGCCATATAGCGCTCTTTGAACAGCAACTGGCTGCGAATGCCCCGGTGCTGCGGCTTCAAAATGCCAATCGCCATGTCGATGTCTCGTGCCTCCAACGCAGACGCAACCTGCGCCGCATCCACTGAAATATTGGACAAAGAAGCCTGAGGCGCTTCGCTGCGCAAGGCGGCCGCCAGACCCGGCAAAAACAAAATTTCACCCAAATCAGACAAGGACAAACGCCAATGGCGGTGACTGCTTTGGGCGCTGAAAGGCTGGTGGTTGAGCACCAGACTTTCCATGGCCAGCAACTGCGACTGCATGGCCGGTGCCAGTTGCTCGCACAGCCGCGTGGGCTGCAAACCAGCGGGTGAGCGCACAAACAACTCGTCGCCAAAGAACTCACGCAATCGGGCCAAGGCGTTGCTGGTGGCAGGTTGCGACAAGGCCAGTGCCTTGCCTGCGGAAGTGACAGATCGGGTGCGGTGGATGGCCACCAGCACCCGCAAAAGGTTCAGGTCGAGTTGTCGGAAATTCATGCTGACCCCATGGCTCAAACGAATAAGGGTTGCTACCAATTATTCACAACATCAATGTACACCATTGGAAGAATCCATTTGCACACCCCCGATGACTGCCTTACATTGAAATCCATTCAATGGGTCACTGAGGGGTTAAAACCCCGTGAAAGGTTTTGGGCATGGCTGAACGCTCATTTGTGCAAGAGGTCCAAAAACTGCGCTTGGGCGATGGCGACGAATTCCACGGCGAGGGCATTCTGGCCGTCACCAAGGCCTTGCTGCAGTCGGGCGTGTCGTATGTGGCCGGTTACCAAGGTGCGCCGATCTCGCACCTGATGGATGTGCTGACCGACGCCAACGACATCTTGCAAGAGTTGGGGGTGCATTTCGAGCACAGCGCCTCAGAGGCCACCGCAGCCGCCACCTTGGCCGCATCGGTCAATTACCCACTGCGCGGCGCGGTCACCTTCAAATCCACGGTGGGCACCAATGTGGCGTCGGACGCGCTGGCCAATCTGGCCTCGGGCGGGGTCACCGGCGGCGCCATGTTGATCGTGGGTGAGGATTACGGCGAAGGCTCGAGCATCATGCAAGAGCGCTCGCATGCTTTTGCCATGAAGTCGCAGGTCTGGTTGATCGACCCGCGCCCCAACCTGCCCAGCATCGTGCATGCGGTGGAAAAAGGCTTCGAGCTGTCCGAGGCCAGCAACACGCCGGTCATGCTGGAGTTGCGCATCCGCGCCTGCCATGTGCATGGCCGCTTTCCCACCCGCGACAACGTGCGGCCCAACTTCACCCTGAAAGACGCCATCGAAAACCCCAAGCGCGATGTCAACCGCATCGTGCTGCCGCCCGCCAGCTATTTGCACGAACAAGAAAAAACCCACACGCGCTGGCCCGCTGCGGTCAAGTTCATTCAGGAACACCAGCTCAACGAATTCTTTTCAGAAGACGCGCAAGACTTTGGCATCGTGCTGCAAGGCGGCCTGTACAACGGTGTGGTGCGCGCACTGCAACTGCTCGGCTTGGCCGACGACTTCGGCAAGACCGATGTTCCGCTGTATGTGCTTAACATCACCTACCCCTTGGTCGACGATGAATTCAAGCGCTTTTGCATGGGCAAGCGCGGCCTGCTGGTGGTGGAAGAAGGCCAGCCCGACTTCATCGAGCAAAACATCCACAGCATCTTGCACAAAGCGGGTCTGAACACCCACATCCACGGCAAAGACGTGCTGCCCATGGGCGGCGAATACACCGGCGGGGTGGTGCTGAAAGGCATTCGGGCATTCATCGCGCAATACGCGGCGCACCTGCTGCCTGCATCACTGCCCGCAGTTCAGCTAAGCAACGCGCTGGCGATCAGCGAAGCGGTGGCCCAAGTGCACCCGCGCCCACCGTCGTTTTGCACCGGTTGCCCCGAACGGCCCATCTTCACGGCCATCAAGATGATCGAGAAAGAGCTGGGCCAGCACCATGTGAGTTGCGACATCGGCTGCCACCTGTTTTCGATCCTGCCGCCTTTCAACATCGGCGCCACCACCATGGGCTATGGCCTGGGTTGGGCGGGTGCCTCGGCCTTCAACACCAGCGAGACGAGCAAGCGCACCGTCTCGATCATGGGCGACGGCGGTTTCTGGCACAACGGCCTGACCAGCGGCGTGGGCAACGCGGTATTCAACCAGTCCGACAACTTGTTGCTGGTGGTGGACAACGGTTATTCGGCCGCCACGGGTGGGCAAGACGTGCTGTCGTCCAAGGCCATCAACCCAATCCGCAACACCAACAACCCGATTGAAAAGGCCGTGCGTGGCGTGGGCGTGGAATGGGTCAAGACCGTCACCAACACCTACAGTCTGGACCAAATGCGCCAGGCCCTGCGCGACGCCCTGACCACCAAGCAACAAGGCCCCAAGGTCATCGTGGCGCAAAGCGAGTGCATGCTCAATCGGCAAAGGCGCGTGAAACCGCTGATTCGCCAGCGCATCCAAAAAGGCGAGCGCGTGGTGCGCGAGCGCTTTGGGATTGACCCCGACACCTGCACCGGCGACCACTCCTGCATTCGCCTGTCGGGTTGCCCCTCGCTCAGCATCAAACCCAACCCCGACCCGCTGCGCCAAGACCCGGTGGCGGCCGTGGCCGACAGCTGTGTGGGCTGCGGCCTGTGCGGCGAGGTCGCACACGCTGCGAAGCTTTGCCCCTCGTTTTACCGGGCCGAAATCATCAACAACCCCAACGCCTGGGACCGCTTCAAGCAAGGCCTGCGCGAACGTGTGATCGGCTGGTTGCAAAACCGCATTGAACGTCGCCTGGAAGGCATTGCCGCATGACCGACACCGCCCCAACCTCAAGCATCATCAGCTTGGCCATTTTGGCCATGGGCGGTGAAGGCGGCGGCGTGCTGGCCGACTGGCTGGTCGACCTGGCTGAACAGAACGGCCATTGGGCCCAGACCACCTCGGTGCCCGGCGTGGCGCAGCGCACCGGTGCCACCATCTATTACATCGAGATGTACCCCCAGTCGGCATCGCCTTCGGGGCAAATGCCCGTGATGGCGCTCAGCCCGTTTCCGGGGGAGGTCGACATCGTGCTGGCCTCCGAATTGATGGAGGCCGGTCGCGCCCTGCAACGCGGGCTGGTCGACCCGCACAAAACCACCTTCATCGCGTCTTCGCATCGGGTCTATTCCATGACCGAGCGCACCGCCATGGGCGATGGGCGTGTGGACGAAGCCAAGCTGTTGGCGGGAGCGCAGGCTGCTGCACGGCAGTTCATCAGCGCCGACTTTGCCCAACTGGCCGAGCAAACCGGCAGCCTGATTGCACCCGCTTTGTATGGCGCACTGGCGGCCAGCCAGCGCCTGCCGTTTTCAAGGGACCAATTCGAAGCCACCATCGAGCGCAGTGGTGTGGGCGTCAAGACCAGCCTCAAGGCTTTTGCCGCCGGCTTTGATGCGGCTATGCAGGTGCTGCAACCCGTCACATCCAGCGTGGCCGATGCCACCCCCGTGGCTTTGCCTTTGCACCGCCAAGTCGGCCCCAAGTTGCAGGCCCTGGCGCAAAGTCTGGAAGGTGCGTTCGCCCCAGCGGCGCACGAGGTCATCGCCTCGGGTTTGACGCGGATGGCCGATTACCAGGATGTGGCTTATGCCACGCTGTATGCCCGGCGTTTACAAGAGATGGCTGGTGCGCTGGCCTCGTCAAACGCGGCCACCAGCCTGGTCGAAGAAATCCTGCGTGAAGGCGCTCGGCACCTGGCCCTGTGGATGTCTTATGAAGACACGGTGCGTGTGGCCGATCTGAAAACGCGCCGCTCACGTTTTGCACGCGTCAGCCAGGAAGTGAGTCTGAGCGAGAAACAGCTGATCGACATCCACGAGTTCATGCACCCGCGCCTGGAAGAAATTGCCGACACCCTGCCTGCGGGCTTGGGCCGCTGGTTGCTGGGCTCAAGGGCAGCCCGCGCCGTGGTCGGCCGTTTCACGCAAAAAGGCCGCGTGGTGCAAACCAGCTCCTTGCGCGGATTTCTGCTGCTGTATGGCGTGGCCAGCCTGCGCCGCATCAGGCCGGTGTCTTTGCGTTACCAAACCGAGCAGCAACGCATCGAAGCCTGGTGGGCGCAAGCCCTGCAGCTGTTGCCCCAGCATGCCGATCTGGCCCTGGAGGTGCTGCGCGGCCAGCAGCTGGTCAAAGGTTATGGCGACACCCATGCACGGGGCTGGCGGCATTTTGAAAAAATCATGACCACTTTGCCTCGCCTGCAGCAATTGCCCGATGCGGCCAACCGCCTGAGCGCCTTGCGCAAAGCCGCCTTGGCCGACGACAGTGGCCAGGCGCTCGATCAGGCCATGCAGCAACTGGCACCTGCGTGACCCCTGCCCATTGGAAAACAGGACTACCCTACAAATTCCCTATCGACCCGCAACCACAAAAGGAGACAACACCATGAAAAGACGTTTACTCACCCAGGCCACGGCATTGGTTTTGGCGCTCGGCGCCAGCTCGGCCACACTGGCGCAAGAAGTCACTTTGCGCCTGATCAGCGGTTTTGCCGAAAACGGCATCTACGTGCAACGCCTGCAGCCGTGGATCAACAAGGTCAACGCCGAGGGCAAAGGGGTTTTGCAAATCAACTTCATCGGCGGGCCCCGCGCCATTCCGTCGTTTGAGCTGGGCAACGCGGTCAAGACTGGCGTGGTCGACATGGCGCTCAACACCGGCGCTTTTTACACCAACGTGATGCCCGAGGCCGACTTCCTGAAGTTGACGCAGATCCCTGTGGCCGAGCAGCGCAAGAACGGCGCTTTTGATGCGATCAACAAGGTCTGGAATGAAAAAGGCAACATGCAGTACTTGGCGCGCATGGTAGAGAACCAGCCCTTCCACATCTACACCAACAAGAAGGTTGACAAGCCTGACTTGGCGGGTCAAAAAATCCGCATCACACCGGTTTACCGTGACTTCTTTCAGGCCCTGAACGCCAGCGTGATCACCACGCCACCCGGCGAGGTCTACACCGCCTTGGAGCGCGGTGTGGTGGACGGTTATGGCTGGCCCATTGGCGGCATTTTTGACTTCAACTGGCACGAGAAAACCAAGTTCCGCATCGACCCGGGCTTCTACGATGCCGAGGTCTCGCTGATCATGAACCTGCCGGCCTACAAAAAGCTCACCGACACGCAGCGCAACTACTTGCAAAAGCACTTGCTGGCGCTGGAAGCCGAGAACACTTTCTGGGCGCGTTATGGGGCCGAAGAAACCGCCCGTCAGACCAAAGCAGGCATCCAGACCATCAGCTTTGATGCCGCCACCAGCAAGGCCTTCCGCGACAAGGCTTACGACATCGGCTGGGCCAGTGCCACCAAGCAAAGCCCTGAAGTGGCTGCGCGCTTCAAGGCCCTGTTCTCCAAATGATGCAAGCGCTGTCTGAGCGCTTTGGCCGGTGGCTGTCGGGTCTTGCCCTGTTCGGCTGCCTACTGCTGCTGGCCATGATGCTCATCATCGTGGCCGATGTGGCGCTGCGCAACCTGGCCATCCCGGGCATGCCGATGGGGCTGTCCTGGAGCAACGAGGTGTCTGAGCTGATGCTGTACTTGATCACCATGTGCGTGGCCCCTTGGCTGCTGCGCCAGGGCCAGCACATCCGAGTGGACATTTTTCTGCAAGCCATTCCACCGCGCGCCGCCTGGGCGCTGGAATGGGTGGGCGATGTGCTGGGACTGTTGTGCTGTTGGGTGCTGGCCTGGTATGGCGCGCAAGCCACTTGGGCCAGTTATGCGGCAGGGTCTTTGAGCATCAAGACCCTGGTCACGCCCGAGTGGTGGTCGCTGGCACCTTTGCCATTGGTGTTTGTGCTGCTGTCCATCGAGATGGTGTTTCGCATGCACCGGCTGCTGCATGCCGAGCGCGGTCCGCGACAGGATGCCGTGAGCGCAGCTTGAATCTGTTCCAAATGCTTTTAATTTTCTCGTCAGGAGTCTGCACATGAGCAGTTGGCCCATCGCAGCCTGGTTGATGTTGGGCGGCTCCACCTTGCTGCTGTTCATGGGCATGCCCGTGGCCCTGACTTTTTTGGGCGTCAACATCATCGGCGCCGTGCTTTACATGGGTGGCGAGCCCGGTTTGGTGCAGCTGGTGCGCAACAGCGTGAGTTCGGTCACGGCCTTTGCGCTCACGCCCATACCGTTGTTTGTGCTGATGGGCGAGATTTTGTTCCACACCGGTTTGGCCGTGAAGGTGATCGACGGGGTCGAGCGTTTGATCGTTCGCGTGCCTGGGCGCTTGGCGGTGGTCGCGGTGGTGGCGGGCACGGTGTTTTCGGCCATCTCGGGTTCCACGATTGCCACCACGGCCATGCTGGGTGCCCTGATGCTGCCTGTGATGCTGGCACGCGGCTACCACCCCACCATGGCCACAGGTCCGATCATGGCCATTGGCGCGGTGGACATGCTGATCCCGCCTTCGGCCCTGACAGTTTTGCTGGGTTCGCTTTCGGGCATCTCGATTTCCAAGCTGCTGCTGGGCGGTGTGGTTCCCGGGCTGCTGTTGTCGGTGGCGTTTGTGGCTTGGATCATTGTGCGGGTGCGCATCAGCCCCCACTTGGCCCCAACCGACACGGATGCCGTTGAACACCACGGCTGGGACCGCTGGCAACCGCTGTTTGCCTACGTTTTGCCCACCTTGTCGATTTTTGGTGTGGTGGTGGGCGCCTTGGCAGCGGGTTGGGCCACGCCCACCGAGTGCGCGGCGCTCGGTGCCTTTGCCACCATGCTGCTGGCCGCGCTGTACCGCGCCCTGCGCTGGGAAGCGGTGCTCAAGGCGCTCAAGGGCACGGCGGGCATCTCCGGCATGATTTTGTTCATCATTTTGGGGGCCACCACCTTTGCGCAGATTTTGTCTTTTTCGGGTGCCAGCTCAGGTTTGGTGCAGCTCATCACCGATCAAGGATTGACTGCCAACCAGATTCTGATCGGCATGATGGTGTTTCTGATTTTTCTGGGCATTTTTGTCGACCAGGTCAGCATGATGATGATCACCCTGCCCATCTTCATGCCCATCGTGAACGCCCTGGGCATCGACCCGGTGTGGTTTGGTGTGCTCTTCCTCATCTGCATGCAAATGGGTCTGCTTTTGCCGCCCCATGGCTTGTTGCTCATGACCATGCGCGGCGTGGCCCCACCCTCGGTCACCATGACGCACATTTTTCTGGCGGTCACGCCTTATTTGG
The DNA here is from genome assembly GCF_945901735.1 of Limnohabitans sp. Rim8. Classification (GTDB taxonomy): domain Bacteria; phylum Pseudomonadota; class Gammaproteobacteria; order Burkholderiales; family Burkholderiaceae_C; genus Limnohabitans_A. The sequence continues at coordinate 11,032 of NZ_CAMDLM010000039.1, forward strand.
CGATGAGCGTGTTGCTGCTGGTGGCCGTCTTCCTGGTGCCGGGCATCGCCACCTGGTTGCCCAGTTGGATGGGTTAAGACCCGTCTTTTGCAGCCGCCGCACGCAACTTGTCTTTCTTGCTCAGCCGTGAACCCTTGATGCCGCCATTGCCGGGCGACGGCGGTGGCGGGGTTTCGGTTTGCTCAAAACCTGGGATTTGCTCTAAAGCGAGTTCCAGGCTCTCGCGTTTCTGGATCAACTGCCAATGCGCCAGCGCTGCGGCCGTGACAAAGCTCAGCGCGTCACCGTGCGCACCCGCCCTGCCCGTGCGGCCGATGCGGTGGGTGTAGTCGGTGGCCGAGCGCGGCAGGTCGTAGTTGACCACCACGGGCAGCATGGCGATGTCGATGCCGCGCGAGGCCAGATCGGTGGTCACCACCACGTCCCAACGGCCAGCCTTGAATTCACTCAACACCTCTTGCCTTGCACCTTGGCTCATTTCCCCATGAAAAGGCGTGGCAAACACGCCCGATCTGTAGAGCTTGTTCGCCACATGCTCGCAGGCATAGCGCGTGGCCACAAACACCAGCACCTGCTTCCAGCCGTTTTCGGTGATCAAGTGGCGCAGCAAGGCGGTGCGGCTTTTTTCATCCACGCTGATGGCGCGTTGCGTGATGTCGGGCTTGTGGTCTTCAAAAGCTTCCACCGTGATGCGCACCGGGGCGCGCAGCAGCTTGGCCGCCAGCGCCTCCACCTCGGGTGCAAACGTGGCCGAGAACAGCAGGGTCTGACGCTGGGCGGGCAACAGCGCCAGCATGCGCTGCAGCTCGTCGGCAAAGCCCAAATCCAGCAGGCGGTCGGCTTCGTCCAGCACCAAATGCTGCACATCGGCCAAGCGCAAAGCGTTCTGGTCAATCAAATCGAGCAAACGGCCCGGCGTGGCCACCACGATGTCGGCACCGCCACGCAGCGCCATCATTTGCGGGTTGACCGACACGCCACCAAACACGGTGTTCACCTTCAATGATTGCGGCAGCTTGTACGCCAAGTTGGCCAACACTTCGCCCACTTGTACTGCCAGTTCGCGCGTGGGCACCAGCACCAGGGTGCGCACCGGACGGCGGAAGTTGGTCTGGCGCGGCGCAGCCGTCAAGTGCTGCAACAAAGGCAGCGCAAAAGCCAGCGTCTTGCCAGAGCCGGTGGGCGCGGTGGCCCACACATCGGCCGACTTCAAGATGGCCGCAATCGCTTCGGCTTGGATGGGGGTGGGGGCGTACAAGCCCATGTCACCCACGGCACGCAAAAGTGCCGGGGTCAAGCCAAGTTGGTCAAAGTTCAAAATGGTCCGATCAATGACGGAAGTGCCGCACACCCGTGAACACCATGGCCACGCCACGTTCGTTGGCCGCGTCAATCACTTCTTGGTCACGCATGGAACCACCGGGCTGGGCCACGCAGGTGGCTCCCGCGTCCACCACCACATCGAGGCCGTCGCGAAAAGGGAAGAAGGCGTCGCTCGCCACCACCGTGTGTTGCAGGCTGAGTTGGGCGGCTTCGGCCTTGATGCTGGCGATGCGAGCAGAGTCGAGGCGGCTCATTTGGCCAGCGCCCACGCCCCGGGTCTGTCCGTTTTTGCAGAACACGATGGCGTTGGATTTGACGAACTTGGCCACTTTCCAGGCGAACAACAAATCGTTAAGCTCTTCAGGCGTGGGTTGTTTGACGGTGACGATCTTCAAGTCGGCCAAAGCCAACTCGTGGTTGTCCGCGCTTTGCAACAAGAGGCCTGAGCCCACGCGCTTGGTCTCCAAAGCGTTGCGCACGTCGCCGTAGCTGGCGGGCAAGGCGATTTTCATCAAGCGCACATTCACTTTGCTTTTGAACACCTCGAGCGCTTCGGCGCTGAAGTCGGGGGCCATGAGCACTTCCACAAATTGCTTGCTCACGGCCTCAGCCGCGGCTTTGTCCACCGGACGGTTGAAGGCGATGATGCCGCCAAACGCGCTGGTGGGGTCGGTTTGGAAGGCTTTGCTGTAGGCCTCGAGTGCGGTCGCGCCCACGGCCACGCCGCAGGGGTTGGCGTGTTTGACAATGACGCACGCGGCGAACTGTGAAGGGTCGCCGTTGGCTCCCGTGTCGAAACTCTTGACGCACTCCCACGCCGCATCGGCGTCGGCGATATTGTTGTAGCTCAGTTCTTTGCCTTGCAGCTGCACGCCAGTGGCGAGGGACCCAGCAGCGGGTGCGAGGTCGCGGTACCAGGCGGCTTGCTGGTGGCTGTTTTCGCCGTAACGCAGGTCTTGCACTTTGACATATTGCGCGTTGAATTGGCCTGAGAACTGGGCACGCTCGGGCACGTAGGTTTCGCTCAGTTTCTCGGCTTCGAAGTTCACGCTGGAGAGGTAGTTGCTGATCGCGCCGTCGTATTGGCTGATGCGGTTGAACGCAGCCACCGACAGTGCAAAGCGCAGTTTGTCGCTCAGCTTCCCGCTGGCCTTCAACTCGGCCATCACAGCGGGGTATTGGCTGGCGTCGGTGACGATGCCCACGTCTTGCCAGTTCTTGGCTGCAGAGCGCACCATGGCGGGGCCACCGATGTCGATGTTTTCAATGGCGTCGGCCAGCGTACAGCCGGGCTTGGCCACGGTGGCTTCAAACGGGTACAGATTGACGATGAGCAGATCGATGGTGTCGATGCCATGCGCCTGCAAAGCGGCCATGTGCTTGGGCGTGTCGCGACGCGCCAGCAAGCCGCCGTGCACTTTGGGGTGCAGGGTCTTGACGCGGCCGTCCAGCATTTCCGGGAAACCGGTGACTTCGGCCACCTCGGTCACAGGCAGGCCTTGTTCGGCCAGCAATTTGGCGGTGCCGCCGGTGGATATCAGGCCCACGCCCAGGGCGTGAAGTTCTTTGGCCAGATTGACGATGCCGGTTTTGTCAGAGACGGAAATTAGGGCGCGCATGAGAAACTTTCTTCAACAGTGTGCAGGACTGGGCCGGGGTCCAGGTCGGATCAAGGGTTCTGGCCAAGTCAGCCAATAGGGGTAAAAACGACCCCGCACGGGTCCGCTGGACCTGGGCGCAGTGCGGGTGTCATTTCAGGAGATCGTGCTCCAACAATTTTTTGCGCAAGGTATTGCGGTTCAAGCCCAGCCATTGGGCAGCGCGCGACTGGTTTTGGCCCGACTGGCTCATCACCACATCCAGCAAGGGTTTTTCGACCAGCTTGACCAGCATGTCATAGAGGCCTGTGGGGTCGGTCCCGTCCAGGTCGCGGAAATAGATTTCCAGGTTGTCTCGGATGCAGTTTTCAATGGATTGGGGATCGCTCATGGCGTGGTCTCTAATTCGGGGCAGGCCTCAAGGCGCAGGGGCAAGCGCTCCATCATGTCGGCCAGGCCGTCCAGATAGGCGGCCACGGCGGCCAGTTGTTGCGCTGCAGTCTCCAGGGTGTTCATGTGCTCTCGAAAATCGTCGCCGCCAGGCAGCGTTCGCACATACCAGCCGATGTGCTTGCGCGCCGAGCGAACACCGGTGTATTCGCCATACAGGCTGTAATGGTCTTGCAGGTGCTCGAGCAGGGCGCGGCGCACTTCGACCACCAGCGGCGGGGCCAGGTGCGTGCCCGTGGCCAAAAAGTGGGCGGTCTCGCGGAAGATCCAGGGTCTGCCTTGTGCGGCGCGACCGACCATCACGGCGTCTGCCCCGGTGAACTTCAGTACATCGCGGGCTTTTTCCGGCGAATCGATGTCGCCATTGGCCACCACCGGGATGTTCAGAGCCGCCTTGACGGCGGCCACGGTGTCGTATTCGGCCAAGCCTTTGTAGCCTTGCTCACGGGTACGGCCGTGCACGGTGACCATTTGGACCCCCGCGCTTTCCGCAGCGCGGGCCAGGCTCAGGGCGTTCTTTTCGGCATCGCACCAGCCGGTACGCATTTTCAAAGTGACGGGCACACCGTGGGGCAAGGCCGCCTCGACCACGGCGCTGATGATCTGAAGCGCCAGGGGCTCGTCTTGCATGAGGGCAGAACCCGCCCATTTGTTGCAGACTTTTTTGGCAGGGCAGCCCATGTTGATGTCGATGATCTGCGCGCCCCGGTCGATGTTGTACCGCGTGGCATCGGCCATCATTTGCGCCTCGGTACCGGCGATCTGAACTGCGATCGGGCCAGGTTCACCGTCATGGTTGGCACGGCGGGAGGTCTTGAGTGAAGCCCACAGGTCGGGCCGTGAGGTCACCATCTCGCTGACGGCATAACCCGCGCCAAACTGCCTGCAAAGCTGGCGAAACGGCCGGTCTGTCACCCCCGCCATGGGAGCGACAAACACGTTATTCGGCAAAAAAAAGGAGCCAATGTGCATGTCAGGCAAAAGAGGGGTTGAGGCGAGCTTGGACCCGGAGGAGGAACGATTGTAGTTGCTCAATATTTCAGTACATGACTTGGCCGCACGTGAGCGCTTCGGTGGAGCAGGTGCACAAGCTCTTGTAGCATGGCCATCGGCGGTTCTCGGTTGACAACGCTCAAGATGCTGATTCCACGAGCTTGCGGCAAGCCGGATCAAGCTGATCAGGCGGGTGTGCGCTGCAGCCACTTGCCGATCAAATCCAGGATTTGTCGGCGGATGAAGGGCTTGGTGAGGTAGTCGTCCATGCCAGCGGCCAGGCAATTGGCTTTGTCATCGGTCAAGGCGTTGGCCGTCAGCGCCAAAATAGGTTTACGCGCTTGCCCCATGGACAGTTCTCGGGCACGGATCTGGCGCGTCGCGGTAATGCCGTCCAGCTCAGGCATTTGCACATCCATCAGCACAATATCGTGCGGCTCGCACGCGCTCATGGCCACCGCTTCAACACCATTGCGTGCTTGCAAAACTTGGCAACCCGCATTGCGCAGCATGGTGACCAATATTTCACGGTTCACGTCGTTGTCTTCGGCGACGAGCACCGTACAAGCCAAGACCAGTGGCAGGTCAGATGCGTTGGCGTTTTTATTGGCCGGCATGTCTTTGAGCAGCGCGCCACACACCTCAAACCAAAAGCTGGAGCCTTGGCCAGGCTCGCTGCTGAACCCCACCTGCCCCCCCATGAGCGTGGCCAACTGCTGCGAAATGACCAAACCCAAGCCACTGCCGCCATATCGCCTGGCCATGGAGACATCTGCCTGAGCAAAGGCATTGAACAGGCGTTGCCCCTCTTGTGCGCTGATGCCGATACCTGTATCGCGCACAGTGCAGCGCACACGTGCTTTGCCGTCCGCTTGGAGGTCACAGTTCAGGCTCACGCTGATTTGCCCATACTGGGTGAACTTGACCGCATTCGAGATCAGGTTGCTGGTGATCTGGATGAAGCGGTGTGGGTCCCCCACCAGCATCCATGGAGCTGTTTCGGCAGAAGGCAAAAGCACCAGCTTCAGGCCTTTGTCTTGCGCATTGCTTGCAAACAAGGCGCACACCTGGCGCACGGCGTGCTCTGGACTGAAGGGAATTTTCTCAAGGTGCAACATGCCCGCCTCGATCTTGGAAAAGTCGAGGATGTCGTTGATCAGGTGCATCAGCGTGGAAGAAGACGTCGTGATCATGCTGATGAGTTTTTTTTGTTGTTCGGTCGGTTCTGTGAAGTCCAGCAACTCAGAAACCCCAATCAAGCCATTGAGCGGGGTTCGAATTTCATGGCTCATGTTGGCCAAGAACTGACTCTTTGCCTGGTTGGCGGCATCGGCCTGTTCTTTGGCCAACAGCAACTCAGCCGTTCGGGCTTGCACCTCCGTCTCCAGTTGCTGGCTGTATTGGCCCAACGCTCTGTCTTTTTGCTCAATCTGGTCCAGCATGTTGTTGAAACCGGCCACAAGTTCACCGATTTCGTCTTTGCTACGGCGCTCGGCGCGTTGACTGAAGTCGTGCACGGTGGTGATGCGGCGCATGACGCCAGCCAAATCCAGCACAGGGTGGATGATCACCGAAATCAATTGCCCTATGAACTGGCGCACCAAGGCATAGGCCAGCCACATGGCCAGTGCGGCCACCATCAAATTGATGGCGATACCCCACCAAAATGAGTCCAATCGGGTCTGCACCACCACGAAACCGATTTTTTCGCCGTCTTGCACGATAGGCATACCGATCGCGAAACGGTTCCAACTGAGTTTTGAACTTGTTTGTCCCAACAGTAAGGTGCTTGGCGGTACAGGGTCATTCAAACCGTCTGTGCGCATCGGGTAGTGGGCAAACATCGGCGTACCCGGTGCACTGGTGTAAATGTCCACCGTTTCCACTTTTTGGATGTGGCGGAAAATTTCCAACTGTTTTTGAGCGCCTGCGCGGTCGTCAAAACTCAGCGCAGCAGCGTTGCTTTCGGCCGCCAACTCGGCCAAGCTTTTGGCTTCTGCTTGGGTGGCATACAAGGTTTGCGAGGCTTGCCACAAGGTGATCACTAAAAAAAACAGCAAGAGCACACACCAAATGCCCAGCGCCAGAATTTGGTTGAGCTTTTCCCTCAGCGGTGCGTCTTGCAGTTTTTCCCGACGCCAATTTACAAACGGCAACATAGTCAAACGGGTCAGCGGACCACTGTACGGGCCAACTTGAGCATTTGGCTACTGGCGCGCAAATTGGACCTTTGCAAACTCAACAGGTTGACTTCAAACTCGACCCGGTCGTCGTTGTGCAAGAGGACCAGATGAGCACCTTGGTCAACCGCTTGCCGGTCATCGCTGATCAACAAAACCGGTGCGTTGCCCAGTTGTTTGACCACCGAAGGCAAAAAGCGATTGTCGGCAGCACCTACAAAAACCATGCTGCAATCTTTGATTTGCTCCAGCGAGACGTCTTTGCGCACCAAGATTTCACGTTTTTGGGCGACCCGTTTGTGCAGGCTGAGCATGCGGCCGTTCGGATCGTCTTTGCCCACCACACACAATCGAATGGGCATGTCTTCTAAGCCAGGCAATTCCACAAATTTTGCAAAATTGTAAACATAGGCCGCCTTGATGCGGTCCAGTGTGGGGCTCGATCCTTGGGCCGCTGCGGGCAAAGACAAGCTCACGGAGATGGCCAAGCAAAACACTGTCGGGCTTGCTGTGCAAGCGCGTGCCAACAGTTCCAAGGTCTTGGGCCAGAAGGTGAAGGGTGGAAGAGACATGTGCATGGTCATGTCCTTCAAAAACGGCTGACCAACTGCAGCGTCAAGCTGCGTTGCACATCATAGGCACGCGAAACCGGGAAACTGCTGATGAATTCGGTGTGCCGATCTTTCAGCAGGTTGCGCCCCATCAAGGACAACTCGGTTTGGCGTCCCGCCTTCCAGGCCAGCCGCATGTCCAGCCCGGAATAGGGGGGCAAGCGGGTCAGTTCACCGCTGATTTGCTCCAAGTGACTGGTCTGCGAGTTGTGACGCAAACGCACGTTCAGGTTCAAATCGCTGCGCAGGCTGAAATTGTTGACCAACGACACCTGGTGGCGCGGGGCTGCGTTTTCAAAAACACTGACCAAAAGATCACCCAACACATCCCCAGAACGCTGCCCTTTGACACGCAAATAACTGTAAGAAGACTGAACTGTCCACCACGGCTGGGGATGCCATTCCAGCGACCACTCGCCGCCATGCGAGCGCGCTTTGTCTTGGTTGCTGTTGTAGCCATTGACGGTGAAATAGCAACTGCCTGGCAAGTTTTGGGGGTTGCCAATGCACTGCATCAATGGCCCCATGGGCGGCATGACATCCGCCAAGTTACCAGACAAACGTGCACCCCTCAATTGGCTGTAGTCGGTAACAAAAACAGCGGTATCCACACTCAAAAAATTAGAAAATTGTTTGCGCCAACCCGCTTCCAGGCTCCACGCCTTTTCGGCCACGGGACGCGCATTCGCCAAGGGGGAAATCTGCGTCACGGCCGTCAACAGATTGGGGGGTATGGCCGGATTGAAGTCATGCGCGTCTCGCGCCAACACATCCACCTGAGCAAAGCTCTCAAACCGTCGCAGAGAGCGCGCACTGTGCGACAAAGCACCCCAAAACGCCTCGTTGGCGCTGGGTGTGTAAAGCGCGCGCACATTGGGCTGAATGTTGTGGCCGGTTAATCCATCTTTTTCAAACTTGGAGCCCAAAATCAACTTGAACCGCTCTGGCACCACATTGATTTCATCGTGCACAAAAGCGCTGTAGTTCATGCGCTGGCTTTTGCCCTCGGTCAACACATAAGGCGTGGCCGGCAGGAACAAATCATCGGTGATGTGCCGCAGGTTAAAGCCCCAGATGATGTCGTGCAACTGGCCTTGACGGCGTTGCTGGAAGTCCAGGTCAATTTCGATTTTTTCCCCACCTGCGGTCTGCAAGCGGGGCGCTTGGCCAACAACCGAACCGGGTACCGTGCCCGTGCCCCACAAACCCGTGTGGCTGGTTTTTTCGTGGTCCATGGAAAACTGCAAGGCATTGTCTAAGCCCTGCGATCCCTGCCAGCTGTATCGGCCCTGCAAGGCCAGCCCCTCGCTGGCTTGCGACAATAAGGCATCACGGAAATAAGACGGTTGGGCGAACTTTGGAAAAGGCTTGTCGCTGAAGGCTGGCAAAGAAGGAAAGCCCCACACATCGTTGGAGCGGCTTTGGTAAGCCTCCGCCTTAAAACTGAGCTGCCCACTGTCCAGTTGCGGCTCCAGCTTGATGCCAAAACGGTTCTGCCGTGCAGCATCTGAACCGACAAAACCGGTGTCCCTTTCGGGAGAACCGCCGGTGCGGCTGCTCTTGCCAAAGATTTTGAAATGACCGCCTTGCGCCAACGTCCCGCCATGGGTAAGGGATGCGAAAGCCCCGCCACCCGTGGTCGATGCGACGCTCAAAGCGCTGCCTTGGCTGGCCTGAGCTGAACGCGTGACGATGTTGATCACGCCATTCATGGCATTGGTGCCCCATAAAGCCGCGCCGGTTCCGCGAATGACTTCAATGCGTTCAATGTCGCCCATGATGGCGTCTTGGGTTTCCCACAACACACCTGAAAAAATCGGCGAATAAACGCTGCGACCATCCACCTGCACCAGCAACTTGTTGGACAAGCGCTCGTTGAAACCCCGTGAACTGACGGCCCAGCGGTCCCCCGAAATTTGCGCCACATTGAGGCCTGGCACCAAACGCAAGGCCTCGGGAATCGACTGCGCACCCGAGCGGCGAATTTCTTCAGCCGAAATCACGTACGCGGCTGCAGCCATGTCCGCGACCCGCTGCTCCTTGCGGGACATGGACATCAGACGGTAATCCACCAACTCTTCCAGCGACATGTCCAGAAAATCATGGGTCGATGCAACGCTGGCGCACGCGGTCTGAATGGCTAAGGCCATCAGCAACCATCGCCACCGTCCCAGCGGCTCCAACGCCCTGTTTGTCATAAAACCGCTCCTTTGAAGCAATTAAAGGTGCTTGGAAAAATTATTAAAGTATATTTTACTTAACATTTTATGAAATAAATAAATTTTTATAGATTAATTTGACATTATTATGGAATTCAAGACGCCCCACCTGGTGTTTCACGCTTCATTCAACCGTGCTGCACCACGTACTTGAATCCGCCTTTCATCCATTTGTGGACACACCCGCTTCCTGGCGCCGTCGGTCTTGCAGCCCCAGGTTTTGAGGCAACCATGAGCCAAAGTCTCGCTACACTGAAGGCATGGAAATGTGGCTCAACAACTTACTGCAATGGCTGGCATTGCCCGAGCATGGCCTGAGCACCGTATTTGTGGTGTCTTTTGTGTCAGCCACCTTGCTGCCCATGGGCTCTGAGCCTGCGGTTTTTGGCTTGGTCAAACTCAACTTGGATCTCTTTTGGCCTGCGATTTTGGTGGCCACTGCAGGCAACACGCTGGGCGGCATGTTCAGTTGGTGGATGGGCTGGGGCACGCACAAGGCGGTGAACCGTTGGCGCGGATCGGGCAGCCACCACCGCGCTTTGGTCTGGCTGGAAAAGCTGGGCCCGAAGGCCTGTTTGCTCAGCTGGCTGCCCGTCATAGGCGACCCTTTGTGTGCGGTGGCGGGCTGGCTGAAGATGCCTTTTTGGCCCTGCACGCTGTACATGGCCATTGGCAAATTCGCCCGCTACCTCGTCATGACGGCGGGTCTGCTGTGGGTGTTTCCGGGGCAGTTTTAAGGCTGCCCCAACCCCCTCAGTGAGCAGCCAAGCTGGCCATCAATCGTGAACGATCTTGCGTTCTTTGATGATTTGGGCAAACCGACGCGCATCGGCCTTGGTGACCGCACCGAACTCGGCGGGCGACATGGGGGTGGGCTCGGCACCGATGCCTTTGATGGACTCGACGGCGCTGGGCAACATCAAGGCGCGGTTGATCTCGCGGTTCAGGCGGTCAACGATGGCCGCAGGTGTGCCTGCAGGCGCCCAAAAACCATGCGATGTGCCGGCGTCAAAATTCTTGAGCCCCAGCTCATTGAGCGTAGGCGCATCGGGGAACATGGACAAGCGCTGTGGCGAGGTGACCGCCAACAAGCGAAGACGACCCGAACGCACGTGCGAAAAAGCAATGCCGGGATCGAGCAAGTAGTCCACATTGCCGCCCAGCAAGTCTTGCAAGGCTGCACCCGAACCGCGGTAGGGGATGTGCAAGGTAAAAATTCCGGCTTGGGACTTGAGCATCTCGCCCGCGATGTGTGGGCTGGTGCCGTTGCCTGGTGAACCGTAACTCAACTTGCCCGGATTGCCCTTGGCGAAGGCAACGAATTCGGCAAAAGTTTTGTAAGGTGCATCGCTGCGCACGACCAAGAACAATTGCAAACGCGCACCTGCCGCCACCGGGATGAGGTCTTTGTCATGGTCGAAAGGCATCTTGGGTGTGACATAAGGCACGATGGAAGCGCCACTGCCCGAGCTGCACAACAGGGTGTAACCGTCGGGCGCGCTTTTGGCGGTCAAGTCAGAACCAATGATGCCACCTGCACCGCCTCGGTTGTCCACCACGATTTGTTGGCCCAGCGCTTGAGACACCGCAGACGACACGGCACGCGCCACCAGGTCTGGAGAACCGCCCGCAGGGAAATTCACGATCATGCGGATGGGTTTAGCCGCAGGCCAGGCGCTTTGGGCCTGCGCTGTGCCCAAGGCGCTGAGTGCAAGGCTCGACACGGCGGCCAGGCCTAGCTGTCGGCGGCGAGGGTCATGGGGTTGGGTCATCAAAAAATCTCCGAATAAAAATAGCCTGTTCATTATGAAAAGAAATCAAGTGGTCTGCTACCCGGGAAAACCTTGCCTTGGCAATGCCTGACTTTCCAAAGGGTCAAGTCACCGAATTGTGCAGGGGCGCACCTTCTGTCCAGCAGCGCAAGTTGTCCAAAAACATTTGCCCCACCCTGGCTTCATTGCCGTCGGAGTGACCTGCTGCGTGCGGCGTGATCATGACCTGGGGCATGGCCCACAAGGGGGAATCGGGGGGCAAAGGCTCGTGCGCAAACACATCCAAAAAAGCGCCACCCAAGTGGCCGCTTTGCAATGCCGCCACCAAAGCGGGTTCATCCACCACTTCGCCTCGCGCCACATTGATCAAGTGCGCACCTTGGGGCAACGCAGCCAGGGCAGAGGCATTGACCAATTGGCGGGTTTTGGAAGTCAAAGGGCAGGCCAAGATCAACCAGTCGGTTTTGGGCAGCACCTGGGTCCAAGACTGGAACGTGACCATCTCAACGCCTTCGCTGGGCGGGCGGTGCGGCGCGGCCACTTGCTGGCGCACCACCACGACCTGCAGGCCCAGGGCCTGCAACAAACTGCCCAGTTTTTGGCCAATAGGCCCCCAACCGACGAGGGTCGCGGTTTGACCCGGCAGATCGCGGGGCATGCGCGCACCCATCATCGGAAGCCACTGACGTGTTTGTTGCTCGGCCCAAAGCAACGGGAAACGGCGTGCCAGCGCCAGGATGCCCGCCAAGGCCACGGTGGCAACCACTTGCGCATTCGCGCCGGATGAGGTGGTCAGCTGGACGCCCTTGGCCAACAAATCCAGATAAATCTGACGGTCGGCCCCTGCGGAATGGATGTGCACCCACTGCAGGCCTGGCGACTGACGCAACAGCGCATAAACCCGCTGCAAGGCGGGATGGATTTCATGTTTGGTGGAGGTGCCTGTGACTTCGCGCGAGATGAAAGCCACATGGGCATCCGTGCGTTGTTCGGCAGTCGCCGCTTCCAAAGAAATCAATTCGTAAGGGCGCTGCCCCATCCGAGCCGCAAGCGATGCGCCCCAGCGGTCAATGGACTGCTGGGACATCAGGATGCGCAGGGGAAAGGTCGTGTCGCTCATTCAGCCCTGGCTCCCGTGACACGCACGATGACACTCCAGTTCATAAAGGACTCATGTTTTGTAACTCGGGTCCATGCGGTCGAGTTTGCGCAGCAAGGCGGGCCACTCCATGAGGCCATAGGGTCTGCGCGTGCTGGGTTGGTAGTTGTTCCAGGTCTCTTCCAGCACATCGGGCGCGACTTGGACGAATGGCGTGTTGCAGGCCATGGCCGCGAGTTGAGCATGGCAGGACAACTCGAGGCGGTGCATCCAGTTGAAGGCCTCTCCCACACTGCGACCCACGGTCAAGGCGCCGTGGTTGCGCAAGATCAGCGCCTCGCCCTGCCCCAGGTCTTTCACCAAAGAGGCCTGCTCATTCAGGTCCAGGACCACGCCTTGGTAGTCGTGGTAACCAATCTTGAGGAACCGCATCGCCGTTTGGGTGATGGGCAAGAGACCGCATTCGAGCGAAGACACCGCCATGGAGGCCCAGCTGTGGGTGTGGATCACGCAGTCCACCTCGGGGCGCGCTTCGTGCACCGCGCTGTGGATCACGTAACCGGCTTTGTTGATGCCATAGTTCAAATCGCCAAAGTCGGGTTGGGACAAGATGTTGCCATCGTGGTCAATTTTGATGAGGCTAGACGCGGTGATCTCCTCGTACATCATGCCGTAGGCGTTGATGAGAAAAGCACCGTCTTCACCGGGGACCCGCGCCGAGATGTGGTTGGCCATCATGTCGGACATGCCGTAGATGGCCACCAACCGGTAGCAAGCCGCCAAATCCACCCGTGCTTGCCACTCTGCAGGGGTGCAGCGCGCTTGCATCGATTCAATTTTTAAAAATCCGTTTTCAACCACGACAGCTCCTTGAGGCTCAGTCAAGTTTGACGCCAGCGCTCTTGACCAAATTGACCCAGAACTTAGCGTCTTCATTCAAAAAGGCGGCAAACTGATCGGGCGTGGAGGAGACCGACACATCGGTGCCTTCGCGCGCCAGAGCAGCCTTCACAGAGGGCTGCGCCATGGCCGTTTGGGCTGCATCAAAAATTTGCTTTATGACAGCAGGCGGTGTCCCCACCGGCACAAACAAGCCATACCAAAACTCGATGGCGTACTCGGGCAGTTTGGCCTCTTGCATGCCTGGCAAACCAGGAACCAAGGCCGAGCTGTTGCGCGTGCTGACGGCCAAGCCTTTCAAACGCCCGGCTTGGATCATGGGCAAGACCGAAGGCGGGGTGCCAAAGGTCACTTGGGTGTCGCCCGCGATCACCGACTGGATGGCAGGCGCACCCCCGCGAAACGGAATGTGCACCATGTCCACACCCGTCAATTGGGTGAACAACGCGGCCCCCAAATGCGGCGCAGAGCCATTGCCCGAGGTGGCGTAGTTGAGCTTGCCAGGCGACTGCCTGGCACGTGCAATCAGGTCTTGCACCGAGTTGACGCCGATGTTGGGGTTGACCGCAATCACCAAAGGCGATGTCGTGACTTTGGTGATGGGCACCAGGTCTTTGGGGGTGTAGTTCAACTTGGGGTTGAGCGCCGGGTTGACCGAGATGCTGCTGGGGCTGGCCAACAAAACGCTGTAGCCATCGGGCGCGGCCTTGGCCACGTTTTCAGCCGCAATGCTGGAGCCCGCGCCTGCGCGGTTTTCAACAATGATGCTCTGGCCAATGGCTTTGCCCATCGCATCGCTGAGGGCACGGGCCACATAGTCGGCCGCACCGCCAGGAGCGAAGCCCACCACCAAGCGAATCGGCTTGTTGGGATAGGCTGCGCCTTGGGCTTGAACACCCATGGCCAGGCAAGAAAGGACCCAGGCAGAAATCAGGTTTCTTTTGTTCATGGTGTTGTCTCCTTCGGTTAAAAAGTCTTGGGGGATCTGAAAGCGATTCAAACACTGCTGGCGATGCGCAACACGATCTTGCCGGTGTGTTGGTTGCTTTCCATATGGGCTTTGGCGCGGTCCAATTGGTCAAAATCAAACACCTGGTCCAACAGGGGTTGGATGCGTCCATCGGCAAAAGCCGGCAAGATTTGCGCCGTGAATTGGGCAATGCCATCGGCGCGTTGGGCCGGTGTGCGGTTTTTGTTGGAGACGCCAAACAAGCACAGGCGCTTGGCGTGCAGGGCCTCGAGGTCAATGGTGGCGTTGAGCGTGTTGTCAACATAGCCCACAAAACCCAAACGCCCCTGGAAAGCCATACAACGCATGCTTTCGGCAAAGACGCTCCCGCCCACGGTGTTGACCACCAAATTGGCCCCTTTTTGGTCGGTGGCCTGCAAAACAGCTGCATGGAAATCGGCCGCGCGGGTGCACAAGTCCACATCCAAACCCAGCGGTTTCAATTGGTCAAGTTTCAGCTGCGAACCCGAGGTGCCGATCACTTTAGCCCCCAGCACCTTGGCCATTTGCAAACTGGCCACGCCCACACCCGAAGACACGCCGTTGATCAGCAGCCATTGATCGGCTTTCAAGTGGCCTTGCAAGACCAACAGGTCATAGGTCACCAAAAAAGTCAGCGGGATGGAGGCGGCTTGCTCCAGCGACAAGTTGTCCGGCACGCGCATGATTTCGCGCACATCCATCAAGGCGTATTCGGCAAAAGCGCCCGGGCAGCGGCCCATGACGCAATCGCCCAGTTGCCAGGCTCCGGTGTCACTGCCCAGCTGAACGATTTGCCCTGCCCCTTCCATGCCCGCGGGCTTGCTGCCGCCCTTGCCATGCAGGCCGTGGCCGATGATCAATTCGCCCCGGTTCAGCGCGGCGGCGTGCAACCGGACCAGCACCTGACCCACGCCGGGCACAGGCATGTCCACCTCGCGCAGTTCCATCTGGCCCTGGCCGTTGCTGATGTTCATCCAATACGATTTCATGAGGGACCTCATTCGCCTTTGAAGACAGGTTTGCGTTTCTCCATGAAGGCCTTGCGGCCTTCGGCGTAGTCGGCGCTGTCAAAGCAGCCGCGAATCAGTTGGGTGCACAGGTCCATGTCCAGTTCGGGCGAGGGCTTGAGGATTTCGCGGGTGATGGCCTTGGCCGCCTGAATGGTCAGGGGTGCGTTGACCGCCAATGCCGAGGTGTACTCGGCCAGCAATTCGGGCAGCGCCTCGGGGGCGCACACCCGCGTGACCAAGCCCAGGCTTTGCGCCTCTTGCGCGTTAATTTTGCGGGCCGTGAAAAACAGGTCTTTGGCCGCACCCGGGCCGATCAGGTCCACCAGGTTTTTCATGGCCGAATAGCGGTAACCCAAGCCCAGGCGGGCGGCTGGGACCGAAAACACGGCGTCGCTGGCGGCAATGCGCATGTCGCAGCTGATGGCCACATTGATGCCGCCACCAATGCAAAAGCCGCGAATGCAAGCCAGCGTGGGCTTGGGGAAGTTGTAGATGCCCATGAGCGCGGTCTCGGCCATGTGCTCATAACGCGTCACGGCTTCGCGTGCGGCGCGCATGTCTTCAAACTGCGAAATATCGGCACCCGAGACAAAGGCTTTTTCACCGGCACCGGTGAACACCACCAAGCGCACACGGGCATCGTGTTCAGCTTGGTTCAAGAGCACAGGCACAGCCTCCCACATGTCCACCGACAAGGCGTTGTGCCGCGCCACATTGTTGAACTGGATGAACAGCGTGCTGCCCTCCAGCCAGGTGTTGACCCGCTCGGTGGGTGAGGTGTAGACCACATCAGACATTCAAAACACTCCTTTGGATTTCAATGCGGTCAAGGTCTGGTCATCCAGCCCCAGCTCGCCCAGAATTTCTACGCTGTGCTCGCCACGGCGTGGTGCGGCGCGGGCGATGGTGCTGGGCGTGCGCTCCAATTGCACGGGCTGGCCCACCAGGCGCTGCGGGCCTTGGTGCACCGACACCACATCTTTCACCATTTTCAAGTGCTGCACTTGCGGTTCCTTGAACACCTCGTCCATGCTGTTGATCAAGCCACAGGCCACACCGCCATCGTTCAAGCGCTCTATCCAATAGGCACGGTCTTGCTTGGCCAGGCGTTCATTGATCTCAGCATTCAGCGCATCACGGTTGACCGAGCGGCTGGGCTTGTCGTGGTAACGCGGGTCGGTGACCCACTGCGGTGCTTCCAAGATGTCGCAAAAGCGTTCCCAAATTTTGGAGCCAAACACCGCGATGTTCATGTAGCCATCGCGCGCCTTGTACACCCCGGTGGGGATGCTGGTGGGGTGGAAGTTGCCCGCCTGCGTGGCCACTTCTTCGTCGATCAGCCAGCGCGAGGTCTGAAAATCCATCATGTACACCATGGACTCCAAGAGTGAGGTGTGCAGCCACTGGCCTTGGCCAGACTTTTCTCGCTCGAGCAAGGCCACCAAAATGCCTTGCGCCGCAAAAATACCCGCACACAAATCGGCAATCGGAATGCCCACCCGCATCGGGCCTTGCTCAGCCAACCCGGTGACCGACATCAAGCCGCCCATGCCCTGCGCAATTTGGTCAAAACCTGGCCGTGCAGCCAAGGGACCGGTTTGGCCAAAACCCGAAATGCTGGCGTAGACCAGGCCGGGGTTGCCTTGCTTCAAAGACTCGTAATCGATGCCCAAGCGGAACTTCACATCCGGGCGAAAGTTTTCCACCACCACATCGGCCTTGGCGATCAGTTGCTTGAGCAGCGCAATGCCCTCAGGCTCTTTCAGGTTGAGCGTGATCGAGCGCTTGTTGCGGTGGGTGTACTGGTAGTCCGAGCCCTCTTGCCCACCCAGCGTGTCGTCGCCGCGCATGTGCTCGGGCATTTGCACCTGCACCACGTCGGCACCCCAATCGGCCAGTTGGCGGCAGGCCGTGGGGCCCGCTCGCACCTGGGTCAAGTCGATCACTTTAAATCTCGCAAGTGCAGCAGAAGCGGGTTGGTGCGGCATGACAATCGTCCGTGAAGTGGTGGGCCCATGCGCGCAACCGCCCGTTGACGGGAGCATCGTGGATCGGAAATTTCCGAGCGTGTTGTGGTGCCCGTCAAACAGTCGCAAAGTGTGAACGTCCACCCGAAAAGTGTCAACAATTGCGATGAATTGTTGACACATTGGCGACCTGTTTCAGGTCATTTTCGAGGTGTTTCAAGCACCGTCGGGTGGTCTTTAAGTGGTCTTTTTGCATCGCCCCGTCCTATCCCACCTGCTGCACCGCCATCGTCGGCACCATCGTCGTCGCCATGCACCCCGGCGAGCGCTTCAATGCAGCGGTCTACGACTTGCGAGCCTTGGTCTTGGTCTTGGGCTTTGCTGCCGAACGAGCCACCGAGCACTTCGCCGAAAACCAAAAAGTCCGCTTTGTGTAACTTCTGAACGGCATGGACCGGGCCAGTGAAGCCGAAAACCCCAACCTGTAGTACGAACTGAATCTGCAATATCAGGTCCGTGCGGCATCCCACAGGCGCCAATGATCACAAGAGTCATTCAAACTCACCACCGGATAGGTATCCAGGCGACTCGGCCGACGTTGGCCTGGGGGTAAGCTCAAATATGAGTGACCACACCGATGGAACTCCTGAGGTCCATCATTTCTGATCAAGAAATGGCATTGAGAGCATATCGGGTGCTTGGCTGATTCCATGTTTACAAAACTATCGATCTGTTGCAAAAGAAAAAAAATTTGTCAAACCTTAACCACACCCCTTTCCGTAAGCCAAACAATGCTTAAATTGTGGGGCTATCTCACAACACTTCACAGCGCTTGACTGACTCCATGACATTTCACTCTCATACAGTACGTCAACTCTCCACAGGATCTGTTTACAAACTGATCGCTTGTGGCTCGGTGTGTTCTTTGGTGCCATTGATGACGCTCATGGGGCTCTTATCCACATTCGGCTGGGGCTCTGTGAAGATGAATGGACACGCACTCACAGGACTGTCCGGTTTGGTTTTATCACCCCTGGTCGGTTTGATGCTGGCCATGGTGCTGACTGCAATTGTCGGCAGCCTGGTGGCATTGGGCCTTTGGGTGTATTCGCTCTTGCGGCCTATGCAACTGAGTTACTGGCAATCCTCAGAAACATCCGGGACGGATCACTGAGTCATCTCTACACCGAACCTTGATCACTTTTTATGAAGCAGTCTAGGCGTATTCGCAGGTCAAGGCTTGATAGCCTCATCACATGATCCGTCATTGACGGATCACCCTCAAAAAAAATGCCACTCGAGAGTGGCATTTTTGTCAAAGTGCAATCAAATTGCGATCAAAAGCCCCATGCTGCTCCAGCGCCAACCACAGGTTTGGTACCACCCGTGTTCAAACCTGATGACATTGAAAGCTTGTAAATCGCGCTGTTCTGTCCGCGGATATTGACACCCATGGCCAAAGCACTCTTACCCATAAAGTTGCCCAGACCAATGCCAAATGACCTGTCCTGGCCTGCGCTCAAAGCGGGTACGTTGGCCTGAGCCGTCACAGCGGCAATGGCACCTGCAAACTGTCTGACGTTCACTGCATCAAAATCGGCACGACCATTGGCCACACCGGT
>NZ_CAMDLM010000040.1 GCF_945901735.1 Limnohabitans sp. Rim8
GGCCCGCAGTGGCCGCTATGATACTTGCCACCCAGCCCCAGCGCTGCATCTGAAAAAGAGTTCCCCCATTCATGTCCCGTAAACCCAAAAAAGGCTACTTCGTGCGCGGTCAGTTTGTTGCCGAAGGCAGCGAGCTGGACCTGGAGTACAAGCGCGAGCTCAAAGGCGGCCTCGACGGCCCCAGCCGCACCGAACTCAAGCGAGAAAGCACCGAACTGCAAGACCTTGGCACCGATCTGCTGACTTTGCGCAAAGACCTGATGGAGGGCCTGGCGCTGCCTGACAAACTGGTGGATGGCCTGGCCGAAGCCAAGCGCATCACCAATTTTGAAGGCAAGCGCCGCCAAATGCAGTTCATTGGCAAGCAAATGCGCCTGCTCAGCCCTGAAACTTTGCAGACCGTGCGCGAGGCCCTGGACATCCAGCGCCTGGGCAGTGCCAAAGACACCCAAGCCCTGCACCTGGCCGAAGCCTGGCGCGACCGCCTGATCGCCGATGACGAGGCCGTGGGCGAATGGATCGCGCACTACCCGCAAACCGACATGCAGCAGCTGCGCGCCCTGGTGCGCCAGGCCCGCAAAGACGCTGTACCAGTGAGCAATGCCGCCGTTTCGCAAGGCCTGGCCCCGCGCCAAGGCCGCGCTTACCGCGAGCTGTTCAAGCTGGTGCGCAGCGTGCTGACTGGCGGCGAAAGTGACCACACCCCCGATGAGGACGCTGAAGATGAGTGAATCCCTGTTTGACCCGGTCAAGATCGGGATCGTGTCCATCAGCGACCGGGCCAGCACCGGTGTGTACGAAGACAAAGGCCTGCCTGCATTGCAAGACTGGTTGACCCGTGCGCTGCACAACCCGGTCACCTTCGAGCCGCGCCTGATTCCCGACGAAAAGGAGCGCATCAGTGCCACCCTGATCGAACTGGTCGATGCCGGTTGCAGCTTGGTGCTGACCACTGGCGGCACGGGTCCTGCCCTGCGAGATGTCACGCCCGAAGCCACGCTGGCCGTGGCCGACAAGGAAATGCCCGGCTTTGGCGAGCAAATGCGCCAAATCAGCCTGAAATTTGTGCCCACCGCCATCCTGTCGCGCCAGGTGGCCGTGATCCGAGGCCAAAGCCTGATCATCAACCTGCCCGGTCAGCCCAAATCCATTGCCGAAACGCTGGAAGGTCTGAAAGACGCCGATGGCCAAGCCGTGGTGCACGGCATTTTTGCGGCCGTGCCTTATTGCGTGGATCTGATTGGCGGGCCTTACATGGAAACCAAGGGCGAGGTGTGCCAGGCGTTCAGGCCCAAAACCGCCATTCGCCCAGCCCGCTGAACGCGGGGCTCGGTCTGCCGTGCCCTCAGGACGGCTTGTGCAACAAAGCCACGGCACGCGCCTCGATGCTTTGGCCCATGCCCACCGGCCCCAGCTTTTCTGCGGTCTTGGCCTTCACGTTCACCTGATCCAACGCCACACCCAAAGCCTTGGCCACCCCCGCGTTGATGGCCGCCATGTGCGCGGCCAATTTGGGCGCTTGGGCCACGATGGTGCTGTCCACATTCACCAACTCCCAACCTTGCGCCCGCACCCGGCGCATGGCCTCTTGCAATAAAACGGACGAATTTGCGCCCTTGAACTGTGCATCCGTGTCCGGAAAGTGCCGCCCAATGTCGCCCAAGCCTGCTGCGCCCAGCACCGCATCGGTGATGGCGTGCAGCAGCACATCGGCGTCTGAGTGGCCCAACAGGCCCGACGTGTGGGGTATCTCGACCCCGCCCAAAATCAGCTGGCGCCCTGGCACCAGGGCATGCACGTCCCAGCCTTGTCCCACGCGGATGTTCATGTTCTGCCTTTCAAAACCACCTCGGCAAACGCAAAGTCGGCTGGGTAAGTGACTTTCATATTCTGGGCCGAGCCGGGCACCAGACGTGGCGAGAGGCCCAAGCGTTCCATCGCACTCGATTCGTCGGTGATGCCTTCAAAACCATGGATGGCGGCCTCTGCCAAGGCAGCATGCAAAGCCCCGAGGCGAAACATCTGCGGTGTTTGTGCCAACCATTTGTCTTCGCGGGGCACGGTGTGGGCCACGCGGGCGGTCCGGCCGTCCAGGGTGTGCGCCTTGAGGGTATCGGGCAGCGGCAAGGCCAGTAAGCCGCCCACGTCGTCATCCCGACAAGACTCGACCAAGCCCGATACCGCTTCGGGTGTGATCAGGCAACGCGCCGCGTCGTGCACCAGCACCCAATCTTGAGCGGCTAAGCCCGCGTGCAACATGGCGCTCAGGCCGTTGAAAACGCTCTCGGCGCGGGTCGCGCCACCACAGGGCACGCGCCTGAAATGCTCGGGCCAACCCGATGAGGGCCACGCGAATTCATCGCCCGCTGACACCACCAGCCAGCCACTGGCCAGTTGTGGCACTTGCGCCAAAGCCTGCACGGTGTGCATGACCATGGGTTGCCCCGCCACCCTTTGGTACTGCTTGGGTTGCACCGTGCCCGCACGGCTGCCCGTGCCGGCGCAGGGGATGAGGGCGTGAAAACGTGGCGAGGTGGTGCGGTCGGTCATACTTTGCCATTGTAGTTTTGTAGGTCGGCGGCTTCAGCCCCGACATGGGCCGATGGTGCGCAAACATGTGTCGGGGCTGAAGCCACCGACCTACTGAACACAGTGGTTGACGTCACCAGTCCAACGGCCAAACAGCTCTAAGCCTCTAAAATCAGGCCCATTCGATCAATTCTTCACCCCCCTCCTTCTTGGCGGGGGGTGATTTGCTTTTTTAATCGCCTTTGCCAATCGCCACCATGCAACTGCCCAGCCTGATCACCGGCAAACGATTCACCCTGCCCCGCCCCGCCGGATCGGCCGATGCCGTGCTGCTGGCCCAGTTGGCCGAGCGCGATAAAAAGGCGGGCAAGCTCACCGCCATCGTCACCGCCGACGCGGCCGACGCCCAGCGCCTGATGGACGAGCTGGTGTTTTTTGCACCCGGCCTGCGCTGCGTGATGTTCCCGGACTGGGAAACCCTGCCCTACGACACCTTCTCGCCTCACCAAGACCTGATCAGCGAACGCCTGGCCACGCTCTGGCGCATCCAGCAGCGCAACCATGCCGAAAGCGCCGACGTGGTGCTGGTGCCCGCCACCACCGCTTTGTACCGGTTGGCCCCACCGTCATTTTTGGCGGGCTACACCTTCGAGTTCAAGGTCAAGCAAAAACTCGACGAAGCCCAGCTCAAGGCCCAGCTCACGCTGGCGGGTTACTCGCATGTGAGCCAAGTGGTCAGCCCCGGCGAATACGCGGTGCGCGGCGGGCTGATTGACCTTTTCCCCATGGGCTCGCTGGTGCCGTACCGGGTGGATTTGTTTGACGACGAGATCGACTCCATCCGCACCTTCGACCCGGACAGCCAGCGCAGCCTTTACCCCGTGCCCGAGGTTCGGCTGCTGCCCGGACGCGAGTTCCCGATGGACGAGGCGGCCCGCGCACGCTTTCGCAGCCGCTGGCGCGAACTGCTGGAAGGCGACCCGACCAAAAGCCGCATCTACAAAGACATGGGCAACGGCGTGGCCACGGTGGGCATCGAGTACTACCTGCCGCTGTTTTTTGAAGAAACGGCCACCGTATTTGACTACCTGGGCGCGGGCCCCAATGCCACTCAAGCCGATGCGGCCACCGTGGTGCTGCACGGCGATCTGGAGCCCGCATTCCAGCGCTTTTGGCAAGACACCAAAGACCGTTACCGCCTGGTGCAAGGCGATCCCGAGCGGCCCGTGCTGCCGCCCGATGCGCTTTTTTTGAGTGCCGAGCAGTTTTACACACTGACCAACGGCCATGCGCAACTGGCACTGCGAACCGGCACGCAGGACGTGGCCGACAACACCCTGGCTCAACCCCTGCCCGAGCTGACCGTGGTGCGCGGGGCCGAAGACCCGCTGGCCCGACTGCAAGCGCACATCCACAGCGGCAACACCCGCGTGCTGATCCTGGCCGAAAGCGATGGCCGCCGCGAAAGTCTGCTCGACTTTGTGCGCTCCAGCGGCCTCACGCCCCCGGTGTTCGAAAGCCTTGAAGATTTTTTGACCAGCGACGAAAAAGTCGGCATGGCCACGGCGGCCTTGGTCAGCGGTTTTCACTGGTTTGAGCACGGCATTGATCTGGTCACCGAAACCGAACTCTTTGCCGCAGGGGCCACCACGCGCCGCCGCAAAAAGCAAGAGCAGGTCAGCGACGTCGAGGCACTGATCAAAGACCTGAGCGAGCTGAACGTGGGCGACCCGGTGGTGCACAGCCAGCATGGCATTGGCCGCTATCGGGGCTTGGTCAACATGGACATGGGCCAGAAAAACGAAGACGGCACGCCCGCCCTGCAAGAGTTCTTGCACCTCGAATACGCGGGCGATGCCACGCTGTATGTGCCGGTGAGCCAACTGGAACTGATTGGCCGTTACACCGGCGTGAGCGCCGACGAAGCGCCGCTGCACAAGCTGGGCTCTGGCCAATGGGAAAAAGCCAAACGCCGCGCCGCCGAACAGGTGCGCGACTCGGCCGCCGAGTTGCTGAACATCTACGCCCGCCGCGCCGCACGCGAGGGCCACCCCTTCCGCTACAGCCCGCAAGATTACGAGACCTTTGCCAACGACTTTGGCTTTGAAGAAACCGCCGACCAAAAGGCAGCCATCCACTGCGTCATTCAAGACATGATCAGCCCGCGCCCGATGGACCGCCTGGTCTGCGGCGATGTGGGTTTTGGCAAGACCGAAGTGGCGCTTCGCGCCGCTTTTGTGGCGGTGACCGGCGGCAAACAAGTGGCGATTCTGGCCCCCACCACCCTGCTGGCCGAGCAGCACTTCCAGACCCTGAAAGACCGCTTTGCCAAATGGCCCGTCAAAGTGGCCGAGGTCTCGCGCTTTCGCTCGGGCAAAGAAGTCACCGCTGCACTCAAAGGCATTGCCGATGGCACGGTGGACATCGTGGTCGGCACGCACAAGCTGCTGAGCGAATCCACCAAGTTCCATGACCTGGGCCTGCTCATCATCGACGAGGAGCACCGCTTTGGCGTGCGCCACAAAGAGTCCATGAAAGCCCTGCGCGCCGAAGTCGACGTGCTCACGCTCACCGCCACGCCCATCCCCCGCACCATGGGCATGGCCTTGGAAGGTCTGCGTGATTTGAGTGTGATCGCCACCGCGCCCCAGCGCCGCTTGGCCATCAAGACCTTTGTGCGCAACGAAGGCACGGGCGTCATCCGCGAGGCGGTGCTGCGCGAACTCAAACGTGGCGGCCAGTGCTACTTTTTGCACAACGAAGTCGACACCATCGAAAACCGCCGCCAAAAGCTTGAGGAAATCCTGCCCGAAGCCCGCATCGCCGTGGCCCACGGGCAGATGCCTGAGCGCGAGCTGGAGCGCGTCATGCGCGACTTTGTGGCCCAGCGCTACAACATCTTGCTGTGCTCGACCATCATCGAAACCGGCATCGACGTGCCCACGGCCAACACCATCGTGATCTCTCGCGCTGACAAATTCGGCCTGGCCCAACTGCACCAGCTGCGCGGGCGCGTGGGTCGCTCGCACCACCAAGCCTATGCCTATTTGATGGTGCCCGAGATCGAAGGCCTGACCAAACAAGCTGCCCAGCGGCTCGACGCCATCCAGCAGATGGAGGAACTGGGCAGCGGCTTTTATTTGGCCATGCACGACCTGGAGATCCGTGGCGCGGGCGAGGTTTTGGGCGAAAACCAGAGCGGCAACATGCTCGAAGTGGGCTTTCAGCTGTACAACGAGATGCTGTCCGAAGCCGTGCGCTGCTTGAAGTTGGGCAAAGAACCCGATTTGCTCAGCCCCCTGTCGGTCACGACCGACATCAACCTGCACGCCCCCGCCCTGCTGCCCAACGACTATTGCGGCGACGTGCACCTGCGCCTGAGCTTTTACAAAAAGCTGGCCACCGCCAAAACCAGCGACCAGATCGACGCCCTGCTCGAAGAGCTGGTCGACCGCTTTGGCAAACTGCCCCCGCAAGCGCAAACCCTGGTGGACGTGCACCGCCTGCGCGTACTGACCCAGCCCTATGGCGTGATCAAGGTCGACGCCGCCCCGGGCGTGATCCAGATCACCTTCAAGCCCAACCCACCGGTGGACCCCATGGCCATCATCGGCCTGATCCAGAAAAACAAACACATCAAGCTGGCGGGTAACGACAAAATCCGCATCGAACGCGAACTGCCCGACCCCAAGGCGCGGGCGCAGATGGTGCGGGATGTGTTGCGGAGTTTGGGCACGCCGAAGACTGAGGCGATGGTGGCCTGACCGAGTGGCTTGCTGGGGCTCTGCTCAGCGGCTTTGGGTGATCCCTAATAGCTGCCATAATAATTTTGCGCGGTCGGATTTCTGATCCTTCGCGACGAGAAAATAAAGGTGGCGCTCCTTAGGGCCCACAGGAGACAAACGATGCCGCTTCAGATTTTCCGCCGCAGCCGCCGTGTGCTGCTGCTTGCTCTTGCCACCTTGGCGCTCGGCACCTCGGCCCAAACTTGGCCCGAACGCCCGATCAAGCTGGTGGTGCCTTTCCCGCCGGGCGGCGGAGCCGATACGGCCGCCCGCATATACGGCGAGAAGCTGTCGGGGCTGCTGGGGCAGCCCGTGCTGATCGACAACAAGCCAGGCGCCAGCGGCAACATCGGCGCCGAACTGGTGGCGCGTGCGCCTGCCGACGGCTACACGTTGCTGTTCGCCAACGAGTTCTTGGCCACCAACCCGCTGATGTTCAAAGAGATCCGCTACGACTCGCTCAAAGACTTTGTGCCCATCGCGAAAGTGGCGAGCAATGCCGCTGCCATCGCGGTGCACCCCAGCCTAGGCATCAAGACGATCCAGGAACTGATTGCTCTGGGCCGAACTAAAAACCTCAACTACGCGTCACCCGGCGTCGGCACCGGGCCGCACCTGTTCGGTCAGCTGATCGCGATGCAGACCGGTGCGAAGTTCACCAACATCCCTTACAAGGGGTCGGCTCCGGCCACGGCGGATGCGGTGGGCGGACAGGTGGACTTCATCATCTCCACCTTATCGCCCATGGTGCCGCACTTCAATTCCGGCCGACTGCGCGGCCTGGCCATCACCGGCGGCAAGCGCTCACCGCAAGCACCCGATGTGCCGACGCTGATCGAATCCGGCTTGATCAGCCAGAAATACGAAGTCTGGTACGGCGTGGTGGCACCTGCCGCTGTGGCGCGTCCCATCACCACGCGGCTGCAACAGGCGTCCGCGCAGGTGCTGCGCGACCCTGAGTTGCTGAACAAACTGCGCAATGCCGGCTTTGACGTGGAGCCAAGCATTGGCGACGACTTTGGGGCAGAACTGCGCGCGGACATGGATCGCTGGGTGCGCGTCATCCGCGATGCCAAAATTCCTCGCGAATAGGAGAAAGAACATGAAATCATGGTGGATCAGAACGGCCGACAATGCGATGGCTCTGGAGCTGCGCGACATACCCATACCGCAACCGGGGCCCGGTCAGGTGTGCATTCGCATCCGCACGGCGTCGCTCAATCGTGGCGAGTTCATCGCGGGCCACGGCCTGCACACGGCGGCTACGGCACGGCCCGCGGGTTTCGAGGCGGCGGGCGAAGTGACGGCGCTGGGCGCAGGTGTCACGCGCTGGAAACTGGGCGACCGGGTCATGGGCCGCTGCGACGGCGCTTTCGCCGAGCACGGCTGCATGGTGGCCGATGAAGTGTTCGTGGCCCCAGAGCGCCTGACCTGGGAACAGGCGGCTGCCACAACGGTGGTGTTCCTCACTGTGTACGAAGCCTTGATGGCGCATGGCCGTTTGGCTGCAGGCGAAACGATGCTGGTGACCGGCATCTCGTCGGGCGTAGGCGTGGCGTCGCTGCAGGTCGGCAAGGCCCTGGGTGCGCGGGTGATCGGCACCTCTGGGTCATTAGAAAAACTTGAGCGCCTGAAGGCGCTGGGCCTCGATGTCGCGTTGCACACCCGTGCGCCCGACTTCGTCCCAGCCGTCATGCAGGTCACCCAAAACCAAGGCGTGGACCTGGTGGTGAACACCGTCGGCGGCAGTGTCTTTGCCGCCTGCATCGAAGCCATGGGTTTCCAGGCGCGACTGGCCATGGTGGGCTATGTCGACGGTCAGGTCGATGCGCGCATCGACCTCGGCGCGCTGCACAGCAAGCGGTTGCAGTTGTTCGGCGTGTCCAACAAGATGCGCAACATGTCTCACCGCATTGCCGCAGCTCAGGCGCTGGAGCGCGACCTGCTGCCCATGTTGGCCGATGGCCGCGTGACGCCATTGGTCGACCAGGTATTCGCGCTCGATGACCTGCCAGCCGCACAGCAGTGCATGCAGAGCAACCAGCACCTTGGCAAGCTGGTGGTGCGCGTCGACTGATCAGCGGCCGTCACAGACTCGCTGGCATGACCCATTCAAATGGCTAAATTCCCTTTCCCTCAAACCACTCGGAGACTCAGGATGATCAAGCAATTAACCGCCATGGCGCTGGCACTTGCCGTTGGATTGGCCACACACGCCCAAGCTCAGGGCTACCCAAACAAACCCATTCGCGTGGTGCTGGGCTACACCGCAGGCGGCGCAGCGGACGCTGTTGCGCGCCCGCTTATGCGGGTGCTTGAGCCGCTGCTGGGGCAAGCCATCATCGTCGAACCCAAGCCGGGCACTGCGGGCGGCGTGGCTGCGGAGTTCATCAGCAAGGCGGCACCGGACGGTTACACACTTTACCTTGCCGATGGCGGGCCCTTCACCACCGCGCCACACCTGACCAAAGTGGGCTACCACCATCTCAATTCGTTCACCCACATCGGCCATGTTTGCAGCACGGGCAGCATCATGGTGGTGCACCCTTCCTCGCCATTCAAGAGCGTGGCCGACGTGGTAGCGGCTGCGAAAAAAGAACCTGACAAATGGAGCTACGGCACCTCGGGCATTGCCGGTCCACACCACTTTTCCGGCGAGTTGCTCAAAAGTGTCGCCGGCGTGAACCTGCTGCACATTCCCTACAAGGGCGGCGCGCCAGCGATGACCGACCTGATGGGCAACCAGGTGCCCATGCTGTTTTCTTCACTGGCTGCGGCCGTGGGTCCCTACAAGTCCGGCAGGCTGCGCGCTCTTGCGGTGACTTCGCCCAAACGTTCAGGCGCCTTTCCCGATGTTCCCACCATGGACGAGCTCGGCTACAAAGGTTTTGATTCCACCGGTTGGTTCGAGCTGATGGGCCCGGCTGGCATGGCGCCGGAGCTCGTGGCGCGGCTGTCACAGGCGCTGCTCAAGGCGGGCGAAGACAAAAACCTGCAGGAGCAATTCAAGCAGCTGGGTTGCGACGCGGAATTTCTAACGCCAGCGCAGACCGTTGAGAAGGTCAAGAGCGACTATGCCAAATGGGGCAAAGTCATCAAGGACGCCAACATCAAGGCCGAATGACACCCAAGTTGCGCGCCCCGCAATGCGATCCAGGGAAAACCATCGGCAATTCAAACACATCGGCGGCACTGTTTTATGGGGTCAAGACCAGGCCCCCTCAGTTCTGGACACCACCTGAGACTGAGGAAGTGCAGCGGCCAGCAATGAAAAAGTCAGCGGCGCTCACACACAGAACATATTAAAAGTGACTACATCAGCCAAATCTCACAAAACAAAAAGCCCGGCGAACCGGGCTAAGTGCTTGATTTTAGTGGGGTGGCTGATGGGGCTCGAACCCACGACAACAGGAATCACAATCCTGGACTCTACCAACTGAGCTACAGCCACCACGAAGCGAAAATTATAACCCGAAGTTGGGTGAGAATTTCTGTGCTTTGAGAATTATGAAGCCGTCTTTTCTTTGGGTTTTTTGACCTTGATCTCCACCTTGAACTGGCTCTTCAGGTGTGAGAGGTAGGCGCTGGCTTCCGCATTGCCCAGCAAACGCGCGAATTGCTCGCGGCTTTGCGCTTGCTGCTGTGCATTGGACTCTTCGCGTGCCACCACTTTGTTCACCCGCACCAAGGCGAAGCCTTGTGCGCCCAAGTCGACGCCCACCAAGACAGGCATCGCTGCCGGATCAGCGCGCAGGGCAGCGTCCACCAAGGCTTGGGGCTGGCCCTGCGCTTGGTCACGAGAAACCACCAAGGCATTGCCCAGTTGGGCTTGGGCGGGCTGGGCCTTCCATTCGTTCAGGCGAGCTTGGCCTTCGGCCTTGGCCAGGGCCTGCGCTTGCTCCAACAAGAATTGGATACGCACCGCGTCTTTGACATCGGCATAGGGCCGCACCGCTGCCGAGCGGTAATTGACGATGCGTGCAGAGACCAAAGTGTTGTTGCCCAACTCAATGGCCGCCGTGTTGCGGCGCTTGCTGATGGAATCTTCTGCAAACAAGGCTTCTAAAATTTTGGGGTTGGCCATCACGCCAGCATTTGCAGAAGTGGGGGTGCGGCCCAGGCCTTGCGCTTGCTGGATGTTGAGCTTGAGCTTCTCGGCCACGGGCTTGAACGTGTCGGCTTGCTCGTAAACGCTGTTGCTGAAGTTCTCCGCCAATTCTGCAAATTGACGCTTGGCTTGTTGTTCGCGCAAGTCAGCTTCCAGCTTGGGCCGCAAGGCTTCCAGGCTGGGCGTGGCGGGCGCCTTGATGTCGGTGAGCATGATGATGTGAAAACCAAACTCGGACTCCACAACGGCGCTGATTTCGCCTTTCTTCAACGCAAAAACGGCGTCTTCAAATGCCTTGACCATGGCCCCTTTGGCAAAGAAGTCCAGGTCGCCGCCATTGGCCGCTGAACCCGGATCGTCCGAATTTTTACGTGCCAATTGGGCAAAACTTTTAGAGTCTTTGCGCACGTCCGCCAGCAAGCCGTCTGCTTTGGACCGGGCTTTTTCTCGCTCAGCGGCAGGCGCATCTTTGGCCGCATTGATCAGGATGTGGCTGGCTCGGCGCTGCTCTTGGCCAGTCAGTCGCTGCAAGTTTTGCTCGTAATAGGTTTTCACGTCCTGCTCAGGCAACTGAATGTTTTTGGCCAAGGTGGCCGCATCGAGCACGAGGTATTCCACATCGGCCGACTCTGGCGAGCGAAAGCGATCTGACTGGGCCTGGTAAAACTTTTCCAGATCGGCCTCTGTGACTTGGACCTTGGCCGCAAAAGTGTCAGGCGCAAAGCGTTGGATCTGGATTTCTCGGCGCTGCAAAAAGGCTTGCAACGCGGTGTCTGTTTGGCGCTGGGAAGCCACGGCCGAGGCCTGCAAACTTGCCAAGACCTGTTGATTGGACAAGTCCCGGCGCACACGCGCCTCTAACATTTCTGGTGTCATGCCCTGTGTGGCTGCCAGTTGACGGTAGCGTTCCATGTCCAGCTTGCCATCCGGTCCGCGCAGGCCGGCGATTGACGGGTCTTGCTGCAAGTAGTTGGCCAAGCGTTGGTCGCTGGTGACGAGCAACTGCTTTTCTGCAACCACAGCGATCAATCGGTCATTGACCATGCGCTCCA
Organism: Limnohabitans sp. Rim8; assembly: GCF_945901735.1. GTDB lineage: Bacteria > Pseudomonadota > Gammaproteobacteria > Burkholderiales > Burkholderiaceae_C > Limnohabitans_A. The sequence continues at coordinate 11,475 of NZ_CAMDLM010000040.1, forward strand.
AGCTGGCGTAGCGGGCCTCGTCCGAACCCAGCAGTTTGGCGTCCAAGTTGGGCGCTGAGGCGCGGATGCGGTCCACTTCCTGTTGGTGCATCGCATCCCATTCTTGCTGGGTAATTTCAATGTCACCCACTTTGGCGACCACAGCACCACGGTCACTCATGTTGCTGTAACCATCCACACCAAACAAAACAAATGAAGGAATGATCAGCACAACCAACAAGCCCATGAGGATCTTGGAATTATTGCGGATGGTGTCAAACATGTCTGAAGTCTCGGGTTGTCAATAAAAAAGGCGAACCTGGGGTTCGCCTTCGTTTGAGAGGTGGTGGGCGCTGACGGTCTCGAACCGCCGACCTACTCCGTGTAAAGGAGCCGCTCTACCAACTGAGCTAAGCGCCCTCTCACATGTGCTTTCAGTTCAATGCGTCTTTCAGGCCCTTGCCTGGACGGAACTTTGGCACATTGGCTTTTTTGATTTTAATCGCAGCGCCCGTACGGGGGTTGCGGCCTGTGCGTGCGGCACGCTTGCCCACGGCAAAAGTACCAAAACCCACCAAGGAAACTGTTCCCCCTTTTTTCAGGGTAGTGCGCACTGCGCCCATGGTGGCTTCGAGGGCACGACCGGCGGCAGCCTTGGACAAGTCAGCGTGCTTGGCAATGTGTTCGATCAATTCTGTTTTGTTCACAATAAACCTCTGGTTGTTAGCGCTGGAAGGACCGAAGTTTGGACTGAAATCGGACCCCATAGCGTGGGCATGTTGATGAAATTTTTTGAGGCCACGACAGCCTGAAGTGATTAAATCCAGACCTTGTGGGTCTGTCAATCGCATTCATGCGTGGCCATATTGGCGTTGGATTCTAGCCTTGAAAATAGTGCTTCATAAAAGCATTAAGATTATTTTATGTCCAGCCCCGTCCAGTTGGCTTGAATGCTCACTTTTGGGACCATGCGCTTGAACAACCGCCTGCTCAAAGCGCCTGCTCGATGGCCCGACCCACATCTGCCGTAGAGGCATTGCCACCCAAATCTGGCGTGCGTGGCGCATCGCCACCCGCAGCCAAAACCTTCTCGATAGCGGCCAGCACCGCATCGTGTGCGTCTTTGTGACCCAAAAACTCCAGCATCATGGCGCCGCACCAGATTTGTCCAATCGGGTTGGCAAGCCCCAAGCCCGCGATGTCCGGAGCCGACCCATGCACCGGCTCGAAAAGCGATGGGAACTTGCGGTCTGGATTCAGGTTGGCGCTGGGCGCAATGCCGATGGTGCCCGTGCAGGCAGGTCCCAAGTCGCTCAAGATGTCACCAAAGAGATTACTGGCCACCACCACATCAAAAAAGTCAGGGCGCTGCACAAAGTGGGCTGTGAGGATGTCGATGTGGAACTTGTCCACGTTCACGCCCGGGTAAGCCTTGGCCATCTCGGCCACACGCTCATCCCAATACGGCATGGTGATGGCAATGCCATTGGACTTGGTGGCGCTGGTCAGGTGCTTCTTGGGACGGGTTTGGGCCAGCTCAAACGCAAACTTGAGCACCCGGTCCACACCGATGCGGGTCATGATGGATTCCTGCATCACGATCTCGCGCTCGGTGCCCGGGAACATGCGCCCCCCCACGCTAGAGTATTCGCCCTCGGTGTTTTCCCGCACGATGTACATGTCGATCTCGCCCGGCTGGCGAGCGCTGCCGTCGCGGCGCACCACCGGCGCGATGATGCCGGGCATGAGTCGCGCTGGGCGCAAGTTGATGTATTGGTCGAACTCTCGGCGGAACAACAAAAGTGAGCCCCACAGCGACACGTGGTCCGCGATTTTGGCGGGCCAACCCACGGCGCCAAAGTACAACGCATCGTGGCCGCCGATCTGGTCTTTCCAGTTGTCGGGCAGCATCTGACCATGCTTTTTAAAGTAATCCCAGCTTGAAAAATCAAAGTGATCAAAGTGCAGGTCAATGCCAAACTTGCGTGCTGCAGCATCCATCACGCGCAGGCCTTCGGGCATGACTTCTTTGCCAATGCCATCTCCGGGAATGACAGCGATGCGGTGCTTGCTCATGTGTAGAACTTTCTAGATTTGAATAAATGGGCGGGGCTTCAAAAAGAAGAGCTTAGCAACAAAGTGGCGGACCGGTGTCGCCTCTGACCCCAGCGTCGGGCTCAGCCCACCCTGCTCATTTCACGCGGGCTCGGATTTCAGGCAGGGCCTTTTTCATGTAGTAGACCATGGACCAGATGGTCAAAATGGCTGCAATCAGGATCAGCACCGCCCCCCAGTCGCGGGTGTCGATCGCGCCGAACACAATCCCGTCGTACAACAAGAAGGGAATGGCCACCATCTGCACCGTGGTCTTGAGCTTGCCCACCATGTGCACCGCCACGCTCTTGCCTGCGCCAATTTGGGCCATCCACTCACGCAGCGAAGAAATCGCGATCTCGCGGCCAATGATGACCAAGGCGATCAGCACATGCACCCGGTTCATGTGCACCAAAATCAGCAAAGCCGCACAGACCAAAAACTTGTCGGCCACCGGGTCCAGAAAAGCCCCGAAGGCCGAGGTCTGGTTGAGCTTGCGGGCCAAAAAGCCATCCAGCCAGTCGGTCCAGGCGAACAAGACAAACATCACCGTGGCGATCAGGTTTTGTGTTTCGACCTTCAGGCTGTCCAGGTAATACACGCCAATGATCAAGGGAATCGCGACTATGCGCGTCCAAGTCATGATGGTGGGAATGGTGAAAAACATGCTGATGATTGTGGCACGCTCAGCTAACGCCTTGATGACAGTCTTGTCCGGGCTCAGTGCAGGGCGTTGTAAATGGTCTCAGCCAGCTCTCGCGAAATGCCTTCCACGCCCAGCAAGTCTTCCACACTGGCACTTTCCACCCCCCGAACACCGCCAAAGCGCTGCAGCAATTTGGCCCGTTTGCGCGGCCCGATGCCGGGTATTTCTTCGATCTTGCTGCCGCCCATGCGCACCTTGGCCCGTTGCGCCCGCATGCCGGTGATGGCAAAGCGGTGGGCCTCGTCACGGATTTGCGCCACCAGCATCAGTGCAGCCGAGTCCTTGCCCAGATACACCTTCTCGCGGCCATCGGCAAACACCAGCTCTTCCAGGCCCACCTTGCGGCCCTCGCCTTTTTCCACACCCACGATGCGCGACAGGTCCAGCCCCAGGTCGGTGAAGACCTCCCGGGCCATGCTGACCTGGCCCTTGCCGCCATCGATCAGCACCAGGTCGGGCAGCCGGGCTGTGCCCTCGCCTGAGCCGTCCTGTGTTCTGAGTGCCTCGGCCAATTTGCCATAGCGGCGCATCAGCACCTGGCGCATGGCGGCGTAATCGTCGCCCGGTGTGATGCCCTCGATGTTGTAGCGGCGGTATTCGCTGCTTTGCATCTTGTGCTGGCGAAACACCACACAAGAGGCCTGCGTGTTCTCGCCAGCCGTGTGCGAGATGTCAAAACACTCGATGTGCAGCACGTCCAAATCGTCCGGCGCCAAATCCAGCGCATCGGCCAAGGCCCGGGTGCGGGCTTGTTGCGAGCCTTCTTCGGCCAAGAGACGGGCCAACTTGATGTCGGCGTTTTTTTCACTCATCTCCAGCCACACACGGCGCTGCTCGCGGGGGTTGTGCACGGCCGCAATTTTGTAACCCGCTTGCTGCGACAAGGCCGCCACCAAGACTTTGTCCACCGCCACGCTGGTGATCAACGCAGCCGGAACCGGAATGCCAATGTAGTGCTGCGCCATGAAGGCTTCAAGCACCTGGATCTCGACCGCAACCGGCGGTTGTCCGTCGTCTTCGACGCCCTGCAAAGCGTGGGCATCTTCCACATGCGCCGGAAAGTAAGCCCGGTCGCCCAAATGCCGCCCGCCGCGCACCATGGCCAGGTTCACGCAAGCGCGCCCGCCTAGCACCCGCACCGCCAAAATGTCCACGTCGGTGTCGGTGCCCGTGTCCACCGACTGCTGGTGCAGCACCCGAGACAAGGCGGTCATCTGGTTGCGCACCTCGGCCGCTTGCTCAAAAGCCAAGCGCTCGGCGTGCGCCATCATCCGCGCCTCCATCTCTTGCAACAGCCCTTGGGTCTCGCCCTTTAAAAAGCGCTCAGCGTGTTGCACATCGTCGGCATAGGCTTCGGGCGAGATGAGGTTCACACAGGGCCCAGAGCAGCGCTTGATTTGAAACAGCAAACAAGGCCGGGTGCGGTTGGCAAACACCGTGTCTTCGCAGGTGCGCAGGCGAAAGACTTTTTGCAAGAGCTGAATCGACTCTTTGACGGCCCAAGCGCTGGGAAACGGGCCAAAGTAGCGGTGTTTTTTCTCAACCGAGCCCCGGTAATACGCCACACGGGGAAAGGTTTGCGGCTCGGGCGTCCCCGAAGCGCTTGGCACGGCCTTCAAAAACAGCGTGCCGTTGCCCGTGAGCTTGAGGTAGGGGTAAGTCTTGTCGTCCCGAAACAGGATGTTGAAACGCGGGCTGAGTGACTTGATGAGGTTGTTTTCGAGCAGCAGCGCCTCGGCTTCGGAGCGCACCACCGTGGTCTCTAGGCGGGCGATCTTGCTGACCATGTGGCCAATGCGCGTGCCGCCGTGGTCTTTTTGGAAATAGCTCGAGACACGCTTTTTGAGCTGCTTGGCCTTGCCCACATACAGCACGTTGCCCTGCGCATCAAAGTAACGGTAAACCCCCGGCAAAGCCGGGAGCGCAGCCACCTGGGCCAGCAAGATGTCGTCGTATGCCGCTGTCATGGCGCGTATTGTGACGGGGAAACAATTTGCCCCGACAATTCCCCACCATGAAAACGCATCGGCTTTGGGACATTTTTTGTACCGTCATCGACAACCACGGCGACCTGGGCGTGTGCTGGCGCCTGACGCGCCAGCTGCTGGCCCAAGGCCAATCGGTGCGCCTGTGGGTAGACGACGCCTCGGCCCTCGTCTGGATGGCCCCTGACGCCCATACCCTGCCCAAACTGCAATTGCTGCCCTGGGCCGCCGCCAGCCAAAGCGAGGTACTGAGCCAATTGAAGCCCGCCGACTTGTGGATCGAAGCTTTTGGCTGCACCCTGCCCGAAGCCTTTGTGGCCCACGGTGTCGCCACGCGCCCTCAACAACCGGCTTGGATCAACCTCGAATACCTGAGCGCCGAAGACTGGGTGCCACGCATGCACAACATGCCCTCGCCCGTGATGAGCGGCCCTGCCAAAGGCTGGACCAAGCGCTTTTTCTACCCCGGCTTCACGGCAGATACGGGTGGTCTGCTGCGCGAAACCGATTTGCTGGAACGGAAAGAGCGCTTTGACCGCACGGCTTGGCGTCAGCGACACGCCCCCCACTTGGCACCGGGCGGCCTGCTGATCAGCCTGTTCTGCTACGAACCCGCCGCCCTGCCCCAACTGCTGGCCCAACTGGTGGGCACGCCGCACCACCTGCTCGTCACCCCCGGCCGCCCGCTGGCGGCGGTGCAGCAAACCCTGGCAGTCATGCCGGAGCACCCCAACTGGAGCGCCCTGCCCTACACCGACCAGAACGGGTTCGACGAAATGCTCTGGGCCTGCGACCTGAACTTTGTGCGCGGCGAAGACTCACTGGTGCGGGCCTTGTGGGCAGGCCAGCCTTTCATCTGGCACATCTACCCACAAGACGACAACGCCCACCATGCCAAGCTGGAGGCGTTTTTGGAGATGATGCAAGCGCCGGAGAGTTTGCGGCGGGCGCATCGGGTTTGGAATGGGATGGAAGCGGGTGAATGGCCTGCGCTCAATTCAGGCGCGCTGGCAGACTGGGCGGCATGTGCGCAGACCGCGCGACAACAGCTGCTTCAACAAACCGACTTGGTCAGCCAACTTCGATCACTCGTCGTGTGACCACATGCGCAGCACCCAGGCGGTGTTCTGCTCGGCCAGCAGCTCCTGCGCTTTGGGCTTGATCACGGCCGAATGGGGCAACCGCGGACGCGTCTTGTGGCAACGCTATGCAGCACTGTTATTACCCCAGCCAGCCCTTTTAATGACAAGCCTGTAGCCATCGCGATCTTCAAAGGTACGCCCTCTTTGGGCCCAGTATGGATTGAAGGACTGAACCTCCCGGAATCCGGCCGCGAGCATACGGGGCATCTTTGCTCCCATTCTTCAGCCTTGGGGAGGTAGAAGACAAGCAGATCTTCTTGTGTGGGCGACGGCTGTATGGGGTGGTTGCGACAGGCACGGTTTTTAATCTACGACGAAGAGCTTCGCACCAACCACAGTAGACGACCTGTGAGGCTCGGCGTTGTCGGCGACTTGATAACTCATGCCAGCCGATAGGGTAAATTTTCGACCATCTGCCAGCTCGGTGAGGAGTTCACCCTCAGTGCACAAAAGTATGTGGCCTTTGACACACCAATGATCTGCGAGATAGCCGGGCGTGTACTCGACGAAGCGAACCCGGATACTTCCAAAGTGCTGGGTACGCCAATAAGCCAAACCACATTCGCCTTGATGTTCGGTAGGTTCGATTGATGACCAATCGGTAGTACCGAAGGGGATGTTGGAAATTTGCATAGTAGAAATTTTTGGTCAATGTGCCTACCGTTTGACTTTGGCGGCAGGCGGCGTGCGCAGCCCGGTGACTGTCCGCTTCAAGGAAGGGTAGCCGTCTGTCTCAAGAGGCCACTCGTTCTTGCAACGCTTCTTGAGCAAGCGTGTTGATGCTCTTGCCTTGAGCCTGTGCTTCGATTGCCAATCGTTCGTGCAACTCGGGCGAGATACGCAGGTTGAACTTGCCGGAGAAATTGCGCCGTGGTTCAAGGCCCTTCTCTTTACACACGTCGAGGAAGACTTGGAGCGACTTCTTGAATTCGGTCCGAAGTTCCTTCGGGTTCTTGCCGTAAAAATCAGCGCCGCCATTCAGGCCCAGAATTTCACCTCGAAAGAGATCAAGCTCTTCGTCGTATTCGATCCTCGCGTGATACCCCTCTACCGTCATGACATTCATGGTTCCACTCCGTGTTGTTCCAACCACTTGCGCACGCTCGCCACCGCGCCCTTGTCCGTATTCGGAGAGGGGTGAGGTCGGTGGAACACTCGCACTTCTTCGAACAAGACCACAGCTGCACAACTACCCTCGCATCCGCGACTGATAGACACCCTGATGTCTGAATTTTTGTACAGGTATAAATTCACCATGAAACCCGACACTCCTTGTTGGCCATCCGCTGAGCGTCGTCAGTCGGCGCGATGCAAAAATATAATTTTATTGACTACATTTCAGAAAGTCACTCCCTGCCAAGACAAAAAAATTGAGGTCGCCCTTGAAACACAGAGTGTTCTGCTGGATGTCCGCAAGATTGACCTGAACCGCGTCCCTGATAATCTCAGCCCATGACTCTGATTGAAACCCTCTTCCCACTAGGCTGGCAGCACTACCTGCTGGGCGGCCTGACCATTGGCACTGGCGTGGCGATGCTTTACTTGTTCAACGGCTGGGTTGGCGGCATGAGTTCCGTGTTTTCCAGCAGTTGGTCTTTTGTGTCCAAACGGGCGTTTTTTCAGCAAGCCCGCTTTGTCAGCACCCGCAACTGGCGGTTGGTCTACGCGCTGGGCGTGGTGCTGGGGGCGCTGGTCTGGCGCTTTGCGCTGGCGGGTGGTGAGGCGCAGCACACCAGCGTGCCTGCGTGGCAACTGCTGGTGGGCGGCTTTTTGGTGGGCTATGGGGCGCGTTTGGGCAACGGTTGCACCTCGGGGCACGGCATTTGCGGGCTGGGCTCGCTGCAACTGCCGTCGCTTTTCGCGGTGCTCACGTTCATGGCCACCGCCTTTTTGACCGCCAACCTGATGGCCATCGCGACGAAAGGTCTGGCATGAACCCGCACACCCTCACTTTCCCCAAAGCGCTGGTCACCTTGCTGGCGGGCGCATTGTTTGGCTTTGGCTTGTCGCTGGCCACCATGGTGCAGCCCGAAGTCGTCATCGGTTTTTTGCAGTTCCAGGACTGGGGCCTGATGCTGGTCATGGGCGGCGCGGCGGGCTTGGCCATGCTGGCTTACAAGGGCTTTCCGCGCTGGTTCAGTCGCCCTCTTTTGGGCGGTCAGTTCCTCACCCAGCCTGCCAGCTGGAACCGCCAGACGGTCATTGGCTCGGCCATTTTTGGGATCGGCTGGGGCTTGTCGGGCGTTTGCCCTGGCCCCGCGATTGCGGCCTTGGGCACGGGCAATATGGACATTTTGTGGGCATTGGGCGGCATTGTGCTGGGCGCTTTGGCCCATGGCCTGACGACTCGGGATTGACCGCTGCGCTTGCTTTCAGACCCAAACCAAGTCCTCGCAGGTTAGAATGGTGGGCTTGGCTTTTTTGCCACCCCTTCTCATTTCAGACCCAATTCCTATGAAAACCGCTCAAGAAATCCGCGTCGGCAACGTCATCATGCACGGCAAAGACCCCATGGTCGTTCTGCGCACCGAATACCAACGTGGTGGCCGCGGCTCGTCCACCGTGCGCATGAAGCTCAAAAGCCTGATCGCCAACTTCGGCACCGAAGTGGTGTTCCGCGCTGACGACAAGATGGACCAGGTCATTCTGGACAAAAAAGACTGCACCTACTCTTACTTCGCTGACCCGATGTACGTGTGCATGGACACCGATTTCAACCAGTACGAAGTCGAGGCCACCAACATGGGCGACGCCCTGAACTACCTCGAAGACGGCATGGAACTTGAAGTGGTGTTCTACAACGAGAAAGCCATCTCGGTCGAATTGCCCACCAGCGTGGTGCGCGAGATCACCTGGACCGAGCCCGCCGTCAAAGGCGATACCTCAGGCAAAGTGCTCAAGCCCGCCAAGATCGCCACCGGCCTCGAAGTGCCCGTGCCCTTGTTTGTGGCCCAAGGCGACAAGATCGAAATCGACACCCGCACGGGCGAGTACCGCAAGCGCGTCTGATCTTCCGATCCAGCCCCCCATCAAGCCCCGCAAGGGGTTTTTTTCATGGGCGTTGGTGTGTCTTGCGGCCGATGCACAATCAAATCCATGAAAACCACTCACGACATCAAAGACCACTCCCTGCCCCACGCTTGGGCCGACTTGCAGACCGAGTCCAAAAGCAGCGACTGGCTGGAGCCCGAGGCACACCGCCTGGCCTTTGCCGACCCCGAGTTTTTGCTGCGCCGCGAAACCCGGGGCATCCGCTTTCAGCTCGAAATGCTCAAACCCGACCTGGCCCAGGCCGAAGCGGGCATCGAGCACACGGTGGTGGTGTTTGGCAGCGCCCGCTTTCTAGACCGGGCAGCCGCCCAAGCCCAACTGCAAATCGCGCAGCAAAGCGGCCAGGCCCAAGACGTCGCCCAAGCGCAAGCCCTAGTGCGCAACGCCGAGCATTACGAAAACGCCCGGGTCTTTGCGCAAAGGGTGTCCCGGGCCTGTTCTTGCCTGCCCAACGACGAGAAGCTGTTCATCTGCACCGGCGGCGGCCCCGGCATCATGGAGGCGGCCAACCGGGGCGCACAAGAGGCCGGAGCGCCCTCGGTGGCACTCAACATCGCCCTGCCCCACGAGCAACACCCCAACCCTTATGTCACGCCCGAGCTGAGCTTCAAGTTCCATTACTTCGCGCTGCGCAAAATGCACTTCATGATGCGGGCCAAGGCCTTGGTCGCGTTTCCGGGTGGCTTTGGCACGCTCGACGAGTTGTTCGAGGTGATGACACTGGTGCAAACGCGCAAAGCCCGTCCGGTGCCGATCTTGCTGTTTGGCACCACGTTCTGGAAAGGCCTGATCAACATGGATGTGCTGGTTCAAGAAGGCACCATTTCAGCAGAAGACCTGAAGCTGTTCCATTACGTCGACACCCCCGAGGCGGCTTGGCAAGTGATCTGCGATTTTTATCAGCTCAAAGTGTCTTGAGCTTTGTGAGCAGGACCAGGCCTCAAACGCCAAGCACCCCGGGCCCCTGAGCCCACCGCTGCGCCCACCACCCAAAACAGGGGGGCCACGCCCACCACGGCACCCAGCGTGCCAAACAGCATGGGCATGAGCACACTCGACGCGTTGATGCTCATCAGGCGCAGGCCCAGTGCCTCGCCTTGCCGGTGCGGCGGGGTGATTTGGTGCAAGGTGCTCATGATCATGGGCTGCACCGTGCCCAGCACCAGGCCCAGCAACACCGAGCAAACCCCCATGGCCCCAGCACTGGGCATGAGCGGGTAGATCGCAAACAACAAAGCCGTGCACACCATCGCCCCACTGATGACTTGGTGCTCTTTGACGTGCCGCGCAATGAAGGGCAAACACACACGGATAAAAGCCGCCGCCAAGGCAAAAGCGCCCAAAATAGACCCCACCACCGAGGCGCTGTAGCCGCGCTCATGGCCCAGTACCGGCACCACAAAGGTGTGCACATCCCAGCACGAAGACAGCACCCAGTTGACGGCCAACAATCGCCGCATCATGGGTTCGGCCAGCAAATCCAAGGCGCGCCTGGCTTGGGTGTTGGGCAGATCCGGCGACAAGGCCAGTTCGGGCACCCTGCGCACGCAAAACCAAGTCACCAGCGGAAAAACCGCCATCAACAAAAAGGCCCACTGGTAGCCGGACACATGCCCAGCTTCGGGCCCTGAAAAATCGATCAACAAGCCCGCCAACACCGGGCCCACAAAGTTCGACACCGCCGGGCCCAAAGACAACCAACTGAAGGCCACTTTGAGCTCGGCCGAGTCTTTGGCCATGCGGCCCACATGCCGCTGCAAAGCGATCACGGCCATGCCGGTGGCGCCGCCTGCGGCCAAGGCACTGACACACATGACCGGAAAAACCGGCCAACCCGCCGACAGCAACACACCCGATGCGGCCAACGCCACGCTGATGCGCATGATTTTTTGCAAGCCCTTGCGGTCGCTGTAGCGCCCAGCAGGCAAGGCCAAAAACATCGGGGCCAAGGCAAACAAAGCCAACAAGGCCCCGACCGCTACAGCGCTGAAACCTTGTTGCAGAGCCAGCAAAGGCGTGGCCATTCGCGCGCCGGCCATGCAGGCATGCAAGAACATCTGGCCTGCGATCAGGCGGGCCAGATCAGGGTTCACTGCGCACCTTCTTGCAGTCCTTCATCCGTGCCTGGCAACAGGGCTTGCGCCTGCGACTCGGGCAGGGCGTCCACCTGCCGCAAAGCGCGGCTCATGACGTTGCTGCGGGTCTGGGCCTGGTCCAGCGTGTTGAGCACGGTTTGCGTCTGGTTGCGCACCTTGGACAGCACATCGCCAAACTTGCCAAACTCGGTCTTGACCGCACCCAGCACTTGCCAGACTTCGCTGGAGCGCTTTTCCAGCGCCAGGGTGCGAAAGCCCATTTGCAAGGCGTTGAGCATGGCCATCAAATTGGTCGGCCCCGCCAACGTGACGCGGTGGTCGCGCTGCAGGGTTTCCATCAGGCCGGGGCGGCGCAACACCTCGGCGTACAGGCCTTCAGTGGGCAAAAACATCACCGCAAAATCGGTGGTGTGCGGCGGCTCCAAATACTTTTCGGCAATCGACTTGGCTTCGAGCTTGATGCGCGTCTCCAGTGCTTTGGCACACAGCTCGGCTTGCACCGGGTCGGCGCGGCCTTGCGCTTCCAAAAGGCGTTCGTAATCTTCGTTGGGAAACTTCGCGTCGATGGGCAGCCAAACGGGCTCGCCGTTGTCCGAGCGACCCGGCAAGCGAATCGCAAAGTCCACCCGGTTTTTGTCGCCAGGGCGAGTGGCCACCTGCACCGCGTATTGCTCTGGGGTCAGCACTTGTTCGAGCAGCGAGGCCAATTGCGCCTCGCCGAACATGCCACGGGTTTTGACGTTGGTCAGCAGGTGCTTGAGGTCGCCCACGCCTTGCGCCAAGGTGTGCATTTCGCCCAGACCTTTGTGGACTTGCTCCAGCCGGTCAGCCACTTGTTTGAAGCTCTCGCCCAAACGGGCTTGCAGCGTGGCCTGGAGTTTTTCGTCCACGGTCTGGCGCATTTCGTCGAGCTTGGCGGCGTTGCTTTGCTGCAGTTGGGCCAGCTGCGTTTCCATGGTGCCGCGCATCTCGGTCAGGCGGCGGGCGTTGGCCTCAGACAAGGCATTCACCTGCTGGGCCAGGCTGTCGGTCAGGCTTTTTTGCAGCAAGGCCAGTTGCTGGGCCAGGGCGTCGATTTGCTGGTTTTGCGTGCGGGTGGCCTCGGCGCTTTGTTGCAACAGCGATTGCTGGAACAGCGTGAGCTTGTGCGTGGCCTCTTGCCGACCCTGCACGCCAGACTGGCTGATTTCGGTGCGCAGCTCGCGCTCCAGGCGCTCCGCTTGCGCCTGCGCAGCAGCAAACTGTTGCTGCTGCCACGCGGTCTGGACCGACGCTTGTGTGGCAGCCTGTTCGGTGGTTTTTTCTGCCAGAAGTTGTGCCATTCGCTCGGCCTGCGCCTCGGGCGACACCCGGGAACGCAGCAGTAAAAACACCAACACCAGCAGGTTCAGCCCAGCCAGTGCCCACAACGCCCATTCGTTCATGCAGCGGGGCCAGTCACCGTGTTCAACGGCGTCAAAGCTTGGCCACGGGTGAGGTAAGCCACCAAGTTGTCAGCGGCCAACTGCGCCATGGCCATGCGGGTTTTGACCGTGCTGCTGGCGATGTGGGGCGTGAGCACCACGTTGGGCACCTTGAGCAAGTCGGGGTGCACCGAGGGCTCGCCCTCAAACACATCAATGCCCGCTGCAGCAATTTGACGCGCCGCCAGCGCTTGGGCCAAGGCCGCATCGTCGACAATGCCGCCGCGCGCGATATTGACCAAGGTGGCGGTGGGCTTCATTAGCGCCAACTCGGCCGCGCCAATGGTGTGGTGCGACTCGGCGCTGTAGGGCACCACCAGCACCACATGGTCAGCCGTCTGCAGCAATTCTTGCTTGCCCACATATGTGGCTTTGCACTGCGCTTCCAGCTCGGCGCTCAGGCGCGAGCGGTTGTGATAAATCACGTTCATGCCAAAGCCATGCGCCGCGCGGCGGGCAATGCCCTGGCCGATGCGGCCCATGCCGATGATGCCGATCGTCGAGCCATGCACTTCGGCTCCGGCGAACATGTCGTAGCTCCACTTGGTCCACAAACCGGCGCGCAGGTAATGCTCGCTCTCTGTCACGCGGCGGGCCGTGGCCATGAGCAAGGCAAAACCAAAGTCGGCGGTGGTCTCGGTCAGCACGTCGGGGGTGTTGCTGGCTTGCACGCCCGCAGCGGTCATGGCGGGCACGTCAAAGTTGTTGAAGCCCACGGCCATGTTGGCCACGATGCGCAACTGCGGGTTGGCCTGCAAGAGCGCCGCGTCGATGCGCTCGCTGCCGGTGGTCAGGGCCCCCACTTTGCCTTGCATGCGGCGGGCGAGTTCTGCCGCAGACCAGACCTCATCGGCCTGGTTGCTCTCGACTTCAAACACCTGCGCCAAAGACTGCAGGACCTCAGGGAAGATGGCGCGGGCCACCAAAATGGAAGGTTTGGACATCATTGGAACCAGATGAAACTCATGATCACGAACAAAGGAATCAGGACAGCGCCCGACCACAACATATAGCCAAAGAAGCTGGGCATCTTCACGCCACGGTCTTCGGCAATCGCTTTGACCATCAAGTTGGGCGCATTGCCGATGTAGCTGTTGGCGCCCATGAACACGGCACCGGCCGAAATGGCGGCCAAAGTCGGGGCCAGGGTGGTCATCAAGACTTGCGGGTCACCGCCTGCGGTGTTGAAAAACACCAAATAGGTAGGTGCGTTGTCGAGGAAAGAACTCAAAGCGCCTGTGATCCAGAAATACATCATCACGTCAGGACTGCCATCAGGCTTGGTGACGGCTTGGACCACTGCACCAAACGGGCCGTTGACACCCGCCTTGAGCATGGCAATCACCGGGATGATGGTCAGGAAAATACCCGCAAACAACTTGGCCACTTCGGCCATAGGCCCCCAACCAAACTGGTTGTCGGCATGGACTTTGGCAGGTGTGATTTTGAGCGACAAGAAAGTCACGGCCACCAGACCCAGATCGCGCACCACGCCAGCAAGGCCCACTTCGGTGCCATAGATGTTGAAAGACACCGGGGATTTCCAGAGCCCGCTCATGAGCACCAAGCCCACCACCGCGGCCAACAGCCAGAAGTTGATGGCACCGTCAAAACCAATGCCTTTGGAATCCGGTGTCGGGTCTCGCGGCAGCAGATCTTCTCGGCGGTGGTACCAAGAGTCCAGCACAAAGAAGATGGCCAACAAACTGCCCACCAAGAACAAGGTTTCAGGGAAGATGGCTTTGAGGGTCCAGAAGAAATCCACACCCTTCAAAAACCCCAAGAACAGCGGCGGATCGCCGAGGGGCGTCAAGGAGCCGCCAGCGTTGGAGACGATGAAGATGAAAAACACCACCACATGCGCCACATGCTTGCGGTTGTCGTTGGCGCGGATCAAGGGGCGGATCAGCAGCATGGACGCACCCGTGGTGCCCATGAAGCTGGCCAGCACAGCACCAATGGCCAAAATGGCAGTGTTCAGCCCTGGGCTGCCGTGCAAATTGCCCCGAATGTAAATGCCGCCCGAGACGGTGAACAAAGCCGTCAGCAAGATGATGAAGGGAATGTATTCGGCAAACAAGGCATGCACCGTGTTGGCCCCAGCGGCGGCAGGACCGAACACCCAAGCGAAAGGCACCAGGAAAGCCAAGCCCCACGCGGCGGCCACTTTGCCGTAATGGTGGTGCCAGAAGTGCGGCAGCAACAAAGGCATCAAAGCAATGGACAGCAAGAGGCCCGCGAAAGGCACGCCCCAGATCGCCGACAGCTGAGCGCCGTCAAAATCGGCGGCCCAAGCCCCACCGGACAGGGTCATCAGCATCGGCAAAGCCAGCCAGGCGGTCCATCGCATACCCAATAGCGTCATGAAACAACTCCTTTTAAATGGTGCCGTATGTTACCGGCGTGACCATGCCTTTTCAGGCACCCGGGGCAATTTCGAACACCTGGCGCAAATACGCCAAATACTTCTCGTCGTCGCACATGCCTTTGCCAGGTGAATCCGACAATTTGGCCACAGGCTGGCCATTGCAGCGGGTCATTTTGATGACGATTTGCAGCGGCTCGTAACCCAGGTCATTGGTCAGGTTGGTGCCCACACCAAAGGCCAGCTGGCAGCGGTCGTGGAACTGCTGGTACAGCTCAATGGTGCGAGGAATCGTCAGGCCATCACTGAAAATCAGCGTCTTGCTTTTGGGGTCCACCCGGTTGTGCTGGTAGTGCGCGATCATGCGCTCGCCCCAGCTGAACGGGTCGCCGCTGTCGTGGCGGGCACCGTCAAACAGCTTGCAAAAATACAGGTCAAAGTCGCGCAAAAAGGCATTGAAGCCGTACACATCGCTCAGCGCAATGCCCAGGTCGCCCCGGTACTCCTTGGCCCACGACTCAAAAGCAAACACCTGGCTGTCGCGCAAACGCGGGCCCAAGGCCTGGCAGGCCTGCAGGTACTCGTGCGCCATGGTGCCCAAGGGCGTCAGGCCCAGCAAATAGGCGTAGTACACGTTGCTGGTGCCTGCAAACTTGCCAATGAGGCCAGTGCCCAGGCGGGCGGACAAGACACGCAGCACCTCTTCGTGCCAAGCGCGTGAAAAACGCCGCCGTGTGCCATAGTCGGCAATCTTGAGGGTTTCAAGGCCTGTGACCTGCATCTGGGCGATTTTGGTGTCCAGTCGGCGGCGGCCCTCCATCAGGTCGGGCACTTTCTGGGTGTTGCGAAAGAACACCTCGTTGACGATGGCCAGCACCGGGATCTCAAAAAGAATCGTGTGCAGCCAAGGCCCCTGGATGGTGATGTCGATCTCACCCGATGGCAAAGGCGTGACCTCAATGTACTTTTCGTTGAGCTTGAACAAGCCCAAAAAATCAACAAAGTCGCTCTTGATGAAGCGCATGGAGCGCAGGAACTGCAGCTCCCCTTCCTTGAAGGTCAGGCTGCACAGGGAACGAATTTCTTCGCGAATCTCTTTGACAAACGGGGCCAAGGGCACGCTGGGGTTGCGGCACTTGAACTTGTATTCGACCTGCGCCCCCGGAAACTGATGCAGCACGACTTGCATCATGGTGAACTTGTACAGGTCGGTGTCGAGCAGGCTGGTGATGATCATGGCAAAAAAAGCCCCCGCCAGAGCAGGTCAGGACAATGAAAGAACACCCATGTTAAAGCAAGCCCCAAAAAACTCTGGCGGTCTGCCCCAGCTCATCAACCGCCTCCCTCAAACCAGAGGGTCCGAGGGAGGTTTTCCGATCAAGTCACATCGTCTCCTTTTGAAACAGGCGATGGCGAATGGGTGTCTGCCGCTGAATGCGCTTGGCTGGCTGCTGAATCCAAGCCCAGCCAAAGGCCCAGTGCAGATGCCGCCCCTTTCAGGCTCGCGCGCACATCCCCCCACAAACCGGCAGCAACAGGTTGCGCCACAGGCTGTGTCACGGAAGACGGCAGCGAATCAAGAGGCAACAGCCAACGAACGTCCGAAGCCGGCGCTTGTGGTGTCACCTCCATTGGCAAGGCATCAGGACGCTCCAAAATCGGGGAGGTCTGTTCCTGCGGCTTGGATTCCTCTGAGCGAACATCTGGCTTGGGCACATCGCTCTGACCCATTGCACCCACTGAAGGCCCAGCCGGAGACGGTACCGATGGGGTCGCGGCATCGCTTGACGACTTGGGCGCATCAGGCTGAGCAGGGCGGTCGCTGCGTTGGACCCACTGGGTCAGACTCTCCGTGTCCATCATGCTGGTCAGGCCACCCTGCTGAGAAATGGCCATGGCCATTTGCAACAGTTGCCCGGTCGTCTTTGGACTGTCCACCACACTCACGCTCATGCCAGACCGGAATTGCCAAGGAGCCTCATCCAACACACGCTCGATGGATCCCGCGCCCGAAGTCGCGGTCAAGGTTTGTGCTGCGGTCCGCATGACCGAAGGCTCATTGTCACTTTGATCGGCGGACGACCATTTTTTCGCCAGCATGTCATTCAAACGCGCCAAGGGTGAAGACGCCATCGAATCCAGCACACCGCTCTTCAAGATGTCAGTCAACAAGGCGCTGGCCTTGACATCGCTGTAGGCCATCCAGTTGGCACCGGTGACCCGAACCACATTTTGGCTGCGCGCGACCACCGAACCCTGCTCTTGAATCGAGCCCTGCCCGCTGAGCAAAGCAATCCAACCATCGGCATCCGAGGTGATGCCGCGCGTCCCCACATTCAACCCACGAACACCTGCAATGACGACATCACCACTTGAGGTGTTGTGCGCACTGACGCTGGCACCAGCACCTTGACCATCCAGCAGCAAACGCTCAAAGCCAAAGCCGCCAATGCCTGTGGTCGCCGCCAATTGCAGATCGCCTGTGAATGCCAGAGGCGGTGCATTTTCTTGCGCCAGTGCCTGGATGGCCAAACCCGCATTCAGAACCGCAGAGCGCGTGATCAAATTCACGCCCGAGACCTGCAAATTCCCGCTCGCCAAAATGGCCACTCGCCCATTTTCAGATTGCAATTTGGAGCCAGCCACCCATTGAAGGTCACCCAGGCTGCTCAATGAGACATCGGAAACTGCCGTCAACTGCATCAGCACTGGCAACGAGGACAACAGGCGAACCTCCAAGTCACTCGCGTCTTTCAGCACCAGTTGCGCCGAATCGGCTGAAACAACACCCCCGAAGTCATTGGCACTGTCCAGCGTGACCGCCTGGCCTGCCGCCGTGAACTGGCTCGCGCCACTCACCGTCAACACGCCGCTGTCGGTCACCGCACCTGCCGCTGTCACGTTCAGGCTGCTCACGTTCACTGTGCCCAGGTCCAGCGCAGACGCCACACCCACCGTCAAGGTCTGCGCTGTGGCCGACAACGTGCCCGTTGACGAACCGCTCACGCTCAAAGCGCCTGCCGCAGTCAACTTGGCTGTGCCCGCGTTGTCCAGCACCACGCTCAAAGCATCCACATCGGTCACATCCACCGTGCCCGCACCGCGCACGGTGATGCCACCGGTGAACTGGTTGGCATTGTTCAGCTGCAGTTGCGCACCGCTG
>NZ_CAMDLM010000041.1 GCF_945901735.1 Limnohabitans sp. Rim8
ACATGGCGCTGTCAGGAAAACCGCCTGCAAAGCTGATGATGCCGGGTTTGCCCAAGAGCTTGAACAGCTCGCGGATGGCGGAGGTTTCGACGTTGTTCAGGCGGTCGGCAAATTGCAAAGGCATGGTGTATCTTCCCGTGTTGACTTGGCCGTCATTTTGCCAACTTCTGGACACCCCATGAAACCCGCTCAGATCGAATCCTTCTTTGCCACCCTGCAAGCGGCCAACCCGATGCCCGTTACGGAGCTGGAATACACCAGCGTGTTCGAGCTGCTGGCCGCTGTGCTGCTGTCGGCCCAAGCCACCGATGTGGGCGTGAACAAGGCCACACGCAAACTGTTTCCGGTGGCGGGCACGCCGCAAAAGATCCTGGCGCTGGGCCTCGCAGGACTGGAGGCCCACATCAAAACCATTGGCCTGTTCCGCAGCAAAGCCAAGCACCTGATGGCGACTTGCCGGATTTTGGTGGAACAACACGGGGGCCAAGTGCCCCGCACGCGTGAAGCCCTGGAAGCCCTGCCCGGCGTGGGCCGCAAAACCGCCAACGTGGTGCTCAACTCCGCTTTCGGGGAGCCCACCATGGCAGTCGACACCCACATTTTCCGCATGGGCAACCGCACGGGCCTGGCCCCAGGCAAAACGCCTTTGGCGGTGGAACTTAAGTTGCTCCAACGCATTCCCGCCCAGTATTTGGTGGATGCACACCACTGGCTGATCCTGCATGGACGCTATGTCTGCCAAGCACGCCAACCGATGTGCGGACAGTGCTCAGTCTCGGCGTTTTGTGACTTCAAACCCAAGTCGGCTTGACCCCCAGCAGGCCCATCCCGGGGCGAGGGCGCACCCTACAATCCCCACCCATGACTGAAAACGCTCCCATTGACGGCCCCAAGCCCAAAGGTATCCCGGCTGACGTGCCATTTTTGCGCACCATCAAAAGCTATGTACTGCGCGCTGGCCGCACCACCATTGGCCAGGCCAAAGCCTATGCGCTGCATGGCCCCACCCATTTGCTCCCCTACGCGCCACAGCCCCTGGACGCCAGCGCCGCGTTTGGCCGCACGGCCCCGCTGATCCTGGAAATCGGCTTTGGCATGGGCGAAGCCACGGCCCACATCGCCCGGGTCCGGCCCGATGACAGTTTTCTCTGCTGCGAGGTGCACGAGGCCGGGGTTGGTGCCCTGCTCAAACGCATTGGCGAGCAAGACCTCCACAACATCCGCATCCTGCGCCACGACGCAGTCGAGGTCATTGACCACATGCTTCGCCCGGGCGTACTGGACGGCGTGCACATTTTTTTCCCCGACCCCTGGCACAAAACCAAACACCACAAACGCCGCTTGATCCAGCCTGAACTGGTGAACAAGTTGGCCCAGCGCCTCAAACCGGGTGGCTACCTGCACTGCGCCACAGACTGGCAAGCCTACGCCCAGCAGATGATGGACGTCGTCAGCGCCGAGCCCTTGCTGGCCAACACCAGCGATGCATTGGGCGGCTATGCCACCAAGCCCGACTACCGCCCGCTGACCAAGTTTGAAAACCGCGGCCTCAAGCTCGGCCATGGTGTGTGGGACCTGGTGTTCCGCCGGGTCTGACATGCGCGAATCCGGGCATGCTGTCCCGTTGCCCCTTCGCGGCATTCAATTGCCCATGCGCAATGGCGTGAGCGCCAGCGTGGTCTCGGTCCCGCAGGGCGCACCGCACTTGCTCGATTTTTTGGCCCAGCGCATGCCCGGTATTTCGCGCAGCGAATGGGCTGAACGCTTTGCGCAAGGCTTGGTGCTGCAAGAAGACGGTCAAGCGGCCTTGCCCCACCAAAGTTGCCAACCGGGCCAGCGCCTGTATTACTACCGTCATTTGGCCGACGAGCCCGTGCTGCCGTTTCAGGCACAGGTCCTGTTTGAAGACGAGCACTTGCTGGTGGCCGACAAACCGCATTTCATGCCCGTCACGCCCACGGGTCGATACGTGCAGCAAAGCCTGTTGGTGCAGCTCAAGCGCCAGACGGGCTGCGCCGATTTGGTGCCACTGCACCGCATCGACCGCGAAACCGCGGGTCTGGTGTTGCTGGGCAAACGCCTGCGAGAGCGCGACGCCTACCACGCGCTGTTTCGGGACCACCAGATCCACAAGACTTACCACGCGGTAGCAGCGCATGCGCCGCACCTGAAGCTGCCCTTGGCACACACCAGCCGCCTGGTGCCGGGCGAGCCGTTTTTCAGAACGCAAGAGGTGCCCGGGCCCGCCAACAGCGAAACCCGCATCGCTTTGCTGCACACCGATGGCCTGCGGGCGCTGTATGCGCTGGAGCCCATCAGTGGCAAGCGCCATCAGCTGCGGGTGCACATGAACGCCTTGGGCATCCCGATCGAAGGCGACCTGTTTTACCCCACCGTCTTGCGTGGCCCGGATGCGCCTGAAGACTTCAGCCAGCCCCTGCAATTGCTGGCCCAGTCGGTGCGATTCACCGATCCGATCACCGGCCAGGCTCGCGAGTGGGCCAGCGGGCTGTGCCTCCAAAAGAGCCCCGAGCCAAACATGCACCGTCGGACCTGAAGGCACCGACCTACAAATACAGACGCATTGCGGTGGCGCGATATGCCTCCCGGAAATCGGGCCTTTGCGGTCCGACATTTCCCATGTAGGTCGGGCCTTTATGGTCCGACAGCCATCCCTTCGCGAAGCGACATTTTCAAAAGGCGGTGATGCACCGAAGATGTCGGGCCTGAGGGCTCACACCTAAGAACATGGGGTCCTGTCACTTCGGCAACAAGCCCGCCAACAACTGGCTCAGATGCACAGCCTCACGCCCAGCACCGTCGTGGATTTGGTGACGGCAACTGGTGCCGTCGGCCACCACGATCGCGTCGGGCTGGGCGCGCACGGCAGGCAACAAGCTCAACTCGGCCATTTGCATGGACACCTCGTAGTGGCTGGCTTCATAGCCAAAACTGCCGGCCATGCCGCAGCAACTGCTCTCGATCAATTGCGGCTTGGCCCCCGGAATCCAGCGCAAGACCGCCATCACGGGCGACACCGCGTCAAAGGCTTTTTGGTGGCAATGCCCGTGCAGCAAAACCGGGCGCGCCACCGGAGAAATCTGCGCCTTCAACCCGTCCAGCTGTCCCGATTGGGCTTCGCGGGCCAAAAATTCTTCGAACAACAGGGCTTGCCCGGCGATGCGTTGCGCGCCCTCGCCCAAGCCCATGACCAGCATTTCATCGCGCAGCGTGAGCAGGCATGAGGGCTCCAAGCCCACGATGGACAGCCCTTTTTCGGCAAAAGGCAGCAGGCTTTGCACCACTTCGCGGGCTTTGTCGCGGGCTTTGTCCACCATGCCGCTGGCCAGGTAGGTTCGGCCGCAGCACAGGTGCTTGCCGTCGTCTTGCAACTTGGTGGCCACATGCACGGTGTATCCGGCCGCCTGCAGCACTTTGACCGCCGCATGTGCGTTGGCCGACTCCAGATAGCCGTTGAAGGTGTCGACAAACAAGACCACGCCGCGCTCAGCGGTCAACACCTCTTCTCGGCTGGCGGTCGCTTGTGCAGCGCTTGCCTGGGTGTTGAAAAAGTGCCGCACCTGCCACTCGGGCAAGCTGCGCTTGGCCGACAGGCCCAAGAGCTGTTCAGTCAAAGCAGCCAGCAGCGGCATGCGGTTGCGCAGGTTCAAAACCGGGGCCAGGCGCGCCGCCCAGCGGGCGTAATCGGGCAAATGGGCCACCATCTTGTCTTGCAGCGTGTGGCCGTGTTGGGCTTTGTAGTGCTGCAAAAACTCGACCTTCATCTTGGCCATGTCCACCCCGGTAGGGCAATCGCGCTTGCAGCCTTTGCAGCCCACGCACAAGTCCATGGCATCGTGCACGGCCTGGCTGCTCAACGCGTCCTCGCCCGCCAAGCCTTCGATCTGCCCGCTCAGCGCCAAGCGCAAGGTGTTGGCCCGGCCCCGCGTGAGGTGCTGCTCGTCGCGGGTCACGCGGTAACTGGGGCACATGGTGCCCGCATCGAACTTGCGGCAGTGGCCGTTGTTGTTGCACATCTCCACCGCCTTGGCCAGGCCTTGCGCCGGGTCACCACCGGTGCCTGGGGCGCTGGTTTGCTCGGTGACCGGGTCGTTTTGCACGTTCCAGGCACGCCAATCCAGCGCCGTGCGGATCGGCACCACCTTGTAGCTGGGCGAATAGCGCATCAGCGTGGTGTCGTCCATTTTGGGCGGGTTGACGATGCGCTGGGGCGACAGCATTTGACCGGGGTCCATCTGCTGTTTGATGGCGGCAAAAGCCTGGCTGATGCGCGGGCCAAACTGCCAGCCAATCCATTCGCCCCGGCACAGCCCGTCTCCGTGTTCGCCACTGAATGCGCCCTTGTATTGACGCACCAAGGCGCTGGCCTCTTCGGCAATGGCGCGCATTTTGCTTGCTCCATCGCGGCGCATGTCCAAAATCGGGCGCACATGTAAAGTGCCCACCGAGGCGTGGGCGTACCATGTGCCCCGGCTGCCGTGTTTGCGAAACACCCCGGTCAGGGCCTCGGTGTAGGCGGCCAGACTTTCCAGCGGCACCGCGCAGTCTTCGATGAAGCTCACCGGCTTGCCGTCGCCACGCAAGCTCATCATGATGTTCAAGCCCGCCTTGCGCACTTCCCACAGGTTCTTTTGCGGCGCATCGTCTACCATCTCGACCACGCTGCCGGGCAGGCCCAAGTCGCCCATCAGCTCGACCAGCTCTTTGATTTTGTGGGCGATATCGCCCTTGCTGGGACCGGAAAACTCCACCAACAACACCGCCTCGGGCATGCCGCCGTTGATGTGCGGCGACAAGGCGGTGCGGATGGTCGGCGCAAAAGCTGGGTTTTGCAAAGACAGCTCGATCATGGTGCGGTCCACCAGCTCGACGGCCGACAGCTGCCCCACCGCCATGCCCTGCCCCAGCTTGACGATGTGCTGGGCCGAATCCATGGCTTGGTAAAAAGTCGGGAAATTCACCACCCCCAACACCTTGGCGCGCGGCAACTCGGACAAGCGCAGGGTGAGCGAGCGTGTCAGCGCCAGCGTGCCCTCGCTGCCGATCAGCAAATGCGACAGGTTGACGGAACCATCGGGCGTGTAGGGCCGCTCGTTTTGGTTGCGAAAAATGTCCAGGTTGTAGCCGGCCACGCGGCGCAACACTTTGGGCCAATGGGCATCGATTTCAGGCGCGTGTTGCAACGCCAAATCGCGCACAAAGTCGCCAATCTGGCGCACCCGCCCCTGGGCTTGGTCATAAGCACCGAAATCGAGCAAGCTGCCGTCGGCCAACCAAGCCTCAGCGCCCAGCACGTTGTGCACCATGTTGCCGTAGGCAATCGACCGGCTGCCGCAAGAGTTGTTGCCGGCCATGCCGCCGAGCGTGGCCTGGGCGCTGGTGGACACGTCCACCGGGAACCACAGGCCATGCTGTTTGAGGGACGTATTCAGGTGGTCCAGCACCAAGCCCGGCTCCACGGTGGCGGTGCGCTGCTCGGCGTCGACCGCCATGATCTTGCGCATGTGTTTGGAATGGTCCATCACCATCCCCGCCCCCACGGTTTGGCCGCACTGGCTGGTCCCGCCACCACGCGGCACGATGGGCACACCCAAGTCACGGCAAATGTCCATGGCCATGCGCACATCGGTCGCATCACGCGGCACAAACACCCCCAAGGGCATGACTTGGTAGATCGACGCGTCGGTGGCGTAGCGCCCTCGATCGGCCGCAGAAAACAGCACCTCGCCTTGGGCGTGCTGGCGCAAACGCTTGGCCAGCAAAGCGGCCACCTCGTTGCTGCTGCTGGCCACCGTCTCGTAGGTTTTGTCCGGCGATGCTTTGGACAAATCGATGGGCAAAGGGGCATTCATGGGGCGTGTCCTTCTGTGAGGAATGGCGATGCGTTTTTGTCGGTGATGTTGGCATTTTGGGCGCTGCGCAACTGCTCGATCACCACCTTGCGCTTGTTGTCCAAGTGCTGCATCAGCACTTGGCGCAGGGCTGCAGCGTCGCGGGCCTCCAGCGCCTGCACCATGGCGATGTGCTCGTCCACGGCGCGTTGCCATTTGTCACCGTCTTGGTTGGAGCGAAAACGCAGCGCCTGCAAGCGGGCATTCACCTGGTTGTAGGTCGCAGTCAGCACCGGGTTTTTGGCGGCGGCATTGAAACTGCGGTGAATCGCCGCATTGATTTGGTAATAAGCCGACAAGTCACGCCGTGTGTAGGCGGCCAGCATCTCGTAATGCAAAGCCTTGATCTCGTTGAGTTCGGCCTCGGTCACGCGCTGCGCGGCCAACTCACCCGACAGACCTTCCAAGCCCGCCATCACCTCAAAGGTGTGGTGCACGTCGGCCTCGCTCAACTGCACCGCCACCGAACCCCGGTTGGGCAAGAGCTCGACCAGGCCTTCGGCCGCCAGCATCTTGATGGCCTCACGCAGCGGGGTACGCGAAATGTTCAGCTCTTCGCACAGGGTGCGCTCGTTGAGTTTGCCGCCGGGCGGGATCAAGCCTTCCACCAACATTTGGCGCAGGCGATGTGCGACTTGATCGTGCAACACGGGGCGGGAAATGGACCGTGGTATGGACAAGGAAATGGACGGGTTGTCAGTGGCCATGGTCTTTTTTGAATACAAAAAATGAGCGGTGTAAAGACAATTCTAGGATAAACACCCTTGACAAATGTATTTTGAATACAAAAAATAGGTTTTCATTAGAAAGGCGCATTCAGCACATGCTCACCACCAATTTCCATCCTACGGGTCGACACTTCCTGCAAATCCCAGGTCCTTCACCCGTACCCGACCGCATTTTGCGCGCCATCAGCTCGCCCACCATTGACCACCGTGGTCCCGAATTCGGCGCCTTGGGCCTGAAGGTGCTGGCCGATGTGCAAAAGATATTCAAAACCCGCCACCCGGTCATGATCTATCCCGCCTCGGGCACTGGGGCTTGGGAGGCGGCTCTGTGCAACGTGCTCAGCACGGGTGACCATGTGCTGATGTACGAGACCGGCCATTTTGCGTTTTTGTGGAACAAACTGGCCAACCAGCTGGGGCTGAAGTCCGAGGTCTTGAGCCTGCCTGGCTTAGAGGGCTGGCGTCATGGCGTACAAGCCGACCTGATCGAGCAACGCTTGAAATCGGACACGGGCCACAGCATCAAAGCCGTGTGTGTGGTGCACAACGAAACCTCGACCGGCGTGACCAGCGATATTGCCGCCGTGCGCCGCGCCATGGACGCCGCCAAACACCCGGCCTTGCTGCTGGTGGACACCATTTCTGGTCTGGCCAGCGCCGACTATCGGCACGACGAATGGGGCGTGGACGTGACCATCAGCGGCTCGCAAAAAGGTCTGATGCTGCCGCCCGGCATCAGCTTCAACGCCCTGTCACCCCGCGCCATCGAGGTCAGCCAACAAGGTGGCATGGCCCGCAGCTACTGGGCCTGGGGCGAGATGATCGAGATGAACAAGAACGGCTATTGGCCCTCGACCCCGAACACCAACTTGATGTATGGCCTGAGTGAAGCCTGCGACATGTTGTTGGCCGAAGGTTTGGACAAGGTTTTTGCGCGGCATCAACGCTGGGCCGCTGGTGTTCGGGCGGCTGTCAACGCTTGGGGCCTGCCCATCCAGTGCGCCGACCCGGCCGTTTACTCCCCCATCCTGACCGGTGTCATGACCCCCGAGGGCATCGACGCCGACGCGGTGCGCAAAGTGATTCACCAACGCTTTGACTGCTCACTGGGCACGGGCCTGGGCATAGTCAAAGGCCGCATGTTCCGAATTGGGCACCTGGGCGACAGCAACGACCTGACCCTGATCGCCACCGTGGCAGGCTGCGAAATGGGCCTCAAGCTGTCGGGCGTGGCGCTGCAAGGCAGCGGCGTGCAAGCCATCATGGACCATTTCTCAAGCCACTGATGGACAGACACTCTCACTTCTAGAGTGCATTTTTTAAAACACAACCCCAGGAGACCCCATGAAACGCAGAACCTTTGTAGCCGCTACAGCCGCCACCGCAGCCACACTCGTCGCACCCGCGGTGCAGGCGCAATCCCTGCCCGCCGGGCCCGTACGCATCTTGGTGGGCTTTGCCCCCGGGGGTGGCACCGACATCCTGGCCCGCATCGTGGCGCAAAAACTGCAAACCATGTGGGGCATCACGGTGCTGGTTGAAAACCGTGCGGGTGCCACTGGGGTAATCGCTGCGGAAGCAGTGGCCAAGGCCGCCCCTGACGGCAACACGCTGCTGATGGCACACATCAACAGCCATGCGCTGGCCCCTGCCCTCATGCCCAAGCTCAGCTATGTGGTCGAGCGCGATTTCACACCATTGACTCTGGTCGGGATCACGCCCAATTTGCTGATTTCCAACAACGACCAGCCCGCCAAAACCGTGGCCGAATTGGTGGCGCAATGCAAGGCCAATCCGGGCAAGGTGAGCTTTGGCTCTGCCGGCCAAGGCTCGGCCCAACACATGGCCCTCGAATCCTTCAAACTGGCAGCGGGTGTGGACACCATCCACATCCCCTACAAAGGATCGGGCCCCATGTTGGTCGACTTGATTGGGGGACAAATCGGGTACTCGTTTGACACCATGACCGCTGCGACACCCCATGTCAAAAGTGGCAAGGTGCGCGCGATTGCACAAACCCGTGCCAAGCGAGCCTCCAGCTACCCCAATGTGCCCACCATGATCGAAGCGGGCTTCCCCAACTTCGAGGCCACCACCTGGTACGGCTTGGTCGGTCCGGGCAAACTCCCTCCAGCCATGGCGCAACGCATGAACGAGGACATCAACAAGGTCTTGGTCATGCCTGACGTAGTTGAAAAGTTGGCCCAATATGGCGCCGAAGACGGCGGCGGTTCGGCGCAACGCTTTGCTGATTTCATCCGCACAGAGCAAATCAAGTGGGCCAAAGTGGTCAAAGACAGCAACGTGAAGTTGGACACCTGATGTCGGAAATCAACACGGCAGGCACTGTGGACCTGGCTGTCGAGCAAGGTGTGGCCACCGTCACTTTCAACCGACCCCAGGCGCGCAACGCCATGACCTGGGCCATGTACCAACAGCTCAGTCAACATTGCCAGCACTTCAAAGCCGATGCGGGTGTGCGGGGCGTGGTGTTTCGCGGTGCGGGCGGGCAGGCCTTTGTGGCGGGCACCGACATCGAGCAATTCAAAACCTTCAGCTGCGGCGATGACGGTGTGGCCTACGAAGCCCAGATCGAGGCGTGCATCGACTTGCTTTGCTCGCTGCCCATGCCCACCGTGGCGCTGATTGAAGGTTGGGCCGTGGGCGGTGGCTTGGCCATCGCCACAGCCTGCGACTTTCGACTGGCCACACCCGGCTCCCAGATGGGCGTGCCCATTGCCAAGACGCTGGGCAATTGCTTGTCGGTGGCCAATGTGGCGCGTTTGTGCGCGGCTTTCGGGCCGCAACGTGTCAAACGCATGTTGATGCTGGCCGACATGATCGGCGCCGAGGAAGCCCTGGCCTGTGGCTACCTGCACCAACTGGCCGCCCCCAATGAGATCGACGGGGCCACTGCCGCCTTGGTCCAGCGCCTGAGCACTTTGGCCCCCGTGACGCAACAAGTCAGCAAACAAGCCCTCAGCCGCTTGGTTCAGCACAGCGCGCCCGAGGCTGAAGACCTGATCCGTCAAGCCTATGGCAGCGAAGACTTTCGTGAAGGGGTGGACGCCTTCGTAGCCAAACGCAAACCTGTTTGGCAAGGCCGCTGAAGATCACGAGCGCCCCAGGGATTGGGCCAAGGGCGCTTAAGGGCGTCCTCAACCTCCCCTTTGCTCGGGGCGCATCAAACCCGCTCGGCCACCCATGCCTGCACGCTGGCCAGCGCAGCGGGCAAGGCCGCGGGATGGGTGCCGCCGGCCATGGCCATGTCGGGCTTGCCGCCGCCTTTGCCGCCGACTTGCCCTGCCACAAAGTTGGCCAACTCACCGGCCTTGACCTTGCCCACAGTGTCGGCGGTCACACCCGCGGCGATGTTGACCTTGTCGCCATCCACGGCGGCGAGCACGATCACCGCAGTGCTCTTGAGCTTGTCCTTGAGTTTGTCCATGGTGTCGCGCAAGGTCTTGGCGTCGGCCCCTTCGAGCTTGGCCACCAGCAGTTTGACACCCTTGACGTCCACAGCTTGGGTCAGCAACTCGTCGCCTTGGGCAGAAGCCAGCTTGCCTTTGGCGGCGGCCAATTCTTTTTCGAGCGCCTTGACCTGGTCGAGCACTTGGGCAATGCGGGCATTCAGCTCAGCGGGCTGGGCCTTGAGCGTGCCAGCGGCTTGCGTCACAGTGTCTTCGAGCGACTGAAGATAAGCCAAAGCATTCGTGCCTGTCACGGCTTCGATGCGGCGCACGCTAGCGGCCACGCCGCCTTCGCTGACGATTTTGAAGAGGCCAATGTCGCCCGTGGCTTTGACGTGGGTGCCGCCGCACAGCTCGCGGCTGGAGCCAATGTCCAAAACACGCACGGTCTCGCCGTACTTCTCGCCAAACAGCATCATCGCGCCGGTCTTTTGGGCGCTTTCGATGTCCATCACACGCGCTTGTGCTGCAGCGTTAGACAAAATTTCGGCGTTCACTTGGGCTTCGATCTGGCGGATTTCGGCGTCGGTCACGGGCGCGTTGTGCGCAAAGTCAAAGCGGGTGCGCTCGGCATTGACCAAGCTGCCCTTTTGCTGCACATGGCTGCCCAGCACTTCGCGCAGGGCTTTGTGCATCAGGTGGGTGGCGCTGTGGTTGCGCACGGTGGCGGCGCGCAGGCCCAAGTCCACATGGGCTTGCACCGAATCGCCCACCTTCAGGCTGCCGGATTTGATTTCGCCGTGGTGGCCAAACACATCGGCCTTGATCTTGAGCGTGTCCACCACGTTGAATTGACCGCCCGCGTTGTGCAGCATGCCCTGGTCGCCCACCTGACCGCCGGACTCGGCATAAAAAGGTGTCGTATCCAACACCACCACACCCGACTGGCCTACCTTGAGCTCGGTCACGGCGTTGCCGTCGGAGAACAAGGCCAGCACTTTGGCATGGGCTGTCAGGTCTTCATAACCCACAAAGTCGCTGCCCGCGCCGGTGTAATCGAGCGCCTTGTCCATCTTGAACTTGCCAGCGGCGCGGGCCTGGGCCTTTTGCTTTTCCATGGCGATGGCGAAACCAGCCTCGTCCACGCTCAGGCCACGTTCGCGGCAGACGTCGGCCGACAGGTCGAGTGGGAAGCCGTAGGTGTCGTGCAACTTGAAAGCCACTTCGCCAGGCAGTACGTTCACGCCACCATCCAAGGCCGCATCCAAAATCTGCATGCCGCTTTGCAGCGTCTCAAAAAAGCGCTCTTCTTCGATGCGCAAGATGTCGGCAATGCGCTCAGCCTGATCGGCCATATTGGGGTACGCCGCACCCATGAGCTTGACCAAATCGGGCACCAGCTTGTGGAAAAACGGCGTTTTTTGGCCCAGCAAATAACCATGGCGAATGGCACGGCGAACGATGCGGCGCTGCACGTAGCCGCGGCCCTCGTTGCTGGGCACCACGCCGTCGCTCACCAAGAACGCGGTGGCGCGGATGTGGTCGGCGATCACGCGCAGCGACTTGTTGCTCAGATCGGTGCAACCGGTTTCTCGCGATGCGGCTTTGATCAGCGCGGCAAAAATGTCGATTTCGTAGTTGCTGTGGACATGTTGAAGAATGGCCGCAAGACGTTCGAGGCCCATGCCGGTGTCGACGCAGGGTGCGGGCAGTGGCGTGACGGCACCAGTTTCGTCCATGTTGAACTGCATGAACACGTTGTTCCAGATTTCGATGAAACGGTCACCGTCTTCATCGGGGCTACCGGGTGGGCCACCGGGAATGTGCGCGCCGTGGTCGTAGAAGATTTCGGAGCAAGGACCGCAAGGGCCGGTGTCGGCCATCATCCAGAAATTGTCGGACTTGTAGCGGCCGCCCTTGTTGTCACCGATGCGGATGATGCGGTTCTCGTGCTTGATGCGCTCAGGCGTCCAACCAGCCTTGACAAAAATGCTTTCCCAAATCGCATAGGCCTCGTCGTCTTCCATGTACACCGTGGCGTAGAGCTTGTCGGCGGGCAGCTTGTAGACCTGGGTCAGCAACTCCCACGCCCACGCCAGCGATTCACGCTTGAAGTAATCGCCAAACGACCAGTTGCCCAGCATCTCGAAGAAGGTGTGGTGGCGGGCGGTGTAACCCACGTTTTCCAAGTCGTTGTGCTTCCCACCGGCCCGCAGGCAGGCTTGCACGGAAGCGGCGCGCACATAAGAGCGATTGTCAGAGCCCAAAAACACGTCCTTGAAC
This sequence comes from Limnohabitans sp. Rim8, assembly GCF_945901735.1. Lineage (GTDB taxonomy): Bacteria > Pseudomonadota > Gammaproteobacteria > Burkholderiales > Burkholderiaceae_C > Limnohabitans_A. Next base: position 12,334 of record NZ_CAMDLM010000041.1, read on the forward strand.
TGGACCATGCCCGAGTTGGTGAACATCAAGGTGGGGTCGTTGCCCGGCACCAGGGGGCTGGAGGCCACCACGGTGTGCCCTTTCGACTCAAAAAAGTCCAGAAAGGTCTTGCGGATGTCGGAGACGGAAATCGGGGCTTGGCTCATGGTGGTTCAGGCTTTCAATGCAACCGGACATTATAGATTTGAGGCAGGGCCATTTTCTGACTCGCACAAGACCAGCCGCCCTCTGGGCATCGGGGTTTTGAGACTTTTGTGACAGACTGTGCACCGCACAAACGCTAAGCTTGCTGATTAAACTTGAACAAGTACCTGTACTTGCAGCATCTGGAGACACCCATGGACATGAAGACATCCCCCCTCGCCCTGCTCAACGACCCCAGCCTGCTCAAGACCGACGCCCTGATCAACGGCCAATGGGTGGCGGGCAGCAGCCGCTTTGCTGTGACCGACCCCGCCACCGGTGCCCATCTGGCGGATGTGGCCAATTTGGGCCCCGCCGAGGCCGAGCAAGCCATTGCCGCCGCCAACGCCGCTTGGCCGGCCTGGAAAGCCAAAACCGCCAAAGAGCGCAGCATCATCTTGCGCAAGTGGTACGACCTGCTCATGGCCAACCAAGATGACCTGGGCCGGATCATGACCGCCGAGCAAGGCAAGCCCCTGCCCGAGGCCAAAGGCGAAGTGGCCTACGGTGCCAGCTTTGTCGAGTGGTTTGCCGAAGAAGCCAAGCGCATCAATGGCGAGACCCTGCCCCAGTTTGACAACAACCGCCGCCTGCTGGTGCTCAAACAGCCCATTGGCGTGTGCGCCGCCATCACGCCCTGGAACTTTCCGCTGGCCATGATCACACGCAAGGTCGCGCCTGCTTTGGCCGCAGGCTGCCCGGTGATCATCAAGCCGGCCGAACTGACGCCGCTGACCGCCCTGGCCGCGGCCGAGCTGGCCATCCGTGCAGGCATCCCCGCCGGGGTGCTTAACATGATCACCGCCGACAGCGACAACTCGATTGCCGTGGGCAAAGTGCTGTGCGCCTCGGATGTGGTGCGCCACATCAGCTTCACAGGCTCGACCGAAGTCGGCCGCATCCTCATGGCGCAATCGGCCCCCACCGTGAAAAAAATGTCGCTCGAATTGGGCGGCAACGCGCCTTTTATCGTCTTTGAAGACGCCGACATCGACAGCGCTGTGGAGGGCGCTTTTGCCAGCAAGTACCGCAACGCGGGCCAAACCTGCGTGTGCTCCAACCGCATCTATGTGCAAGAAGCCGTCTACGAAGAGTTTGTGCAAAAGTTCGCTGCCAAAGTGCAGACCGCCAAAGTGGGCAACGGCTTTGAAGACGGGGTGAACCAAGGCCCGCTCATTGAGCCTGCAGCCTTGGACAAAGTTGAGCGCCATGTGAAAGATGCCATCGCCAAGGGCGGCCGTGTGCTGGTGGGTGGCAAGCGCCTGGAGGGCCAATTCTTTGAGCCCACCGTGATCGCCGATGCGACCGCCGACATGGCCTGCGCCAAAGAAGAGACCTTTGGCCCCTTTGCACCCATCTTCAAGTTCAAGACCGAGCAAGAAGCGGTGGACGCGGCCAACAACACCGAGTTTGGCCTGGCCAGCTACTTCTACAGCCGCGACGTGGGCCGCATTTTCCGCGTGGCCGAGGCGCTGGAATACGGCATGGTCGGCATCAACGTGGGCATTTTGGCCACCGAACATGTGCCTTTTGGTGGCGTCAAGCAATCGGGCCTGGGCCGCGAAGGCTCACACCACGGGATCGACGACTATGTGGAAATCAAATTCCTGTGTATGGGTGATATCTTGAAGTGATTCAAGCCCAGAGATCACCTCAAGGGCACAGCCACGGGCTAGGGTGGCGTGACGTCTTGCACGAGCCAGGAACGAAAAGGCACCGTGAATTCGAAATCTTGCAACAAGGCCCGGTGGACCCATGCCACCGAATCTGCCCAAGCCGGTTCAGCGCGCACACTCCACTCCACAAAAGGAGCCAAAAAGGGTTGATCGGTCCAAAGCGCTGGACTGGCAACAAGGCGGTAAGCAGGCGATGCGGTCCATACGTTGCCAGGCCACCAACTCAAGCCCATGCACACCACAGTCAATGCAGCAAGCAACCACAACTTGCAGCGTTGCAACAAGCGGTCTTGTCCGGAAACGGTCAAGCACCAAGCCACCGATCCCGCAAAAAGTTGACACAGGTTGAGCAATCCAAAAAGCAAGGAAGCGCCCAAGACCACAGGGGTCATGACCGTCTTGCGGTAGCTTGCCACCAATTTCGACTGGCTAATTTGAGGGGCAAAGAAGCCGCTCATGAGTTGCGCCGCGCCGGAATCCGAGTCCAGATCCTCAGGCAGCAAGCCAGCCACAGAAGAGGCCCACAGGGCGCTCATCACCGGACGTAGGTCTGCAGAAGCCGGGCTGGTCAGCAAGGTTTCGCCTCGAAGCAAAATTCGTCCATTGAGTGCCTCTTGGGTACTCATCTGCGATTTCCAACTCATCGCCAGGTCTTGCGCATCCGCACGCGCAACAATGTGGTCAACCAAGGCCTTTTGCGCATGCCACAAGCTGAACAAACCCAGCGCGCAGCACATCACCAGCAGTAAAACCCTGGACCGCACAAAATTGTCCAGCCAACGCATCAACAACAAGGCCAAACCCAAACCTGAGACGACACGCCCCCAAATCTCAATGTCGTTCAGTTGAACCGCCGTTGATTTCCATTGCAAATCACCCGCCAATTCGAGCAGCCGGTGGTTGAAGGACAACTCCAGTACTGTGTAGCAGGCCAGCAATAACAAAAACCAAAGCTGAGAATTCAAGGCTTGATTTTGAAGAGCTGACCGTTGCATCTGATGATTTTAACTTTGTGAACTTTGAAAGCGGCTCTGAACGCTCACCCAAAGCGATTAGAATTTACCCATGCGGGTGTCGTTTAATGGTAGGACTTTTGCTTCCCAAGCAAATAACGTGGGTTCGATTCCCATCTCCCGCTCCAAACAAAGAAAGGCCCCTCACGGGGCCTTTCTTTTGGTTGATCGAATCCTGATCAGAAGATCAGCTTCACACCCGTCTTGCTTTGCAGCAGCTCGGGCGTCACGCCCGGGGCCAGCTCGACCACTTTGAGGCCTGCGTCGGTCACGTCCATCACGGCCAGGTCGGTGATGATGCGGTCGACCACGCCTTTGCCGGTCAATGGCAAGCTGCACTCGGGCAGGATCTTCATGTCTTCGGTGCCGTCTTTTTTCTTGGCCACGTGTTCCATCAAGATGATCACGCGCTTGACGCCAGCGACCAAATCCATCGCACCGCCCATGCCCTTGACCATCTTGCCGGGGATCATCCAGTTGGCCAGATCGCCCTTGTCGGTCACCTGCATCGCGCCCAGGATCGACAGGTTGATCTTGCCGCCCCGGATCATGGCAAACGACAGCTCACTGCCAAAGATGGAAGAGCCTTTGATGGTCGTCACCGTCTGCTTGCCGGCGTTGATCAGGTCGGCATCGACTTCGTCTTCGTTTGGGAAAGGGCCAATGCCCAGCATGCCGTTTTCGCTTTGCAGCCAGACTTCCTTGTCGGCGGGCACAAAGTTGGCCACCAGCGTGGGAATGCCGATGCCCAGGTTCACATAGAAACCGTCTTCCAGTTCGTGGGCCGCACGGGCGGCCATTTGGTCTTGACTCCAGCTCATATCAGGCTCCTGTTTTTTCTGTCACGGCGGGCTTCATACGCCCGCCTTTTCTGTAATCGTGCGTTTTTCGATGCGCTTTTCCGGTTTCGCGTTCAACACGATGCGGTGCACATAAATGCCGGGCAGGTGCACGTGGTCGGGGTGCATCTCACCGGTCTCAACGATCTCTTCAACCTCGACCACACAAATCTTGCCCGCCATGGCGACAGCGGGGTTGAAGTTGCGCGAGGTGTAACGGAACTGCAGGTTGCCGGACTTGTCAGCACGGTGCGCTTTGACCAATGACACGTCAGGCACCAGGGAACGCTCCATCACGTAAGTTTCGCCGCCAAACTCGCGCAGCTCTTTGCCTTCGGCCACCAGGGTGCCCACACCGGTCTTGGTGAAGAAAGCCGGAATGCCCGCGCCACCCGCACGCAACTTCTCGGCCAGCGTGCCTTGGGGGGTGAACTCCAAAGCCAGTTCGCCCGCCAGGTACTGGCGCTCAAACTCTTTGTTTTCGCCCACATAAGAAGCAATCATCTTCTTGATCTGGCGGGTCTGCAGCAAGATGCCCAGACCGAAATCGTCCACGCCCGCGTTGTTGGAAATCGCGGTCAGGTTCTGCACGCCGCTGTCACGCAGCGCAGCGATCAGCGCCTCGGGAATGCCGCACAGGCCGAAACCGCCCACGCCAAACAATTGACCGTCAGCCACGATGCCCTTGAGGGCCTCGGCTGCGGAGGGATAAATCTTGTTCACACCGGTCTCCCATAAAGGATGAATGAAAACATGACGATACTACGTATTCAACTACGTAGTTTTTCGTAGAGGGCTTTCCCTAGCCGCAGGCCATCACGCTTATGAAATCAGACATCGATTACCGACTCGCCTTTGACCTGGCCCCCATCGGCCTGGTGCTTTCGCGCAACCGCACCATGGTCGACTGCAACCAGCGCGTGTGCGAGATGTTTGGCGTCGGCCGCGAACAACTGATCGGCCAGACCTTTCAGCTGCTTTACCCCAGCGCCGACGAATATGAACGCACCGGCCAGCGCATCGCCCCCATCCTGAACGTCAAAGGCGTGTATGCCGACGACCGCATCATGAAAAGGGTCGACGGCCGCTTGAAGGGCGAAACCTTCTGGTGCCACGTGACAGGCCGAGCGCTCAACCGCGACGCCCCGCACGAGGCCGGTATCTGGACCTTTGAAGACCTGTCCGCTCGCAAACCCGTGAAGGCCGAACTCACCGCCCGCGAACGCGAAGTCGCCGCCCACCTGATGGACGGCCAAACCAGCAAGGAGATTGGTCGCGCTCTGGGGATCAGCCACCGCACGGTGGAGATTTACCGCGTCAAGCTGATGCGCAAATACGAAGCATCGGGCGCAGCAGACTTGATTCAGAAGTTGGTGCGGGGGTGAACACCCAGAGGCTCAAGGTTGGGACAAACTCGCCACCCGCCGCAAGTGCTGCGCCACCCCGCCAAACTGTTGTTCGATCACCGTCAGCCGCTTGAAGCCGTGGCCCACGGCCAGCTCGTCCGTCATGCCCATGCCGCCATGCAACTGCACCGCGCCTTGCCCCACCAGGCGGGCTGCACAAAGCACCGTCACATGGGCCGATGACACCCGCTCGGCTCGGCGCTGCGGGCTGTCGCTCGCCACATCAGCGCAAGCGCCCACCGCAGCCGCTGCTTGTACCAACGCGAGGTACATGTCGGCCATGCAATGCTGCAGGGCCTGAAAGGCCGCCAACGGCTGGCCGAACTGTTTGCGCTGGCTGGTGTAGTTCAGCGTGTCGCGCATCAAGGCCTGCATCACGCCCACCGCTTCAGCACCTGCGGCCAAGGTGGCCGTGTCCCAGGCTTGCAGGAGTGCGGGCAGTGTGTCGCCCTGGCCGATAAGTGCCTGCACAGGCGTTTGGTCAAAGGCCAGCTCGGCGGCCCAGGCATCGTCGATCAGGCGCACATCTCGGCGTTGTACCCCGCTGGCCACCGGGTTAATCAGGCAGATGCGCACTTGACCCGCCTCGTCTCGCGCGCTCACCAGCCAATGCGTGGCCCCGGTTGCGCCGCGCACCAGGGCTTTGCGCCCGCTGATGTGCAGTTGGCCGTTCGAATTGTGCAAGCGGGTCTGCACCCGGCTGAGGTCAGTGCGGCCTGCTGGCTCCAGCGCCGCCACGGCCAAGCGCACCTGCCCGACGGCCAGGCCTTGCAGCAAAGCATCGGCTGCCGGATCGCCCAGCGCTTGCAACAGTGTCGCGCCCAGCACAGCGGTGCTGCTGTAGGGCTCAGCCAACAAGGCCGCGCCCAAGGCCTGGCAAATCAGCATTTGCTCGGGCAAACCACCGCCCATGCCGCCCAAGTGTTCGGGCAGTGCAGCGCCCAAGAGACCCAGCTCGTGGGCCAGGCCTTGCCACAGGGGCGCCATCGCTTCAGGCGTGGCGATCATCTGAGCGCGTTTGTCAAAAGGCAACTTGTCTTGCAGCCAGCCTTGCAGACTGGCCAGCAACATGGCCTGCGTTTCGTCGGTGGGCACCACAGGCTCCACCACCTCAGCACCCAACAGGTGGCGGGCGATCAGGTTGCGCTGGACTTCGTTGGTGCCGCCATAAATCGATGCCGCGCGGTCGTTCAAATACGCACGGGTGGCGAAGACCGATTCTTCGGGCACTGGAAGCGCGTGGGCGCTGGCCTCCTCCACCGTCAGGCTGGTGGCACCGTAAGGGCCGGCAATGCTCAGGCCCAACTCGGTCAGGTGCTGCTTGAGCTCGGTGGCCAGCACCTTGCCCATGGAGGGTGCCGCAGGCAGCCAGCAAGGCTGCGCGCCGCCACCAATGCGCGCCGTCAGCACCTGTTGCTCCCAAGCGTGCAAGGCGTCGATGCGGCACTGCGCGTTGGCCAGAGTCAAGGCGATGTCTTCTTGTTCGGCGTCTGCATGTCCTGCTGCAAACGCCTCGCGCAACGACGCGTGCAACCGCGCCAGACGGCCCCGCAAAAACGGCGCAGACGAGCCGCCACGCTCGTGTTCCAACAAAAATTTGGCAATCGTCCAGCCCTGGTTTTCTTCCCCGATCAGGGCGTCAGCGGGCACGCGGGCTTCGTCAAAAAAGACTTGGTTGAACTCGTGGTCGCCCGAGATGCTGGTGATGGGCCTGATCTGGATGCCCGGGTTGTTCAGCTCGAACATCAAAAAGCTGATGCCTTGCTGCGGTTTGCCGCTGCTGTCGGTGCGCACCAGGCAAAACATATGCGTGGCGCGGTGGGCGTGGGTGGTCCAGATTTTGGAGCCGTTGATCACCCATTCATTGCCCTCGCGGCGGGCACGGCATTGCAGCGAGGCCAGGTCGGAGCCGGAACCGGGCTCGCTGTAGCCCTGGCACCAGTAGCTCACGCCGTTGCGCAGGTCGGGCAGCCAGCGTTCTTTTTGGGCCTGCGTGCCAAAGGCCACCAGCACGGGCGCCGCCATCACCAGGCCCAAGGGCGAGACCTTGGGGGCGTCGGCCGCCGCCATCTCGCTGGCGAAGATGTCGTGTTGCCTTGGCGTCCAGCCGCAGCCGCCCCACTCCGCCGGCCAGTGCGGCGCAGCCCAACCGCGCTTGGCCAAAATACGATGCCACGGAATACCGACCTCGTAGTCCGCAAAAATGCCCGAGGTGCGGTGTCCGCCCAGACGAATTTCGTCGGTCAGCTCAGCGGCCAAAAAGGCGCGCACGTCGTCGCGAAAAGCCAGCTCTTCTTTGCTCAAGTTCATGGGGTGTTTACTCTAAAGGACGGAAAGAAAAAACCGCCATCGCAAGGTGGCAACCAGATCAATGACAGGTTCAGAAACCGACGTAACGCACAAAGTTGGCTTCGTCTTCACGCACCGATTTGACGCTGTTCGCGACAAAGGATTCGTCAGGGTAGCCCAAAGCGATGCAAATCATGATGTTCTGGTCATCTGGAATGCCCGCGTGCTCGCGCACCACAGCCGACTGCATGATGCCCTGCCCATTGATCACGGTGCCCAGGCCCCGCTCCCAGGCGGCCAGCACAATGGCGTGCGACAAGGCCCCCAAATCAAACTGGCTGATGGCGGCGGGCTCCAGGTATTTGTCGTAGGTCAGCACCAGCGACACAGGCGCATCGAACTGCCGGAAACCGCGCATCACCCAATCGGTGCGGCGTTCTTTGTCATCACGGGCGATGCCCATCACATCAAACAGCTGAATCGCGATGTCGACCTGGCGTTTGCGGTGGATGCCCTCGTAGGACTCTTTCATCGGAAAGTCGCGCTTGGGCGGCACGCCCTTGAACATGTTCTCGGTGTTGCCCCGGCGGATGCGATCCAGGGGTTCGCCTGTGACCACATGCACATACCAGGGCTGGGTGTTCATGGACGAAGGCGACCATTTGGCCACCGCAATGATCTCTTCGATCACCTCACGGGGGACTGGTTTTTGCTGGTACCCGCGAACGCTTTTGCGGGCCTTGATGAGTTCTGAAAATTCCATGCTTTATCTCCTTAACCTAGATTCGGTGAAAAGACGACCACCGTCAATGCGCGCGTGTTGACTTGGTTACGCCAGTTTCAACCCTGGGCTTGCACCACCTCGGTGACGGTGCGAAAAGCATCGATGGCTGTGGGGAAGCCGCAATACACCGTGGCGTGCAGCATGACTTCGCGCAGTTCTTCCGGGGTTGCCCCGTTGTTCAGCGCGCCGCGCACATGGGCCTTGAGCTCGTGCTGTTTGCCCTGGGCCGTGAGCATCGCCACGGTGATCAGGCTGCGGGTTTTCAGGTCCAAGCCCGGGCGCTGCCAGACGTTGCCCCAGGCGTTGGCCGTGATGAACTCCTGCATGGGCATGGTGTAGTCGGTGGCAGCGCCCAAGGCGCGGTCCACGTACTCCGGCCCCATGACCTGGGTGCGGGTGGTCAAGCCCGCCTGAAAGGCGGCGTCTTCGGGGCGGGCCTCGCGGGCTTGCTCGATGGGTGAATGTGAAGGTGTGTTGGACATGACAGGCTCCTATAAGTGGCATGAGCATAATCAAAAGCATCAACCATTGGAGACGCCATGAGCACACCCCCCACCCCACGCTACCCCGCCCCCGAAATCAATGACTTGCCCGAGGACATCAAAGCCAAGGTGCTCGAAGTCCAGGAAAAAGCCGGGTTTGTGCCCAATGTGTTTCTGGCCTTTGCCCGCCGTCCGGCCGAGTGGCGCGCTTTCTTTGACTACCACGACGCCCTGATGGTGCCCGAGTCGGTGGGGCGCGAGAGTGGCCTGACCAAGGGTGAGCGCGAGATGATCGTGACCACCACCAGCGCGGCGAACAAGTGCCTGTATTGCGTGGTGGCACACGGCGCTATTCTGCGCATTTACGAAAAGAAACCCCTCGTGGCCGACCAAGTGGCCATTAACCACCGCAAAGCAGACATCTCGCCACGCCAGCGCGCCATGCTGGATTTTGCGCTGAAGGTTTGCAACCACTCAGACCAGGTGGAAGACGCCGACTTTGCCGCGCTGCACGCGCACGGCTTCAACGACGAAGACATTTGGGACATCGCGGCCATCACCGCGTTCTTTGGCCTCTCCAACCGCATGGCCAGCTTCAGCGGCATGATGCCCAACCCCGAGTTCTATGTGATGGGACGCGCGCCCAAGGCCAAGCCCGCCGCCTGAAGCGCTTGCGGTCGAGCCAGCAAAGCCCAAGCCATTTGAACCAGAGCTTCTTCAAACGCGGGGCTGCCCAAGAGGGGTGACTTTTCCAAGCTGGCGCTGCGCAGCGTGCCAATGACCGAGCGGGTCAGCACAAACAGTTGCGCCGGGCTGGGCGTTTGCAGCGCAGGGTGGCCGATGCGCTCAAAAAAGATGGCCAGCCGGTCAGCCACCTGGCGCACGGCGCTGGCGGTTTCGTCGGGCTTTTCCAGTGTCCAGCACAGGCGAATCAGGCTTTGGCTCAATCCCTTGCCCGTGGCAAAGCCCCGCACCAAAATGCGAATCGCCTGGCCCAGCAGCGCACGCCCGTCCAGATCACGCACATGCGGCAGAGTTTCCAGCTCGCTGAGGTACCGCCCCAGCTCTTGCAGCACCATCTCTTGGCCCCGAGCGGCCATGGCCCGCACCAACACCTCTTTGCTCGGGAAGTACTGGTACAGCGTGCCGATCGAAAAACCGGCAGCGGCCGCTACCTTGTTGGTGGTCAAACCACCCTCGCCTTCCTTGTCCAAAATCTGAGCTGCGGCCTTGAACAAGGTTTGCATGGTCTGCTGCGCACGGGCCTGCGAGGGCTGGCGACGCAAGCTGAGATCGGCTTGGGTCTTGGCTTGTGGCTTGGTGGCGTGTTTTGCATCGGGTTTGGCGGTGGGCATGAAAAGCCTTTTTCAAAATGTGAGCAGATAGCGAGTTGCAAGGTTTACGCAAAACCTGAACAATGTTCAGATTCTGACCCATTTGCCCAGGAAACCCACCATGAACAATTACCCCGCCGCCCCAACCGAGCTGACCGTGCGCCGCCTGAGCGTGGACCTGAGCCAAGGTTTCTCGCGCCACTGGAACGGCGGCGATGCATTTTTGACGGCTTATGCCAACGCCTTGTCCATGAGCTTTCCGGTCGGCGAGCAATCCTTTATTGATGCCGTCAAGGCCGGGGCCAAGCAGCTGCCCGACACCCCCGAAAACGCCGAGCTCAAGGAAATTGCCAAAGGCTTTGTGGGCCAGGAGGCGACCCACCGCCACCTGCATGCGCTGTACAACGCGCACCTGGAAAAACAAGGCTTGGTGAACCACTGGGGCCCCCGCGCCGAGCAACGCCTGAAAAAAGGCCGCGACGAATTCTTCAGCAAAAGCGACAAGGGTTATCTGCACGAGCTGGCCATCACCGCTGCTTTTGAGCACTACACCTCTATTTTTGGCGACCTGACGTTGGACCGAATGGACCAAGCGGGTGACTGGTTTGCTGGCGCTGAAGACCCCCTGAAAACACTTTGGCGCTGGCATGCGGCCGAAGAGTCCGAGCACAAATGTGTGGCCTTTGACCTCTACCAACGCCTGGGCGGCAACCACACCTGGCGCATGCGTTGGTTTTGGTTTGTCACCTGGCAATTCAGCACCGACGTCTTGCGCCAAACGGTCAACAACCTGTGGCACGACAAGACGCTGTTCAAGCCCTCCACCTGGTGGTCGGCCAGCAAGTTCTTGTTCGGCCGCCACGGCATGGTTTGGCGCGTGGCTAAGCCCATCTGGGCCTACACCCGCAAAGACTTTCACCCGATGCAGGTGGGCAGCGCCACCTTGTCGCAAGACTGGCTGCAAAACCATGCCGACCAATGGCGTGCGGTGGGCGGCACAACTTCAACAGCAGCTTGAAGCTTTTGCGCACAAGGGTGCGCTCCCACATCACAAAGACAGCGCTCAGTCGCTGACCAAAGCCCGCACCCAGTCGGGCAGGGTCACTGCCTTTTGCTGCGGAAAATTCACCCAAATGGTGGTCGCGCCCCCGGCGGCAAACACCACGCCAGGTTGATCGGTGCGCTCCAGCGTGCACCAACTCTCAAACGTGGTTCGCCCCGGATCGCTCACAAACATCTTGGCCAGAATGCTGCCCGGGTATTCAAACTGTTGGTAGAAATTGCAAAACGCATTGACGATCACCGGTCCTTCGCCTTGCGGGTTGGGCATGAAGCCGATCTTGTCAAACCAGTCAATGCGGGTGCTTTCCAAGTACCGGAAATACACCGTGTTGTTGACGTGGCCCATGGCGTCCATGTCACCCCAGCGGATAGGAATGACCAACTCACTGACCCATTTTTTCCGCTCCGGGAGTTCCAGCTTCATGGCTTGCCCCTCACACCGCAAAACCGTCGTCGGCCGACACCACTGCGCCGTTGATGAAGTGGCTCTGGTCGCTGGCCAGCAGCATCAACAAAGCGTCCAGGTCTTGCGGCTGGCCGACACGCTTGCGCGGCAGCATGCTGATGAGCTTTTGGCCCTGCTCGGTTTGCCAGTGGTGGTGGTTGATTTCGGTGTCGATGTAGCCGGGGCAAATCGCGTTCACGTTGATGCCGAACTTGCCCCACTCCACTGCAAAGGCCTTGGTCATCTGGATCACGGCCGCCTTGCTCATGCAATACACGCCAATTTGCGGCAATACTTTCAGGCCCGCCATCGAGGCGATGTTGATGATGCGCCCGCCGGTGAAGCTGCCCGGCGCAGCCCCCTTGGCGCGGGCCAACATGCGTTTGCCTACCTCTTGCGCCACAAAAAACGCACCGCGCACATTGGTGTTCATGATGAAGTCGTAATCGTCTTCTGTCACATCCTGGATGCGCTGGGTCGTGCTCACGCCCGAGTTGTTCACCAAAATGTCGATGCTGCCCATCTTGGTTTCGGCATGCGCCACGGCAGCGGCAATGCTGTGGCGGTCGGTCACGTCCATTTCGACCACGTGGGCGTCGCCACCCGCCGCCTCGATCTCGGCGCGCAGGTCCTTGAGCTTGTCCATGCGGCGACTGGCCAACACCACGCCTGCGCCTGCAGCGGCCAGGGTTTTGGCAAATTGCGCACCCAAGCCGCCCGAAGCGCCGGTGACCAAGGCCACGCGGCCCGACAAATCGATTTCATAAGCCATGACAAATCCTTCAAGGGGGTTTCGCATCCGCTGCATGACAACGTAAGACACCATTGTGCGGGGGAAGCTGCCCCAAGATGCATAAAATGAGTCACAAGCCCGACACCCCAGGTGCCGGGCTCCCAAATTCCAACTTGTCCAAAAGAGTCTGTCATGAGCCCCGAAGAAATCCTCAGCACCTACGGCCCACGCGAATCCATGCCCTACGACGTGGTCGTGGTCGGCGGCGGCCCTGCGGGCCTGTCCACCGCCATCCGCCTCAAACAACTGGCTGCTGAAAAAGGCACGGAGGTGTCGGTGGTGGTTCTGGAAAAAGGCGGCGAGCCCGGCGCGCACATCCTGTCGGGCGCCATTATGGACCCCAAGGCCTTGACCGAGCTCTTGCCCAACTGGAAAGCGCAGGGTGCCCCGCTCAACCAGCCTGTGACCGACGACGCCTGGAGCTTTTTGAGCGAGACCGGTGCCACCCGCACCCCCGGCATCTTCTTGCCCGAGTGCGCACAAAACCACGGCAACTACATCATCAGCCTCTCCAACTTCACCCGCTGGTTGGGCCAGCAGGCCGAAAACCTGGGTGTGGAAATTTTTCCGGGCTTCACCGCTGCCGAAGTGGTCTACAACGACGACGGTTCGGTGAAAGGCGTGGCCACCGGCAATCTGGGCATCGGCAAAGACGGCGAACCCACCGAGAACTTTCAGCTCGGTATGGAGCTGCACGGCAAGTACACCGTGTTCGCCGAAGGCGCACGCGGCCATCTGGGCAAACAGCTGATCGCCCGATACCAACTCGACGAAGGCCGCGACCCGCAAACCTATGGCATCGGCATCAAAGAAGTCTGGGAGATTGACCCAAGCCGCCACACCCCTGGTTTTGTGATGCACACCGCCGGCTGGCCCATGAACAACGACACCTATGGCGGCGCGTTCATGTACCACATGGAAGACAACAAGATCGCCATCGGCTATGTGGTGGGCCTGGACTACGCCAACCCCTGGCTCAGCCCCTTTGAAGAGTTCCAGCGCTGGAAGACCCACAACAACATCCAGTGGTACTTCACCAACGACCAAGGCGAAGTCAACGCCAAGCGCATAGGCTATGGCGCACGCGCCATTACGGCCGGCGGCCTGTTGAGCCTGCCCAAGACCGTGTTCCCCGGCGGCGCGTTGGTTGGGTGTGACGCCGGTTACCTGAACGTGAGCCGTATCAAGGGCAGTCACGCCGCCATCAAGACCGGCATGCTGGCCGCCGAAGCCGCTTACGACGCCATCGTAGCGGGCCGTCAGCACGACGAGTTGAGCGCTTACCCAGAGGCTTTCGAGAAGAGCTGGCTTTACACCGAGCTGAACAAATCACGCAACTTCAAGACCTGGTTCAAGAAGGGCCTGCCGGTCGCCACACTCATGAACGGCTTTGAGCAGTTTGTCTTGCGCGGCCACATTCCATGGACGCTGCGCCGCGACAAAGCCGACCACACGTATTTGAAGCCTGCGGCCGATTGCCCAAAAATCGATTACCCCAAGCCGGACGGCAAGCTCACCTTTGACCGCCTCTCCAGCGTCTTCATCAGCAACACCAACCACGAAGAAAACCAGCCAGCGCACCTGACACTGAAAGACGCCTCTGTGCCGGTGGGCATCAACTTGGCCAAGTTTGGCGGGCCCGAGAGCCGCTATTGCCCAGCCGGTGTTTACGAGTACGTGAAGAACGAAGACAACTCGGACCGCCTGCAGATCAATGCTCAAAACTGTGTGCACTGCAAAACCTGCGACATCAAGGACCCAACGCAAAACATCGTCTGGGTCACGCCCGAAGGCGGTGGCGGGCCGAATTACACCGGCATGTGATAGAGGACCGCTTCAATCCGCCGAAGTGGACTGGATGCCCTGAATCAACTGACCGAAGGCCTGCTGCAACAAGGCTGTGTCCGTTCCTGCGGCAAGCATGGTGTAACCCATCGCTTTGGCCCGCTCAATCCAGGTTGCATCGGTGGCCATGAACCCTGCGACCTTGCCATGTTTTCTTGCTACCTGGGCCACATGGGTCATGGCTTCGCTGAACTTTGGATGGTCAAACTGGCCAGGTATGCCCATGAAATTGGACAAATCAAAGTGCCCCACCCATAAAACGTCTACCCCATCGACAGCAGCAATATCTTCGACATTTTGCAAGCCCTTTTCTGTTTCGATCTGTGCAATCAGCAAAGTTCGATCATGGTATTGGCGCATTTTTTCGACCACATCTCCCCCTTGGTAATCGCATTGCGCGAATCCAAACGCTGCGCCCCTGCGACCCAGCCC
>NZ_CAMDLM010000042.1 GCF_945901735.1 Limnohabitans sp. Rim8
AGAACAAGACGGCGCAATTTACTCAATGTACTCACGTTGATCACTCCTGCCACCCTGCATAAAAAATAAGCAGGGTAGCTCTCAACGTGGCTCAATTTTCAACGTGTAAAGCTCGGAAATTGGCTCAGATTTGGTTGTGATTCAACACCCTGTTTAAAGGCCGCTAGGTATCACTACTTAGCGGCCTTTGTGATTGCTAAATCACAATGACTTACGGGCTAATGAAGGACAGGAGCCGCTATTGACAGTCAGTCGAAGTGGGGATACAAAATAGGGGTTCATCTAGGAAAAACAGGAGAAAAAGCCTGTTTGTACCCCCTTTATGCCTTTTGTCCCCCCACCTTTATCTGCAGCACTTACGCCCATGCTTACCGATGCCGAATGCGAGAACGCTGTATCTTGCTTCCGTGAAGACTCTACTTCCGCGCTGACTCTCTGCAAAGGGGCCTCGTAAGTCATTGAATGAGCCATCTCAAGACTCCACCCCATCTCTGGGGAAACAACCTTACAGCCAGCCTCTTAAAATTGTTGGTCTAGTGGTGCCGGTGGCATACCCCACTTTCCGTGAAGTAGCAAGATAGCAAGCTCCGATTTTTGAATCGTCCGAGCAACGGTAACCAAAATCTTGAAGTTTGGGGCTTTATTTGGTGCGAAAAATTTTGAAATGCTCATGGTTATCAGTTGTAAATTTCTTTATCTCTTGGGCTAATGTCCAAACCCCTCAATCTTTCGTGCTTAGGAAATCCTTGATGTCTGTTAACGCTAAACAATCTAATATGTTTTCCATCTCAACAAGGGTATTGATACATTTATTCCAAAGCTTCATTGTGGTCTTTTCGGTATTTTTTTCAATTAATATAAATGCCGCAGCTTGCGCTTCCAATACAAATGTAACTGTAGATTGTGAAGATTTGGTTTTAAATGGCGCTGGTGTAGTGACGGTTGACGCTGGGGTAACAGTTACAGGTACCGCTGGTGTCACAGCGACTATCAATGCAGGCGCTAGTAATGCATTAGTAAATGCCGGAATAATTAAAGGCAATGGTAGCGATGGATTTATTAATAATGCAAGCTTGGATACACTTCGAAATACTGGGACCATAAGAAGTTTTGGTTTTGGCGGTCAAATAGGCATTATTAATAACAGCATCATTTCAAACTTCTTCAACAGCGGGTGGATTGGCGGTTTGAATCAAGGTTTAAGCAATACTGGCACGATTACTTCACTACTTAACGCATCGGGCGGGTCTATTGGTGCTGTTGGATCTGGCCTAAACAATGGCGGCAATATCGAAACCTTGACCAATATAGGCACAATCTCCAGTGCATTTGGTTTCGACTTATCTAATAGTGGAGTTATTGGAACTTTAAATAATCTTAATAATGGCGTTGTTCTGAGATTTAATGGGACACTGCCAGAAAACTACGACATCATAATTAACAGCCCCGCCAGTTTTGGGCGGTTGGATGTAACCAATAACACTGGAAATACCATTTTTGGAATTTCCTCCTTATCTTCTGGAAAATCTGCTGTCAGTACTACACCTTACTCTGCAGTTCTTAGCGGAGTTACTCGAACTCAATTAGGTATTAATGGCGCATCGTTGTCCAGTATATCTAATGGCTACAGCTATACCTTAACTGAGGTTGAAAGCGTAAACCATGTTTGGGATTTATTGGTGTCAAGCTACTACATTGCCCCCTCTGTCGCCAATACCAATCAATCTTTAGTGAACACTCTCTCTGTATTGCAAGGCACTTACACACTACAAAACTCAGTATTGGCTAATGGCTTTAGTAATGACTGTAATGTCTTTGGTGCAAGCAATATCTGCGTTTCTGCTGGTGGTCGCAATACTTCAGTGCAAACTGCTAACGGTTTAAGTAACACCAGCGCATTATTAATTGCGGCTTATCGTCTGAACCAAAATTTCCGCATTGGCGCTTATGCTGACCAGAACTTATCAGTCAGTAATCCTGGCGGTACTGTGAATTCGGGTAACAACACACCTGTGATTGGTTTATTCGGTGCCTGGAACCAGCGTTTAGATGGCACAGGTGCCGAAGTCAAAGTTTCTGCAGCCTATGGTCAAAAGAACACCACGATTACTCGTAGCGTCGTTGGTTCTGGTGATGGAGCATCTGAAGCAGGTTCAGGCACCTCTACTTTAAATAGCCAAGGCGCACAAATCAAGGCTAAGTATGGCTTTGGCTTGATGGACAAAGTGATTGTTTCGCCTTATGTAGGGGTACGTTACACCCATAATAATATGGGCGGCTATACTGAGGCAACAAGCTCAAACGTGACGGCCCCATTGACCTATTCTGCATTAAACATCAACGCTACAACTTTATTGGCTGGTGCCAGGGCAACATATCGTGTCATCCCTCAAGCAATTTTTTTTGCCAGCGCTGGAGTCGAGACCGATACCCATGCCAGAAGTGGGACTTACTCTGTAACTGGCATTAGTGGTTTAGCTCCGATTAACTTCAATTTGAACCCAGTCAGAACACGACCTTATGCAACTCTGGGCGCCTATTACGACCTTGAGAAGAATCAACGCTTTGGCGTAACAGCCATCTACAGACAAGAGCAGTATCAAGCTGTATCAACCAAAACCCTAAAGTTAACTTATAGCGTTGGCTTGTAATGTCGGAGGGATTCAAGTGCGTGGTGCAACAAAGATGATCTCGGTAATGGGTGGCTGAGGATGTCAAGGCATCTTTTAATAGACGCCAGCCCACCAATACCTTAAAAGCCAACCTTCTCCGGTTGGCTTTTTTGCGTTTGCCTTGCTGCGCTGTGTTCAACTGGCTCGGATAAGAGCGTCTCGTGGGCTACAAGTTGAGTGCCCGTTGGCCTGCACAATGGTGGGGACAGGCCCATCAAGCTTTGGGACTGTGCTTGGGTCTGTGGCTTTCGAGCAAAGGTGGTGCGAATGACGTTGGCAATGTCTTGGGATGAGTGGGTGCAGCACGATGCGGTGGCTTTGGCCGAGCGGGTGCGGCGTGGTGATGTCTCACCGGCTGAGCTGGCGGCCCAGGCCGCGGCCGGGGTGGCCAAAATCAACCCGGCGGTGCACGCGGTGGTGGAGGTGTTTGACGACGTGGTGGCCGACCCGCTCCAAGACGGCATGAATCCGGCTGGGCCATTTGTGGGTGTGCCTTTTTTCATGAAGGACCTGGGGCCTACGCTCAAAGGCCGCTTGCAAGAAATGGGGGCCCAGATGATGCGCGGCAACCGGGCCACGGCAGACACTTTCCTCACCTCGCAAATTCGGCGCTCGGGCCTGAACATCATTGGCCGCACCACCACGCCCGAGTTTGGCGTGTGCAGCTCGGCCGAAAACCCGGCCGTCTATGTCACGCGCAACCCCTGGAACCCCGAGTACACCAGTTATGGCTCTTCGGCCGGCACGGCAGTGGCTTTGGCGGCGGGCGTACTGCCTTTGTCCCACGCCACCGACGGAGGCGGCTCGATCCGCATCCCGGCGGGGGCCAATGGCAATATTGGTCTGAAGCCCTCACGCGGGGTGTTTTCGATCGCACCTGCGGCGTCGGACCTGACCGGACTGGTTTCCACCCAAGGCTGCCAAAGCCGTACCGTGCGTGACACGGCCGCATTTGTTGACCATTGCCGCGGTGGTGCCCCGGGCGAGTTCATGCCGTACTGGTTGCCAACCGAGCCCTACAGCACATTGATTCGGCGTGACCCACCGCGCCTGCGCATTGCGTTGTCGCACGAGTGGGGAGATTTTCGGGCGGTGCCGCATTTTGTGGCCGAACTGGAGAGCGTGGGGCGCTTTTTAGAAGGGTTGGGCCACCAGGTGGACTGGGCCTTGCCCGAGGTGAATTTTCGGGCCGCGTTTGAAGCGCAGACGACGTGCTACATCAGCAACTTCGCGCAGACCATCTCCAATTTGCTGGCCCCCCGGGGCTTGGCCCGCCCGCCAGCGGATCTGGTCGAGCCGATCAACATCAAGATTTGGGAAATGGGGCTGAACACCAGCTTCACCGAGCGGGCCCGCATGCAGGCGGTTTTTAACACCACCTCGCGGGCGTTCGGACAGTTTTTTGAAGATTGGGACATCATTCTCACCCCCATCACCGCATTGCCCACGCCCAAAATTGGCACGGTGGAATACCTCACGACGAGCGACAACCCCAGCGTGCTCGATTGGTTCAACCACCTGTGGTGCAACTTTGCCTATACCCCGCTGACCAATCTGTGCGGCATGCCGGGCATCTCCATGCCCATGGCCCGGCAAGAAAACGGCTTGCCCTTGGGCATCCATGCGCAGGCCAAACAGGCCAACGACGGCATGTTGTTGCAACTGGCCGCACAGATCGAACGCGCCTTGGACGGCCAGTGGCACGCGGGGCGTGTGCCTCAGGTGCATGTGAGCAAGAGCGCACAGGCGTAAAAAAACCGCTCAACAGATGTTGAGCGGTCAGGTAGGCCACACGCAGGGTGGTTTACATGCCTGCAGCGGCCTTCAATGCAGCGGCACGGTCAGTACGCTCCCAAGTGAAGTCGGGCTCGTCGCGGCCAAAGTGGCCGTAGGCAGCGGTCTTGCTGTAGATTGGGCGAAGCAGGTCCAACATTTGGATGATGCCTTTGGGGCGCAGGTCAAAGTGCTCGGCCACCAAGGCGGCCAGCTTGTCGTCTGAAATCACGCCTGTGCCTTCGGTGTTCACCGTGATGTTCATCGGGCGTGCCACGCCGATGGCGTAAGCCACTTGAATTTGGCACTTGGTTGCCAAGCCTGCGGCCACGATGTTTTTGGCCACGTAGCGGGCGGCGTAGGCTGCTGAGCGGTCGACCTTGGAAGGATCTTTGCCCGAGAACGCGCCGCCACCGTGCGGGCATGCGCCGCCGTAGGTGTCGACGATGATCTTGCGACCTGTGAGGCCGCAATCACCCTGGGGGCCGCCGATGACGAAACGGCCGGTGGGGTTGATCAGGTACTTGGTGTCGAGCAGCCACTCTTTGGGTAACACAGGCTTGATGAGCTCTTCGATGATGGCTTCGGTGAAGCTGGCTTTCATCTTGGTGGCAGTTTCCGATTGGTCGGGGCTGTGTTGGGTCGACAGCACCACGGTGTCGATGCTGTGCGGCTTGCCGTCCACATAGCGCATGGTCACTTGGCTTTTGGCGTCGGGGCGCAAGAAAGGCAAGCGGCCATCCTTGCGCAGTTGGGCTTGGCGCTCAACCAGACGGTGGGCGTAATAGATGGGGGCGGGCATCAGCTCTGGCGTTTCCGAGCAGGCGTAGCCGAACATCAGACCCTGATCGCCCGCACCAATGTTGAGGTGGTCGTCCGACGCGTGGTTCACGCCTTGGGCGATGTCGTTGGACTGCTTGTCGTAACAAACCATCACGGCGCAGCCCTTGTAGTCGATGCCGTAGTCGGTGTTGTCGTAACCGATGCGTTTGATGGTGTCGCGTGCGACTTGAATGTAGTCCACATGCGCGTTGGTGGTGATCTCACCGGCCAACACCACCAGACCGGTGTTGGTCAGGGTTTCGGCGGCCACGCGGCTGCGGGGGTCTTGCTCGAAGATGGCGTCAAGGATCGCGTCCGAGATTTGGTCGGCGACCTTGTCGGGGTGACCTTCAGAGACGGATTCCGAGGTAAAGAGGAAATTGCTGGACATGAAAAAAGCTCCTAGATTTTCAGGGGTTTGTCGGCGTTGCCGACCCTGAAAACCCGGAGCCTGGCGAACGCTTTAGCAGAATTTATGAATCGCCCTGCAAGTAGTTCAAGTAACTCGGCGATGGGGGTGAGTATAAAAGAAGACCGCTTGCCTGGCAATTCCTTGTGGAAATCATGTCCAATACGGGCCATGGACATCCCTACCCCGATTGAAAACCGCTTGGTTGACTTGGAAATCAAGGCCGGTTTTACCGAAGACCTGCTGGACCAGCTCAATGCGCAGGTGTACCGCCAGCAGCAGCAAATCGACGCGCTTTTTCAGGAGCTGCGCCAAATGCGCGATCGCTTGCCCGAACCGGGCGGTGGTGCGGAGATGCGCAACTTGCGCGATGAAATCCCGCCGCATTACTGAGTGGGTGCCTGATGCACAGCGTTCAGGACATCCGTGACCACTTGCGCGCACGAGGTGCGAACGCCCTTCACGAGCAGCGCGTGCTGCGCCTGTGGGCGCAGGCCAAACCCCAAGACAGCGGACGCAGGCCGCTGCACAGCTTCATGCCCACTGCCGTGCGTGAGGCTTTGCCCGCGCTGAGCGCCACGCTCGCAGGCCTGGCCACGCTGCGCGAACAGCACCCCGGGCAAGACGGTTCGGCGCGTTTGCTGGTGGGCTTGCAAGACGGTCAGACGGTCGAAAGCGTGCTGCTGCCGCGCGACGGCTTGTGCGTGTCATCCCAGGTGGGCTGTGCGGTCGGTTGTGTGTTTTGCATGACCGGGCGCGAAGGCCTGATCCGGCAGGTGGGCAGCGCCGAGATCGTGGCTCAGGTGGCGCTGGCCCGCACGCTCAGGCCGGTCAAAAAAGTGGTGTTCATGGGCATGGGCGAGCCCTCGCACAACTTGGACGCGGTCATGGAGGCCATTGACTTGCTGGGCACGGCGGGCAACATTGGGCACAAGAACTTGGTGTTTTCCACCGTGGGTGATGTGCGTGTGTTTGAGCGCTTGCCACAAGGCCGTGTCAAGCCTGCGCTGGCACTGTCGCTGCACAGCACACGGACCGATTTGCGGGCGCAGTTGCTGCCCCGAGCCCCGCGCTTTGACCCGCAAGATTTGGTGGAAGCGGGCGAGGCCTATGCCCGCGCCACCGGCTACCCGATCCAGTACCAATGGACGCTGATCGAGGGTGTGAACGACAGCGATGAAGAGAATGATGGCATCGTGCGTCTGCTGAAAGGCAAATACGCGTTGATGAACATGATCCCCTACAACGCGGTGTCCGACTTGCCTTATGCGCGCCCGAGCTGGGAGAAGGCGGCGGCGATTGCCCGCACGCTGAACCAGCGCGGCGTGCTGACCAAGCTGCGCCAGTCGGCGGGGCAGGACGTGGATGGGGGGTGTGGCCAGCTCAGGGCGCGCGATGTGGTGCGCCCGGTCCAGTTCCGGAAAAAACCGTCCGATCCCCTCAGTTCTTTGCCAATTGCGCTTTGAAGAAGTCCACCATTTCTTGGCGGGTTTCTAAAGCGTCTTTGGCCGAGTAGCGCATGTTGACCATGCCGCCCGTTTGTGCCTTTGCAAAAGGACTGAAGGCAGGGGGCGGGGGATTGGGCCAATCGAAGGCATGGGTGGCCCCTTCGATCATGCGAAAGCTCAGGTGGGGTGCAATTTCCGGAAACTCTTGGACCATCCGCAGGCAATCGGATCGCGGGTCAAAGTCGAAGTCTTCGCTGGAGCCCCAAACCAGGTGAATCTTTTTCCCTGAGGCCCCCCAATTTTGCGGGCGACCAGGGTTGATCCAAGAGCGGATGCGAACGGGGTCGTCGATGAGGTTGGCGCAACTGGGATACACAGCAAAGTGTGCGGCATAAACCAATGCGGGTGGCAGCGGGCCATCACGGCGGGACAAACGCGCGGGGCGTACGCCCATGCCGGTCATGATGGTCAAGGCCCCGCCGCTGGAAAAGCCCGTGACGCCTATGCGCGAGCTGTCAATTCGGCGGTCTTTCGAAAGCAAAAGCAATGCGCCCCAAGCATCTTGAAGGCGGTCGCAAAGGACCGGCGCGAGGCGGTCGTTGCCACTTTTCACATTCCGGGGGGTGAAGGAGTCGACTTCCAGAGTGGCAATCCCCGCTGCATTCAAGGCTTGGGCGTAAAAGTTGCCGACACCGATGACACCTGCGTTGCTGTGAAGAATGACCACGGCGGGCATGGGTGCAGAGTCCACCTTGGGCAATTGCAATTGGGCCGTGACGTGCGTGACCTGTTTGACGCGCTCGTTGCATTTTTCGCCGACCACAGGCACATCCACCCGTTCGTTGACCACTTGGCTGTTGGCGCCGTTGGCAAAAGCCAACACCAGCCAGGAGCCCAACAGCGATGGTTTGAGAAGGGCTGCAAAGTGTGGTTTGCGCATGAAGAATCCTCAAGAATGGCGTCAACGCCCGGGCAGTTTAACCAAGCCACTGGACAACGAGGTGCCCAGCAAAATCACCGCGCCGCACAGCAGCATCCAGGCCGTGACACTTTCGCCCAAAAACAGCACGCCGTAAACGATGGCAAACACGGGCACCAAAAAGGTGACGGTCAGGGCGCGGGCAGGCCCCGAGTTGTCGATCAACTTGAAGTACAGGATGTAGGCCACGCCGGTGCACAGCACCCCCACCACCAGCAAGGCTCCCCAAGCCGAGGCACTGGGCCAGTGGTCCGGGTGGAACCACAACGCAGGCAGTGCCAGGGCCAAGGTGGCCCCGATCTGGCTGCCGGTGGCCGTGACCAGCGGCGGCAGGTTGGGGATGTGTTTTTTGGTGAAGCTGGCGGCCAAGGCATAGCAGGTGGTGGCGGCCAGACAGGCCAACACGGCCCAGGCTGGTGCAATGCCCGAGGCGTTGGGTTGGAAGCTGGCTTGCCCACCGGCCAGCAGCAAGACACCGCCAAAACCCAGGCCCAAACCCACCGTGCGCGACAGGCTGGGCTTGTCACCCAGCCACGCCCAGGCCACCAACGCGCCAAACAGGGGCACCGTGGCATTGAGGATCGATGAAAAACCCGTGGTGATGTGCATCACCGCAAAAGAATACAAGGCAAATGGAACCCCGCTGTTGAGCACGCCGACAAACAGGACGGGCTTCCAGTGTTGACGCAACGCCTGCCAATGGCCATTGGCCAGCATCAGGGGCAGCAAAAAGAGCGAAGCAATGGCCACCCGAAGGGCAGCAGTAGGCAATGCCCCCAACTCCAGTGCGGCAACGCGCATGAACAAAAAGGACGAGCCCCAGATAGCGGCCAGGATCAAAAAATCGGCCAGCCAGCCTTTGGCGTGAGGTGATGTCATGGAGGGGGTGTCAAATGCCGGGATGGCCTTCCAGCCGCAGCAGCGCCTGTTTTCGCCACAGCCCGCCTGCGTAACCCGTGAGTTGGCCACCGGCGCCCAGGACGCGGTGGCAAGGTACGATGATACTCACCGGGTTGCGCCCCACGGCCGCCCCCACGGCGCGAACGGCCTTCGGCCGGGCCAGCAGCCGGGCCAGTTCGCCGTAACTTTGACTTTGACCTGAGGGGATGCGCAGCAGGGCTTGCCAGACCGATTGCTGAAACGGGGTGCCCGCCGACAAATCCAGGGGACCCTCCCATTGCAGGGTTTGCCCGCTCAGATAGGCCAGCACCTGGGCTGCGGCGCTTTTCAGCCAAGGGTGGAGCGCATCGTTTGACCATTGCTGGCGTTGGGCCTGGGTCGGGCCGTGTTTTTGGTCGTCAAACCACAGGCCACACAGGCCTTGGGCGCTGGCCGCCAGCGTGATCGGACCTAAGGGACTGTCGATGCGAAGGGCGCTCAGAGGGGGCATGCTTGAACTTTGAAAATCATGGTGGACAAAGTGGATGGTAGCGCGGCCCGCCTACAATCTCTTTTAAGAATCAACCAGGCCCCTGAGGCTTTTGGACAGGTACGGCGCATGCAAATCACCCCCTCCATTTTCAAAGCCTACGACATCCGCGGCGTGGTGCCGTCGACTTTGAATGAACAAGTGGCCGAGGGCCTGGGCAAGGCCTTTGGCACGCATGCCCTGGCCCAAGGCCAAAGCACGGTGGCGGTGGGGCGCGACGGCCGCCTGAGTGGCCCCGCATTGTCGGCCGCGCTGATTCGTGGTCTGGTGGCCGCAGGCATCCAGGTCATCGACATCGGTTTGGCCACCACACCCATGCTGTACTTTGCGGCCAACACCGCTTGCCAAAGCGGCATTCAGGTGACGGGCAGCCACAACCCCAAGGACTACAACGGTTTCAAGATGGTGCTGGGTGGCCGCGCCATTTATGGCGACGAAATCCAGGGCCTGCGCCAGATGATGGAAGCTGAAACCTGGCAGCTGACGGATGGCGGCAGCGTGACGCACTTGGACGTGCTGGCCAACTACACGCAGCGCATCGTGGGCGACGTGAAGTTGTCGCGCCCGATGAAGATCGTGATCGACTCGGGCAACGGCATTGCTGGCGCCTCGGCCCCCGGCATCTTCCGCGCTTTGGGCTGCGAAGTGATCGAACTGTTCAGCGAGGTGGACGGCAACTTCCCCAACCACCACCCCGACCCCAGCAAGCCGGAAAACCTGCAAGACCTGATCGCGGCCCTGAAAACCAGCGGGGCCGAATTGGGCCTGGCCTTTGACGGCGACGGCGACCGATTGGGCATCGTGACCCAAGACGGTAACAACATCTACCCCGACCGCCAGATGCAGTTGTTCGCGCAAGACGTGCTCAGCCGCGTGCCAGGCGGCACCATTTTGTTTGACGTGAAGTGCTCCCAGCGCTTGGCCCCGGCCATCGAGGCCGCAGGTGGCAAGCCCTTGATGTACAAGACGGGTCATTCCCTGATCAAGGCCCAAATGCGGGCCATCGAAGCCGCAGGAGGGCAGGCCCCCTTGGGTGGCGAGATGAGTGGCCACATTTTCTTCAAAGAGCGCTGGTATGGTTTTGACGATGGCACTTACGCCGGTTGCCGCTTGCTCGAAATCGTCAGCCAAGCGCCCGATGCCAATACCGTCTTGAATGCCTTGCCCACCAGCTTCAGCACGCCCGAGCTGAACGTGGCCTGCGCCGAAGGTGAGCCACACAGCGTGACCCGCGCTTTGCAGGGGCTGGCCGGCGATGCCTTCCAGGCACCTGCTCAGGTGTTCACCATCGATGGCCTGCGTGTGGACTGGCCCGATGGCTTTGGCCTGATCCGCGCCTCCAACACCACGCCGGTGCTGGTGCTGCGCTTTGAGGGGCAGACGGAAGCTGCGTTGCACCGCATCGAGGCCGAGATGCTGGCGCTGCTGCGCTCGGTCAAACCTGATGCGCAAATTCAGGCGGCGGTGCATTGAGCATGCCCATGTTTGGTCTGGAACAAGTGACGGTGGTCGTGGTGACCCACCACAGTGCCCATTGCCTGGCAGGCTTGAACGCCCTGTTGCAACACTGCCCGCGCGTCATCATTTCAGACAATGCCAGCAACGATGGCACACCCGAGCAGGCCCGCGCCCTGTGGCCTCAGGTCCAAGTGTTGTCGCACCCCTTGAACTTGGGCTTTGGCGCTGCCAACAACCGCGCTTTGGCCGGGGTCAGCACGCCGTTTGCTTTTTTGCTCAACCCCGACTGTGAAATCTCAAAAGCGGACTTGCTGGCGCTGATGAACGTGGCACAAGAGATGCCTGAAGCCGCCTTATTGGCACCACAACTGGTGGGACCCAGGGGCCAAGCCGAAGTGAATTACCGCTGGCCGCACACTTTGTGGGCATCGCGGGGGCCGGCTGCCGAGGGGCCTGCTTGTGTCGGGTTTGTGTGCGGTGCGGCCATGTTGTTTCGCATGGATCGTTTTGCCACTGTCGGATTTTTTGACGAACACTTCTTCCTCTATTACGAAGACGATGACCTGTGCCTGCGTCTTTTCAAGGCCCGCTTGCCCATGGTGGTGGTGCCGTCCATCCAAGCCTTGCACCGCTCGCGGGGGTCCGTGAAGGGACGTGCACCTTGGAAAAGTGAGTACGTGCGCGGATTCCACCATGCCCAGTCCAAGCTCATTTTTGAGCACAAACACGGCACCCTCGCGCAAGCCCTCATTCAGCGCCGCCGCTTGCTGTGGAGCACCGGTTTGGCATTGCCACTGCGGGCTTTGTTGTTGTCACCCAAACGCCTGTGCCGGATGTGGGGTCGGTGGATGGGTTTGATGCGCTGGACAGCTCATGTTGCGCATTGACATGGCTTCGTTGACGCAGCGAGAGCGCATCCAAAACGGCTTGGTTTTTGCGTGCCTGTCTTCGGTGTTGGTCCTGCCGGGTGGGCCCATGCTGTTGGCCCTGTGTTTGGCTGGCATGGGTTTGTGGTCATTCAAACACTTGCGCACCGATCTGGCCAAGGTTTGGGACAGTCCTGCGGTGCGCACCATGGCCATGGGCATGGCCATTTTTGTGGCGGTGGGCTTTTTCCTGGGAATTTGGTACGACTACAGGCCCGGCCATTACGAAGCGTACATCCCTTTTTTATTGTCACCCTTGATGTTGCATGGTGTGCTCAAAGCCCGCTTGCAGCCTGTTGTTTTGTGGATGGGCGCGGCGACCGCTGCCGTGCTGGCCGGGGCATTGGCCAGTTACGAAAGTCTGGTGCTTTTGACGGGGCGTGCCATGGGCGCCATGAACCACCCGATCATTTTTGGGGATCTGTCGGTGGTGCTGGCCTGTATTGCCTTGTTTGGGCTGTTGTATTTCGAACAAGCCAAAACCCAGCTTTGGATGCGAATTTTTTTGTCATGCGGCGCAGCCATGGGCGTGTGGGGCTCTTTGCTTAGCGGATCCAAGGGGGGCTGGTTGTCGATCATCATGGTTTTGTTGGTGTTTGTTTGGCGCGTCACGGCGGGTAAACCGTTACTTTGGCGATGCCTAGGGGTGGCGTTGATAGCGGGATTGGTGGTCAAAGGCGTGTGGCTGGCCCCGGAGGAACTGGTGCGGGGACGGCTTGAAGGCATCTGGGGCAAGATTCATCTGTGGTTCGAGACAGGTCAGGTCACCGATTGGTCCGTCAGCATTCGCCTGGAGTTGTGGTCGTATGCCCTGCAGCTGTTTGCGCAGCGTCCCATTCTGGGCTGGTCTGGGGGGGGCGCTTTGTCCATGCTCGCTGAGCATCTGAAACCATTCAATGTGCCAGCCGGTATTGCGCCTGTCTTTGAAAATGACCTGCTGCACTATGCGGCGGTGTCCGGCTTGGTCGGCGTGCTGTCTGTGCTGGCTTTGTATGGGGGTGTTTTTGCCGGGTTTTGGCTTTGTCAAAAGCAGGGGGCACAGGCCTTCGCCTATGCCTTGTTGGGCATGCTGCTGGTGGCGCTGTATTTTGAGTTCGGTTTGACGGTCAATGCTTTGGGGCGCAACGCCTTTCGGTACTTTTTCTGCGCCATGTCGGTGATGCTCTTGGGGCTGATCATTTTGGCCGCGAAAGAAAAGAAGGTGCAAACATGGAACTGATCTTTTTGTGCCCTGCCATCAAAAAAGCCATCGGCGGGGTCAAAGTCATATACAGACAGGCTGAATTGATTCACAAATTGGGTCAGTCGCGTGGGTTTTCCGCTGCGGTGATGCACCCCAACACCTGGTTTTTCAGGGTGCGCTGGTTTGAATCGCAGGTGCCTTTGAAGAGGGCATTCTTCAAACTCAGATGGATGGGCAAACCTTCTTTTTCCAATGTGACGGGGGTATTTGATGCCCAGAGGCACATGGTGGTGATTCCTGAACTTTGGGCACGAAAATACGGCACCCAATTGGCGAACATGGGGGTGAGCTATGCCATCTATGTGCAAAACGGCTACTACATCACCAAAGGGCAACCTGCAGATCTCGATGGGGCCTACCAATCGGCGCGGTGCATATTGACCATTTCAGACGATGCCAGTCGGTGCGTAGCGCTGGCGTTTCCTGGGGTCGAGCACAAGATACTGCGCGTCCATTATTCGGTCGATGCAAAGCGCTTTTGGCCTGACCAGACCAAGGAAAACATCATCACGTACATGCCGCGCAAGCTGGCTGACCATTCGTCCAAAGTCTTGTTTTTCTTGCGTCACCATTTGCCCGCGCATTGGAAAATAGTGCCCATCGATGGCTTGAACGAGGTGCAGGTTGCGGTTTTGCTCAAGCGTTCCAAAATCTTCATGGCTTTTAGCCATTTTGAGGGCTGTCCCTTGCCCCCTCTGGAAGCCGCACTCAGCGGCAACCAAGTGATCGGTTACACAGGTCAGGGCGCCACGGAATACTGGAGGCCCGAAATTTTTGAGGAAGTGGCCTCTGGCGACGTTGCGGGATTCGCCCAGCGTGTGCTCGACAAAGTGCAGGCCATCGACCAAGCCGGGCAGTTTGACTTGCCCATGACGACCATTCGAACATTGGCCGACACTTACTCTGATGAGCAAGAGCGCAAAGACATGCTTGCATTCCTGAATGCCATGGACTTGAATACGAACGGTTTGCCAGCATGACCTCACCCCGCCTGCACATTGCCATTTTTTCTTACAACCGGGGTGCCTACCTGAAAAACTGCGTTGACTCTGTGGAACGCAATATGCCCAGGATCGACTGGACGGTCTATGACGACGGGAGCGATGAGCCTGAGACCGTGGCTTATTTGCAGACTTTGGGTGAGGCTGTCCGGCACATGAAGTCCGCGGGCGAGGACCGCCATGGTGGTTACTACAACAACATGCAAGCCGCTTTGGACGGGACGCAGGCCGATTACCTGCTGATGCTGCAAGACGATTTGCAGGTGGTGAGGCCTTTTGCGCAAGAAGACCTGTCCAGGATTCACCAGGTCTTTGATCAAAGTCCGACAACGGTGTTCATCAGTCCCTTATTTATGAAGGGCAGCAAAAGAGCCTATTTTCAGCAGCGCTACCAGCCCGATGCCGCACTGCGCTGCTACCGTTGGTCGGCCGATCCGCAAGAGTCCGGCAAAGTGCCTCAGAAGTATGCCGACATCGCGGTGCTCCATGTTGCGCGTTTGCGCCAAAGTGGCTGGCGCTTTGCGGGGTCGGAAGAGGCCAATGGGGCATTGGCAGACGCGTTGTTTGGCGACATGGTTCAGGTGGCCGAGCCTTGGGTCTTTTATGTCCCCGAAGAGCCTGCTTACCGTGGACGCGTGCTCACTTTGGGGGCCAAACTCGCGGTCAAGATGGCGGGCAACACCGTCAAGTCCTTCCACGACATGAGTGCGCAGGCTTCGTTGGCATTCGCGCAAAGAGATTTGGTCGTGTACCCTTTTGCCGAAGACTTTGTGGACACGGTCGATCCGACGGTGCGCAAGCCCTATAAATTCAACGCCTACCGTACCCGCTGGTTGCCATTGATCCTGAACAAACTCGAGCTGTTGGGGCGTCGGTTTTGGCAACGTTGAGTCAAAACTGCGCTGCGTCAATCCCGACAAATTGACGGCGGGCCCGCCAAAAACAACTCAGATACCGAACGGCCAGGCGCAGTTGCCCGCGCAATCTGCGCCATTTCAATTGCAGGTCGTGCAGGCCGCTTCGGGTGGGCGGGCTGGGCACCTTCTCGCGCGCAATCAGGGAGTGGGGTGCGATGGGGCAGGAAACGCCATAGGCGCTGGCCACATCGGCCTGAATGGCAAACGCCGGCACGGTTTGCCACGATTTCAGTGCGTAGGTGCTGGAGATGAACGCATCGGCCAGGCCCATGCCCTGTTGCTCGAATTTGGCCAACAGCAAGCGTGCACCAGCAGGCCAAAGTACATAAGCGGCGGCTCCCGTGCGGTCTTGCAGCAGGAGGTGCAAGCGGGCATCCAGCCCCTCCATGGGCTTGAAGCGCCGAGCCAGCAGTTTTTGGCGTTGCCGGGTTTCCAGTGAAACGTGGTCCACGTCCTTCAGCTGACCCAAGGCGATCAGCAGTTCGGGTGTGCTGTGCGCCAGGATGGCGTCGTCTTCCAGCACCAAGGCGGGTTCTTGGCTGTCGGCAATCTGTTGCCACACTTGGTGGTGGCTCATGAAACAGGCCACTTCGGTGATTTTGATGGGGCGTTCCCATGAAAAGGCATGGGCCTGAAAAAACGCATCGGGAATGTCGGCTGGACTTTTTGCATGGATGAACCGTGCATCCAGACCCAGGCGCTCAGCCTGGAGCGCCTGAAAGTTGCGGCGCTCCAGCGCCGAGGGCAAATTCAAAATGTAGGTTTTCATCCGTGGCGTCTTCCAGTCGTGGACCCAATATACCTGCATGGGCTGCGGCCAGGCAGGCCTGCGCCCGTGCCCGATGGCGCTCCCTATAATTTGCCGATAACCACTTAGCCTCGGAACCCGTGCTTCATCCCAACCCCGACGTCATTGTCCTCAACATCAAGCAACGCTACACGGGTGTGTCCGCCACCATCAACGCTTTGGTTCCTTTGCAAATGCACCAATGGCGTCTGGGCTATTGCGGCACCACCCTGTCCAATGGGGTCGAGGGCATGACGGCCAAGCAGGCTCTGGCCTTGTCGCGCCAGCCGCCGCCCGGGCGGGCGTTTCGGATCTGGCATGTGCGGCGTGACCCCGAAATGATGCTGGGCATTTTTGTCCGTGATGTGTTGCGCTTGCCGATCAAGCTGGTCTTCACCTCGGCTGCGCAGCATTTGCATGGGCGGTTTCCCCGCTGGCTGATTTCCAAAATGGACGCGGTCATCTCGACCACGCCGCTGGCGGCCTCCTTTGTGCCCAACACCACCGCCGTGGTGCCCCACGGCATTGACCTGTCGCGCTTTGCGCCGTCGCCCGACAAGCTCAAGGCCTGGGCCGATTCCGGGCTGCCCGGGCAGTACGGCATGGGCGTGTTTGGCCGCGTTCGGCCCGACAAAGGCAGCGATGTGTTTGTGGATGCCATGATCGAGGCACTGCCGCATCTGCCGGGTGCCACTGCGGTGATTGCCGGGCTGGTCCAGCCTCAGCACCAAGCCTATCAACAAGCCCTGATCGACAAGATTGCGCAGGCGGGACTGTCTGAGCGCATCGTGTTTTTGGGCGAAGTGCCCGCTGGCGAGGTGCATCGGTGGTACCAACGTTGCCTGCTGTGCGTGGCTTGCCCGCGTTACGAACCCTTTGGCCTGACCCCTTTTGAGGCAGCGGCCACGGGCTGTGCGCTGGTGTGTTCGCGCACCGGGGCGTTTGACCAACTGGTGCTGCCCGGTGTCACGGGCGAGCTGGTCGATACCGGCGATGCGCCCGGTCTGGCCCAAGCCGTGCAAAAGGTGTTGGCCGATTTGCCCACGGCCGTGCAGATGGGCCAGGCCGCACGCGAGCGGGTGTCGCAGGTGTTCTCGTTGGCCAAGGAGGCCGAGGGCATTGGCCGGGTCTACCAGCAATTGTTTGACCAGGCCCCCCGGCCTTGATGGCGATGGACTTGTCCTGGACAGAACGCCTGGTGCTGTGGGCCTACGGCGTCATGATGCGCGCCTTGCAGCCCTTGCTGCGCCGCAAACTTCGCCGCCGGGGCCTGCAAGAGCCTGGCTATCTGATGAACATGCCCGAGCGCTTTGGCTTGTACGATGGCCTTTCGCCTGAGCCCGGGCGCATCTGGGTGCATGCCGTCTCCTTGGGGGAGACGCGGGCTGCCGCCATCCTGATCGAGGCCTTGCGCGCTGTTGGGCCCGACATGCGTTTGCTGTTGACCCACAGCACGGCCACAGGCTGGGCGCAGGGGCAGTCTTTGTTGCGCCCTGGCGATGCACAAGCTTGGCTGCCCTGGGACACACCCGAGGCCACCCGGCGTTTTTTGCAGCACCACCGGCCCCGGCTGGGCATCCTGATGGAGACCGAGGTTTGGCCTGTGCTGGTGCAAGCTTGCGTGCAGGTGCGGGTGCCCTTGGCGCTGGCCAATGCCAGGCTCAACGACCAGTCGCTGCGCTCGGGTTTGCGCTGGTTGCTGCTGTCGCGTCCGGCTTATCGGGGTTTGAGCGCGGTCTGGGCACAAAGCCCAGAAGACGCTGCCCGCCTTGGGCAATTGGGTGCCACGGTTGAGGCGGTGTTGGGCAACCTCAAGTTTGACGTGCAGCCCCAGCCCGATGCGTTGGCCTTGGCCCAAGTCTGGCGCCAACCATGGCATCACCAAGGCCTGCCTTGCCCGGTGGTCATGCTGGCCAGCACCCGCGAAGGTGAAGAGGCCATGTGGCTGCAGGCTTTGATGGCCAAGGCGGACCGCTTGGCCGCGTTCCGGGCGGCGGGTGTGGTCTGGTTGTTGGTGCCCAGGCACCCGCAGCGCTTTGACGAAGTCCACGATCTGTTGGCGGCGCAGGGTCTGAGCGTTGTGCGTCGCTCGAACTGGGACTGGGGCCAGCCGCGGCCTGTTCACGCCGACAAGGTGCAAGTCTGGCTGGGCGACAGCTTGGGCGAGATGCCGGTGTATTTTCAGAGCGCCGACATGGCCTTGCTGGGCGGCAGTTTCATGCCTTTGGGTGGACAGAACCTGATTGAGGCCGCCGCCTTTGGCTGCCCGGTCATCATGGGGCCGCACACCTTCAATTTTGCTGAAGCCGCCCAAAACGCCCAGCAAGCGGGGGCTGCAGTTCGCGTCAGCGACGTGGACAGCGCGCTGGACCAGGTGCTGGCTTGGCTGCGCCAGCCCGCTGAACTGGCCATCGCCCGCCAAAAAGGGCTGGATTTGGTGGCCCAAAGCCGAGGCGCTGCCAAGCGCTATGCCCAAGCCATTGCCGGACTGCTCTGAAGCGCTAGCAACCTGCGAAGCCAAGAACTTTGTCGTCCCCGGCTGCAGGGCACCGGCGGCAGGGCAATACCACTTATTTTTGCAGCAAGCCGCTGACCGCCTGCAAATCGGCGTCTTGCAAAGTGCCGCTGGATTGGCGCAGCCGCAACTGGCCCAGCAGCACATCGTGGCGGGCTTTGGCCAGGTCGCGTTTGGTCTGGAACAACTGGCTTTGGCTGTTGAGCACGTCGATGTTGATGCGCACGCCCACCTGGTAGCCCAGTTTGTTGGCGTCCAAGGCGCTTTGGCTGGAGGCTTCTGCCGCTTGCAAGGCCGTGATCTGGCTCAGGCCTGATTGCACGCCATAAAAGGCGGTGCGGGTGGCTTGGGCCACGTTGCGCTGGGCCGCGTCCAGTTCGTTGCGGGCTTTGTCTTGCAGGGCCAAGGTTTCCAGGATGCGGTTTTGACTGGCTTGGCCGGTGTAAAGCGGCATGTTCAAGGCCACCCCGATGGTGGCGGTGTTGGTGTGGGGTTGACTGGGCAGCGCGCCGTTGCGGTAGCGTGTCATGCCGTAGCTGGCGTTCAGGTCCACGGTGGGCTTGAGAGCCGCTTTGGCTTTGTCGATTTCCAGTTGAGCCACTTCCAGTGCAATGCGCGCCTGTGTCAGGCTGGTGTTGCTGGCGTCGGATTGGGCCACCCATGAATCGATGGTTCCGCTGTGCAGACGGGCGATGTCGGCCGCAGCTTGCAAGCCCAGGGGCTTGATCTGGGCGATGCCCACGGTTTGGTCGAGTGCCAGCCGTTTGACCTGCAGGTCGTTGTCGGCGGCGATTTCTTGTGCTGTGACCAGGTCAAAGCGGGCCTGGGCTTCACGCGTGTCGGTGATGGTGGCGGTGCCGACTTCGAAGTTGCGCTTGGCCGCGGCCAGCTGTTCAGACACGGCTGTCTTTTGCGCCTTGACGAAGCTCAGGCTTTCTTGCGCCGTCAGCACATCAAAGTAGGCCTGGCTGGTGCGCACCATCAGTTCCTGCTCGGCCGCTTTGAGCTGGGCCTGGGCCAAGTCGACTTGTTTCATCCCTTGTGCGAAGCTGGCCAGGTTGGCCGGGCGATAGAGGGGGTGGCTGCCATTGACCGACAAACTGCGGGTGCCGAACGCACCACTGCCCATGGCATTGGATTGGTTGTCCAGATTGGACTCGGACAGATTGCCCCCCAAACCCGCAGTGGGCCGCAGCAAGGCTTTGGCTTGCTCGGCCTTGGCCAGCGCGGCTTCATACTGCGAGCGCACGGCCTTGAAAGTGGCGTCGTGGCCTTTGGCCGCCTGGTACAGGGTGGACAGGCTCTGGGCCTGTGCGGTGCCTGCAAAGGCGGTCATCAAGGCCAACGTCAGGGGCAGGGTGCGCAGTTTCATGGCGTGTCTTTGTAAAAAATGTCGGTCCCACAGGGGGCCAAAAGCTGATTCAATAAACGGGGATGCTGGGGTCCACTTGCGCCGACCAGGCGTGAATGCCGCCGGCCACATTGACCACCTCAAAGCCGTGCTGCAGCAAGAAGCTGGCCACTTGCATGCTGCGCGAGCCGTGGTGACACAGGCAGGCAATCGGGCGGGTTTTGTCGAGTTCGTCCAAGCGTGCCGGGATGGTTTGCATGGGCATGTGCAGCAAGTCCAGGCCTTCGGGCTGGGCGCTGGCGGTTTGCACCTCCCAGCCCTCGCGCACATCGAGCAAGACGGGGCGCTGGTCCTGTTGACTGGCCCATTCAGCGATTTGGGCTGGGTAGATTTGCTGCATGGGGCGTCTCAGAATTTGAAGCGCGAAGGCTCGGCAAAGCCGGACAGGCGCGGGGCGTTGCAGTCCCAGGGCTCGGTGGTGGTCCAGCTGTTGGCGTGGGTGCGGCTGATGAGGGTGGCGCGCATCATGGGTTCGTCGCCCACGATGGCGGCGAGGCGCCCCCCCACAGAGAGTTGCTGCAACAAGGCGGCGGGCACTTCGGCCACGGAACCACTGATCAGGATCACGTCAAACGGACCGTCGGCGGCAGCGCCTTGGCTGCCATCGGCTGTGCGTACCACCACGTTGCTCACACCGGCCCTTTGCAAGTTGGCTTGGGCCTGCGTGGCCAAAGCCGGGTCGATCTCCAGGCTCAGCACACTGGCCGCCTGGTGCGCCAACAAGGCGGCCATGAAGCCCGAGCCAGTGCCGATGTCCAGCACCTTGTCGGTTTTTTGCACCCCCAGGTCTTGCAGCAACCTCGCCTGCACGCGCGGGGCGAGCATGACCTGGTGGGGCAGGGTGCCCAGCGGTATCTCCATGTCGACAAAAGCCAGGGCCTTGTGCGCCAGGGGCACAAAGTCTTCGCGGCGAACGGTGGACAGCAGAGCCAGCACTTGCGGGTCCAGCACTTCCCACGGGCGGATTTGCTGCTCAATCATGTTGAAGCGCGCCTGGTTCATATCCATTTTAATTACTCCTGCGGGGGTCTTGGTCAAATATCCGTTGATTTTAAGGGGCGCTCGTGTCCTGAGCCTGACGGGCCGGAGCAAGGCCTGCCTTGGCACACAGCCATTGGGCCAGATCGTCCATGTAGCAGTACACGACCGGCACCACCACCAGTGTCAGCAGCGACGAGGTGATGACCCCGCCAATCACGGCCTGGCCCATGGGCGCGCGTTGCTCGGCGCCTTCGCTCAGCGCAAAGGCCAGCGGCACCATGCCGAAAATCATGGCCAAAGTGGTCATCAAAATCGGGCGCAGCCGCACCTTGGCCGCCAGCAGCAGCGCTTCGCTGCGCTCCAGGCCGTCTTCCCGGGCGCGGATGGCAAAGTCGACCAGCAAGATGGCGTTTTTGGTCACCAGGCCCATGAGCATGATCACGCCGATGAGGGAGAACATCGATAAGGTCGAGCGAAAAGCCATCAGGGCCAGCACCACGCCAATCAAGGTCAGCGGCAGGGAGGTCATCAAAGCCAGGGGCTGCAGGAAGCTTTTGAACTGGCTGGCCAAGATCATGTAAATGAATATCACCGCCATGACCAGAGCCGACAAAGCGTAGCCAAAGGACTCGCCCATGCTCTTGGTGGAGCCGCCAAAGCTGTAACGGTAGCCGGGCGGCAAGTTCAGGCTGTCCATGGCTTTGCGCACATCGGCCGAGACCTCACCTGCAGAGCGTCCGAACACGTTGGCGTTGATGGCCACTTCGCGCATCATGTCGCGGCGGTTGATCTGGTTCGAACCCGTGGTCTCACTGACGTGGGCCACTTGGCCCAGGCGCACGGTGCGTGGGCTGCCATCGGGCGCAGTCACCATGAAGGGCAATCGTTCCAGGTCTTGCGGGCTGTTGCGGGCCTCAGGCGAGAGGCGCACGTTCACGTCGTAGGTCTGGTCGTCCGGGGCACGCCAGTTGCCTACGCTTTGACCGGCCACCAAAGTGCGCAGGGGCCCCGCCAGTT
Organism: Limnohabitans sp. Rim8; assembly: GCF_945901735.1. Classification (GTDB taxonomy): domain Bacteria; phylum Pseudomonadota; class Gammaproteobacteria; order Burkholderiales; family Burkholderiaceae_C; genus Limnohabitans_A. The sequence continues at coordinate 21,789 of NZ_CAMDLM010000042.1, forward strand.
GCGCTGTGCCCAGGCCCAGATCAGATGCCGCGTCGCGCAGCACTTGCACGCCGATGACGGGCTTGTTGGGTTTCACGCTGGAGTCCAAGTCCACCAAGCCGGGGATGTCGCGTACCTTGGCCAGCGCCAGCAGCGCCAGGCGTTCCAGCTCTTTTTGGTCCGGGCCTTGCAGCGAAAACTCGACTTGCTTGTTGCCGCCAATCGCGTCCAGCAAACCGGTGTGCGTGACCGCGATGCCGGGCACCAGCTTGAGGCGCTCGCGCAGCACAGCCGACATCTGGTCGGCGTTGCGACTGCGTTTTTTGCGGTCCACCAAGCGGATGTAGAGGTTGACGTTGTTCTTGCCCTGCGCATTGGCGGTGTTGATGGTGCTGAGGGTGTAGCGCACTTCCGGGAAGTCGCGCAGGATCGCCTCGACCTGGCGGGTTTTGGCCTCGGTGGCTTCAAGCGAGGTGCCCACCGGGGTTTCGAACTTGACCGAGGTTTCAGAAAAATCAGCTTTGGGCACAAACTCGGTGCCCAGCAGCCGGACCATGAACACGCTGGCCACGAAAATGCCCAGCGCCAGAAACACGGTGGACTTGCGGTGCACCAGCGCCCAGCGCAAGATGCCTTGGTAGCCTTCGGCCAGGCGCTCGGTGCCTCGGTCAAACCAGCCGGTCACGCGGCCAATGCTTTTGTCGTACCAGCCCACGGGGGGGCGGTTTTTGCCCTGCGCGTCGATGGCCGGGTCGTGCCAGATGCTGGACAGCATCGGGTCGAGCGTGAAGCTCACAAACATCGAGATCATCACGGCCGCCACGATGGTGATGCCGAACTCGTGGAAGAACTTGCCGATGATGCCTTCCATGAAGCCGATCGGTAAAAAAACCGCCACGATGGACAAAGTGGTGGCCAGCACGGCCAGGCCAATTTCTTGGGTGCCCTCCAAAGAGGCCTTGTAGGCGTTTTTGCCCATTTGCACATGGCGCACGATGTTCTCGCGCACCACGATGGCGTCGTCGATCAGCAGGCCCACGCACAGGCTCAGCGCCATCAGCGTGATCATGTTGATGGTGAAGCCGAACATCTGCATGAACATGAAGGTGCCGATCAGCGAGATCGGCAGCGTCAGGCCCGTGATGACAGTGGAGCGCCAGGAGTTCAGGAACAAGAACACGATCAGCACCGTGAGTATGGCCCCTTCGATCAGGGTCTGGCGCACGTTGTTCACCGAGATGCGGATGGGCCGCGAGTTGTCGGTGATGGGCTCGAGCTGGATGCCCGGCGGCAGTTGGCCTTGCAACTCGGCCACGGCCTTGATCAGGCCATCGACCACCTGGATGGTGTTTTCGTCCTGTGACTTTTGCACCGACATCAAAAGGGTGCGTTGGCCGTTGTAGAGCGCCAGGCTTTCCAACTCTTGCGCGCCGTCTTGCACCGTGGCCACCTGAGACAAGCGAATGGGGGTGCCGTTTTTGCGCGCCACGATGATGCGGCCAAAGTCCTCGGGCCTTTGCATGCGCGAGCTGATTTGCACGATGCGCTCTTGTTCCAGCGAGCGGATCGCGCCCACGGGCAAATCCTGGTTTTCGTTGCGCACGGCGGTGACCACCTGCTCGGCGGTGACGCCCAAGGCCTCCATGTTGGCCGGTTGCAAATACAGGTTGATCTCGCGTTTGCTGCCGCCCACCAAAGTGACCGAGCCCACACCCCGCACGTTTTCCAAGCGCTTTTTCAGCACCTGCTCGGACCAATTGGTCAGCTCGACCGCATTGAGCAGGTTGCCATCGGGAATCACCGCCAGCGACCACACGGCGCGGCTGGAAGGATCAAAGCGCAGCACCCGAGGTTCTTTGACTTCGGTGCGCAGCAGAGGGCGCAGCGAGGCGACTTTTTCGCGCACATCTTCCGCCGCTTTGCGGCCGTCGATCTGCAGTTGAAACTCCATGATCACCACCGACTGGTTTTCGTAGCTGCGAGAGGTCAGGGCGCTGATGCCGGCGATCGAGTTGACGCCTTCCTCGATCTTTTTGGAGACTTCGTTCTCCACGATCTCGGGCGAGGCCCCGGGGTATTCGGTGCTGATGACCACCACCGGAAAGTCGATGTTGGGAAATTGATCGACTTTGAGACGCTGGAAAGAGAAGATGCCCATCACCACCAGGGCCAACATGACCATGGTGGCAAAAACCGGATTTTGCAAACTGACACGGGTGAACCACATGCTGTCGACCCTGTTATTTCGCTGCGCTGGCAGGGGTGGTTTGCGCCGCAGCCGGGGTCAAACCTGACATGGCCGTCACCGTGAACTGGACTTGAACGCCTTCACGCAACGCACCCACGCTGCCCGACAGCACTTGCTCTCCTTCGGACACGCCGGTCACGGCCACCAGGTTTTGTCGCTCACCTTCGCTGCGCTCGCCGGTCCGTACCGTGATATGCCGCACCAGGCCGTCTTTCACCACCTGAACATACGGCTGCGGTTTGTCGGTGCGCACGCTGGTCACGGGCACGGCCAGCACCTGCAGGCTTTGCGTTTCCAGGGTGCCCTGGGCGAACAGCCCTTGGCGCAAGCCTGCGCGGCCTTGGACGCCCAAGTAAACCACGACGCTGCGGCTGCCCATTTGGGCGCTGGGGTTGATGCGCAAGACTTTGGCCGGCACCGGTTGGGCCACGCCTTCCACCTGCAACTGCGCTGCCATGCCTACCCGCACGCGGCTGGCGTCTTCGGCTGTCAGGGCCGCTTCCATCTCCAGTTGCGAGAGGTTGATCACCTCGACCAACCGGGCCTCGATGGCCACGCGTTCGCCCGGTTGCGCCAGGCGCTGCGCCACCACGCCCGACAAGGGCGAGCGCAGCGTGGCGTCGGCCAGCGACTTGTCGGCCAGGTCCAGCGCCGCCAGTGCCGCTGCGTGCGTGGCCTTGGCCCCATTCAGGCTGGCCTGGGAGTTGAGCAGGGCGGTTTGCGAAATGAAGCCTTGGTTCACCAGGGCCTGGTTGTTGTCAAACTGGCGCTGCGCAATGTCCACCTGGGCTTTGGCTGCATCGGCTTGCTGCTGCCCCTGGCGCACGCGCGCTTGGTACTCGCTTGGTTCGATACGGGCGATGACTTGCCCTGCTTGCACACGGTCGCCTTCACGCACGCTGAGCTCTTGCAGCTCACCGGCCACACGGGCTTTGACGGTGGCGCTTTGGGTGGCCTTGAGGGCGCCTGATACGGCGATGCCCAGGCTGATGGTCTGCGTGCGGGCGGTGAAGACATCGGAGGCGGCCAACTCGATGCGGGGCACCGAGGCGGCGGTGGACACCGTCGGGGCTGTGGTCGTCTGGCGCTGGCTGGCCCAGCGGGCACCGCCTGCAACGAGTATGGCCACAGCCACGGTCGAGAGGATCCAGAGGGTTGATTTTTTCATGATGAGACGGGTTTGATCCGATGAGGATCAGGGTTTTGACAGGCCTCGGGCCAACAATTGTGCATGCTGCGAGATGAAGGCTTCCGGGTCAATTTGCTCATGGCTGGGGCAGCACGGCCCCATGGAGT
>NZ_CAMDLM010000043.1 GCF_945901735.1 Limnohabitans sp. Rim8
CCCGCGCCAGCCACTTGGCAAATCGGCGCAAACAGCCGCTATGTGCACATTTGCAGCAATGAAACCATTCACGGCGTGGAGTTTCACGAACTGCCGGACCTCAAATCCTTGGGCTGTGATACCCCTCTGGTGGTGGATTTTTCTTCGCATGTTGCGTCTCGCCCACTGGATTGGTCCCGCGTGGGCCTGGCCTTTGGCGGTGCGCAAAAAAACCTGGGTCCCGCCGGGCTGACCTTGGTCATCGTGCGCGAAGACCTGATCGGCCATGCCCTGCCGCATTGCCCCAGCGCTTTTGATTACAAGCTGGTGGCCGACAACCAGTCGATGTACAACACGCCTCCGACCTACAGCATTTACATCGCAGGGCTGGTGTTCCGGTGGCTCAAAAAGCATGGTGGTATTGCAGTCATGGAAAAACGCAATATCGCCAAAGCACAGTTGCTGTACGACTTTCTCGACAGCTCCAGCTTGTTTGAAACCCGTGTGGCCAAGGACTGCCGCTCGCGCATGAACGTGCCCTTTTTCTTGCGCGATGAATCGCGCAACGAAGCCTTTTTGGCTGGGGCCAAAGCCGCCAATTTGCTGCAGCTCAAAGGCCACAAATCGGTAGGTGGCATGCGCGCCAGCATTTACAACGCCATGCCCCTCGAAGGCGTGCAGGCCTTGGTGGCTTACATGCGTGAATTTGAAAAAACACAGGCCTGAAGCCCCCAAAAATTAGGCCGCCAGAAAGACCACAAGACATGAGCCACCCCCCCATTCAGTCAGACGCCCTGGGCGCTTTGCGTGTTCAGATTGACGCGCTGGACAAACAGCTGCTGAGCCTGCTGAACCAACGCGCCCATGTGGCCGAAAAAGTGGGGGAGATCAAACGCGCCGAAGGCTCGCCTTTCTTTCGCCCCGATCGCGTGGCCCAGGTCATCGACAAGATCACCCAAGCCAACCCCGGCCCGCTGAAAAACGAACACGTCGCCTCCATCTGGCGCGAAATCATGTCGGCCTGCCTGGCCCTCGAAGCACCCCAACGCGTGGCGGTGCTGGGCCCCCAGGGCACGTTTTGCGAACAGGCGGCCATCGAGTTTTTTGGCAGCGCCGCCAACTTGATTTACTGCACCAACTTCGACGAAGTTTTCCACGCCACTGCTGCAGGCTCCGCCCAATATGGCGTGGTCGGCATGGAAAACTCCACCGAGGGCGTGGTGGCCCGCTCGCTCGATTTGTTTTTGCGCTCGCCCGTGCATGTGGTGGGTGAAGTCAGCCTGCAAGTGCGCTTCAATTTGCTGCGCCAACTCAATTCCGACGCGGGCATCGAAGTGGTGATGGCGCACCCGCAAGCGCTGGCCCAGTGCCAGGGCTGGTTGTCCAAGCACTTGCCGCAAGCCGAGCGCCGCGCTGTATCGAGCAACGCCGAAGGCGCTCGCCTGGCGGCCACAAACCCGGCGTGGGCGGCCCTGGCCAGCGAACGCGCGGCCGGCCAGTTTGGCCTGCACATCGTGCACCACGCCGTCCAGGACGAGGCTTTCAACCGCACCCGCTTTGCCGTGATCGCTTTGCCGCAAACCTTGGCCACACCACCCGCCTCGGGTAAAGACTGCACCAGCTTGGTGGTGTCGGTCCCCAACCGTCCGGGGGCGGTGCATGACTTGCTGGTGCCACTCAAAAACAACGGTGTGTCGATGACGCGCTTTGAATCACGCCCCGCCAAATCAGGTCAGTGGGAGTATTACTTCTACATCGACCTGCAAGGCCACATCAGCGAGCCGCATGTGGCTACGGCGCTGCACGAGTTGCAAGGCCTGTGCGCGTTTTACAAGGTGCTGGGTTCATACCCCGTTCCTGAATGACCCCCGAGTGAGCGCACAGTGAAGTTCCAACGCCTGGCCCTGATTGGCTGCGGCCTGATGGGCGGCTCGTTTGCGCTTGCGCTGCGCGAGGCAGGCCTGGTGCAGCACATCACCGGCTTCAGCGCGTCTGAAAAAACACGCAAACGCGCACTGGAACTGGAAGTCATCGACCAAGCTTGCAACAGCGTGGCCGAAGCCGTGAAGGGTGCAGACATGGTGCTGCTGGCTGTGCCCGTGCGCGCCATGCCAAGCAGCTTTGCCGCCATGCGCGATGCGCTGGCACCCCAGGCCTTGCTGATGGACGTGGGCTCGACCAAATGCGATGTGATCGCTGCGGCCCAAGCGGCTTTGGGCGAACGCCTGAACTGCTTTGTGCCTGCGCACCCCATTTCGGGCAAAGAAGTCGCGGGCATCGAGCATGCCCAAGCCACGCTCTACCAAGAGCGCCGCACCATCCTCACGCCCCTGCCGCAAAACAGCATTCGCCAAATAAAAACAGCGAGCGAGGTCTGGACCGCCATCGGCAGCCATGTGAGCCAAATGACGCCCGAAGCACATGACGCCACCTTTGCGGCCGTCAGCCACCTGCCGCACCTGTTGGCTTTTGCTGCAGTCAATGCCCTCACGTCACAAGCACAGGGCGAGGCATTTTTAGAGATGGCAGGCCCAGGTTTTCGCGATTTTTCGCGCATCGCCGCCAGTGACCCGGCCGTCTGGCGCGACATCCTGAGCGCGAACCAGTCCGAAGTGCTCATACAAATGGCGCACTTTCGCACTGCGCTCAACCAATTTGAAAACGCACTCAAGCAGGGCGACACCGCTGCGCTGCAACAACTGATTCAACAGGCTCGCGATGTGCGTTCGACTTGGACGCTGCAAGCGGGCAACGCTGACAACAAAGCCTCAGAAGACTGACCCATGTTCTCCACCGCCTTTCTTGACCTCCCGCCGCTGCAAGGCGCGTCCGGCACCGTCACCCTTCCCGGCTCCAAAAGCATTTCCAACCGCGTGCTGCTGCTCTCTGCACTTTGCCAAGGCACGACCGTGGTGCACGACCTGCTGGATTCGGACGACACACGCGTCATGCTGGCGGCGCTGCGCCAACTGGGCTGTGGGGTCGATGTGGCAGGCACCACCGTCACCATTACCGGCCTGGGCGGGCGCGCCTGGCCGACTGAGGCGATCGAATTTTTCATGGGCAACGCAGGCACGGCCATGCGCCCACTGACGGCCGCGTTGGCTGTGCAGGGTGGTGACTTCACGCTCAAAGGCGTGCCCCGCATGCACGAACGTCCGATTGGCGACTTGGTAGACGCCCTGCGCGAACTCGGCTGCACCATCGACTACTTGGGCAACGAAGGCTACCCGCCCCTGCGCGTGCACCAACCCCAACTGCAACTGGACAAGCCCATCCCGGTGCGGGGCGATGTGTCCAGCCAGTTCCTCACCGCTTTGCTGATGGCCCTGCCTTTGGCCGCCACCGACCGGGCCATCACGATTGAAGTGATCGGTGAGCTCATCAGCAAGCCCTACATCGAAATCACGCTCAACCTGCTGGCGCGCTACGGCATCGCGGTTGAACGTCATGACTGGGAACGCTTTGTCATTCCAGCAGGCAGCCGCTACCAATCACCGGGCCGCATCCACGTCGAAGCCGATGCGTCTTCGGCCAGCTATTTCATTGCATTGGGTGCCATCGCACAAGGCGACGGCATTCGCATCCAGGGCGTAGGCGCAGACTCCATCCAGGGTGACATCCGCTTCATGGACGCAGCCGCCCAAATGGGTGCAAACATCACCAGCGGCCCCAACTGGCTGGAGATCCAGCGCGGCACCTGGCCGCTCAAAGGCATCACGCTTGACTGCAACCACATCCCCGACGCCGCCATGACGCTGGCCGTGATGGCGCTGTATGCCGACGGCCCGACCACGCTTCGCAACATTGCCAGCTGGCGCGTGAAGGAAACCGACCGCATCGCGGCCATGGCCACCGAAAGCCGCAAACTCGGTGCCACCGTCGAAGAAGGCCCGGATTGGATCACCATTCACCCGCTGCCCGCCGGAAAATGGCAACGCACCAGCATCCACACTTACGACGATCACCGCGTGGCCATGTGTTTTTCGCTCACGGCCTTCAACACCGACCAGGTGCCGGTGCGCATCGAAGACCCCCAATGCGTGGCCAAAACCTTCCCCGACTACTTCGAGGTCCTGTTTTTGGTGGCGCACACGGCGGCCCCCAACATTCCGGTCATCTGCATCGACGGCCCCACGGCCTCGGGCAAAGGCACGCTGGCCAGCCGCGTGGCCGAGCAACTGGGCTACCACTACCTGGACTCTGGCGCGCTCTACCGCGTGACCGCCCACGCGGCCTTGCTGGCCGGGCTGACGCTGGACACTGCCGACGAAGCGGCCATCGCCGAACTCGCCCGCAGCCTGCCGGTTCGCTTTGAAGGCGAGCAGGTGCTGCTGGGCAAAGTCGATGTGACCGACGCCATCCGAAGCGAACAAGGCGGCATGAACGCCTCCAAAGTCTCGTTGCTGCCCACCGTGCGCATGGCTTTGGTCGATCTGCAGCACAGCTTTCAACGCTTGCCAGGCCTCTTGGCCGACGGCCGCGACATGGGCACGGTGATCTTCCCGAACGCCCCTTTGAAGGTGTTTTTGACTGCCAGCGCCGCCCAAAGAGCCGAAAGACGGCATAAGCAGTTGATTTTGAAGGGTTTTTCGGCTAATATCGACTCTCTTCGAGCTGACTTGGAAGCGCGTGATGCACGGGACATGTCCCGCAGCGTCGCGCCTTTGAAGCCCGCACAAGATGCCTTGCAACTGGACAACTCGTCCTTGACCATCGAAGCTTCGGTGGAACAGGTGATGGTCTGGTGGCAAAGCCGGCAGGTTTTCGGTTGATCGACTGGAAACGGCCACCCCAGCCCGCCCTGTGCAGGCTGACCCAAAGTTCCACCCGGCTCTCATCGTGCAGCTTGCACACTGGCCAGGTGGTTTTTTAAAAACCAACCGCGGCTCACGCCGCAAACCAATCGCCACGGTCAGCTCCTGGAAACGACGCATGTCGCGCTCGTCAGTCCTGAACTTGTGGATGAGGAAATACCATGTCTGAATCATTTGCCGCCCTATTCGAAGAATCACTGACGCGCACGGAAATGCGCCCAGGTGAAGTCATCACCGCTGAAGTCGTGCGCATCGAGCACAACTTCGTTGTGGTCAACGCCGGTCTCAAGTCCGAGTCGTATGTGCCCCTCGAAGAGTTCAAGAACGACCAAGGTGAAATCGAAGTCCAGGTCGGCGACTTTGTCTCCGTGGCCATCGGCTCCATCGAAAACGGTTACGGCGACACCATCTTGTCGCGTGACACTGCCAAGCGTCTGGCTTCGTGGATGTCTCTGGAAAAAGCGCTCGAATCGGGCGAGTTCGTCACTGGCGTGACCAGCGGCAAAGTCAAAGGCGGCCTCACGGTGCTGGTCAACGGCATCCGCGCTTTCTTGCCCGGCTCTTTGGTCGACACACGTCCTACCAAAGACCTGTCACCCTATGAGAACAAGACCCTGGAATTCAAGGTCATCAAGCTCGACCGCAAGCGCAACAACGTCGTATTGTCACGCCGCGCTGTGGTGGAAGCCTCGATGGGCGAAGAGCGCGCCAAGCTGATGGAAACCCTGCGCGAAGGCTCCATCGTTCACGGTGTGGTCAAGAACATCACCGAATACGGTGCTTTCGTGGACTTGGGCGGTATCGACGGCTTGCTGCACATCACCGACATGGCTTGGCGCCGTGTCCGTCACCCTTCCGAAGTGGTCACGGCCGGTCAAGAAATCACCGCCAAGATCCTCAAGTTCGACACCGAGAAAAACCGCGTGTCCTTGGGCCTCAAGCAAATGGGCGACGACCCTTGGATGGGCGTGAACCGCCGCTACCCCCAAAGCACCCGCATGTTCGGCAAGATCACCAACATCGCCGACTACGGCGCGTTTGTCGAACTCGAACCCGGCATTGAAGGCTTGGTGCACGTGTCCGAGATGGACTGGACCAACAAAAACGTTGCGCCTTCCAAAATCGTTGCCTTGGGTGACGAGGTCGAAGTCATGGTCCTCGAGATCGACGAAGACAAGCGCCGCATCAGCTTGGGCATGAAGCAGTGCCGTGCCAACCCATGGCAAGAGTTCGCTCAGAACACCAAGCGCGGCGACCGTGTCAAGGGCCCGATCAAGTCGATCACCGACTTCGGCGTGTTCGTGGGCTTGGCTGCCGGCATCGACGGCTTGGTGCACTTGTCTGACTTGTCTTGGAACGAAACCGGCGAAAACGCCGTGCGCGAATTCAAGAAGGGTCAAGAAGTTGAGGCTTTGGTCTTGGCTGTGGACGTGGACCGGGAGCGCATCAGCTTGGGTATCAAGCAACTCGACTCCGATCCTTTCACCACATTCGTGTCGATCAATGACAAAGGCCAGATCGTCACCGGCAAGGTCAAGACCGTGGATGCCAAGGGCGCCGAAATCGACTTGGGCGAAGACATCATCGGTTATTTGCGTGTGTCCGAAATCTCGCGTGACCGCGTGGAAGACGCCAGCCATGTGCTGAAAGTCGGCGACGAAGTGACCGCTGTCGTGGTGAACGTTGACCGCAAGACCCGCAACATCCAGTTGTCCATCAAGGCCAAGGACCAGGCTGACCAGCAAGAAGCCATGGCTTCACTGTCGCAGCAATCCAAGACCGAAAACGCTGGCACGACCAGCTTGGGCGCCTTGTTGCGTGCCAAGCTCGACAACAACTGATCTGAAGGTTAGACGTTAGGCGTCAAGCGTTGAGCGACAAGCAAGGTCTCCTTGCGTGTTTCGCTCAACGCAAAACGCAAAACGCTCAACGCTGTACATCCATGACCCGCTCCGATCTGGTTGAAGAACTTGCTGCACGCTTTGCGCAGCTGACCCACCGTGACGCCGAATTGGCCGTCAAAACGGTGCTCGACGCCATGAGCGATGCGCTGGTCAAAGGTCACCGCATTGAGATCCGTGGCTTTGGCAGTTTCTCCATCAACCGCCGTCCACCGCGTTTGGGCCGCAACCCGCGCTCGGGCGAGAGCGTTCAAATCCCCGAAAAACGGGTCCCCCATTTCAAACCCGGCAAAGCTTTGAGAGAAGCTGTGGACGCTGGCACCCTGGCCCAAGCCAACGACACTGAAAACGAACGTCAATGACCTGCAAGGCGGATGCCTGCGGCTTTGTATTTGACCGTATCACCGGTCCTTTCGTTTGCGCCTTTAGAATGGTTTGTGCTGACGAGGTCCATTCATGAAACGCCTGCTCTGGCTGCTTCAGTGGTTGCTGAAGGCCACCATTTTTTTCACCCTGTTTGCTTTCGCGCTGAACAATCAGCAAGAGACCCGGGTGAACTTTTTTTTCAGCACCCACTGGTCGGCCCCCACGGTGCTGGTGGTGCTGTCTGCCTTCACGCTGGGCGTGGTGGTCGGCGTGCTGGGCATGGTGCCGCGCTGGTGGCGTGAGCGTCAAGCCGTCAAGAAAAACACCCCGACTGCGTCCCCCGCCCCCACGTCCGAGGTGACCGATGGAGCTTGACCTGACCTGGATTTTGCTGGGCCTGCCCACGGCCTTCGCCTTGGGCTGGATTGCGTCGCGTCTGGACCTGCGTCAAATGCGCATCGCCAACCGGCAAGCACCCCGCGCCTATTTCAAAGGTCTGAACCACTTGCTCAACGAGCAGCAAGACCAAGCCATTGATGCCTTCATTGAGGCGGTGCAAAACGACCCGGACACCTCCGAGTTGCACTTTGCCCTGGGCAATTTGTTCCGCCGCCGGGGCGAGTACGACCGGGCGGTGCGGGTGCATGAACACCTGCTCTCGCGTGCCGACATCAGCCACGCCGACCGGCAAAGGGCACAGCACGGGCTGGCGCTCGATTATTTGAAAGCGGGTTTGCTGGACCGCGCCGAAGAAGCTCTGCGCAAGCTGGAGGGCACCTCTTACGAAGGGCAAGCACGCCTGGCCCGCATGGCCATTTACGAGCGCTCACGCGAGTGGCCCGAAGCCGCGGTGGTGGCCCGCTTGCTCGAAAAATCAGGGGAAACTGACTTTGGCGTTCGGCTGGCCCATTACCAATGCGAGCAAGCCCGCGAAGCGGTGCAAAAGGGCGACAGCGCCAACGCGTTGGAGTTGTTGGCGCACGCGCTGCAAGCCCACCCCCGTGCCCCAAGGCCCCGCCTGTTGATGGGGCAATTACAGCTAAGCCAAGGCCAGGCGCCCGCCGCCTACGGCACCTTGTCGGTTTTGTTTGAGCACAACGACATGGCAGCACCCTTGGCCGCTGCCAGCTTTGCACAAGCGGCCCTGGCCTGCGACAAGGCGGCCAGCGCCAGCGCTTTGCTGCAAGCCCATTACTTGCGCAACCCTTGCATTGATGTGCTGGACGCCATCACGGCACTGGAAGCACAAAACCCCCAGTCTGCGGCCATGCCAGATGCCCCCGCCTTGCAACGCTACTTGGACCATCTGCAAAACCACCCCTCCATGATGGCCGCCAGCCGCTGGCTCAATGGAGATCATCACAAATGGGGCGCCTTGCCTGAGCCGGTGCAAAAAACGCTGGAAAACGCCACCAAACCTTTGGCCCGCTACCGCTGCGCTGCTTGCGGCTTTGAAGCCAAAGAACACTTTTGGCATTGCCCGGGCTGCCAGTCTTGGGACAGCTACCCCCCTCGGCGGGTAGAAGAACTGTAAACAGCCCCCCAAGGCGGGCCTCTGGCTGCTCCTGAGAACCCGCTCCCAGCAAGGCGCACCCAAGGCTGTCACTTGTGTGAGCTCACGCTGGGTGTATCCGCATAAAATGTGCGGTTGCACAGCAAGGAAGCTCCATGGCACGCACCCTCTACGACAAAATTTGGGACGAACACGTCGTCCACACTGAAGAAGACGGCACCTCCGTCCTGTACATCGACCGTCACCTGGTGCACGAAGTCACCAGCCCACAAGCCTTCGAAGGTCTGCGCCAAGCCGGTCGCAAGGTCTGGCGCGTCAGCTCGATTGTGGCCACGGCCGACCACAACACCCCCACCACGGGGTGGGAGTTGGGCTACGACGGCATCACCGACCCGATCAGCAAAGAGCAAATCACCACGCTCGACGCGAACATGGCCGAATATGGCTCCGCCGCCTTCTTCCCTTTCCTGTCCAAGCGCCAGGGCATCGTGCACGTGATTGGCCCTGAAAACGGCGCCACCCTGCCCGGCATGACCGTGGTTTGCGGCGACTCGCACACCTCCACCCACGGCGCGTTTGGCGCATTGGCCCACGGCATCGGCACCTCCGAGGTCGAGCACGTCATGGCCACCCAGACCCTGCTGGCCAAAAAAGCCAAGAACATGCTGATCAAGGTCGAGGGCAAGCTGGTCAAGGGCATCACCGGCAAAGACATCGTGCTGGCCATCATCGGCAAGATCGGCACCGCAGGCGGCACCGGCTACACCATCGAATTCGCAGGCTCGGCCATCCGCAGCCTGTCTATGGAAGGCCGCATGACGGTCTGCAACATGGCCATCGAAGGCGGCGCGCGCGCGGGTCTTGTGGCGGTGGACGAGAAGACCATCGACTACGTCAAAGGCCGCTTGCTCTCGCCCACGGGTGTCGAGTGGGACCATGCTGTCGCATACTGGAAAACTTTGCAGTCTGACCCTGGCGCCCACTTTGACGCCGTGGTCGAGCTGGACGCCAGTGCCATCGTGCCGCAAGTCACCTGGGGCACGTCACCCGAGATGGTGCTGGGCATCGATGGCCAGACGCCCGACCCCGACAAAGAAAAAGACGACGTCAAGCGCGACGCCATCGAGCGCGCCCTGACCTACATGGGCTTGCAGCCCGGCAAAGCCTTGGCCGACATCACCATCGACAAGGTCTTCATTGGCTCGTGCACCAACAGCCGCATCGAAGACATGCGCGAGGCCGCGGCCATCGTCAAAAAGCTGGGCCAAAAAGTGGCCAAAAACGTCAAACTGGCCATGGTCGTGCCCGGCTCTGGTTTGGTCAAAGCACAAGCCGAAAGCGAAGGCCTGCATGAAATCTTCAAGGCCGCAGGCTTTGAGTGGCGTGAGCCCGGCTGCTCGATGTGCCTGGCCATGAACGCCGACCGTTTGGAGCCCGGCGAGCGCTGCGCATCGACTTCCAACCGCAACTTTGAAGGCCGTCAGGGCGCGGGCGGCCGCACCCATTTGGTCAGCCCCGCCATGGCGGCAGCTGCGGCCATCCATGGCCACTTTGTTGACATTCGCAAATTCGCCTGAAGCGCTTGAGGAACCACACCATGCAGAAATTCACCCTCCTCCAAGGCATCGTAGCCCCGATGGACCGCGCCAACGTGGACACCGACGCCATCATCCCCAAGCAGTTCCTCAAGTCGATCCGAAAAACCGGCTTTGGCCCCAACCTGTTCGACGCATGGCGCTACTTGGACGCGGGTGAGCCCGGCCAAGACCCGGCCAGCCGCAAGCCCAATCCGGATTTCGTGCTGAACCAGCCGCGCTACCAAGGTGCCAGCGTCTTGCTGGCCCGCAAGAACTTCGGTTGCGGCTCCAGCCGCGAACACGCCCCTTGGGCGATCGACCAATACGGCTTTCGCTGCGTGATCGCACCCAGTTTTGCCGACATCTTCTTCAACAACTGCTTCAAGAATGGTCTGCTGCCCATCGTGCTGCCCGAGTCCGCCGTAGACCTGCTGTTCAACGAAGTGGCGGCCTTCCCCGGCTACCAGCTCACCGTGGATCTGGAACGCCAAGTGGTCGTGCGCCCCCAAGGGGAAGAAATCCCGTTCGAGGTGCAGGCCTTTCGCAAGTTTTGTTTGATCAATGGTCTGGACGACATCGGCCTGACCTTGCGCCACGCAGAGAAGATCAAGGCCTTTGAAGCCGAGCGTCTGGCCACCAAGCCCTGGTTGGCGCACACCGCCGTCAACGCATAAAAGAAGTCTGGAATCCCCATGAAAATCGCAGTCCTCCCCGGTGATGGCATCGGCACCGAAATCGTCGCCGAAGCCGTCAAAGTCCTGAACACGCTCGACCTCAAGTTCGAGATGGAAACCGCCTTGGTCGGCGGCGCGGCCTACGACGCCTATGGCCACCCCCTGCCAGAAGCCACGCTCAAGCTGGCCATGGCGTCCGACGCCGTGCTGTTTGGCGCGGTGGGCGACTGGAAATACGACACGCTCGACCGCCCCCTGCGCCCCGAGCAAGCCATTTTGGGTCTGCGCAAAAACATGGGCCTGTTCGCCAACTTCCGCCCCGCCATTTGCTACGAGCAACTGGTGGGTGCGTCCAGCCTCAAGCCCGAGCTCATCTCGGGTCTGGATATTTTGATCATCCGCGAGCTCACGGGCGATATTTACTTCGGCCAACCACGCGGCCGCCGCATCGCCACCGACGGCCACTTCCCCGGTGCGGAAGAAGCGTTTGACACCATGCGCTACTCCAAGCCCGAGATCGAGCGCATCGCGCACGTCGCCTTTCAGGCCGCCCGCAAGCGCAAAGCCGCTGGCTCCGAGGGCCGCGTGACCAGCGTGGACAAAGCCAACGTGCTGGAGACTTTCCAGTTCTGGAAAGACGTGGTCACAGAAGTCGGCAAAGCGTACCCCGACATTGCGCTGGACCACATGTACGTGGACAACGCCGCCATGCAACTGGTCAAGGAACCCAAACGCTTTGACGTGGTGGTCACGGGCAACATGTTTGGCGACATCCTTTCCGACGAAGCTTCCATGCTCACCGGTTCGATCGGCATGCTGCCCTCGGCCAGCCTGAACACCAAGAGTCAGGGTCTGTACGAGCCCAGCCACGGCAGCGCCCCCGACATCGCCGGTAAAGGCGTGGCCAACCCGCTGGCCACCATCTTGTCAGCGGCCATGATGCTGCGCTTCAGTTTGAACCAGGGCGAAGCCGCCGAGCGCATCGAAGCGGCTGTGCAAAAAGTGCTGGCCCAGGGCCTGCGCACCGGCGACATCTGGAGCGAAGGCACCACCAAAGTGGGCACCCTCGAAATGGGTGATGCGGTGGTCAAGGCCCTCGATTGAGCACAAAAAGGATGTTGTCAGAAATTGGTCAGATAGCATCCATTACAATAACTACCATGCTTCACGCCCGCCTGTTCACCTTGAACCTTATCGCAGTCACCCCAGTGCCTGTTTGCGTGCGTGCAAGCTCCACCAAAACGACGACCATCAAGGGCTAGAAGCTCTGGTTCGTCGTGCGCCCCCCCCCGGCCAGACGAGCCGGGCAAATAGTCAGCGGTCCAGTAACTTATGGCACTGTTTAACTTTGAAAGGGCAATGAAATGAGCAATTTAGTAGGTTTGGTCGGATGGCGCGGCATGGTCGGCTCGGTGTTGATGGACCGCATGATTGCGGAAAAAGACTTTGACCTGATCGAGCCTTTGTTCTTCTCCACCTCGAATGCGGGCGGCCAAGCCCCCGCGATGGCCAAGAACGAAACCACGCTGCAAGACGCTTTCAACATCGAACAGCTCAAGCGCTGCGAGATCATCATCACCGCCCAGGGCGGTGACTACACCTCCGAAGTCTTCCCCAAGCTGCGCGCTGCCGGCTGGAATGGCCACTGGATCGACGCCGCGTCGACCCTGCGCATGGAAAAAGACGCGATCATCATTCTCGATCCGGTCAATATGCCTGTGATCAAGAACGCACTGACCCGTGGTGGCAAGAACTGGGTGGGCGGCAACTGCACCGTGTCTTGCATGCTGATGGGCGTAGGGGCCCTGTACAAAGCCGGTCTGGTCGATTGGATGAGCACCCAGACTTACCAGGCGGCTTCGGGCGGCGGTGCGCAACACATGCGCGAGTTGCTGACCCAATACGGCACCCTGAACGCCGAAGTCAAAGCCTTGCTGGACGACCCCAAGAGCGCGATTCTTGAAATTGACCGCCTGGTGGTGGCCAAACAGCGCGCCCTGACAGCCTCTGAGACCGCCAACTTTGGTGTGCCGCTGGGTGGCTCCTTGATCCCCTGGATCGACAAGGACTTGGGTATCGGCAAAAACCGGGATCAAGCCGGTTGGGGCGTGTCCAGGGAAGAGTGGAAAGGCATGGCCGAGACCAACAAGATTTTGGGCTTGGGCGAAGGCTTCAGCACCGCAGCAATTCCGGTCGACGGTTTTTGCGTGCGCGTGGGCGCAATGCGCTGCCACAGCCAGGCTTTGACCTTCAAGCTGAAAAAAGACGTGCCTGTCGCCGACATTGAAGCTCTGATCGCTGCCGACAACGAGTGGGTCAAAGTGGTGCCGAACACGCGTGAAGCCACCATCCAAGATTTGACCCCCGTGGCCGTGACCGGCACGATGACCGTCCCCGTGGGCCGCATTCGCAAACTGGCCATGGGGCCTGAATATGTGGGCGCGTTCACCATTGGTGACCAGCTGCTGTGGGGCGCGGCCGAACCTTTGCGCCGGATGCTGCGCATTTTGCTGGACGCTTGATGCTTGAGCGCAGCGTTCTTTTCTGCATGGCCATTCGGTGAACCAAGACGCCACTGAAGAGATGCTGCGCCCACCCCACTTCTCGGGCAAAACCCCCGCTCGGCCAAGCGGTTTGCTTGTCGCTTCGCTGCTGGCCTGCGCCAGCTTGCCGGTCAAAGCATGGACTCCGGGGCAGTTGTCGGTGGCGTCAGGTTTGGGCGAACCGCTTCGGGCCGCCCTTGAGATCACACAGTACCCAACCGAAGACCTGCCCGAGCCCAAGCAGTGGGCTTCAGGCCATCTGGCCATGAACGGCACGCTGCGGACCTCACCCGTCGGCGCAGTGAACCCCAGAACAGGAAAACCCGAACGTGAGACGGCTTGGGCGATTGCACCCGTGGTCTTCTCACCAGCCTTGGCGGTCAGTACAGCGCCCTCGCTTGACAGCGCTGTACGCAACCCCGAAAACACCATCACCGTGCGTGCAGGCGACACCGCCTCCCAACTGGTTGTGCGAAAAATGCCTGCGGGAGTGTCGCTCGACCAAATGTTGCTGGCCCTGCTGCGCGCCAACCCCGAGGCTTTTATTGCAGGCAATGTGAACCTGCTGCGCGAAGGCGCTCAAGTTCATCTGCCCAGCGCGCAATCGGCTGCGCAAATTTCGATCGAAGAAGCACGGCAAACGGTGATCGCACAAACGGCGGACTTTGTGGCCTATGCCCAGCGCCTGGCGCAGTCCACCTGGAAGGTCACAGACACGGCCAGCCGCGAAATGACCGGCAAAGTCACCACCCAAGCCCCCCCCACGGTCACCGTCCAAACCGAGCAGGACAAATTGACCCTGAGCAAAGGGGAAGTCACCGCCGACAGTGCAGATGCACGCCTGGCCTTGGAGCGCGAGATCCAGGACAAAACCGAGCAACTCGCGGCGCTGAAAAAGAATCTGGCAACTTTAAACGCCTTGTCGGTCAAACCCGATCCCGAAAAAACAAGCCCGTCCGAGCGCTTGGCCCTGAAACCAAGCCTCACCGCAGCTGCGGCTGAGGCTCACTCAGCCCCCTGGTTGGACGTCATCAGCCGACATCCCAGCATCTGGGTCTGGGTCATGGTCTTGCTGTTCGGCATGGCTGGCTGGGTGTGGGTGGTCAGACGCCGCCCTGCAGAACCCGTCGATTTGTTGGGTACGGACAGCCTTGTGGCTCCAGCACCACCGACATCGCCATTCCCTTCGGGCTTGCCGCCTCAATTTGCCGATCTGGATCTGAACCTGACGCCAGCACCCGACACCGCGTCTGGCCCTCAGGCGAGCCACACACCGGGGCAAAGCCAGTGAGACTCGCCCTTGGCATTTGTTACTCGGGCACGGCTTACCAAGGCTGGCAAAGCCAAAGCACGGGCTTGACCATCCAAGACAAGCTCGAAAAAGCCTTGGCTCAATTTGCCGATGTACCGCGGGTCAGCACCTTGTGTGCTGGCCGAACCGATGCAGGGGTGCATGGTCTGATGCAGGTGGTGCACTTTGACACCGAAATCGATCGCGACACCCATTCTTGGATTCGAGGTACCAACCGGTATTTGCCCCCAGACATCGGGGTGCAATGGGCACAAGCGGTGCCCGACAGTTTTCACTGCCGCGCCAGCGCCACCGGCAGGCGCTATGTCTATGTGGTGCTCGACTCCATCGTGCGCCCCAGCCTGGAAACAGGGCGCGTGGGTTGGGTGTACCGCCCACTGGCTGAAGGGCCCATGCGCCAAGCCAGCCAGCACCTGCTGGGCGAACACGATTTTTCATCCTTTCGGGCCAGCAGCTGCCAAGCGCTGTCGCCCATCAAAACACTGCGGTACATCCACATCACCCGTCACGGCGCCTATTGGCGCTTTGAATTCGAAGGCAACGCCTTTTTGCACCACATGATCCGCAACATCATGGGCTGCCTGGTCACCATCGGCCAGGGCCAACAGTCGCCAGACTGGATGCGCGAGGTGCTGGAGGCCAAAAGCCGCGATGCCGCAGCCCCCACGTTTTCGCCCGATGGCCTGTACTTTGCCGGGCCGATTTACAGCCCAGAATGGGGCCTGCCCGACACCACCCCTGCTTTTGATTGGTTGCCATGAACCCGCAACAACGCACCCGCATCAAGATGTGCGGCTTCACGCGCGAAGCCGACGTGCTGGCGGCCTGTGCCGCAGGGGCCGATGCCATTGGCTTTGTGCTGTACCCCCCCAGCCCGCGCAGCGTGAGCATCGAACGGGCTGCCGAACTGGCCCGGCTGCTGCCCGCTTTTGCGCTGCCCGTTTTACTTTTCGTCAACGAGACGGCCGAGCGCATCCAGGCCGCTTGCAAGGCCGTGCCTGGGGCTTGGCTGCAGTTTCACGGTGATGAAACACCCGAGTTTTGCGCCACCCTGAGTCACCTCACGGGCCGCCCGCACCTGAAAGCGGCCCGAATCCCCCTGTCCGAGGTGGCCGACTTCGACTTGCTAGAATTCGCACTTCTCCATAGGCAAGCCCACGCCCTCTTGCTCGACGCCCATGTCGACGGATACGGCGGCGGCGGAAAAACATTCAATTGGTCACTCCTGCCAACAAGCGTCAATGCTCACCTCGTTTTGTCTGGTGGACTCACACCTGCAAACGTGGGCGACGGCATTCGGGCGCTGCGCTCACACGGCCTGTCTCTGGCCGTTGACGTGAGCTCCGGCATCGAGGCCGCCAAGGGCCTGAAAGATGCCGAAAAAATCCAGCAATTCGTGGCCGCTGTGCGCGCTGCCGACGCTGACCTCTTTTGAATTTTTTTTGGGTTGATCCCCGGCCCCCACTGCCATGTACGACTACCAACAACCCGATATCAAAGGCCATTTCGGCATTTATGGCGGCAGCTTTGTCAGCGAAACCCTGACGCACGCCATCAACGAACTCAAAGCCGCTTACGCCCAATACCAGCACGACCCGCAATTCATCGCTGAATTCAAGTCCGAGCTGGCGCACTTTGTGGGCCGCCCCTCGCCCCTTTACCACGCAGCCCGCATGAGCCGTGAAATGGGCGGCGCGCAAATCTTCTTGAAGCGCGAAGACCTCAACCACACCGGTGCGCACAAAATCAACAACACCATCGGCCAGGCCATGCTCGCCAAGCGCATGGGCAAGCCGCGCATCATTGCCGAGACCGGTGCAGGCCAGCACGGTGTGGCCACGGCCACCATCTGTGCACGCTATGGTTTGGAGTGCGTGGTGTACATGGGCAGCGAAGACGTCAAGCGCCAAAGCCCTAACGTCTACCGCATGAAGCTGCTGGGTGCCACCGTCGTCCCCGTCGATTCGGGCAGCAGAACGCTCAAGGATGCCCTGAACGAAGCCATGCGGGATTGGGTGGCCAACGTGGACAACACCTTCTACATCATTGGCACCGTGGCAGGCCCCCACCCCTACCCCATGATGGTGCGCGACTTCCAGAGCGTGATTGGCGAAGAGTGCCTGACGCAAATGCCCGAGATGTTCAAAAGCCTGCAAATGGCAGAACAGCAGCCGGACGTGGTGATGGCCTGCGTGGGCGGCGGCAGCAACGCCATGGGCATCTTCTACCCCTACATTTCTCACGAGAACACCCGCCTGATCGGTGTGGAAGCCGCTGGTGAAGGCATGGATTCGGGCAAGCACTCGTGCTCGCTGCAACGGGGCAGCCCCGGCGTGCTGCACGGCAACCGCACCTACATTTTGCAAGACGACAACGGCCAGATCACCGAAACGCACAGCGTGAGCGCGGGCTTGGACTACCCCGGCGTCGGCCCCGAGCATGCCTTCCTCAAAGACATCGGTCGTGCCGAGTACGTGGGCATCACCGACAAGGAAGCGCTCGAAGCCTTCCACTATTTGTGCCGTACCGAAGGCATCATCCCCGCGCTGGAGTCCAGCCACGCGGTGGCCTACGCCATGAAGCTGGCCAAAACCATGCGCCCCGACCAGTCGATCCTGGTCAATCTGTCCGGTCGTGGCGACAAGGACATTGGCACCGTGGCCGATCTGTCGAACGCCGACTTCTTCTGCCGGCCCAGCTGCCAAGGCCAATCGGTCAAAGGCATCTTCGTTCAGCGTTCAGCGTGAAGCGTTTTGCGCCCTGCCAAGCCCCTCTCAACGCCCAACACTGAACGCTGAACGCCCAACCCATCATGAGCCGCATCGACACCACCCTCTCCGCCCTCAAAGCCGAGAGCCGCAAAGCCCTGATTCCTTATGTCACGGCCGGTTTCCCGAAAGCCGACACCACCGTGCCCCTGATGCACGCCATGGCCCAATCCGGAGCCGACATCATCGAGCTGGGGGTGCCTTTTTCGGACCCGTCGGCTGACGGCCCGGTGATCCAAAAAGCCGGTGACAAAGCCTTGGCTTTGGGCATCGGCACCGTGCAGGTGCTGGCCATGGTGCGCGAGTTCCGCCAGACCAACAGCACCACCCCGGTGGTGCTGATGGGCTATGCCAACCCGGTGGAGCGCTACGACCAAAAGCACGGCCCCGACAGCTTCATCCGCGACGCCTCCGCTGCCGGTGTGGACGGCGTGTTGATCGTGGACTACCCGCCCGAGGAATGCGTGGAATTTGCCGCCAAACTGCGTGCCCACAGCATGGACCTGATCTTCTTGCTGGCCCCCACCAGCACCGACGAGCGCATGCAGCAAGTAGCGAAAGTCGCCAGCGGCTACGTGTACTACGTCTCGCTCAAAGGCGTGACCGGTTCGGGCACGCTGGACACCGATGCGGTCGAAGCCATGTTGCCGCGCATCCGCCAACACGTCAGCGTGCCAGTGGGCGTGGGCTTTGGCATCCGCGACGCAGAAACCGCCAAAGCGATCAGCAAGGTGGCCGATGCGGTGGTGATCGGCTCACGCCTGATTCAACTGATCGATGCTGCGGCTGCTGACCGCATCAACGATGTGGCGGGTGAGTTCCTCTGCGGCATCCGCCAGGCGCTGGACGCGTAGGAGCGGCGACCCGCCGCCATGACTCCTGGTCGGAGCGGCCTGCGGCCGCGATGGGTTTCCCGCAGCACCATCGCGGTCAGAGACCGCTCCCCTCAAGCTTGGATCACGCTCTCAGCCAGCGACCCCTTGCCCAGGATGGCGTTCCCGCCGCGATGAACGATAATTCGCCGCACAAGGAGAAACCATCATGAGTTGGCTCGAAAAACTGCTCCCCCCGAAAATCCAGCATACCGACCCGGCCGATCGACGCACGATTCCTGAAGGCCTGTGGGTCAAGTGCCCCAGCTGCGAGACGGTGCTGTACAAAACCGATCTGGAAGAAAACCAAAACGTTTGCCCCGGCTGCTCGCACCACCTGCGCATGGGTGCCCGGGCCCGGTTGAATGCCTTTCTGGACGGTGAAGGCCGCTACGAAATCGGCCAAGAAGTCCTGCCTGTAGACGCCCTCAAGTTCAAGGACAGCCGCAAGTACCCCGAGCGCCTGAAAGAAGCCATGGACAACACCGGCGAGACCGACGCCCTGGTGGTCATGGGCGGCGCGGTGCACAGCATCAACCTGGTGGTGGCTTGCTTCGAATTCGACTTCATGGGCGGCTCCATGGGCTCGGTGGTGGGCGAGCGATTCGTGCGCGGCGTCGAAACTGCCATCGCACAAAAAGTACCCTTCGTTTGCTTTACCGCCACAGGTGGCGCACGCATGCAAGAGGGCCTGCTGTCCCTCATGCAAATGGCCAAAACCAACGCCGCTTTGACCCGCCTGGCCAAAAAAGGCCTGCCTTACATCAGCGTGCTGACCGACCCGACCATGGGCGGCGTGTCTGCGGGCTTTGCCTTTTTGGGCGACGTGGTGATTGCCGAGCCCAAAGCCCTGATCGGTTTTGCCGGTCCCCGCGTCATTGAAAGCACCGTGCGCGTGACCCTGCCCGAAGGTTTCCAACGGGCCGAATTCCTGCAAACCAAGGGCGCGGTGGATTTCATCTGCGACCGCCGAGAACTGCGCAAAACCATCGCCACCACCTTGGCCATGCTGCAACGCCAGAGTGCCGATGCGGTGAGCTGAGCGGCCGCCCAGGGCACAAGCGCCCAGCCTTGCACACCCTTGACGGGATCGGGGGTTCCTGATTTTGATTTTTTGCTGGCCTGATTCAGGTTTTCAGAACATCCAAGTGGCCTGCAGCCGCGCCAAAACCATGCCCACCAACTGCAGCACCAGCAGCAAGGCAATGGGGGACAAATCCACACCACCGATCAGGGGCACCACCCGCTGGAACGGTCGCAAAAAGGGCTGACTCAAGCGCGCCACCAAGCTGTACATCGGCGAACCAGGATTGACCCAGGACATCACGGCCAACACCAGCACCAGTGCGCTCAGGGCAGTCACCACCAGCTGGGCCGTGCCCACCAAGCTCACCAGGGGCAGCAAACCCAAAGCCCACTGCCCCCCTGCCAAAAGCCACAACAGCGCGTACTGCACCATTTTGATGAGGAAAGCGCCCACCAGACTCGACAAATCCCAGGCCGACCAGGGCGGGATCACCCGCCGCAGCGGCAGCAGCAACCAGTCGGTCACCGCAAACACAAACTGGCCCAAGGGCTGGTGAAAAGAAATGCGCTGCCACTGCATCAAAAAGCGCAGCAAACAAGTGCCTGCAATCAGGCCTGCCACCACATCCAACACCAAACTCACCATCTGGAACAACATCGTTTTTCTCCTGCTCGTGAGATGATACCCAGATGCCTGAACGCGAAGCCCCATCCCCCGAAGCCCTGACGGAATTCCCCCTGTTCCCCTTGGGCACCGTGCTGTTTCCCGGCGCTTTGCTGCCGCTGCAGTTGTTTGAGCTGCGTTACCTGCAGATGATTGGCGAATGCGAGCGCCAAGGCACCGGATTTGGGGTGGTCACCTTGTCCCAGGGCCGCGAAGTGCACCGGCCGGGTGAAGCCGCCGAACAGTTTGAAGCCATGGGCACCCGGGTGCAGATCGAACGCATCGAGCGGCCCCAGCCCGGCTTGGTGAAGGTCTGGTGCCGGGGGGTGGAAAAGTTTCGCATTGAAACCACGCAGCAGCGCAGCGACGGCCTGTGGCTGGGCAGAACACAAGCCTTGCCCCCCGAGCCCGCCGTGCAAGTGCCTGATGACTTGCTGCACCTGTCCGTGCAAATGCACGACGTGTTGACCGAACTGAGCGCTCAACCCAGCGCGGTGCCCCACTGGGCCCAGGCTTGGCGACTGCAGGACTGCAGCTGGCTGTCCAACCGCTGGGGCGAGTTGCTGCCCTTGCCTTTGCAAATGAAATACCGCCTGTTTGCACTGCAAGAGCCCTTGGTCCGGCTGGAGTTGATCGGGGACATGGTGGCGCCCTCTGAGCGCTCGCCTTAGCCTCAGTCGACACCAACAGGCCAACCAGGCCAAACGCCCCTCGCAAACTCTTAAAATAAATCGTTTTGTGCCTTGGCGCAATTCAGCTTTTAAAAATTTTCCCGCTAACCAGGTTCAGTCACCCTTCGCGCCCTGCGCCCAACCACCCCCCCGCCATGTCCGACACGAACCCCAACGCCCCAGCCGCGCCAGCCCCACAAGATGAAAACCAGCTGATCGCCGAGCGCCGCGAAAAACTCAAGGCCATGCGCCAGGCGCAGGCCGACGGCCAAGGCGTGGCGTTTCCCAACGACTTCAAGCCAGAGCACCACGCCGCCAACCTGCACCAGGCGCACGGCGAAAAAGCCGCTGAAGCCCTGAACGGCGAGGGCGTGGCCAAGACCACCGCCAAAGTGGCGGGCCGCATGATGCTCAAGCGGGTGATGGGCAAGGCCAGCTTTGCCACACTGCAAGACGCCACCGGCCGCATCCAGGTGTATGTGACCCGCGACGACGTGGGCGAAGACCTGTACGCCCTGTTCAAGCACTGGGACCTGGGCGACATCGTGGGCGTAGAAGGCCATTTGTTCAAAACCCGCACGGGCGAGCTGTCGATCCACGCGACCCGCATCCGCATGCTCACCAAGAGCCTGCGCCCCATGCCGGATAAGTTCCATGGCATTGCCGACCAGGAAGTGAAGTACCGCCAGCGCTACGTCGATCTGATGACCGACGAAGCTGCTCGCAAGCGCTTTGTGGTCCGCAGCAAGGCCGTGAGCGGCATTCGCGAGTTCATGGTCCAGCACGGCTTTTTGGAAGTCGAAACGCCCATGCTGCACCCCATTCCCGGTGGTGCCAACGCCAAGCCCTTTGTGACGCACCACAACGCGCTGAACCAAGAGATGTTCTTGCGCATCGCGCCCGAGCTGTACCTCAAGCGTTTGTTGGTGGGCGGCTTTGAGCGCGTATTCGAGATCAACCGAAACTTCCGCAACGAAGGCATTTCGGTGCGCCACAACCCCGAGTTCACCATGATGGAGTTCTACGCGGCGTACTGGAACTACCAGGACCTGATGGGTTTTACCGAAAGCCTGATCCGCAACGCGGCCATGACCGCTGCAGGCACCCTGGACTTGACCTACAACGGCAAGTCAGTGGACCTGAACAAGCCTTTCGCCCGCATGACCATCCGCGAAGCCATCGTCAAGCACACCGAAGCCGGCGAAGCATGTGAAACCGGCACAGGCGCACGGGTGGACAACGCCGAGTGGCTAACCCACGCCCTGAAAAAGCTGGGCCTGAACGAAGCCAAAAACAAGCTGTCCACCCGCAGCCTCGCCAGCCTGCAGGTGTTCTACTTTGAGGAAACCGTGGAAGACAAGCTCTGGGAGCCGACCTTCATCATGGAGCACCCGACCGAAATTTCACCGCTGGCCCGCGCCAACGACACCCGACCCGAAGTGACCGAGCGCTTTGAGCTTTACATCACCGGCCGCGAGTTCGGCAATGGCTTTAGCGAACTGAACGACGCCGAAGACCAGGCCGCACGCTTCCAGGCCCAAGTGGCGGCCAAAGACGACGGCGACGACGAAGCCATGTACTACGACCACGACTTTGTGCGTGCCCTCGAATACGGCATGCCCCCTGCAGGCGGCTGCGGCATCGGCATCGACCGCCTGATGATGCTGCTGACCGACAGCGCCAGCATCCGCGACGTCATCTTGTTTCCGGCCCTGCGGCACGTTCAGGAATAAGCGCACACCGCAGCCACAAAAAACCCGGCCATGGCCGGGTTTTTAATGGAATAAGCCCGTTCAGGGGCGTCGGTCGGAGGGCAAACGCGGCGCATCCTCCACCACCTCGCGCACCTCAACGTCGACCACCTGGTCGTCACGGGCAAACGGCGCAGCGTGTCCTCTGGGGTCCTGAAAGCCTGGGCGGGTTGAAGCACGGAAACCACCTTGCCTGAAGTTTTGGCGCAGGGTGCTGAACTGCTGCCAGACCACCACCACCTGAGGTTTGCGGCCCGTCAACAGCCATCGGACCGTCGCGTAAACGATGTAGCAAAGCAAACCCAAAAGCAAAGCCGCCAGGAAACCCAGGCCGAGCAGGCCCATGAAGATGCGTGCAATCCAGTTCATTCATGTGTCCTGTTCAGGTCAAGGCAAGCGGCCCAGCGCATGCATGTAGTCGGCAGAGCGCACCAGCTCGTCCCAAGGGCGGGCGGGCGATCGGGGCAAGAGGTCCAAGCGCCGCTCTTCGCTGATCTCACTGGGCGTCCAGCGGCCTTTGAGCTGGGCTTCGGCCAGCTGGTCCAGCACGTCGTCCAGTTCTGCACCGCTGTTCACCGCAGAGCGGTTGCACAGCAGCGCCATGTCGCACCCGGCTTGCAGCGCGGTGATCACGGCTTCGGTGTAGCTGAGGGTGCGGCCATCCATCTGGCGGGCAGCGGCCATCGACAGGTCGTCGGTGCACACCACACCCTGAAACCCCAGCTGCCCTCGCAAGATGTCTTGCAGCCAACGCGGTGAAAAGCCTGCTGGGCGGCTGTCCACCTTGCTGTAGATCACATGCGCAGGCATCACAGCCGTGAGCACGCTGGTGAGCCAACGGTAGGGCTGCGCATCGTCGGCCAGGATGGATTTGAGGCTGCGCTTGTCGACTGGCAGCGCCACGTGCGAGTCGGCCTTGACCGCGCCGTGCCCGGGGAAATGCTTGCCGCAGTTGCCCATGCCCGCTTGCAAGAGGCCCTGCATCAGGCTGCGGGCCAGCAGACTCACCACACGCGGATCGCGGGCGAAGGCGCGGTCGCCAATCACGCCACTTTCGCCGTGGTCGAGGTCAAGCACTGGCGTGAAGCTGAAGTCCACACCACAAGCGCGCAACTCGCTGGCCAACACAAAGCCCACCGAGGTGGCCGCTTCGCAGGCCTTGAGCACGCCCGAGCCGGGCTGGCCCTTGTCGTCTTGCGACCACAGTTCACCCAGGGCGCGCATGCTTGGCAGAGGGGTGAAACCATCGGTGCGAAAGCGTTGCACGCGCCCGCCTTCGTGGTCGACTGCGATCAACAGGTCAGATCGGAGGCTTTGGATGTCGGCGCACAAGTCGGTGAGCTGCGCACGGCTGTGCCAGTTGCGGCCAAACAAAATCATGCCGCCTACCAGCGGGTGCGACAGGCGGCGGCGGTCCAAGTCGGTCAGCTGGTGGCCTTCGATGTCGATGATCAGGGGGGCGTGGATGCTCATAAAATGTTCTTTCAATGTCGGGCCGGGACCGGGCAATTCAAGAGGTTTCCACCACGCAGAAGCTGGCGGCGTATTCGGACTCGTCGGTGACGGTGATGTGGGCTTTGAGCCCTTTGGCTTCAAACCAGTCTTTCAGCACCCCATGCAGCACGATGACCGGTTGACCGCTGGGCAGTTTGCCGATTTCGCAAAGCCGCCAGGTCATGGGCATGCGCATGCCCAGGCCAATGGCTTTGCTGAAAGCTTCCTTGGCTGAAAAGCGGGTGGCCAGATAACGCACGCCCCGCTCAGGCCAACGGGCGCTGCGGGCCTTCCAGGTGGCCATTTCGGCCGCGCTCAGCACCTTGGCGGCAAAGCGCTCACCGTGCCGATCCAGGCTGGCCTGGATCCGGCGGATGTCGCAAATGTCGGTGCCAATGCCGTAGATCATATGTTTGGGGTTGAGGGTTAGGCGTTAGGCGTTAGGCGTTGATCTCTTCACGTTGAACGCTGAACGCTGAACAATCAACCCCCACTTAACTCTTAAGCAACAGGTCCATATAAGCCTCCACCGTCCTGGAATAACCCTGCTCCAGCGCGTCGGCCATGAAGGCGTGACCGATCGAAACTTCTTGCAGGCCTTGGACGGCGGCCACAAAGGCAGGCAGGTTGTCGCGGTTGAGGTCGTGCCCGGCATTCACTCCGAGG
>NZ_CAMDLM010000044.1 GCF_945901735.1 Limnohabitans sp. Rim8
CGGGGCGTCCGTTTGTCGGTCGATAAAGGCCGATTGGTCGCCGATTTGATTCGCGGTAAAAAAGTGGATCAAGCGCTGAACATCCTGACATTCACGCAGAAAAAAGCTGCGGGAATCGTCAAGAAGGTTCTTGAGTCCGCCATCGCCAACGCTGAGCACAATGACGGCGCCGACATCGACGAGTTGAAGGTGAAAACCATCTACGTCGAGCAAGGCACCACGCTCAAGCGTTTCACAGCCCGCGCCAAAGGCCGTGGCAACCGCATCAGCAAGCCCACATGCCATGTGTATGTGACGGTCGGCAACTAAGCCAGGGAAGAAACATGGGACAAAAAATCCATCCTACCGGCTTCCGTTTGGCCGTCAGCCGTAACTGGTCTAGCCGTTGGTACGCCAGCAACAAAGACTTCGCCGGCATGCTGGCCGAAGACATCAAGGTGCGTGAGTACCTCAAGGCCAAGCTTAAGAACGCTGCGGTTTCCCGCGTGCTGATCGAGCGTCCAGCCAAGAGCGCCCGCATCACTATCTTCTCGGCTCGTCCAGGTGTGGTGATCGGCAAAAAAGGCGAAGACATCGAGTTGCTCAAGAAAGAACTCGCTCTTCGTCTGGGTGTGCCAGTGGCCGTGAACATCGAAGAAGTGCGCAAGCCTGAAATCGATGCTCAATTGATCGCTGACAGCATCACGCAACAGCTCGAAAAGCGGATCATGTTCCGCCGCGCCATGAAGCGCGCCATGCAAAACGCCATGCGTTTAGGTGCCCAAGGCATCAAGATCATGTCGGCTGGCCGTCTGAATGGCATCGAAATTGCGCGTACCGAGTGGTACCGTGAAGGCCGTGTGCCATTGCACACCCTGCGCGCTGACATCGACTACGCCACTTCCGAAGCCAAGACCACTTACGGCATCATTGGTGTCAAGGTCTGGGTCTACAAAGGTGACACCTTGGGTCGTAATGACGCTCCTGCACTGGCCGAGCCACGTGCCGAAGAAGAACGCCGCCCTCGTGGTCCACGCCGTGATGCACGTCCAGGTGAGCGCCCCGCAGGCGATCGCCGAGGCGGTCCACGTCGCCCCGCTGGCACCAACACAGCACCTACCGACGGCAGCGACAAGCCTGCCGGCGCAGGTGGTGATGCCAAACCCGCCGTTAAGCGCGTACGCACAGTCGCCGCGCCAGCTGCAGCAGCTGACGGTCAATAAGGAGTAATTACATGCTGCAACCTGCTCGCAGAAAGTTCCGCAAGGAACAGAAAGGCCGCAACACCGGCGTCGCTACCCGTGGCAACACGGTGGCGTTCGGTGACTTTGGCCTGAAGTCTACAGACCGTGGCCGTTTGACGGCCCGCCAGATCGAAGCCGCACGCCGTGCGATTTCCCGTCATGTCAAGCGTGGTGGCCGCATCTGGATTCGCGTTTTCCCTGACAAGCCGATTTCCACCAAGCCTGCTGAAGTGCGTATGGGTAACGGTAAAGGAAATCCCGAGTATTACGTGGCTGAGATCCAACCCGGAAAGGTGCTCTACGAAATCGTAGGCGTGCCCGAAGAGTTGGCCCGCGAGGCCTTCAAATTGGCCGCTGCCAAGTTGCCCCTGCGCACCACATTTGTGGCACGCATGATTGGCCAATAATTCAGGAGAAACAATAAATGAACGCTGCTGAATTGCGCCAAAAAGACGTTGCAGGTGTAAAAGACGAGATCAAAGCGCTCCAAAGAGCTCACTTTGGTCTGCGTATGCAAAAAGCCACGCAACAACTCGGCAATACCGGAACGTTGAGCGAAACCCGTCGCTCGATCGCTCGTGCCAAAACCATTCTTGCCCAAAAGCAAGCCGCCAAGTAAGGAGTGAACATGACGGAAGCTAAAACATCCCTCAAGCGCACCTTGATTGGCAAGGTGGTCAGCGACAAGCGCGCCAAGACCGTGACCGTACTCGTCGAGCGTCGTGTGAAACACGCGCTTTACGGCAAGATTGTGGCCAAGTCGAGCAAGTACCACGCGCACGACGAAACAGGTCAATACCACCTGGGCGACACCATCGAAATCACGGAAAGCCGTCCGATTTCGAAGACTAAAAACTGGGTGGCCAGCCGCCTTGTGCTGAAAGCCGAAGCGGTCTGAGTTTAAAAGCCGGACTTGTGCAAACTTTCTGAAAACGACCCACAATGGTGGGTCGTTTTTTTTTCCCTTGGCGCATTCGCCAAATATTCAAATGGAGCACAACATGATCAAAGTCGGCGACACATTGCCCGCAGTCACCCTGATGGAATACGTTGAAGTGGAGGGCAACGGCTGCAGCATTGGCCCCAACCCGGTTGACGTGGCCGCTGCCACCGCTGGTAAAACCATTGCCCTGTTTGCCTTGCCTGGCGCTTTCACGCCCACCTGCTCGGCAAAGCATGTTCCAGGTTACGTAGAAAACCACGACGCCTTGAAGGCCGCCGGTGTTGACGAAATCTGGTGCGTGAGCGTGAACGACGCATTCGTGATGGGCGCATGGGCCCGTGAACAAAAAACCGGCACCAAGGTGCGCATGTTGGGTGACGGCAGCGCCGCATTCACCCAGGCCACCGGCTTGACCTTGGACCTGACTGGTCGTGGCATGGGCGTGCGCAGCAACCGCTATTCCATGCTCGTGAAAGACGGCAAAGTCGCAAGCTTGAACAACGAAGGCCCCGGGAAGTTTGAGGTCAGCGATGCCGCAACGCTGTTGGCACAAGCCAAAGGTTGAAGTCCGCTGGACAAAAACGAAAGGGACCTTCGGGCCCTTTTTTTTGGCACATGGGCGGCTCAAGCGATGTCGACTTTGAGGTAGTGGGCACCTGCGAAAGGGTTGTGGTAGTAGGGCGGTATCTCCACAAAGCCCAGGTCTTCGTAAAGGGCCCGGGCTGACTCCATGTCATCCAGCGTGTCGAGCAAGACGCAGCTGTAACCCGCTTTGCGGGCGGCGTCGAGAATGCCTTCCGTCAATTGACGGCCCAACCCCAAACCTCTGAAAGCTGGACGCACATAAAGGCGTTTCATTTCAGCGGCATTGGAATAATCAGAACTGTCCAGGGGTCGCAAGGCGCAGCACCCTGCCAAAGCATCATCCACCCAAGCCAACAAGAGTGCGCCGCGAGGATCGGTGTATTCACCAGGCAAACTTTGCAACTCGTTTTCAAAACCTTGAAAACACAAATCCACTTTCAGGCTGTCTGCATATTCCTGAAAGATGGCGCGGGTCAACTCCAAGTCAGCAGGACTGGCCGGATGCTGCAATAGAACGATTGGCATGAGCAAGTTGGACTAAAAAACCAAACCTGCAGTGTAGCCGCAGGTGAATGGCCGTCATGGGCTCAACTGCCCATGGAGACAATGCCGAAAACAGCCATGGCCGAAACCAACAGCAGCACCAAGGCCCAGGCACGGGAGCGGCCATGGTCGGCCGAGGGGACAACCGGATCAGACATGGACTTGTCCCCATGCCACATGGCGGGAACCAGTGCCTGGCTTTTTCGCCAGCGGTACCAGACCAAGGCCAGCAAATGAATACAGACCAAAAGGATCAAGGTGGTCTTGCCCCATCCTTTGTGCCAGCTGGTGGCCAGAGCGACCCATTGGCCGGAAACCAGTGAAGACAGCGGCCCCATGTTGGCGATTTCATCGTCACTGATGAGCCCAGTGCCCACTTGCAAGAACAAAAAGAGCAGAAAAGCCACGACTGACCAGGACCCCAAAGGGTTGTGCCCCGCAAATTGAGTGGGCCTGTCGCGACCTTGGAGGTAAGCCCAAACGCGCCAAGGGCTGATGGGAAGCTGTGACCAGCGAGACCAGTACCCGCCAACAACCCCCCAAACAACGCGAAACAGCAACAGTGTCAAAACGCAATAACCCAAACGGAAATGCCACTGCATGGCGTTGCCACCTATATTGCCCGTGATGACCAGTCCACTCACACACAGCACCAGCCCCCAGTGAAAAAGGCGGGTGGGCAGATCCCAGATGCGAACTTGAAACATAAGGACTTTCATGGATGCGGGTGAAGCCAAAATATGAGAGACTAAGTATCAGTCAGAGCATCGCGCTTTGACCAACACATACCTCATTTGGAGTTGAACATGAAAACAATGTCAGGTCTTTTTAGCTTGGCCGTGGCGATGGCCGTGACCTTACCTGCTCAAGCGCAGTTTGCCAAGCCGGAGGATGCAGTGAAGTACCGTAAAGCGAGTTTCACGGTGATGTCCGCACATTTTGGCCGATTGGGTGCGATGGCCAATGGACGCATGCCCTATGACGCCAAAGCCGCTGCCGAAAATGCCGACGTGGCGTTGACGCTGTCCAAGTTGCCTTGGGTCGCCTTTGGCGAGGGTACAGACAAAGGTGACACCCGCGCCAAGCCAGAAATCTGGAAAGAAGCCGCCAAGTACAAGGAAGCGGCAGACAAAATGCAAGTAGAAATGGGCAAATTGAATGTGGCCGCCAAGGCGGGCAACATCGACGCCTTGAAAGCTGCTTTTGGCCCAGCTGCAGCGTCATGCAAAGCCTGCCACGACAACTTCCGCAAAGATTGATGAAGGCATCCTGTGCAGCGGGCCCTTGGGCCTGGCTGCTCAGGTTTCAGCCAGCAGTTTTTCAATCAGTTTGTGCAGCTCTGCAAAGTCAGGCGTCCCCACAAAGCGTTTGACAATCTCGCCCTGCTTGTTGACGAGAAACGTGGTGGGCGTGAGTTGGATGTCGCCCCACTCGCGAGCGACCGTGCCCGTGTTGTCAATGGCCACCCCAAAGGGCAGTTGTCGCGATTGGGCGAAATTGACCACATAGCTGGGTGGGTCGTAGCTCATGGCCACAGCCAAGGTGACATAGCCGCGGTCTTTGAACTTATTGTAAGTCGCGACCAGTTCAGGCATCTCGGCCACACAGGTGGTGCAGCTGGTGGCCCAGAAATTCACCAAAGCGACTTTTCCCTGCAATTGCTTGGAGGTGACCTTGGATCCATCGAGCAAAACAAAGGTGGATTCAGGCGCGCGGTCACCAGAGCAGCCCCAAAGGGCCCAAGTCAGGCCCAATATCCCACTCCAAATAAACAAACGGCGACCCACAAGTCGCAAGTTCTTGTGCACAGTGAGCAGCGTTTTCATGGCTGAAAGTTTAATCTGTTTGCCATGCCCGCAGAGCTGGGAGGCATTGCGCCTGAGTACCTCGCTGGCCGACTTGACATCTGTCAACACATGTCGGAGCCAAAAGACGGGTCAGTCTGCATTGCGTGATCAGAGAAGAAAAATTCGCCAAGAACCGACGCACTGGAGCAGGGTACCGTTGCGCAAAGCATTCAGCGTCATCCGCTAACACTGCCCTGTTGTCACGCAGGTGCTAGTAAAGCAGGAGTTGACTTCAAATCAGAGTCAGTAAAAGCGCCAACAGGCCTTGCGGGTCATTGACCATCGGGTCGTGGCCGGTGTGCATTTCCAGCACTTGCGAGCCAGGCAACCAGGCGCCATTCCAGAACTTCGGGTCCACCATGCGCAAGCGGCTGACGTCGATGGTGCCCAAAGGCGGTGAGGTGCAGCTGATGAAGGTGCGAGGCACGCTGGCCACACGCTGCGGATCGAAGTCGAGCACTTGGGTGTAAGGGCCGCCGGGGTGCGGGGTTTGACGCCTTTGAACCCAGGCGTGGTCGGCGTCACCCAACCCAAAGACAGCAGGGTCCGGGGCGGGAAAAGCGTGCAAAGGGTGGGCTTGCGCCGCAGCGATGCGGGCGTTTCGGGTGCCGCTGGCATGGGTGCTGCTCCAGCTCTCGCCGGGTTTGGGCAGCACCGCGTCCAGATAAACCAGGTGGCGCAAGCGTTCGGGCCTGCGGTCGGCCACGGCCGTGCCCAACATGCCGGCGTACGAGTGCACCACCAACACCACTGGGTCCATTTCTTCGGCGTCCATGGCGGCCATCACGTCCGTGATGTGCGTTTCCAGATCGATACTGGGGTGGAGCAGATGGGCGCGCTCGCCCACCCCGGTCAGGGTCACCGCATGGGCGCGGTGACCCGCACGAACCAGGCCGGGCAATACACGCTGCCAGCACCAGGCCCCGTGCCAAGCCCCGTGAACCAGCAATACGTTGGCCATCAAATCACCCTTTTGCCGCGCAGAGGTCCCAGTTTGTCAGCGTTCCAGCCCAGCACTTCGGACAAAACTTCGGCAGTGTGCTGCCCCAGCATGGGGGGCGGCAAGTCTTGACGAACGGGGGTGAGGCTGAGTTTCATGGGGCTGGCCACCAGTTTCAGATCGGGTTTGATGGGGTGCAGCCAATCCTGCACCATGCCTCGGGCCTGGATTTGCGGGTCCACAAAGACCTCGCTCAAGGTATTGATGGCGCCGCAAGGGACTTTGGCGGCTTCGAGGGCTGCCAACCAATCGGCCTTGGAGCGGGTTTTGAGAATGGCTTCGAGCAGGGGCACCAGCGTGTCGCGGTGGCGAACCCGGTCGGCGTTCAAGGCGTAGCGCGCGTCTTGCGCCAGTTCGGAGCAGCCCGCCACGGTGCAAAATTTGGCAAACTGTCCGTCGTTGCCCACCGCCAAAATCAGGTGGTCGCGGCTGTCGGGCGCTGAGCCGGTCGGGGCCATGACTTCGAACACTTGGTAGGGCACGATGTTTTGGTGTGCGTTGCCAGCGCGGCCCGGCACTTTCCCACTGACGAGGTAGTTGGATCCCAAATTGGCCAGCATGGCCACCTGGGTGTCTAGCAAGGCCATGTCCACTTGCTGGCCTTGGCCGGTGCGTTCGACGTGGCGCAGTGCCGCCAAGATCGCTACGGTGGCGTACATGCCGGTGAACAGGTCTGCGACGGCCACGCCCACTTTTTGGGGGCCGCCACCCAAGTCGTCCCGTTCGCCGGTCACGCTCATGAGGCCGCCGATGCCTTGCACGGCATAGTCGTAACCTGCCCGCTCGCGGTAAGGTCCGGTCTGGCCAAAGCCGGTCACGCTGCAATACACCAGCTTGGGGTTCAGGGCTTTGAGGCTGGTGTAGTCCAGGCCGTAACGGGCCATGTCGCCGACCTTGAAATTTTCAACAAAGACGTTGCAATGCTTGACCAGTTCCCGGATCAGGGCTTGGCCCTCGGGTTGGGCGATGTCGCAGGTCACCGATCGCTTGTTGCGGTTGGCCCCCAAGTAATAGGCGGCTTCAGCGGTGTCCTGGCCTTGGGCATCTTTCAAAAAGGGGGGACCCCAAGTGCGGGTGTCATCGCCTGTGCCGGGTCGCTCAATCTTGATGACGTCAGCCCCCAGGTCGGCCAAGGTCTGGGTACACCAGGGGCCCGCCAGAACGCGGGAAAGGTCGAGAACGCGGATGCCGTCGAGTGAGTTCATGGGGCACATTGTCGCCAAAAACCCAATGCGGCCGCTGATCAGGATAATCACCCCATGCAAATCTTTACCTCGACCCTGGTGGCCAGCCTCGCAGGGGCCCTGACTTTGAGCGCTTGCAGTCCTGCACAAAACTGGCGCGACGTGGTTTTTGAGGGCAGTTCCCTCAAAGTCCAACTGCCCTGCAAACCCGACCGCACCTCGCGCAAAGTGCCCCTAGGCGGCATGCCTGTGGATTTGCAAGTGATGGGCTGCGAGAGCGGCTCGGCCATGGTGGCCGTGATGACCACTGTCCTGCCAGCCGG
This sequence comes from Limnohabitans sp. Rim8, assembly GCF_945901735.1. GTDB lineage: Bacteria > Pseudomonadota > Gammaproteobacteria > Burkholderiales > Burkholderiaceae_C > Limnohabitans_A. The sequence continues at coordinate 7,649 of NZ_CAMDLM010000044.1, forward strand.
AGCCGATGCCAGCGCGGTGATGTCCGCCTGGCAAAAAGCCACTCTGGACAATGCCCGCGTGTTCCAGCCTTTGGCGGCTGGGCAGCAGCAGGCTTGGCAGCGTCCAGGCCAGCTGCCATTAACAACCTCTTTGAGAATGCAAGCCCCAGGTCAACGCCCCAGTGGCGAGCCAGTCAACATGGACGCTGTTTGGGGGGCCATGGCTGAAGGCGAGCGCGTGCGGCTGCTCCATGCTGTGGTGTATGACCGCAAAATCTCTGTGGAATTGTCCACGACCTTGTTTGAAAGTATCCAGCCATGAGCGCCACCAACGTGATCAGCACCACCTTGGCGCATCCCGACCACTTGCCGCGCCGCATGGCCGTGGTAGTGTTTTTGGCCTTTGCGCTGGCCTATTTTTTCTCGGCCCTGGTTCGGGCCATCACCGCCACCCTCTCGCCCACCTTGACAGACGAATTCAACCTGAGCGCGCAGGACTTGGGTCTGCTGGCTGGGGGTTACTTTTTGGGCTTTTCGCTCACCCAGTTGCCCTTGGGGCGCTGGCTGGACCAGCACGGGCCGAAAAAAGTGATCCTGGCTTTTTTGAGCTTTGCGGTGCTCGGTTGCCTGGCCTTCTCGTGGGCCGACAGTTTTCATGGCCTGTTGGCCGCACGGGTGCTGTGCGGCATGGGGGTGAGTGCTTGTTTGATGGCCCCGCTCACGGGCTACCGGCGCTGGTTTGACGCCAGCACCCAGTTGCGCACCAACTCGTGGATGCTGATGACCGGCTCTTTGGGCATGCTGGCGGCCACTTTGCCAGTGCAGTGGCTCATGCCCATCTGGGGTTGGCGCGCACTGTTTGTGATGCTGGGCGTGATGATCACCATCGCCATGTTGCTGATCGCCTTGTTGGTGCCCGTGTGGCAAAAGGCCACACCCACAGCCGGCAACTCGCAGACGCCGCCGGATGACGATGGCACTTACCGCGAAATCTGGCGCAGCGCTTATTTTTGGCGCATGACGCCGATCGGCTTTTTCATCTACGGCGGCATGGTGGCCATCCAGACCCTGTGGGCGGGACCTTGGATGACCCAGGTGGCGGGTTGGACGGCGTCTGAGGCAGCGTACGGGCTGTTCCTCATCAACTTGGCCATGTTGGTGACCTTTTGGTTGTGGGGCTTGATCACGCCGGGACTGGCACGCAGGGGCATCCCGGTCGAGCGCCTGATCGCCTGGGGATTGCCATTGAGTTTCGGGGTCATCGCGGCCCTGGTTGTGATTGGCCCTGCCATAGGCGACGCTGCGGCTGTGGGCGTGGCGCTGTTTTGCGTCAGCAGCACCTTCGTGTCGCTGGCCCAGCCGGCCGTTGGCATGGCTTTCCCGTCCCACTTGGCCGGACGCGCTTTGTCGGCTTACAACCTGGTGATCTTTGCGGGCATTTTTGTGGTGCAGTGGGGCATCGGCTTGCTCATCGATGCCGGGCGCGGCCTGGGCCTGGGCAATGCGCAGGCCTACCAGGTGGCGCTGGCCTGTTTCGGCGTCACATCGGTGGCGTCATGGGTGTTCTTCATGCTGAAAAAACCAGCGCAGCGTCGATAATCGAAGTTCTATGATCGGCATCCTCATCATTGCCCATGCCCCGCTGGCCACCGCCTTGCGCGAGTGCGCCCTGCACGTCTTTCCTGATTGCGCCAGTGGCGTGCTGGCGCTGGACGTGTTGCCGCATGACGCGCCCGAAGACAGCCTGACCCGCGCGCGCCAAGCCATGGCCGCGCTGGGCACGCCCGATGTGTTGCTGCTCAGTGATGTGTTTGGTGCCACGCCCTGCAATGTGGCACAGCAACTGGGCGATGGGCTGCACACGCGTCTGGTGGCTGGTGCCAATTTGCCCATGCTGCTGCGCAGCGTGTGCTACCGACACGAAAGCCTGGATGCGCTGGCCGCACGCGCCCACGCAGGCGGCACCCAGGGCGTGATGCCCGTGGGCAGCACCGCACCCCAAAACCAAACCGGACAGAGACATGCCCCAAGCCACGGTGACCATCAGCAATAAATTGGGTCTACATGCCCGTGCCTCGGCCAAGCTGACCAAATTGGCAGGCAGCTTTCCGTGCGATGTCTGGATGCGCAAGGGAGAGCGGCTCATCAATGCCAAAAGCATCATGGGCGTGATGATGTTGGCCGCTGGGATGGGCAGCGAGGTCATGGTCGAGACCCTGGGCGATCGAGAAGATGAAGCCTTGACGGCGCTGTTGGCCTTGATCGACGACAAGTTTGGTGAAGGCGAGTAAGCCATGACCTTCAGTATCCATGGGCTGCCAGTGGCGCGCGGAATCGCCATCGGGCGTGCCGTTTTGGTGGCTTCCAGCCGGGTCGATGTAGCGCATTATTTTGTGGTACCCGACCAAGTCAACGCTGAAATTCAACGATTGCGCGTGGCCCGCGATGCGGTGGTCGATGAGCTCAAGCGTCTTCAACTGGACATGCCCAAAGATGCACCGCACGAGTTGGCGGCTCTGTTGGACGTACACCTGATGCTGTTGCAAGACGAAGAATTGACCTCTGGCGTGGTGCAGTGGATCAAAACGCGTCTGTACAACGCCGAGTGGGCGCTGACCAGTCAGCTGGAAATCATCGTGCGACAGTTCGAGGAAATGGAAGACCCCTACCTGCGCGAACGCAAGGCCGACATGGAGCAAGTGGGCGAGCGGGTGCTGCACTGCCTCAAAGGCACGGGGCCTCTGGTGGCTCAAACCAAGCGACCCCAGAGGCCCCAGGCAGAGCTGCAACTGGGCGACACCGATGTGCCCCTGGTGCTGGTGGCGCACGACTTGTCGCCGGCCGATATGCTGCAGTTCAAGCAAAGCGTGTTCACTGGCTTTGTGACCGATGTGGGCGGCAAGACCTCGCACACGGCCATCGTGGCACGCAGCCTGGACATTCCGGCGGTGGTGGGTACGCGCACCGCCAGCCAGCTGGTCAAGCAAGACGATTGGGTCATCATCGACGGGGATGTGGGCGTGGTCATCGTGGACCCTTCACCCATCATCCTGGCCGATTACGGATTCAAGCAGCGCCAGGGCAATCTGGAGCGCGAACGCCTGGCGCGCTTGCGCCATACCCCTTCCGTAACGCTCGACGGCCAAAAAATTGAGCTGCTGGCCAACATTGAGATGCCCGAAGACACCGTAGCCGCACTCACGGCGGGCGCGGTGGGTGTGGGCTTGTTTCGCAGTGAATTTTTGTTCATGGGCCGCCGGGGCCATTTGCCAGACGAAGAGGCCCAGTTCCAGGCTTACCGCCGCGCCGTGGACGGTATGAATGGCCTGCCTGTGACCATCCGATCCGTGGACGTGGGGGCCGATAAACCGCTCGACGACAACCGTCATGAGGCGTCGCACTTGAATCCTGCGCTGGGTTTGCGGGCCATCCGTTGGTGTTTGGCCGACCCAGCCATGTTTTTGACCCAATTGCGCGCCATTTTGCGTGCTGCAGCGCATGGCCAAGTCAATTTACTGATCCCCATGTTGGCGCATGGCAGCGAGATTCGCCAGACTTTGGCCCTGATCGATCAGGCACGCCAAGAGTTGGACCGCCGGGGCGTGGCCTATGGCCCTGTTCGGCTGGGTGCCATGATCGAAATCCCGGCAGCAGCTTTGTCTTTGCGCTTGTTTCTGAAACATTTTGACTTTTTGTCCATCGGCACCAATGACCTGATTCAGTACACCTTGGCCATTGACCGCGCTGACGAGTCTGTAGCGCATTTGTACGATCCCATGCATCCTGCCGTGTTGCACCTGATCGCTGAGACCATTGCTGAAAGCCATCGGCAGGGCAAAAGCGTTTCGGTGTGTGGCGAGATGGCCGGTGACGTGTCCATGACCCGTTTGTTGCTGGGTCTGGGCCTGCGCAGTTTTTCCATGCACCCGTCGCAAATTCTGTCGGTCAAGCAACAGGTGTTGCGTTCGGATTGCGCCAAGCTGGCGCTGTGGGCTGAGCAGGTGTTGGGCAGCGATGACCCGGCGAGTTACATGGCCCGCTGAAAACAGCGGGCCCAAGCGTAACTCAAAGACATTGAGGAATGCTTGAACTCAAACCTTGTTGAGTTTGTCTTGCGTGCGGGTGTCGAAATCGCTGGCGTCGTGGCGTTCGTGCAGCTGTGTCTCTGGGGCGCCCATCACGCGGTTGACCATGCGCCCACGTTGTACGGCTGGGCGTTGTGCGAGCTCATGGGCCCAGCGCTGAACATGGGTGTATTCCTGCACCTGCAAGAACTCACCTGCGCCGTAGAGCAGACCTTTGGCCAGGGCGCCGTACCACGGCCAGATGGCGATGTCGGCGATGGTGTAGTCGTCGCCCGCGATGAAACGGTGCTCGGCCAGGCGGCGATCGAGCACATCCATTTCGCGTTTGACTTCCATGGCAAATCGGTCAATGGCGTATTCGATTTTGATCGGCGCGTAGGCATAAAAATGGCCAAACCCACCACCCAAATAAGGGGCGCTGCCCATTTGCCAGAACAGCCATGACAGGCATTCGGCCCGTTTCGCAGAATCTGTGGGTACCAAGGCAGCAAATTTTTCAGCCAAATAAAGCAAAATCGCGCCCGATTCAAACACCCGAACGGGCTGCTCGCCGCTGCAGTCCAGCAGCGCAGGAATCTTGGAGTTCGGGTTGACACCCACAAAGCCACTGCTGAACTGTTGGCCTTCTTGAATGCGGATCAGCCAAGCGTCATATTCAGCATCTGCGTGTCCCAAGGCCAGCAACTCTTCGAGCATGACCGTCACCTTCACGCCGTTGGGCGTGCCCAGCGAATACAACTGAAGCGGGTGTTGGCCGCGCGGCAGGTCTTGTTCGTGCGTCGCACCAGAGATGGGGCGGTTGATGTTGGCAAAGCGCCCGCCGTTGGCCTTGTTCCAAGTCCACACGGAGGGCGGGGTGTAAGTGCTGGCGTCGGTCATGTTGTAGAAGGTCCAAGTGCGTCTGATCAAGAAAGGGGGCTTCAGGCTTGGTCGGCCAATTTCAAGTGCGCCGAGTGGGCTTGTTGGTCTGCATGGTAGCTGCTGCGCACCATCGCGCCCACCGCCGCATGCGAAAAACCCATCTCATAGGCCTTGGCCTCGAACATTTTGAAGGTGTCGGGGTGCACATAGCGGCGCACAGGCAGGTGGCTGTTGCTGGGCGCCAGGTACTGGCCAATGGTCAGCATCTCGATGTGGTGCGCACGCATGTCGCGCATGACGTCCAAAATTTCTTCGTCGGTCTCGCCCAGGCCCACCATCAGGCCGCTCTTGGTCGGCACATTCGGAAACAGCGCCTTGAATTTTTTCAGCAAGTTCAGCGAAAACTGGTAGTCCGAGCCGGGGCGCGCTTCTTTGTAAAGGCGGGGCACGGTTTCCATGTTGTGGTTCATCACGTCGGGCGGTGCGGCCTTCAGGATTTCAAGCGCGCGGTCGTCGCGCCCCCGGAAGTCGGGCACCAGCACTTCGATCTGGGTGTTGGGCGAGAGTTCGCGGGTTTTGCGGATGCACTCGACAAAGTGTCCAGCGCCGCCGTCGCGCAGGTCATCGCGGTCTACGCTGGTGATGACCACGTAATGCAGCTTGAGCTGGGCGATGGTTTTGGCCAGGTTGTCCGGTTCGTTCACATCCAGCGGGTCGGGGCGGCCATGGCCCACGTCGCAAAATGGGCAACGGCGGGTGCACTTGTCGCCCATGACCATGAAGGTGGCCGTGCCCTTGCCAAAGCATTCACCGATGTTGGGGCAGCTGGCTTCTTCGCACACAGTCACCAGTTTGTTGGCGCGCAGAATGTCCTTGATTTCGTAAAAGCGCGTGGTGGGCGAGCCCGCCTTGACACGAATCCAGTTGGGCTTTTTCAGCACTTCGGCTGGCGCTACCTTGACCGGGATGCGTGAGAGTTTGGCCGCCGCTTTTTGCTTGGCCATGGGGTCGTAGTTTTCAAGGGGTTGGACTTCGCGGACCACTTGGCGCTCGATAGGGGTGTTGCTCATTCGGGTCTTTCGGTCGCTGCCGCTGAGGGGGCAGGCAGGGGTTCATAAACGGGTGCTCAATTGGTGGGCGAGCACTCGTGCAGCTTCGTCCCAGGTGGTTTCGACACCGATTGTAAAAAGGTCCACGGTTTTTAACCCGGCATAACCACAGGGGTTGATACGCTCAAAGGGTTGAAGGTCCATCGCCACGTTCAGGGCCGCGCCGTGGTAAGTGCAATGGCGGCTGACCTTGATGCCTAAAGCGCTGATCTTGCCCAGGCCCTTGAACGGGTCGCTGGCCAAGGCTGGGCCCACCAGTGCCGCATGGCTGAAGGGGTCGTTCAGGCGCACGTAAATGCCCGGTGCGCCCGCCACGCGGTGGCCGGTGACGCCAAAGTGGCCCAGGGTGCGGATGATCGATTCCTCGAGCTTGAAAACATACTCCTTCACGTAGTAACCCGTGCGCTGAAGGTTGACCAAGGGGTAGGCCATGACCTGGCCAGGGCCATGAAAAGTGACTTGCCCGCCCCGGTTGGTCTGTACCACCGGAATGTCGCCCGGCAACAAAAGATGCGCGGATTGGCCCGCTAGCCCTTGGGTGAACACGGGGGGGTGCTCACACAGCCAAAGTTCATTCGGGGTGTCAGCTGTCCGAGCGGCCGTGAAGGCCTGCATGGCCTCGTAGGTGGGCAGGTATTCCACCCGCCCGAGCAGCCGGGTGTCCATGATCAAAGCACGATTTTGACCATCGGGTGCGAGGTCAGTGCGCGGTACAGGTTGTCCAGTTGCTCGCGGCTGGTGGCCGTGATGTTGAGCGTCACGCCCAAATAGTTGCCACCCTTGCTGGGTCGCAACTCGATGGAGCGGGCGTCAAAGCCAGGGTCAAACTGCAGGGCGAGTTGGCACATGGCTTCGGCAAAGCCGTCGACCATGGCACCCATGACCTTGATCGGAAAGATTGAAGGGTACTCAATCAGGCTGTCTTTGCGCGGATCAGAGCCGTTGGGAGGGGTGGTGGAGGCGATCATGGAGAGTGAAGTTCGGTTCGCCAGCTCAACGCCACACCACCACAGCCAAAACCGCCAACCAACCCAAGGCGAAATTGGTCAGCACCATGGGGTGAATTTGCCCCAAAGCCTTGCCAGCCGGAGGCCAGTCGGACAACGCCACAGCCGCTTTCAGGCGCCGAAACGGGACAAACCAAATGTGCGCAAAGATCAGGCACATCAAGACACCCAGCCCCGACATTGCGTGCCAGCCTCGGGGGGCAAGCTTCATGTCGGTCATGGACAGCATCCACAAGCCCGACGCCAAAATCAGAGCGACCGACAACCAGACCATGTTGAAAAAGCGCGACAAAACGCCTGCCATCAGGGTCAGGCGTTCAGGCGGCGCCATCTGGGCAATGACCACGGGGCGCAGCGCCAAAATGACCAAAGCCATGCCACCCATCCAAACGATAGCAGCAGCGAGGTGAAAAAATTTAATCCATTCGTACATAAAAAATACCGATTGATTTCGCGTGGACAAAAGAAATGCTCAGCCAAGGGATGAGGTCATTGTGGCCGCAGGGACTGAGCTTGGCTTTTGAAAGGTCAAAAGATTGATGTAAATAAATCGGGCACGCAAGGGTTTCTAGGTATAATTTTATGCTTTGTGGTCGTAGTCTGATCTGTAACCTGATTGTAATTTGAGATGGTCAAAATTGCATCATCGCAAAACAATCCGCAAGTTAAAGAAGATGCTGTCGAGGTCTCGGATGATGAGTTCAAGACTTTGTCGGCTGAAGAGGCGGCGGCTTGGCGGTTAAGCCATCCTCAAACCTCACCATGGCATGTCTTATTCCTGCAAATAGGCATAGGTGCTTTGATGGTGTTGTTGACGGGATTGTTCACCCGCGAATTCCATTTGGCCGCATCGGTGGCTTGGGGTTGCGCATCGGCTGTGATCCCTGCTGTGGTTTTCATCAGGGCTTTGAGTCGGCAAATGCGGCAAATTCAACCCAAGCTTGTCTTGGCGGGTTTGTTCTTTTGGGAGTTGGTCAAGATCATCTTGACCGTGGCGTTGCTCTTGGTAGCGCCAAAAGTGATTTCGAATTTAAGCTGGCTCGCCCTGGTGGCTGGCTTTGTGGTGACGATCAAGGTGTATTGGCTGGCCATGGCGCTGGGCTATATGCAACGGAAATCGAAGCCGACTATTTTTTGAACTGATTGGTGATTTATGGCTGCTGAAAACGCTGGCGCGCACGCCCCAACGGCTGGAGAGTACATCCAGCATCACTTGCAGCACTTGCAAATGAACTTTTCATTTGAAGGTGTTAAGCAAACAAGCATTGTGGATTTCAGTTTGTTCAACCTTGACTCGGTTGTTCTGTCGGTGTTTTTGGGTGTGGTGGGTTGCTTTGTATTGTGGTCGGCTGCCCGAAAAGCCACATCGGGCGTGCCAGGGCGCTTCCAGGCGGCTGTTGAATTGCTATCTGAAATGGTCGAAAACCAAGCCAAAGGGGTGATTAGCAACGCCAACAGCCGCAAGCTGATTTCACCGCTGGCGCTGACGGTTTTTGTTTGGATTTTTCTGATGAATGCCATGGACATGCTGCCAGTGGACTTGCTCCCCGGTGCTTGGCATGCAGTGGGTCCTGCTTTGGGTTTCAAAGACTACATGCGCGTGGTTCCTACCGCTGACTTGTCCACAACTTTGGGTTTGTCATGCTCTGTGTTGTTGATTTGTTTGTTTTACAACGTCAAGATCAAGGGCCTCGGCGGCTGGGTGCATGAGCTCATTTCGGCGCCTTTTGGAGACCATTGGGCGCTGTACCCCATCAATTTCTTGATGCAGATGATCGAATATTTGGCCAAGACGGTCTCGCATGGCATGCGACTGTTTGGCAACATGTTTGCAGGTGAGTTGGTGTTCATGCTGATTGCCCTCATGGGTGGTGGCTGGGCATTGTCAGCAACCGGTGTGGGTTTGGCCATTGGCCACATCATTGGCGGCACGGTGTGGACTCTGTTCCACATTTTGGTGATCACTTTGCAAGCTTTCATCTTTATGATGTTGACGCTGGTCTACACAGGCCAAGCGCACGACGCGCATTGATGACATTTTTTTCGTTTATTGTTTCTTTTTTCCTCTCACTTTAGGAGCTTCACATGGAAAACATTCTCGGCCTGGTGGCATTGGCTTGCGGTTTGATCGTTGGTTTGGGCGCTTTGGGTGCCTCCATTGGCATTGGCATGATGGGCGGCAAATTCCTCGAATCCGGTGCACGTCAGCCTGAATTGATGAACGAGCTGCAGACCAAAATGTTTTTGTTGGCGGGCTTGATTGACGCCGCCTTCTTGATCGGTGTGGCCATTGCGTTGTTGTTCGCTTTCGCCAATCCCTTCATTCTGAAGTGATTCACGCACCTCTTCCCCTAGAAGAAGGACCTGACCGTGAACATTAACGCTACGCTGTTCATTCAGATGATCGTTTTTGCGATTTTGGTGTGGTTCACGATGAAATTCGTGTGGCCCCCGATCACAAAAGCGCTTGACGAACGGGCACTGAAAATCGCTGACGGTCTCGCTGCCGCAGACAAAGCCAAAGCCGAACTCAGCAACGCCAATGCGCGTGTGGAGTCCGAATTGGCCCAGTCGCGCAATGAGTCCGCATCGCGTTTGGCCGATGCCGAGCGCCGTGCAAATGGCATTGTTGAAGAAGCCAAAGCACGAGCTACCGAAGAAGCCAACAAGATCATCATTGCTGCAAAAGCCGAGGCCGAGCAGCAAGCTGTCAAAGTGCGCGAAAGTCTGCGAGAGCAGGTCGCAGCTTTGGCGGTCAAGGGTGCCGAGCAGATTCTCCGCAAGGAAGTCAACGCCGGTGTCCACGCTGATCTGCTGAGCCGCCTCAAGACCGAGCTGTAAGAAGCTCCAGCCAAAGAAGACCATGGCAGAACTTGCTACCATCGCCCGCCCTTATGCCGATGCGCTTTTCAAAGCGCAGGCATCCGATCTTGCTGGCACGGCCGCTTGGCTTGATGAACTTGCGGCCATTGCCGAGAACGCACAGCTGCAGCAGTTTGTCGACAGCCCCAAAGTGTCCGATGCGCAGGCATTCGAGCTGATCTCTGGCTTGCTGCGCGCAGCACTGCCCGAGGCTGGCAAGAATTTCCTGCAACTGGTGATCGAAAACAGCCGTCTCAGTGCGCTGCCTGTCGTTGCACAGCAGTACAGGGCCCTTGTGAATGCGCAAAGTGGCACCGCTGACGCGGTGGTCTACAGCCCATTCCCCATTGACGCTTCGGCCTTGGCCGACCTGTCGTCGACGCTCGAGAAACGCTTTGCGCGCAAGCTCAATGTGTCTGTCGAGCTTGATGCCTCCTTGATAGGCGGCATCTGCGTGGTGGTGGGTGACGAGGTGCTCGATACCTCTGTCAAGGCCCAATTGGAACAAATGAAATCGGCCCTCACCGCTTGATGCGGATTGAGACCGGACATATTTAAAGAAAGTAGGAAAGAGTCATGCAACTCAATTCCGCAGAAATTTCTGAACTGATCAAGAGCCGCATTGAAGGGCTGTCCGCCAGCGCCGATATCCGCAACCAGGGCACTGTGGTGTCCGTGACCGACGGTATCGTTCGCGTCCATGGCTTGTCCGATGTGATGCAGGGCGAAATGCTTGAATTCCCATCTACAGCCGATGGCATCGCCACGTTCGGTCTGGCCCTGAACCTCGAGCGTGACTCGGTGGGCGCCGTGATTTTGGGCGAGTACGAGCACATCTCCGAAGGCGACACGGTCAAGTGCACTGGCCGAATTCTGGAAGTGCCCGTGGGTCCCGAACTGATTGGCCGTGTGGTGAACGCCCTGGGTCAGCCGATTGACGGCAAAGGCCCAGTCAACGCCAAGATGACCGACGTGATCGAAAAAGTCGCCCCTGGCGTGATCGCACGCAAATCGGTGGACCAGCCGATGCAAACCGGCCTGAAGTCGATCGACTCCATGGTGCCCGTGGGCCGTGGTCAGCGCGAATTGATCATTGGCGACCGTCAAACCGGCAAAACCGCCGTTGCGATCGACGCCATCATCAACCAAAAAGGTCAGAACATGACCTGCGTTTACGTCGCGATTGGTCAAAAAGCCTCTTCGATCAAGAACGTGGTCCGCGCGCTCGAGCAAGCTGGCGCCATGGAGTACACCATTGTGGTGGCCGCTTCCGCCTCCGAATCAGCTGCGATGCAATACGTGTCGGCCTACTCCGGTTGCACCATGGGCGAATATTTCCGTGACCGTGGCGAAGACGCCTTGATCGTGTATGACGACCTGTCCAAACAGGCTGTGGCTTACCGTCAAGTGTCATTGTTGCTGCGCCGCCCACCAGGCCGCGAAGCTTACCCTGGCGACGTGTTCTATCTCCATAGCCGTCTGCTTGAGCGTGCGGCCCGCGTCAACGCCGATTACGTCGAAGCCTTCACCAAAGGTGCTGTGACGGGCAAGACAGGTTCTTTGACGGCTTTGCCCATCATTGAAACCCAAGCCGGTGACGTTTCAGCATTCGTGCCCACCAACGTGATTTCGATCACCGACGGTCAGATTTTCCTGGAAACCAGTTTGTTCAACGCCGGCATCCGTCCTGCGATCAACGCCGGTATCTCGGTGTCTCGCGTGGGCAGCTCGGCTCAAACGAAAGTCATCAAAGGCCAGTCCGGCGGTATCCGTACCGACTTGGCCCAGTACCGTGAATTGGCCGCTTTTGCGCAGTTCGCTTCCGATTTGGACGAGTCCACACGCAAGCAGCTGGACCGCGGTGCTCGCGTGACGGAATTGCTCAAGCAAGCCCAGTACAGCCCGCTGTCCATCAGCCTCATGGGTGCCAGCTTGTTTGCGGTGAACAAAGGCTTCATGGACGACATCGACGTCAAGAAGGTCTTGGCTTTCGAGCACGGCTTGCACGCTTACTTGAAAGATTCGTGCGCTGCTTTGCTGGCCAAGATCGAAAGCTCCAAAGCACTGGACAAAGAGGCGGAAGCCGAATTGCACACTGCCGTGGCCGCTTTCAAGAAAAGCTTTGCTTAATTTCTACCTGATCAAAAGGAGCCTCTGATGGCATCGGGCAAGGAACTACGCACCAAGATCAAATCGGTGGAAAACACCAAGAAGATCACCAAGGCCATGGAGATGATTTCCGTCTCCAAAATGCGCAAAGCGCAGGAGCGTATGCGCACGGCCCGGCCTTACAGCGAGAAGAT
>NZ_CAMDLM010000045.1 GCF_945901735.1 Limnohabitans sp. Rim8
GTGTCTACCAGCACCCGCAACTTCCCCAACCGCTTGGGCAAGAACACCAACGTGTTCTTGGCCAGTGCCGAGTTGGCAGCCATTGCGTCCAAGCTGGGCCACATCCCCACGGTGGCGGAGTACCACGAAGCCATGGGCATCGTGAACAAAGACAATGCAGCGATCTACAAGTACCTGAACTTCAACCAAATTGAAGAGTACGTGGAGAACGCGAAGGGTGTGACCGCCTGAGCGGCCATGGTAACTTGAGTCAAAAACGGCCCGTCGGGGCCGTTTGGCTTACTTGTTCCTTATCCTTTGCATCACAACTTTCGATTTCGCGTAAAAGTGCACGTCCAGCTTCTGCAAGGGAGCCATTGTTCAAAATCTCAATCGCCCCTTCGGGCACCGCAAAGGCGCTTGCACGCGCAACCCTTTGTTGGATTTCTTCGGGCGTTTCGCGCTGGCGCTGGGTCAGGCGCTGCGCCAGGGTCGCGGGGTCGGCGGTGATGTGCACCACTTGCAAGCCCGGATGGCTTTGCAAGGCTTGCGGCAAGTGGCCGCGCGAGCCGTTGACCAGCACCCAGTGCCCTTGTTGCAAACGCGCCAACTCGGTGTGCCTGATGCCGTAATGCAAACCGTTGGCTTGCCATGCCAGCGCAAAGGCGCCTTGGCTGCGCAAATGCTCAAAGCCCTCTGCGTCACTTGCTTCGTGCGCCTCTCCGCCCGCTGAAGCGGGACGGGTGATGGTGCGCTGGGCCCAGTGCACTTGTATTCCGGGCGGCAGGTTTGCGCGCAACCAACCCAGCACGCTGTCTTTGCCCGCGCCCGAAGGCCCCATCACGTAAATCAGGCGCCGGTTCATGCGGACAAGGCCATGGTGTCGACCAACTCAAAATCGGCCCCCGCTTGGGGTTCCACAAACAAGGCCAAGTGGCCAAAGCGGCAGTTCGGCAGGCCTTCAAAATGCGTTGTCGCCGCAGCTTGAACGGCGTTTTGAGCGTCAGGGGACAGATCGTTCAAGGGGCCTGTCAAAGACATGTGAAAGCGAAACTCGTCCAGCACCCAGGGGTAGCCCCAAGCCAGCAACAGGCGGTTTTGTTCTGGCGTCAATCGGGTTTTGCGCCGACGTGCCAAATCGGCCTCGCTCAGGGCCTCGGCCAAGGGGTGCAATTCAGTCACACAGGCCGCGGCGGTGGCCTGGATCTGAGAGAGGTCACCTTGCGGCACCAGCGCCAAAAAGCTTCCCATGCGGGTGACTTGAAGCGGGGGCATGTCAAACGCGGGCAGGCGGTGGGCCAGATCACGCAGGGCGCTTTGCACCGTGAGAAGGCTTTGCCCAGCGGCCAAGCGAAAGGGCGCTTTCAAGGTGGCATGCCAGCCGTAGCGCCGGGGGGCGGCGGTGCAGGCCTGAAAGACCGTGGCATCCACCCCGTCAATGACCGGTGGCGGGTAAGTGACGCCGCTGGCTGCGCAGCGGCCCAGCCATTGGCTGCCCGCGTGCCACCAATCGCCATGCACCTCGGGGACAAAGTACACCGCACAGCGATAAGGGTTCGCAGCTTGTTCAAGGTTCATCGTGTTTCACCGTCAACGTCACGCGGTCGCCCGCAAACCAGGCCATGGAAAATTCGATGGGCACGCCATGGGGGTCCAAATTCACACTGCTCACCAGCATCACCGGACGTGTGCTGGATTGGCTGAGCCATCGGGCCACCTCTTTGCTGGGCAGGCGGGCGCTGATGCGGCTTTCTTGCCTTTGGTAATCGGCCACGCCCAGTTGCGCAAAGCCTGTGGTGATCGAGCCGCTGGCCTGCACGATCTCGGCCAGGCCGGTAAACCGGGGCAAAGGAAAGTAGCGCTCGCTCACATGCAAGGGCTGGCCTGCGCCTTCGCCGAGCACCTGCAAAAACAGCAACGGGCTGTCCAGGGCCACTTGCAAGGCCAGGGCCTGATCGGCGTTGGCGGCCACCTCTTGGGCGTGCATGACCTGCAAGCCGCCCCGCAAACCGGCTTGGGCCAGGCTTTGGCGGTGCCGGCTGCGTTTGCCCAAGGCCAGATCGACGGCAAAAGCTTCGACAAAAGTACCGCGCCCCTGCGTGGCGTGCACCAGACCGCGCTGGTCCAAGTGGGCCAACGAACGGCGGATGGTGTGGCGGTTCACGCCAAACTGCTCGGCCAAAGCATGTTCCGAGGGCAAGCGCTCTCCGGGCCGGTACACGCCTTGGCCAATCGCGTCGGCCAGTTGTTGGGCAATGCGAGACCAGAAGCTGTCTCGTTCAGACGCTTGTTCTGCGCCCTCAGTTGGCGCGGTCAAAGAAGAAACCAGATTTGTCATGAAAGCTACACAGGGGTTACCTAAACTGGCGCTATTATGAAGTTGTATAGACAAGATGCAGGATGCCACGCCGATGTTGCAATCATTTGACAAGCCTGCGACAGCGCCAGCGAACCCCCGGGCCGAATGGATGGCCTTGCTGGCCCGCGCGCCGTTGCCCCTGCTTGAGCAGGGTCTGGCAGACCACACCCAAAGCACACCCCAATGGTTACGTCGGCCTGAAACCGGCTTGATGATGGTGCAAGGCCGCGTGGGCGGCGCCGGCGAAAAGTTCAACCTGGGCGAGATGACGGTCACGCGCTGCGCCCTGCGCTTGGCCCCCGCTGCCGCTAACACGCCAGATCCTGCGCTCAAGGACACCCCGGTGGGCGTGGCCTATGTGATGGGCCGCAACCACCGCCACGCCCAATTGGCAGCCGTGGCCGATGCCTTGCTGCAAATCCCCGCCGAATGGTCCGTGCTGGAGCAGCGCTTGCTGGCCCCCTTGCGCGCCCATGTACAGGAGGGACAAACGCGCCGCCATGCGCAAGCACAAACCACCAAGGTGGATTTCCTGACCGTAGCGCGTGAAGCCTCGGGCGTCGATGAAGAGGAGTCCTCATGAATGCGCAATCCATGCAGTCGATGGTGGCGGGCTTTGACAGCGAGGCCTTTGGCAGCCAAGCGGTGTTTCGTGTGGCCTTGCAGGCGCTGTCCCATCCCGGCCAGATCTTGAACATGCCCATGGACGCCCAATGGCCCCAGAGCGGCCATGGCGCCGCAGCCCTTTTGCTGTTGGGCCTGTTGGATGCCGACACCACCCTCTGGATGTCTGAATCGCTGGCCCAAAGTGACGCGACAGCGTGGTTGCGTTTTCACACCGGCTGCCTGTGTGTCTCTGACCCGCATGAAGCGCAGTTCCTTTGGCTGGCCCAAGGCCAATATCAAGGCAATGGTCAAGGCCAAGACCCCAACTGGCCCTCGTTGGCCCAGCTGCGCCAAGGCAGCGATGCTTACCCCGACCAATCGGCCACCTGCGTGATCGAGGTGCAAAGCCTGCAGGCCGGCGCCTCCGGTTGGGTGCTGCAAGGCCCCGGCATCGCCACGCAGCAGACCTTGCAAGTGCAGGGACTGGCGGCTGACTTTCAAGCCCAGTGGGCTGACAACCACGGCCGTTTTCCACAGGGTGTGGATGTCTTCTTGACCACACCCACCCAGGTGGTGGGCCTGCCGCGCACCACCCGCATTTTGAATTCACAGGAGGCCTGAGATGTACGTGGCCGTCAAAGGCGGAGAGACCGCCATTCTCAACAGCTACAAGCTGCTGGCTGAGCAGCGCCGTGGCGATCCGCAGCAGCCCGAGCTCACGGTAGACCAGATTCGCCAACAGCTCAAACTGTCGGTGGACCGCGTCATGACCGAAGGCTCGGTGTACGACCCCGAGCTTGCCGCCTTGGCCATCAAACAAGCCAGCGGTGATTTGGTGGAAGCCATTTTTTTGCTGCGCGCTTACCGGGCCACCTTGCCGCGTTTGGGCAACACCTCCCCCTTGGACACTTCGCGCATGCAGCTGGACCGGCGCATCTCGGCCACCTTCAAAGACTTGCCCGGCGGCCAGGTGCTGGGCCCCACCTACGATTACACCCAACGCTTGCTCGATTTCAGTTTGCTGGCCAATGCCCAAACCACGCTGATTGAGGAACCGCCCAAGGGCTTGGTCGATGTGCCCACCGCCGTGCCCCGCGTGGTGGACTTGCTCAACCAAGAAGGATTGATCGAAAAAACACCTTGTCCCGACAACGACCCGGCACCCATGGACCTGACCCGGTCGCCCTTGCGCTTTCCGGCAGACCGGGCCACCCGCTTGCAAAACCTGGCGCGTGGCGACGAGGGCTTTTTGCTGGCGATGGCCTATTCCACGCAACGCGGCTACGCGCACACCCACCCCTTTGTGGGCGAGGTGCGCCTGGGCCAAGTGGCGGTTGAAGTGGTGCCCGAGGAGCTGGGCTTCGCCATTTCGATCGGTGACATGGAAATCACCGAGTGCGAAATGGTCAACCAGTTCGCCGGCAGCAAAACCGAGCCGCCGCAGTTCACCCGGGGTTATGGCCTGGCCTTTGGCCACAGCGAACGCAAAGCCATGGCCATGAGCCTGGTGGACCGCGCTTTGCGGGCCGAGGAGCTTGGCGAAGCCATCGAGTCGCCTGCGCAAATGCAAGAGTTTGTGCTCTCGCACAGCGACAGCCTGGAGGCCTCGGGCTTTGTGCAGCATTTGAAACTGCCGCATTACGTGGACTTTCAGTCCGAGCTGGAGCTGGTGCGCAAAATGCGCGCGCAGCAAGCCAGCCCTGCGCTGCCGCAGGAGGCCCCATGAACCGCCTGCAGATCAGTGCCGAAGTGCAAAACGCCAGCACCGCGCCCGATGTCAACTTTGCGTACCTGGACGAGCGCACCAAGCGCATGATCCGCCGCGCCATCTTGAAGGCTGTGGCCATTCCGGGCTACCAAGTGCCGTTTGGCTCACGCGAAATGCCACTGCCCTACGGCTGGGGTACCGGCGGCATTCAGGTCACCGCTTCGGTCATTGGACCGAACGACGTCCTCAAGGTCATTGACCAAGGCTCGGACGACACGGTCAACGCGGTGAACATCCGCCGATTTTTTGAGCGAACAGCCGGCGTGGACACCACCACCCGCACCCATGAAGCCACGCTGATCCAAACGCGCCACCGCATCCCGGAAAAGCCTTTGACCGAAGGCCAAATCATCGTGTATCAGGTGCCTGTGCCCGAACCCATGCAGCGGCTAGAGCCACGCGAAACCGAAACCCGCACGCTGCATGGCCTGGCCGAATACGGCCTGATGCATGTCAAGCTGTACGAAGACATTGCGCGCTTTGGCCACATTGCCACCACCTATGACTACCCCGTCATGGTGAACCACCGTTACATCATGTCGCCCTCGCCAATCCCGAAGTTCGACAACCCCAAAATGCACATGAATCCGGCACTGCAGCTGTTTGGTGCGGGCCGAGAAAAACGCATTTACGCGGTGCCGCCCTACACCGCGGTCGAAAGCCTGGCCTTTGAAGACCACCCGTTTGAAATCCAGAAATGGCACGCCGTTTGCGCCCAATGCGGCGCGGCAGACTCGTTTTTGGACGAAATCATCACCGACGACGCCGGGGGCCGCAGTCATGTGTGCTCGGACTCGGACTATTGCCAGACGCGTCAAGACGAGGCGGGCCAGATCGGCGGCGCGGTCAAGGACCAGCCATGAACCTGCACATTCGCCAAGCCACGCAAGACGACTTGTCCCAGGTGCTGGCTTTGTACGCGCAGCCGGACATGGACGATGGCGATGTGCTTTTACTGCCAGAGGCCGTGGCGATTTTTGAGCAATTCCAGCGCTACCCGAATTACCGCTTGTTTGTGGCCTGTGAAGGAGGAAAAGGCGGCGAACAAGGGCCGGTGCTGGGCACTTATGCCTTGCTCATCATGCACATGCTGGCCCACCGCGGCACGCCTGCGGCGGTGGTGGAAGACGTGGTGGTCGATCAGGCGCACCGCAGCCAAGGTGTAGGCGCCTTGATGATGGACCACGCCAAATCCTTGGCCCAAGAAGCAGGTTGCTACAAGTTGGCGCTGTCGTCCAACCAAAAGCGCGAGCGCGCCCACGCTTTTTACGAGTCGCTGGGCTTTGAGCGCCACGGCTACAGTTTTTTGATCGAGATTTGACATGCCCACTTTGGACAACTCAGTGCCCTTGCTGCGCGTGCGTGGCGTGGGCAAACGCTATGGCGATCGCGTCGCGCTGGAGGATGCCAGCTTTGAGTTGTGGCCTGGCGAAGTCATGGCGGTGGTCGGTGAATCCGGCTCGGGCAAGACCACCTTGCTCAACGCCATTGCTGCCCGCAGCCGCCCCGATGTGGGCCAAGTGGAGTTTTTGGGCCGTGACGGCCAGCTGCAAGACATCTACACCATGAGCCAGGCACAGCAGCGTTTGCTGGGGCGAACCGATTGGGGCTTCGTGCACCAAAACGCCGCCGATGGCTTGCGCATGGACGTCTCGGCGGGCGCCAATGTGGGCGAGCGCCTGATGGGCTTGG
The DNA here is from genome assembly GCF_945901735.1 of Limnohabitans sp. Rim8. Lineage (GTDB taxonomy): Bacteria > Pseudomonadota > Gammaproteobacteria > Burkholderiales > Burkholderiaceae_C > Limnohabitans_A. Next base: position 6,405 of record NZ_CAMDLM010000045.1, read on the forward strand.
GCGAGCGCCACTACGGCCAGCTGCGCAGCACCGCGCAAGAATGGCTGGCGCGGGTAGAAATCGACGCTGCGCGCATCGACGATACGCCCCGCACGTTTTCGGGCGGCATGCGCCAGCGCTTGCAAATTGCCCGCAACCTGGTCACCAGCCCCCGTTTGGTGTTCATGGACGAGCCCACTTCGGGCTTGGACGTGTCGGTGCAAGCGCGTTTGCTGGACATGCTGCGCCAGCTGACGCGCCAGATGCAATTGGCCGTGGTCATCGTCACGCACGACCTGGCGGTGGCCCGTTTGTTGGCCCACCGCATGATGGTCATGCAGCGCGGCTGCGTGGTCGAGGCGGGTTTGACCGACCAGGTGCTGGACGACCCGCAACACCCCTACACCCAGTTGCTGGTGTCGTCTGTCTTGCAACCTTGAACCCGCCCAACAAACCATGATGCTGCAAATGAAACAGGTGTCCAAGCGCTTCACGCTGCACCACCAAAACGGGGCCGAACTCCAGGTGTTGAACCAGGTGGACATGAGCGTGTCGGCCGGGGAGTGTGTGGTGCTCGATGGCCCATCGGGCATGGGCAAAAGCACCTTGCTCAAGCTGATGTACGCGAACTACCGCGCCACCAGTGGCCAGATCGAGGTGCAACAGGCCGATGGCCGCTTGCTCGAACTCACGCAGGCTTCGCCGCGCGAACTGGTGCGCATGCGCCGCGACACCATGGGCTATGTCAGCCAGTTCTTGCGCGTCATTCCCCGGGTGTCGGCGCTGGATGTGGTGGCCGAGCCCTTGATCGAAGACGGTGCCGAGCAGGCACCAGCGATAGAAGCTGCCCGCGAGCAAGCCCGCATGTGGTTGACGCGCTTGCGCATTCCCGAAGGCCTTTGGCACTTGCCCCCGGCCACTTTCTCTGGCGGTGAGCAGCAGCGCATCAACATCGCCCGCAACATGATCAAACCCCGGCCCATTTTGTTGCTGGACGAACCCACCGCTTCTCTGGACGCGGCCAACACCCAAACGGTGATCGACCTTATTCAAGAGGCGGTGGCGCGCGGGGCGGCTTTGGTCGGTATTTTCCACGACGCCCATGTGGGCGCAGCCGTGGCCACGCGCCGTTTGGACGTAGCCCAATTCAGGAGTGCAACTTGAGTACGACCGTTTTTAAAAATGCCAACATGGTCTTGCCCACCGAGGTGGTGCACGGCAGCTTGGCCGTGGCCGATGGCCGCATCACTGCCATCGACCAAGGGGCACAGACCAGCGGAGGCTGGGACTTGGAGGGCGACCACCTCATGCCCGGCTTTGTCGAAATGCACACCGACAACTTTGAACGCCACCTGATGCCCCGCCCCAAAGTGCAATGGGCCCCTTTGCCTGCACTGTTGGCCCACGACGCGGAGGTGACTGCCGCGGGCATCACCACGGTGTTTGACGCTTTGGGCGTGGGCGACACCGACCCCGAAAGCGTGCGGGGCGGCAACTGGAAAACCGTGCTCGAAACGCTGGACCTGTGCACACGTGAAAACCTGCTGCGCGCAGACCACCACCTGCATGTGCGCTGCGAGCTGCCAGCGTCCAACACCATCGACTTGTTCGAGCCATTTCATGCACACCCACGTTTGTCACTGATTTCCTTGATGGACCACACCCCCGGGCAGCGCCAGTGGGAAAACATCGAAGTCGCCCGTGTTTATTACATTGGCAAAAAAGGCTGGTCAGACGAAAAGTTCGATCGCCAAGTGATCCGTGCCGCTGAGTTGCAAGAACGCTACGCCCAACCGCACCGTGCCTATTTTGTTGACTACTGCAAAACCCACGGCCTGGCGCTGGCCAGCCACGACGACACCACGGCCGCGCATGTGCAGCAAGCCCATGCCGAAGGCGCCAGCATGTCCGAGTTTCCGACCACGGTGTTGGCCGCGCGCACCGCGCACGAGCTGGGCCTGCTGACCGTGATGGGCGGCCCCAATGTGGTTCGCGGTGGATCGCATTCGGGCAATGTGTCTGCGGCCGAATTGGCCAAGCTGGGCTTGCTGGACATCTTGTCTTCAGACTATGTGCCAGGCAGCATGCTCAGCGCGGTGGTGCGCTTGGTGGACGACGGCATCTTGACCTTGCCGCAAGCCGTGGCCACCGTGAGCCACCACCCGGCGAGAGCCACGCGCCTGACAGACCGGGGCCAAATTGCCTTGGGTTTGCGCGCCGATTTGATCCAGGTGCGGTTTGTGTCCCTGCCCAACGGTCAGCGCCATGCCTTGGTGCGCAGTGTCTGGCGAGAAGGCCAGCGTGTGATGTGAACCCCGGCCTTAACGCCTTGCAACAATCGTTTTTTTTGGAGTTGACCCATGTCCCTGACTTTGCCTGAAGTGGTTTCTTTGCTCGAACGCCGTGGTCAAAACCAATACGGCATGGAAGCCATCAACCAGCTCGAACACGCTTTGCAATGTGCCCATTTGGCGGAGCAAGCGGGTGAGACCTCCGAAACCGTGGTCGCCTCTTTGCTGCACGATTTGGGTCATTTGTTGGCTGCCGAGCGGCTGGGTGTGAAAGAAAACAACACCGACCAGGATGACCTGCACCAGTACATGGCGCTGCCGTTTTTGCGCGGCTTGTTCTCCGATGCGGTGCTCGAGCCCATCCGCTTGCATGTGGATGCCAAGCGTTATCTGTGCCTGATCGATCCCTCGTATTGGGCGTCTTTGTCAGCGGCCTCCAAGCACAGCCTGGAGCATCAAGGCGGTGTTTTCAACGAGGCCGAAGGCCAAGCTTTCATGTTGCAGCCGTTTGCGGCAGAAGCGGTGCGCCTGCGCCGGTACGACGACTTGGCCAAAGTGCCCGCCAAGGCTGTACCCGGTCTGGACCATTACGCGGCGTCACTGCGCCAAGTGGCGCTGTGATGGGTTGGCCCAGCGCAGGGCCAGCATGGCGGGGAATGTGCTGCCTCTGAGATGTAAGGGCTTGGAGAACACTCCGAAAGCCAATGCAACACTTGCTGTCTGGTTAAGGGTCAGACGGGGCTTGGGCTGTGAGGGGTGCATTCGCCAAAGTTAAGACGCCTGATCAATTTCATCAATTTGACATAGTAAAAACACATGATCTGAGCTTTTAGCGTCAGCCGAAAGCATTGGAAATGTTATATATCGACCACTTGGTTAAGCGTTACGGGAACCTCAGTGCGGTCAATGGCATCAGCCTTTCGGTGCCCGCGGGCAGTTTTGTTGGCGTGATCGGTCGCTCTGGTGCGGGCAAGTCCACCTTGTTGCGCATGATCAACCGCTTGGAAGACCCCACCTCCGGCAGCATCAAGATGGATTTGACGTCAGTGTCAGATTTGACTGGAGCGCCTTTGCGCGAATGGCGTCGTCAATGCGCTATGGTTTTTCAGCAGTTCAACCTGGTGGGTCGCTTGGACGTGCTGACGAATGTCTTGATGGGCCGCCTTTCCACAGTTCCCACATGGAGATCGGTGCTGCAACTGTGGTCCGTCGAAGACAAAGTCCGCGCCTTGGCAGCACTCGAGCGTTTTGACATGGCCGAGTTTGCCGCCAAGCGCTGCGATCAACTTTCGGGCGGCCAACAGCAACGCGTGGCCATTTGCCGGGCCCTGATCCAGGAACCCAAAATCATTTTGGCCGATGAACCGATCGCCTCTCTTGATCCGCGAAACACCAAAGCGGTGATGGACGCCCTCAAAACCATCAACCAAGAGTACGGTATCACCGTGCTGTGCAATCTGCATTCTTTGGACATCGCTCGCGAATATTGTGACCGTTTGGTGGGCTTGACCGCAGGCGAAGTGGTCTTTGACGGCGCGCCAGCCCAGCTGACAGAGCCTTTTGTGCGCCAACTTTATGGCGTTGAGGCCTCTCAAGTGAGCGACACCGACATGGCCAGCGTTGAGATGCTGGTCCACGCCTGAGCTTCCCCCTTTTTTTCCTCCCCACGCCATTTATGGCATTTTTTCATCTGAAGGACTATCCATGTTGAACCGTCGCAACCTGATCGCCATTGCTGCTGCAGTGCTCGCCACGGGCGCTCAAGCCCAAACAGCCGCTCCCAAAGAGCTGGTGTTCGCCGTTGTCCCCGCTGAAAACGCCTCTATGGTGGCCGACCGTTACAAAGACTTTTTGGAATACCTGTCCAAAGAAACTGGCGTGAAAGTGACCTTGCGCGTGGCCGCTGACTACGCTGCCGTGATCGAAGGCCAACGTGCCGGTCAGATCCACATTGGTTACTACGGCCCGACCGCCTACGCCCGTGCCCGCATGACCGGTGCCAACATCACCCCCTTTGTCACCGAAACAGCCAAAGGTGGCGTGCGCGGTTATTACGCCGTGGTGTATGTGAAAGCCGATTCGGCCTACAAAAAGATCGAAGACCTGAAGGGCAAAAACTTCGGTCTGGTCGACCCCAACTCCACATCGGGCAACGTGGTGCCACGTTTCGCCTTGGACAAAATGGGCATCAACCCAGACAACTATTTCGGCAAAGTGGTCTACACCGGCAGCCATGTGAATGCCGTGATGGCCCTGAACCAAGGCACTGTGGATGCCGCCGCGAACTGGTGGAACAACGAAGAAGACTCTGAACTCATGCGCATGGTCACCAAGGGCATGGTCAAGAAAAACGATTTCCGCATAATCTTCAAGTCGGACCTGATCCCCGCTTCGCCAGTGGCTTACTTGGACAGCTTGCCAGCCGATCTGAAAGTCAAAATCGAGCAAGCCTTCTTGCAAGCCCATGTGAAAAACAAGACTGCTTTTGACAAGCTGTCTGACGGCAAAAACGAACCCTTCGTCAAAGTGACCCACGCTGAGTTTGAGCCTGTAGTGGCCATGAACAAGTTTGTGGACAACCTGCGCAAGAAGTAATTCCTGCCACCCCAGCACTCACCATGGTCAATCACCCCGAACACAACGCCTTGTTGCAGGCCTACAAGCTGTCGACCCTTCGGCGTCGCCAGCAATTCGGAAGCGGTGTGGCCATGGTTTTGTTGCTCTCGATGTTGGCCGCATGGATGGCCGAGGTGGACTTGGTGAAGTTTTACGACAACATCGGCAACTTCACCAGCTACATTGGCCGCATTTTTTATTTGGAATCCGGGCAAGCGGTGATACGCGACCCGTTTGAATGGTTTTGGGGTCTGAACAAGTGGATGGCGTTGCTGGGTGAGACCTTGATGATGGCCTACGTAGGCACGCTTTTAGGTACATTGGGTGCCGTCTTGTTTTGCTTCACGGCCAGCAAAAACGTGACCCACTCGGAGGCCTTGGTTTTTGTCACTCGACGCTTCATGGAGTTTTGCAGAACCGTTCCGGAATTGGTGTTTGCATTGATTTTTGTGGTGGCTTTCGGCTTGGGGCCCATGGCCGGCGTTTTGGCGATCGCCATCCACACCATGGGTGCTTTGGGTAAATTATTTGCCGAAGTGGTCGAAAACATCGACATGAAACCCATCCACGGTGTGGTGGCCACGGGTGCCAATTGGGTTCAAAAAATCCGGTTTGCGGTGCTGCCTCAAGTCATGTCCAACTTTGCCAGCTACGCCCTGCTGCGCTTTGAAATCAACGTGCGGGGAGCCGCCGTTTTGGGTTTTGTGGGTGCAGGCGGCATTGGCGAAACCTTGATTTCGGCCATACGTAAATTTTATTACGCAGATGTCAGTGCGCTTTTGATTTTGATCATCCTCACCGTGGTGGTGATCGACAGCTTGACAGACAAACTGCGCCACCAATTGATCGGCTCGGGCCCCGAAAGCAAAGCATGACCTCGGACGCCCAAATCACCAAATACCCCCAGCATTTCCGCATGGTGACCCGTCGCCGCGTGATCACCATCACGTTGCTGGTGACGATGCTGGTCTTGTTGATTTTGAGTTTTTATCGCCTGGATTTCAGCCTCGCGCGGATCTTCAGTGGTGTCTCGAAACTGTTCGACGTCACCCGCCTGATGTTCCCACCGGACCCCGGTTGGGGCCCGACTTTGCTGCGTTACCTGCACGCCATGGCTGAGACCGTGGCCATTGCGTTTTTGGGAACATTGATTTCGGCGATATTGGCTTTTCCACTGGCCTCATTGGCGGCCCGCAACACCAGAATCAACCTCGTGATGCACTTTTTGGCACGCCGTACCTTTGACACTTTGCGCGGCGTGGACACGCTGATCTGGGCCTTGCTCTGGATCAATGTGGTGGGTTTGGGTCCATTTGCCGGTGTGTTGGCCATCATTTGCTCCGACCTGGGTTCCTTTGGCAAGTTGTTCTCCGAAGCCATTGAGGCCGCTGATCGCAAACCGGTGGAAGGCATCACATCCACAGGTGGCAGCCGTATTCAGCAGATTCGCTTTGGCATCGTTCCGCAAGTCTTGCCTGTGTTCTTGAGCCAAGTGTTGTATTACTTTGAATCCAACACCCGAAGTGCCACCATCATCGGCATTGTGGGCGCGGGCGGCATCGGGCTCATTTTGTCAGAGCAAATTCGCACGCTGGAGTTCCAGCAAGTTTCATTTGTCATTTTGATGATTTTGGTGACCGTCTCGGCCATCGATTGGCTCTGCTCAAAACTGCGTTTCAAGGTGATTGGTCAGTCCCAGCATTGATGGACAATCATCACCTTTGAGGCAGATGCATGTCTGCTCGCTCAGGCTTATCGAGGCAACTCAAAGGCTTGCACGTAAGCCTCTTGCTTGAGGGTTTCAATCGCGCCGGGGCGGTGCTTTCGGACATGCTTCACGGCCTCGTCAGTGGTCCAACCCCAAGTCTTGAAAAGTGTAGCGACCAAGGTCCCTGATCGGCCCTTGCCGTGCGCGCAATGCACCAAGACTGGGCCTGATTGCAGGGTTTGGGTCAAGGCTGGTATCAAGCGACGCCATTGGGCTGTGACCGCCAAGGTGGGAACGCCAAAATCCACCACGGGCAGTTGGTGCCAAGTGATGCCGTGCAGTCCCAAATGGTGCGAAAGGCTTTTGGCACCTAGTCGCTCGAGTTCAGCGGTTTCAAGCAAACTCACCACGGTGCGAATACCCTGCTGTTTCAAATGCTCGACGTCTGCGACCAAAATTTCCTCGGGTGCAGCCGCGGAATCACCCCTTCCAGGGCAGGAAGACAGGGCGATCTGGCCGTGCCAAGGCGTGGGCACGAAATCCATGTCAAGCGCTGAAAGGTTTTTGCTGTTCACTTTGCCTTTTTAGCGTAGGTGTGCGACGCCCAAATGACAGGCCGCAAACGCTGTTGACCAAGCAAGACTTTGTCCTGGGTGGTCCAGAAACTGCGCCCGCCCTTTGGGGGTCAAGTCGTTCAAGACAGACTGAAAGCGCTGCGACTTCGGGCGCAGGGCCTCGTGACCGGCAAACGGCTGACTCAGGGCCGTTTGCATTCTGCCCAACCGCTCGCTGTGCAGTTGGTAAGGGAAGACAACAGCGGTTTGGTCAACGCTGAGAGGCAGGGCTGCGCTTGTCGCCGCCCAAAATGCGTTTAGCTAAAAATCTCGGTCAGTTGGCCCTTTATAAGTAGCCACGCAGATCCAAATGAGCAGGTTTTCATAAACCAAAAAATTCAACAAGGGTGATCGTGCGGTTGGATTTCCTATCCGTCATGAGCCCTTCATGACTGGCAGACCGGCCAGCCCGCGCGGCACACAGCTGGCGCAGGCAGCCACAGGCTCGACCTGGCGAGAAAACTGGTGTATTTCATTCATAAAATCGGCCTGTGTTTTGCTCGGATGGTGCGACAACCAAAGCGAAATAAAACCCGCCACGATGGGCGCGGCGTAACTGGTACCGACCCCGCGGTGTTGCGATGAGGGGCGGTCTTGGCCAAAAAAATTAGGTTCGTAACTGGCCACTTTGAGTTTGTTCACCGACCATTCACCATGGCCTGACAAAGCTGGCCCGCCGCCTGGCGCATACACCACCGTGCGCGGGTCCAGAGCTGAATAAGGCGCGATGTGGTTGTTTGCATCCAGCGCACCGACCGAAATCACGCCTTTGCAATTGGCAGGCTCTTGCAAGGATTTATGGAAGTTATTGCCTGCAGCGGCCACCACAAAGATGTTTTGCTCCAACACGCGGCTGATCAATCGCTGTAAATCAGCGCCGCACGAGGCATAACCACCGGACAAGCTCAAATTGATGATGCGCGCTGGATGGGGGTTGTCTGGCACGTCCTTGACCGGCAAACCTGCAGCCCAGGCAATGGCGTCCAGCAAGTCTTGGCGTGAGGTGGCGCAGGCGCCAAACAACCGCACAGGCACAATTTTGGCAGCGGGATTCACGCCCCAAACACCCCCCACCCCGTTGCCGGCGATCAGGCTGGCGACCTCGGTGCCATGAACGCGAAATGAAGCAGAGAGCAAGCGTTCGCCACACTGGACATTCCGCTCATCGGGGTTGAAATTACCGGAACGGCTGTTGCGCAAATTGTTGCGTCCTGAAACCATGTCGTAACCGGGCAGCAACTGGCCTTCTAAGCTGGGATGGCTGGCAATCACGCCACTGTCAATCACCGCCACCACAATGCGATGCGGTCCGGGTTGATTAGTGGCGGTGTTGATGGCCGAGGGTGCCGCCTGCGCACCACCGACGCGCCCCAAATGCCAAGGAATTTCTTGCCCCCAGGACAGTCCGCTCCACAACACAAGGATGCAAGCCCACTGGGCGGGCAAGGCCAGGGAATTGCCCATGAAATGAGTGACCCGGCGAACGCACGAAACGGACGAAGCGGGAAGGAACGTAGCGGTGGACAGAAATGACATCTCAAAACCCCTGCGAAACGTGGGTTAAATCCCGTTGCCAGAACCGGCACATGGGAAAACCCATCAGTGAAGCGGAGGTTATGCTTTAAGATATGTAAAATCAAAGTTAACAAATAACAGAAAATAAAGTCCGTAACAATTTATAAACCTTTGATTTATATAGACTTTTCTAAAACACCTCAATTCGTATGCCAACATTTCATTACACCGATCAGCGCGCCCCTCAGGCAGCATGGATGCAGGCAAAAAAGGGACTCAAACAAGACGTAAGGAAAAATTACAAATCAACAGCTATCGACATGAATCACCTGGGGGAGAAAGCAGACTTACGGACCCCACCAGGGTTTACGTCGCACCAGAACCAGTCAACTGACGTTCCGAATCCAAACTGAAATCCCATGTCCCGCACCATCCTGATCGTTGATGACGACAAAGTGAGCCTGCGATTACTCAAGTCGTACTTAGAAAAATACCAATATGAAGTGCGATCAGCCGATGACGGCCACAGTTTCTTGGCTGAGTTTGAGCTCTACAAAGATGATCTGTGCTTGGTGATTCTGGATGTGATGCTGCCGGACACCGATGGCTTTACCTTGTGCCAAACCGTTCGCCAACAATCCAAGGTACCGATCATCATGCTGACCGCCAGCTCGGACGATACCGACCGCATCGTCGGATTGGAGTTGGGTGCAGATGACTACATCGCCAAACCGTACAACCCGCGTGAATTGTTGGCCCGCATCAAGGCTGTACACAGGCGCACAAACTTCAGCAACGCCTCAGACAAAGCGCGTTTTCTGTGTTTTTCAGGTTTCACCATGGATTTGCTCGAGCGCCAACTGACCGATGCCGAAGGCGCAACCGTTTTGCTCACCAGCATGGACTTTAATTTGTTGCGTTTTTTTGCCGAACATGCGGGCGAGACCTTGGACCGCACACAGCTGATGGAGCAAACCCGGGGGCGCGATCTCGGCCCCCTGGACAGGTCTTTGGACGTGCAAATCAGCCGCCTGCGCCTGCGTTTGCAGGACGACGGCAAAAACCCCACCCTGATCAAAACCGTGCGCGGCAGCGGCTATGTGTTTTCAACCGATGTGAGCAAACTCGACGACGCACCCAGCGCCAGCGCCGTGAGCATGCTGGTCCGGCCGATGGGATCGAAAAACCCGATTCACTGAGGGGCAACGCGAGCAAAGTGCCAATCTGTGGGCCTGCAAGCCACTGTTCGGTCACTGTGGTTTTGGAAAAGCCCCTCAAGACGCACGGCTTGAAGGGCTTTTTTCGCCGAATGCGGCGATCCGGGGCGCAAGCAACTTTGACGCAGGTTAAAAATCGCGACCCAAGGTGAATCGAAGCGCTTCTAGACCGTGGTTCGGATCTTCGTAGCCGCCATTGCTGATGTGCATCAAACCTATGCCCAACTTGGTCTTTTCGTTGAGGCGATGGGAGACATCAAAAGTGGTCCTGAAATTGACACTGCCGCTCAGGGAGCGAACTCGGTCATCCCCCGTGATGGTTTTGCCAATTCCCGGTCCAAACCATGAACGTGCCTTGACCGTTTAGGATGGCCGACGCGCGTTACCTCAGACCGTAAAAGCTGCTGGGTTTGGACTGGTAAGACACATCCATGACGGTTTTTCCCTTTGTCAAGGAAAGTTCCCACTCTTTGTTGTGTACATCGGTCACGTAGGAAACAGAACAGGGGATCCCATGGGCGTGGTGGCTCAGGCGTTCCCTGCTAACCCAATGCCGAGCAGCCCAAACGCCCGGCGCACATCCTGTGGGCGCTGCTCATCGCCCGCATCTAAGAGGCGCTCCCGCTTTTGTGCCCGTTCTGCGCAGGCCAAACGACTGATTCACCCGGCCTTTGCAAAAGCAGGCAGTCAATCGGTTGCACCCGATGGCCGAGTACCAGCATTTTTTTCTGCGAAAGCCTTTCACAATGCACGCAATCCAAGTGCGAGAGCAATTGGCTCAAGCCACCCGAAAGTCGGCTCCATTGAGCGTAAAGTTGTTAGACCCGCGCGTTTCGAAAGAGCTCGTGGTTTTTTTGTCGCCCAGCCGATGTGGCCATGCCCTCGTTTTTCTGAGCACGTTCAAACGACTGGGCAAAATGGGCCACAAGGCCTAGGGGTGGTAGCGCGTTCATCCGCCACAATGGGGGCCATTTGACGATTCTTTTATCCCCATGACACGGCACCGATTTGACCTGCAAGACCTGCCTGCAACGCCTTGGAAAAACGGCGGTGGCCTGACCCGCGAAGTGCTTTGGCAACCCGCGGGCGCCAGCTTGGATGATTTTGATTGGCGTGTGAGCGTTGCTCAAATTGACAGCGATGGGCCTTTTTCCGCCTTTCCCGGCATTGACAGGGTGATCACCTTGATCGACGGTGTGGGGGTGCAGTTGCGCAGCGAGGGGGGCCAAGTTCAGCATCGCTTGAGTACGCCGCTGTCGCCCTTTGCGTTTTCTGGAGATTTGGCCATTCAAGGCCATTTGCTGGATGGGGCTTGCCAAGTGTTCAACGTCCTGACGCGCCGCTCCGTGTGCCGCGCCCAAGTGCAAGTTGTGCGCAGCGCCTTTGACTGGCCAGCCCACAGCCAGGGCCTGTTCATGGCGCTGCAAGGCCAGTGGCAGATAGGCGGCGATGAGGCCCAGCCACTGATGCCCAATCAAGGCCTGTGGTGGCAAGGCGTGGCGCTGTCTTGGCAACTTCGCCCACAGGGCGCTGACCCGGTGCTTTTGGGCCTGAATTTGACGCATTTGGCCTTTTGATAGGGTGGCAGGCAAGCCCCGCCACCGGCCTGCGCACCTGTTCAAGCCCTGCCAGCTTGGCTGCGCTCAAGCGCAGTCAAGCTGGCGTGACACGCTTTTTAGACAGGGAACAAGCTGTTGTTGACCAAGGCAAATGCCAAGGTATCGCTGGTCTGCCAGTTGGCAGGGTTGTCGGCGGCGAGTAAGAAGGCAGGCAGGTCATTGAAGTCGTAACCGCCCGAATAGCGCGCGTTGTCCAAGCTCAGGCTCACCGAGGTGGCGCCGATAGAAGCCGGCACATCGCCTGCAGCGGCGCCGCCCACGTTGAGTGAGGCGAGCAACTGGGTTACGGTCACGCCGCCTGCCGAACCATTGGCCAGCGCAGCGATATCACCGAGGAAGGCATAAACCGTCTCGCCTGAAGCGCTCAAGCCGCCCTTAGCGCCGAGTGCCGTGCCTTTGTCCGCCAGCGGTCCGCTGGCCGCGTCGGGCTGAATCGTCACGATGGTGCCGGCCGCGTAGTTTGTGTCGGCTGTCCAGATGAAAGCTGACTCTCCGGAGGCCGGCATGCCGTTCGCTTCGCTGTAGTCCCGGTCCGTAAAACCAATCTTGGTGTCTTTAGCGATGTCTTTGAGAATTGCAAAGGCGAAAGCATCGGTCGCATCGCCGTTGGCGCCCAGGAAGACCAGGTCGCCCACGCCCAGCGTGCTGCTGGGCACGGCCGGTAAGGTGTGGCCGGTGTTGATGGTGCCCTGTGAGCCCGCGGATGGCGCAGCCCAGGCCAGTTGCTCATACAGGGTGCCGGTGCCCCCGATTTGCAGCGTCAGGCCAGCGGCCTCCGTGCCCGATTGGCTGACACCGATGTCGGTGCTGGTCAGGCCGATGGCCGGCCCATTGGTCGCCGCGAAGCTGCCTTCGTAGCTGAGGAACTGCACGACTTGGTTAGAGGCATTGACGAGTGCGATGGCATCCGGGGCACCGTTTTGCAGGCCCGTGATGGCGAAAGTCAATTCGCCAAATCCAGAGTTATTCTCGTTGTCGATGGTGCCACTGAGGCTGCCCAGGGGTGTGTAGCTCTGGCCGTTCGAGCCGTTGTAAGGCACCACGCTCCAGCCCGCCAAGTTGGTCCCCGCAGGCCCGAAGATGCTTACACCCTCCCCGCTGTCATTTCCCACGTTGTCATAGTGGATCTCGCTGACAAACACCGGTGTGCCAGCCGTCACCGTGAATTTCAGCGCATCCGCGCCTACCAAGCCCGCATGGTCGTTGCCCTTGGCGTCTTCAATGGCACCGGCTGAGATCTCCACGGCGTAGCCTTTGCCCAGCGCCAGTGTTTTCACAGGGTCTATGGTGACGCTGCTGCCCGAGACGGTGACCCGGTCGGAGGTGACGTCCAGGGTCTCAAGCACCAGGCCGTTGATCTGGTGGCGGATGGTGATGGTGCCGCTGCCCTTGACCAACGGCTCGTTGAAGTTCATCACCACGTTGGCTGTGGGCGCCACGCCGGTGGCCATGGCGGCCGGGGTCGAGGAGCTCAGCACAGGACCGGTGGTGTCTGACACCGTGGCATTGACCACGGCCTGCGCAGGCAGCGACACGGCGTCGTTGCCCACCAGGTCTTGCAGCGCGTTGGCGTCGTTGGCGCTTGACGGGTCGGTGTAGGCCAGCGTGACGGTTTCCCCCACCAGGACCGCAGTGGCCAGGGTCAGGGTGGCGGTTTGCCCGAGCACCGCCACCT
>NZ_CAMDLM010000046.1 GCF_945901735.1 Limnohabitans sp. Rim8
CAGTATGCCAGTGAACCACGCCGTCACGTTCTGAAAGGTCTATTTTGACCAAGCCACCACGACAAGGCCCGCCAGAACAAGCGCCGGTATCGGGCTGGTACGCGGCGCCATGCGTGGCGCACATCAACCACCGACCTGTGTTGTCAAAAAAACGGTCCGGCTGGACATCCATCTCCATGGCCACATGGGTGCAGCGGTTCAGGTAGCCATGCACCTGGTCTTGGTATCGGATGGCAAAGGCCCGGCAAGTCTGCCCGGCGTACACGATGTCAAAAGGCACAGCCCGTCCACCGTTGACCAGGTCGGCGCTGTTGCACAAAGGGACCATGGGCTCCATCAGCGGTCCTTGTTTCAAGCGTGTTGCAACAACCAGTCGTGCAATTCGCGCACGCTGTGCGCCACATGGCGCGGCTGGAGCACATGAAAGGCCTCGGGTTCGTGCGCCCCATAACTCACGGCCACGCTGGCACAACCGGCATTCAGCGCCATTTGCAGGTCATGCGTGGTGTCGCCAATCATCAAGGTGCGCTCGGGCTCTGCACCAAATTCGCGCATCAATTCGTGCAGCATCAAGGGGTTGGGCTTGCCCGCTGTCTCGTCGGCCGTACGCGAGCCATCAAACACGCCGCGCAGTTCGACCGCCTGCAAAGACTCGTTCAGGCCGTGGCGACTTTTGCCGGTGGCCACGGTCAGCCAATGCTGCCGGGCTTTGAGGGCGTCCAGCAAATCCAGCACGCCTTCGAACAGGCTGATGTCGTGCTGGTGCTGCAGGTAATGGTGGCGGTAGCGCTCCCCCAAGGCCGGGTATTTGTCCTTGGGCACATCGGGGGCGGCATGGGCCAGCGCAGGCAGGAGCGACATGCCAATCACATAGGAAGCGGCTTCGCGGGTGGGCTCTTGTCCGCCCACGTCCACCACGGCGCGCTGAATACATCGGGTGATCAGGGCAGTGGAGTCGAAAAGCGTGCCATCCCAATCGAAAGCGATCAGGTCAAACTGGCGGGGTCTGGTGTGGGGCATGGTCGATGTAGGCTTTCAGTTCGGGGGGTAAATCGGCTTGCAAGGCCACACGCTCGTCCGTCACCGGGTGGTTGAACTGCAAGCGCCAGGCGTGCAAAAACATGCGTTTGAGGCCCGCACGGGCCCCGGGCTTGAGCAACTGACGATTCCACTCGAAATCACCATATTTGTCATCGCCCGCGATCGGGTGCCCTTGCGACGCCAGGTGCACCCGGATCTGGTGGGTGCGTCCGGTCTTGATGGTCACCTCCAACAGCGTGGCGCTAATCAGGCGTTGCGCCACCTTGACCAGCGTGATCGAACGCATGCCATCCGGGTCTTCGGGCGAGGTCACCCGTACGCGGCGTTCACCATCAGGCAAAAGGAATTTAAGCAAGGGCTGGTCGATCACCTTCAGTTTGGAGGGCCACTCCCCTTTGACCAACGCCAAATAGGTCTTGCCCGTCTCGCGCTCCCGAAACTGTTCTTGCAAATGTTTCAAGGCGCTGCGCTTTTTGGCCACCAGCAAAATGCCACTGGTGTCGCGGTCCAGTCGGTGCACCAACTCCAGCAGCTTGGCCTCTGGGCGCGCCTGGCGCAATTGCTCGATCACCCCAAAGCTGACGCCCGATCCACCGTGAACCGCCACCCCGGCTGGTTTGTCGATGGCCATCAGGCTGTCATCTTCAAAAAGAGACGGAAATTCGCGCCCCGGCGCTGGACGCTCGGCTTTTTCGACCACTTTGTCGGACACGCGCACAGGCGGCAGACGCACCTCGTCGCCGTTTTCGACCCGGGTTTCAGCCGAAGCGCGGCCTTTGTTGATGCGCACCTCGCCGCTGCGGATGATGCGGTAGACGTGGGTTTTGGGCACGCCTTTCAAGTGGCGCATCAAAAAGTTGTCCAATCGTTGACCGGCCGACTCTTCATCCACCAACAACCATTTGACGGCGGGCGTCGCAGCAGCGGACTTGGCCCCTATAATGTGATTCACTGGCAATTGGCTGTAAGTGGTTGATTCAAATGGAAATGAATTCCTGCAAAGCTGGAGTTTAGTTCACCCCCACCGCACCAAACCAGATGGTCGATGCCATCCCCGGCACGATTTGCAGACTGAAGGCCAACGCCAACAGTGGCAAAACGCCCCGGAGGTTGAGCCGACGCCCTGAAAACCCAGATACGGAATACCCCAAGTTCAGCAGCCCAATGGGCTGCTGGGCGGATCAAAGCGAGATGGTTGTGTTGTTCGGAACTTTGCTGATGTACTTGGAACGGCTCACGAAGCCATGCCCCATCGTCATGCTGGGTGCCCGGCAGTTTGTCTTAGACACCGGGGAAATCCCCCGGCAGTGGATGAATCTGTGCACGCCTTTTGCCTCGCCCCATCCACGCGCCACGGTCCCCACTCCTGTGCTCACGCACAGCTGAATGGCGATCATCTTCGGCAATTCCCTTCGTTTCAGGCGTCAGTTCAGGCAACGTGGGCTTCGTGGTTCCCAAGAACCCGAAGCCGGTTGTGTAAACAGGTTTTCGTGCGCAGGCATTTTTCTGCGCCGAAGCCAAGCTGACAAGAGAAGGAACGCATCATGAAACGGATGCTGATCAACGCCACGCAAGCTGAAGAGCGCCGCCTGGCCATCGTCGACGGACAAAAACTCCTCGACTACGAAATAGAAATCGAAGGACGCGAGCAGCGCAAGGGCAACATCTACAAAGCCGTGGTAACACGCGTCGAGCCCTCTCTGGAGGCATGCTTTGTGGACTATGGCGAAGACCGTCATGGCTTTTTGCCCTTCAAGGAAATTTCGCGCCAGTACTTTGCTGAAGGCGTGTCCGTCAGCCAAGCCCGCATCCAAGATGTCATCAAAGAGGGCCAGTCCCTTTTGGTGCAGGTCGAAAAGGAAGAGCGCGGCAACAAGGGCGCAGCACTCACCACTTTCGTCAGCCTGGCGGGCCGCTACGTGGTGCTCATGCCCAACAACCCCCGGGGCGGTGGCGTCAGCCGCCGCATTGAGGGCGATGACCGCGCCGAACTCAAAGAGGCGATGGACCAGCTGGAGTACCCCAAGGGCATGTCCATCATCGCCCGCACCGCAGGCATCGGCCGCTCCGCGCCCGAGTTGCAGTGGGACCTGAACTACCTGCTCAAGCTGTGGACCGCGATTGACGGTGCCACCCAAGGCAAAGGCGCTTTCCTGATTTACCAGGAATCGAGCTTGGTGATCCGCGCGATTCGTGACTATTTCAACAACGACATCGGCGACATCCTGATCGACACCGACGACATCTACGACCAGGCTCAGCAGTTCATGAGCCATGTCATGCCCGAATTCGCGCCCCGCGTGAAGCGCTACCGCGACGACGCGCCGCTGTTCAGCCGCTTCCAGATCGAGCACCAGATCGAATCGGCCTATGCCCGCACCGTGCAACTGCCTTCGGGCGGTGCCATCGTGATCGACCACACCGAAGCCTTGGTCTCGGTGGACGTGAACTCGGCGCGCGCCATCAAGGGCGGCGACATCGAGGAAACCGCCACCCGCACCAACCTGGAAGCCGCCGACGAAGTAGCACGCCAGATGCGTCTGCGCGATTTGGGCGGTCTGATCGTGATCGACTTCATCGACATGGAAGAGGCCAAGAACCGCCGCGAAGTGGAAAACCGCCTGCGCGACGCGCTGCGCCAGGACCGCGCCCGCGTGCAGTTCGGCTCGATCAGCAAATTCGGCCTGCTGGAAATGAGCCGCCAGCGCCTGAAACCGGCCTTGTCTGAAGGCGCGTCCATCCCATGCCCACGCTGCGGCGGTGCGGGCCACATCCGGGACACCGAGAGCTCGGCCTTGCAGATCCTTCGCATCATCCAGGAAGAGTCCATGAAGGACAACAGCGCCGCTGTGCACGCCCAAGTGCCGGTTGAAGTGGCCTCCTTCTTGCTGAACGAAAAGCGCTCCGAGATTGCCAAGATCGAATTGCAGCAACGCATCAACGTGCTGCTGGTGCCCAACAAATCACTGGAGACACCCCACTACAAACTGGAGCGCCTGAAGCACGACGATCCACGCTTGGACCGCATTGAAGCCAGCTACAAGATGGCCGAAGAAATCGAAGACGCGACCACCGTGACGCGCCGTTCGCAAGAGCCCACCAACAAGCAAACGCCAGTCATCAAGGGCGTCCTGCCTGACGCCCCTGCCCCCATGGCTCCTCCCAAGCCCGAGGCCCCCATGGCTGCGGCCAAGCCGGAGGCAAAAGCCGCCGCCGCAGTCCCTGTTGCAGCACCGGCAGCCGCCGCTTCGGGTGGCTTTTTTGGTTGGTTGAAAAACCTGTTCGGCGGCACTGGTGCCGAGCCCGTGGCCGCACCTGCGGTCAAGCAAGAAGAAAAAGCCCGCGAAGGTCGCCGTGAAGGTGGTCGTGAGGGTGGCCGCGAATCAGGCCGTGATGGCCGCCGTGGTGGTCGCGACGGCCGCCGTGGCGAACGCAGCGAAGGCGCGGCTGGTGAAGTCCGCGCCCCCCGTGAAGGTGGTCGCCGTGGTGAAGGCCGAATCGAAGGTCGTGAAGGCGAAGCCCGCCCTCCTCGTGCCGAACGCGGTGAGCGCTCAGAGCGTGCTGAACGCACGGAGCGTGGCGAGCGCAGCGAGCGCCCCAACGGTGATCGCCCCGCCCGTGAAGGCCGCCGCGATGGGCGCTCGGGCCCACGCGGTGACAACCTGGTTGAAGGCCAGCGCACCGACAGCCTGAGCGAAGGCCGCAGCGATGCCCAGCCCGAGTTGAATGGCGAAGGCAGCGAAGTGCGCACAGAGCGCGCCCCACGCGAAGGTCGTGACGGTCGCCGCGAACGTGGTGAGCGCGGCGGCGAAGGCCGCCGTGAGCGTGGCGATCGCCCTGAGCGCCGCCCAAGCGACGCCACCGATGTGAATGCGGCAGAAACGGCATTGGGTTCAGATCAGAACGCTGACGCCAACGCCGCAATCGAAGGCTCCAGCGCTGCCGAAAACAGTGAGCGCCGCGAACGCCGCTCGCGGGACCGCTACGGCCGTGACCGCCGCGAACGCGCTGGCGAAACACGTCAGGACACAGCTGGCGAGCAAGCCCCAGCCGAAGACACCGCCGAGCCCAGCCGCGTGAGCGCCCAAGCCCTGTCCGATGACCGTCCTGCCCCACGCTCTTATTTTGAACGGGCCCAACAAGCGGCCGCCACATCGGAACCCACCCCGTCGGCAGCGGCCCCGCAAGCCAGCCAGGAAACTGCAGCAGCTGCCGTCACGCAAGTAGCCAATGGGGTTGAAGCTGTGGCAGCGCCGGTGGTTGAGGCCGTGAGCACGGCACCAGCCCCAGCAGTCCCCGTGACCGCTGCGCCAGCGCCTGCCGTAGCCCATGTGGCCACAGCCAGCACGGCGCAAACCGCCAGCACGCCGCCAACCGAAGTCGTTAGCGCGGCCTTGCCTGCCGTGGCCAGCTACACACTGCCCCTGGACAGTCTGCAGCAAGTCGCACAAAACTCGGGGCTGGTGTGGGTGAACTCGGACAGCGACAAAGTCGCCGCCGTGCAAGCCGCCATCGCGGCCGAGCCCACAGCCATCCGCGTGCCACGCGAACGTCCACCCGCCGTGGTGTTGAATGAAGGCCCGCTGGTGCTGGTCGAAACCCGCAAAGACCTGAACACACTGCAAGTGCCGTTCTGATCTGCGCCAAGCGCGCGAAAGCGACATGAAAAAACCGGGCTCAGGCCCGGTTTTTTTTCTGCCTGTTGGCGTTTCAGTCCCTGGACACCCTTGCGGCCGCCTTCCAGGCAGCGGCCGCCTCCACCGGGTCCTGGCGCTGCTCGGCCAATTCGGCCAAGGCGATCCAGGCTTGGCGCTGGAGCACGGGGGTTTGCAGGTTTTTAACGGCCTGACCCAGCAGGCTTTGGGCCTTACCCCACAGGCGCTGGCGCAGGCACAGCATGCCAGCCAAGTACTGAAGATGTGCCGCCCGCGGCCGCGACTGTTGAGCGCTTTCCAACCGGGACAACCAGACAAAGGCGTCCTCGGCTTGCAGGTCGGGCAAACAAGCCTCCAAGGCCTGCACCACGCGAAGCAGCTGCGCATCTGACCAAGCCGGGGGGGAGGCTTGCATGGGCATCCACAGATCTTGCAGCCAAATTCGGGCCACAGCGGCAGGGCCGCCGAGCTGCAACCAACGCAAGGCCGCCTCGGCCGCCACCAAAGGCATCAGCCTTTGACCAGGGGACAGGCCCTTCCAGACGCGCAGCAAGGCATCGGGATCATGTGTCTGGGCCAACAATTCCAAAATGAGGCGGGTCACCAGACTTTCGGCGGCCTCCGGAGAAAATGCACGGTGCTTGGCCAGCAAAGTGGCGGTTTCCAGGGCCTGCGCTGGCTGACCGGCCAATCGGGCCGCCTTGAGCTGCAGCCGCATGGCCGCCATTCGGCGACCCACAGCAGGGGGCAAGGTACGCAGTCGCTCCAGACTGGCCTTGGCATCACGGTCGTCGAGCGACCACCTGGCAGCGCGCAGCTGCACGCCCTCGAGCAAGGTTTGGCGCTCGGCCCCAGAGCTCGCTTGCGCTTGCGCCAGGGCCCGGTCCAGGTGCTGCTGCCTTTGGGCCCTGTCCTGCAACGCGTGACTGGCCTCGGCGGCCATGATATGGGCCAGCGTGCGCAAAGACACCGCATGGTCCAGCACGACACCTGAGGCCTGCAACAGGGTTTCTTTGGACAGTGTCTGCTCGGCGGCCTTGCGTGCCCGCAAGTACCGCCCCGCCATCAAATGGCCCATCGAATCGAGCAAAGCCGCATGGCTGGCCCGCTCTTTTTGCTGCAGCCGCCAGCGTTGTGCGCGTTGAGGCAACGCCAAAAAGGCTTCAAGAGCACGCTGTGCCAAGACCACCACCAGCACCACGGACAAGACGACCAGGACCGCCAGGTTCAGTGAAATGTCGATCCGATGCGGAAACAAAAACAAGGTCACCGTCCCCTGGTTGTTACCCGCCAACCAGGCCCCTGCAGCCGCCAAGGCGAACAAGGTAATCAGCCACAAGGCAGCGCGCATGGGGTTTACCTTCCTGCCGCAGCGGTGTTCAGCGCTGTCAGCGTAGCTTCGATGCGCGGCAACTCGGCCGTGCGCACCTGTTCGCTGGTTTGTTCCAGCAACTGCAGCAACTGGCTGGTTCGCCGCGATTGGGGCTCAGCATAACGACGCACCAGCACGGCTGCGGCCCCCAGGTCATTGCGCACGCCCTCTTTTTGCCGCGCCAGCAAACCCAGGCGGGCATTGAGCAATTTGAGTTTGAGGTTCTCACGCAAGAAAAAAGCCTGCTCGGGCGAGATCAAAGCCGCCTCGGGCGCTTCAATACTGCTGACCCGCACCAATCCCTTGATCTGGTCGCCCGTGCGGGTCAGAAGGGTCATCCACCAGGTGGGCTGCGTTTGCGCGCCCAAGACGGCGTCCTGCTGGCGGATCTGGCTTTGCGAGGCACGCGCGGTGTTGGCCAGTGTCAAACCCTCCACCAAGGCCACCCCATCATCGAGTTTGACCATCAAACCAGGTATGTCAAAGGCGGGCAAGTTTTTCAGGCGCTCCAGGTCATTTTCAAGGGCCCGCGACACGGGCATCAGGCGCGGCTGGGCGGCACGCTGCACCCGTTTTTGGGCCGACTGCAAGGCCGCCAACAAAGGCTCGGTACTGCCGGTCATCTGGGCTTGCTGCTGCGCGAAGCGCAGGGCAGACTCGATGTCCACCACCAAGGTTTCATCGCGCGAGCGCGACAAGCTTTGCATCAAATCTTCCAGTTGGGTGCGCTGCAAGGCCACCTCGGACAGGCGAGCCTCCATAAGCGAGACGCGAGCGGTGCTGTCTTGAACGGTTTCCTGCGCCTGCTTTGCCCAGGTCTTGGCCTCCAGTGCCAGCAAACCCGTGTCGGCACTTTGACGAGCCAGTTGCTCCTGAATGCGCGAAAGCTTTTGCCACAACAGCAGCGACACCAACAGGGCGATCACGGCAACAGCCCCCGCCAAGGGCACAAGCCATCGGTGGTGCGGCGCAGACGGCAAGGCCGTGGCCGACTCAGGCACGGGCTGGGCCTTCGGTTCGCCTTGAAAATCTGCGTTGTTCGGAGTGGTCATGACAGCGATTTTATCGACTGAGCTTGTGCGTCCACGTCCGCAGGCACCAGATCCACCTGACCCCAACCCGACTGATGCAGCCGCTGGGCAATGCGTGGGTGGGTGGCCAGCGCCCTCGCCTGTGACAAAGGCAGGTCATGGCAGACCTGCAAAAGGTGCTGCGCCGCCTCGGAGCTGCTGAACAGCCAAGCGCTGCCATCGCGCGCAGCCTGCCACGCCAGGCTGTGCTGCGCAGGCGTCAACTGTGGGGCCTGGCGAGAATAGGCCACCGTTTGCAGCACATGCACGCCGGCACCTTGAAGCTGTATCGCCAGCCAATCACGTCCAGCCAATTCGCCCCCGGCGTCCGCCCCGCGCACAATCAACACGGAGGGCCTGGCAATGGATGCGGCCACCGCCGCCTGAATTCGCTCAGCCACCAAAGCCCACAAGGCCTCCGAATCGAACTGAGGCGCCCCCACGTCGGGCGAGTCGATGAGGCCCTCAGGCCAACCCGTCTCGCGCAAAGCGGCGCGGGTGCCCGGGCCGGTAGACCAGGCACGGCATCCCGAAAAATCCAGGCCCGCAGGCCGTGTCGCCATGAAAAAACGCACGGCATTTGCACTGACGAACATCACCGCCAAATGATCAGGCACCGCCTGCCAAGCCTGCGCCAGCGCCGAAGGCTCGGGCAAGGCGGCAATCTCCATCAGGGGCAGGATCTCACACAGCACGCCCCTCGCCTGCAAGGCCTCGGCCCAAGCCCGGGCCTCACGCTCGGGCCGGGTCACGATCACCCGCCAAGGGGCAGGGGCCAAAGGAGCTGAAGACGCCAGCGCCATGTCAGCGCTTCAATGTGCTCCGCCGTCGCGCAAAGCCTGCGCCACGCTCAGGCCCAGTGCCTCGGCGGCTTGCAAGCCATCGGTGCTGGCTTGCGCATCGGCCGTGACCAAGGTGGTCGCACCCTCCGGGTCACCCCACGCCGCTTGCAGCTTGAGCACACCACCGTCCTCGATGGTGGCGTGCGCCGCCAAAGGCATGGAGCAACTGCCGCCCATGGCGCGGCTCACCGCCCGCTCGGCCGCCACGCGCCGCCACGACGGTGCATCGGCCAGCGGTGCCAGCAGGGCGCGCAAATCGGCCCTGTTGCTGCGGATTTCAATGCCCAATGCGCCCTGCCCAGCGGCGGGCAGCATTTGGTCAGTTTCAAAAATATGGCGAATCCGCTCGCTCATTTCAAGGCGCTTGAGGCCCGCAGCCGCCAGCACAATGCCCGCGTACTGGCCTTCGTCGAGTTTGCGCAGGCGAGTGTCCAGGTTGCCGCGCAGGGGCTCGATTTTCAGGTCGGGGCGCAGCGCGCGCAGCAACACCGTGCGGCGCAGGCTGGAGGTGCCGACCACCGCACCCTGGGGCAAATCTTCCAGGCGGGCGTATTGCGGCGAGACCCAGGCGTCGCGCGGATCTTCGCGCTCCATCACGCAGGCCAGCTCAAAGCCCTCGGGTATGTCCATGGGCACGTCCTTGAGCGAATGCACCGCGATGTCGGCATGGCCCTCTTGCAGCGCCACTTCGAGCTCCTTGACAAACAGGCCTTTGCCACCGACCTTGGACAGGCTGCGGTCCAGAATTTGGTCGCCCTGGGTGGTCATGCCCAGCAACTTGACCGCGCAGCCCAAGCCCTCCAGCAAGGATTTGACATGTTCGGCTTGCCACAAAGCCAACCGGCTCTCACGGGTGGCGATGACGATGGCGGTTGGAGTGGTCTCAGTCACAGCAGGTTTCCTGAAAAAATTTGACCCATCAAAATGAAATCAAACAGTAATTTTTGTCTCTGCCGTCGATGCTAGCATGGCGTCAAGGGACATTGACACCCCCCTTCACACGGCTGCGCACCCAGTGCACCCGCACTTTCACATCCTCAGCCCCCAGCACCCGATGAAACAGGCCACGCCAGACCCTGCCTTGCCCCCCGCCAAACCGGCCAGCAGCACCCGCGAAAAACGCGACAGCGAGCGGCCCCTGGTGGAAGACATCCGATTGTTGGGCCGCATTCTGGGCGATGTGATCCGAACGCAAGAAGGCCCCGAGGCTTACGAGTTGGTCGAGCAAATCCGCAAGCTCTCAGTGGCTTTCAGGCGCGACGCCGACCACGAAGCCGACCAGGCCCTGAAAAAGTTGCTCAAAAGCCTGCCGGGCGACCGCGCTGTGAGCGTGATCCGCGCCTTCACTTATTTCAGCCACTTGGCCAATCTGGCCGAAGACCGCCACCACATCCGCCGCCGCGCCCTCCACGAGCGTGCGGGCCACACGCAAGAAGGCAGCATTGATGTGGCCTTGCAAAGATTGCGCTGGGCGGGCATCACGCCCAAAAGCATCTCGGACATGCTGGCCACCAGCTATGTCTCGCCGGTGCTCACGGCCCATCCGACAGAAGTGCAGCGCCAAAGCATTCTGGACGCCGAACGCGACATTGCCCACCTGCTGACCGAACGCGACGCCATCAAGGCCCGCGCCGCTGCCGTCAACGCCGCCAAGGACGCCCTGACGCCCAAAGAGTTGGCCGCCAACGAGTGGCACATGCGCGCCCGTGTGATGCAGCTGTGGCAAACCCGTTTGCTGCGCTTGACCAAACTCACCGTGACCGACGAGATCGAAAACGCGCTGAGCTATTACGAAGCCACGTTTTTGCGCGAAATCCCCAAACTCTATGCCGAGCTGGAACAAGCCCTGCCCGGCCAGCCGATTGCCAGCTTTTTGCGCATGGGCCAGTGGATTGGCGGTGACCGCGACGGCAACCCCAACGTCACCGCGCAAACGCTGGAACACGCCCTGACCCGACAAAGCGATGTGGCGCTGCGCCACTACCTGACCGAGGTGCATGCTCTGGGCGGCGAGCTGTCGCTGTCGGCCATGCTGGTGTCCTTTGGCCCCGACATGCTGGCCCTGGCCAAACGCTCGCCCGACACCAACGAACACCGCCAGGACGAGCCCTACCGCCGGGCACTCACAGGGATTTACGCCCGCCTGGCCGCCACGCTGAAGCAGTTCACGGGAGGTGAAGCCGCCCGCCACGCCGTGGCACCACAAAATCCCTATGTCAGCGCCGAAGACTTCCTGGCCGATTTGCGTGTCATCGAAGCGTCTTTGTGCAGCCACCACGCCCAAGCCCTGGCCGCCCAGCGCCTTCACCCCTTGATCCTTGCGGTGGAGGTGTTTGGCTTTCATCTGGCCACGGTGGACCTGCGCCAAAGCTCCGACCAGCATGAAGAAGTCGTGGCCGAATTGCTGACTGCGGCCCGCGTGGAAAAACACTACAGCCAGCTCGACGAGCAAGCCAAACAAGCCCTGCTGCTGGGCCTGCTGAACGACGCCCGCCCCTTGCGTGTGCCCGGTGCCGACTACACCGTCCACACGGTCTCCGAACTGGCCATTTTTGAGACCGCCAAGCGCATGCTGCGCAGCTTCGGCAGGCAGGCCATCCGCCACTACATCATCAGCCACACCGAAACCGTGAGCGATTTGCTGGAGGTGCTGCTGCTGCAAAAAGAAGTGGGGCTGCTGCGCGGCACCCTGGACGCGCTAGCGCTCAACGACCTGATCGTCGTGCCCCTGTTCGAAACCATCGAAGACCTGCGCAACGCCGCGCCCACCATGCGCGACTTTTATGCCCTGCCCGGTGTGGCCGGGTTGGTCCAGCGCTCGGGCGGCGAACAAGACATCATGCTGGGCTACTCGGACAGCAACAAGGACGGCGGCATCTTTACCAGCAACTGGGAGCTGTACCGCGCCGAAATCGCCTTGGTCGAAATGTTTGACCAACTCAAGGGCAGCCACGGCATCACCTTGCGCCTGTTCCACGGCCGGGGCGGCACCGTGGGCCGGGGCGGTGGCCCCAGTTACCAAGCCATCCTGGCCCAACCCCCGGGTACCGTGCGCGGCCAGATCCGCCTGACCGAGCAAGGCGAGGTGATTGGCTCCAAATACGCCAACCCCGAAATCGGCCGCCGCAACCTCGAAACCCTGGTGGCCGCCACTTTGGAGGCCACGCTGCTGCAACCCACCAAACCCGCCACACGCGCATTCCTGGACGCAGCGGCCGAGCTGTCCGAGGCCAGCATGGGCGCCTACCGTGCCTTGGTGTACGAGACCCCCGGCTTCACCGATTACTTTTTTGGGGCCACCCCGCTGAAAGAGCTGACCCAACTGAACATCGGCTCACGCCCCGCCTCACGCAAGGCCCTGCAAAAAATCGAAGACCTGCGCGCCATTCCGTGGGGCTTCAGCTGGGGCCAGTGCCGCCTGACCCTGCCCGGCTGGCTGGGCTTTGGCTCGGCAGTGGCCGCCTTTCTGGACAAAAGCGAGGCCGCCGAGCGCAAAGCCGCGCTGGCCTTGCTGCAGAAGATGTACCGCCAATGGCCGTTTTTCCGCACCCTGCTGTCCAACATGGACATGGTGCTGGCCAAGAGCGACTTGGCCCTGGCCTCTAGGTATGCCGAACTGGTCAGCGACGCCCGCTTGCGCAAAAAAATCTTCACCGCCATCGAGGCCGAGTGGCACCGCACCGCCGACGCGCTGGCCCAGATCACCGGTGAGAAAAACCGCCTGGCCAGCAACCCCGCCCTGGCCCGCTCGATCCGCCACCGCTTTCCCTACATCGACCCGCTGCACCATTTGCAGGTTGAACTCATCCGCCGCTACCGGGCTGGCCTGGCCGACGAACGGGTGCAACGCGGTATCCACATCAGCATCAACGGCATTGCGGCGGGGCTGCGCAACACGGGCTGAAATCGCCCTGACGCAACCACACATGCGCAAAGACAATTCGCCAGCGGAACGCCAGCATGCGGGCGTCTTGCGCGCCTTTGCAAGTGGCCACCAGTGGCCATTAGCCTTGTTCTTGGGGATCACCTCTGAGTCAATGAGATCCAAGGATGGCGGATACCCCAATCGCTTCGGCGAATGCAGCTTGGGTCATGGCCAACTCTTCCAGCGGCTCGTGCAAGAAGTCGCCTAGGCAAAGACTGCCGCCCTCAGTGATTCAACTGCCCCCAAGCCTTCTCCAGCCGCTTGATGCTGACCGGCTGCGGGGTGCGCAGCTCTTGCGCGAAGAAGCTCACGCGCAGTTCTTCCAGTAGCCAGCGGAACTCCAGCATGCGGGCGTCTTGCGCGCCTTTGCGTTCGGCCACCAGACGCCAGTAGCGTTGCTCTTGGGGTTTGAGCTCGGTCAGGCGCTGGGTGTCGCGGGCGGGGTCGGCGCGGTATTTGTCCAGGCGCTGGGTGATGGCTTTCAGGTAGCGGGCGCAGTGCTGCAGCTGCGGCCACGGGGTGGTGGCCATGAAGTTTTTGGGCACCAGGCGTTGCAGTTGCGCTGTGCAGTCGGCCGTCGCCTCGGGTGCGTTTTTGGTGTCCTTGATCTTGCGGGTGGCCGCGCCAAACTCCAGCAAGATGGTGCCCGCCAGGCGGGCCACTTCGTTGGCGATCAGCGTGAGGCGCCCCCGGCCCTCTTCGATGCGGCGCTTGAACGTCAGCTCGTCGTTGGGCAGCGGGCCCTGCAAAAAGGCGCGGTCCAGCGCCACGTCGATGATCTGGGTTTTCAGCTCATCGGCCGAGCCCAGCGGCATGTAGGCCACGGCCATTTTTTGCAGGTCGGGGATGTTTTTTTCAAGGTACTTGAGCGCGTCTTTGATCTGCAGCGCAAACAGGCGGCGCAGGCCCGCGCGGTTTTTGGTGGCGGCCACATCGGGCTCGTCAAACACCTCGATGGTGACGGCGTCTTGCACGTCCACCAGCGCCGGGAAGCCAATCAGGGTCTGGCCGCCTTTGCTGATTTCCATCAGCTCGGGCAGTTCGCCGAAGGTCCAGGCGGTGTAGCGCTGAGGGGCGATGGGGGCTTGTTTGGCGGGGGTGGCTTTGGCGGGTGCTGTACCTGTGCGGGCATGGATACCCGCGTTCGCAGCCATGACATCTTCTTTTGTCACACCCGACTTGATCGGGTGGCCATGGGGGTCATGGATACCCGCGTTCGCGGGTAGGACAGATGAAGCCACTTTCAGTTGCGCCAGCGCCTGGAACGCGCCACGCGCTTTGGCACCCAACTCGCCTTTGAGCGCGCCCAGGTTGCGGCCCATGCCCATTTGGCGGCCGTGTTCGTCCACCACGCACAGGTTCATGAACAGGTGCGGGCTGAGCATGTCGTGTTTGAAGTCACCTCGCTTGATGTCCAGGCTGGTTTCGTCGCGGGCTTTTTTGAGCAGCACGTCGGTGAGCGACCCGGCACCAAACAGCTCAGGCGCAGACAGCTCGGCGGCCAAGCGCGTGGCCGATTCGGGCAGCGGCACAAAGCGGCTGCGCGGGCGCTGCGGCAGGCTTTTGAGCAGAGCCTGAATCTTGTCTTTGAGCAAACCGGGCACCAACCATTCGCAGCGGTCTTCGCTCACCTGGTTCAGCACAAACAAAGGCACCGTGACGGTGACGCCATCGCGGGCGTCGCCCGGCTCGTGCAGATACATGGCCTGGCAATCGGTGCCGCCTAAGCGGATGTGTTTGGGGAAGGCCTGCGTGGTGATGCCTGCCGCTTCGTGGCGCATCAGCTCCTCACGGGTCAGCATCAACAAGCGCGGCTGCTTGGCGCTCTCATGACGGTACCAGTTCTCCAACAGACGGCCACTGCACACATCGGCGGGCAATTGCTGGTCATAAAAGGCGTAGATCAGCTCGTCGGCCACCAGCACGTCTTGACGCCGTGACTTGTGTTCCAGCTCTTCGACCTTGGCGATCATTTTGTGGTTGGCGGCCAAGAATGGCAGCTGGGTTGCCCACTGGTCGCCCACCAGCGCTTCACGAATAAAAATCTCGCGTGCGCCGTGCAGGTCAACCCGGCTGTAGGGCGTGCGCCGGCCACTGTAGACCACCAGGCCATACAGCGTGGCCCGCTCCAGCGCCACCACTTCGGCGGACTTCTTTTCCCAGTGCGGGTCGAGCAGTTGTTTCTTGAGCAAATGCACGCCGACCTGCTCCAACCACGGCGGCTCAATCGCCGCGATGCCCCGGCCAAACAGGCGCGTGGTCTCCACCAGCTCGGCCGCCACGATCCAGCGGCCCGGTTTTTTGCTCAGGTGCGCACCCGGGTGTTTGTGGAATTTGATGCCGCGTGCGCCCAGATAGGCCTCTTCGTCTTCGAGTTTGTAGCCCACGTTGCCCAGCAAGCCCGCCAACATGGACAGGTGCAGCTGCTCGTAACTGGCAGGCTGCGTGTTGATGCGCCACTTGTGCTCGGCCACCACCGTGAGCAGCTGGGTGTGCGTGTCGCGCCACTCGCGCACGCGGCGGATGTTGATGAAGTTCTGCCGCAGCAGTTGCTCGTATTGGCGGTTGCTGAGTTTGTGCTGCGGCGCTTCTTGAATTGGGGTCAGATCCCGATTGTTTTGACCTGGCTGGCCAGATGGCGTTAATTGGGATCTGACCCCGATTGATTTGGATGGGCCGCCCCGGGCGTCGTGGATCCATTTCCACAGTTTCAGGTAGCCGGTGAATTCGCTCTTGTCGTCGTCGAACTTGGCGTGTTGCTGGTCGGCTTGGGCTTGGGCGTCCATGGGGCGGTCGCGCACGTCTTGCACGCTCATGGCGCTGGCGATCACCAGCACTTCGTCCAATGCGTTGCGGCCACGGGCTTCCAAAATCATTCGGCCTACGCGGGGGTCCAGCGGCAGGCGGGCCAGCTCTTTGCCAATCGGCGTCAGCTCGTTGTCGTCATCGACTGCGCCCAACTCGGCCAAGAGTTGATAACCGTCGGTGATGGCGCGTTTGGAAGGCGCTTCGATGAACGGAAAGTCTTCCACCACGCCCAGGTGCAGTGACTTCATGCGCAAGATCACGCCCGCCAAAGACGAGCGCAAAATTTCGGGGTCGGTGAAGCGCGGGCGGCCTGCAAAGTCTTTGTCGTCGTACAGGCGAATGCAAATGCCATTGGCCACGCGGCCGCAGCGGCCCGCGCGCTGGTTGGCTGCGGCCTGGCTGATCGGCTCGACCATCAGTTGCTCGACCTTGCTGCGCAGGCTGTAGCGCTTGACGCGGGCGGTGCCGGCGTCGATCACGTAGCGGATGCCCGGTACGGTGAGCGAGGTTTCGGCCACGTTGGTGGCCAGCACGATGCGGCGGCCATTCGATGCCTCAAAAATCTGGTCTTGCTCGGCCTGCGACAGGCGAGCAAACAGCGGCAGCACTTCAGCGTTGCGGATCAGCGGTTGGTGCGCCAGGTGCTTGCGCAGGTGGTCTGCGGCTTCGCGGATCTCGCGCTCGCCCGGCAAAAAGATCAGGATATCGCCCCCTGCCCCGCCTTGCCAGAGTTCGTCCACGCCGTCGGCCATGGCCTCGTTCAGGCCGTAGTCACGAGTCTCTTCAAACGGGCGCCAGCGCTGCTCCACCGGAAAGGTGCGGCCCGAGACCATGATCACCGGGGCCGGGCCGTTGCGCGAGGCAAAGTGCTTGGCAAAGCGGTCGGCGTCGATCGTGGCCGAGGTGACGACGATTTTCAGGTCCGGGCGGCGCGGCAGGATCTGGCGCAGGTAGCCCAGCAAAAAATCGATGTTCAGGCTGCGTTCGTGCGCCTCGTCGATGATGAGCGTGTCATAGGCCTGCAGCAGCGGGTCGGTTTGGGTTTCGGCCAGCAAAATGCCGTCGGTCATGAGCTTGACCGAGGCGTTTTTGCTCAACCGGTCTTGAAACCGCACCTTGAAACCCACCACCTCGCCCAGCGGGGTCTTGAGTTCTTCGGCAATGCGC
This sequence comes from Limnohabitans sp. Rim8, assembly GCF_945901735.1. Classification (GTDB taxonomy): domain Bacteria; phylum Pseudomonadota; class Gammaproteobacteria; order Burkholderiales; family Burkholderiaceae_C; genus Limnohabitans_A. Next base: position 16,881 of record NZ_CAMDLM010000046.1, read on the forward strand.
TTGGCCACCGAGCTGGCCGCAATGCGCCGGGGCTGGGTGTGGCCGATCATGCGGGCGCGTTCGCCGGGCTTGGCGTTGAGCTTGCCGCGCCCCAGCATCAGCGCGATTTTGGGCAGCTGCGTGGTCTTGCCCGAGCCGGTTTCGCCGCACACGATGATGACCTGGTGCTGGTCCATGGCGGCCATGATGTCGTCACGGCGGGCCGAGACCGGCAGACCTTCGGGAAAATCGATTTGGAGGGGGGAGTCGGACAAGGCGAAAACTTCTGTGAAAATCAATGCAAGAACAGTCGAGATTATCCCAGCCCCCAGCATTGACCGCACAAAACGCCCCACAGCCCATGTCCACAGTTTTCAATTTCACCTTCGTGCCCTGGTTCCGGTCGGTGGCGCCTTACATCCACATGCACCGGGGCAAGACCTTTGTGGTGGGCATCGCGGGCGAAGCGATTGCGGCGGGCAAGCTGCAAAACCTGGCGCAAGACCTGGCGCTGAT
>NZ_CAMDLM010000047.1 GCF_945901735.1 Limnohabitans sp. Rim8
GTCGTGCCCGGCATTCACTCCGAGGCCAGCCTGCGTGGCCGCCACAGCCGCATCGGCGTAGCGCTGCAATTGAGTGGCGTGGTCGGGGGTGCCAAAACTGGCGGCATAAGGCTCGGTGTACAACTCCACCCGGTCAGCCCCCGCGGCGCGGGCAGCAGCCATTTGTGCGGGGATGGGGTCCATGAACAGGCTCACCCGCAAACCCAGCGCCCGGCATTCGTCAATCAGGGGTTTCAGGCGCTCGGCGTCCTGCGGAAAGGTCCAGCCGTGGTCGCTGGTGAACTGGCCTTCGCTGTCGGGCACAAAGGTCACTTGGTGCGGGCGCGCGGCACGCACATGGTCCATCAGGTTGTGAAAGGGGTTGCCCTCAATGTTGAACTCGCGATCGGGCCAGGCCTTCATCAAGGCGGTCAGCTCGGGCACATCGCTGGCGCGGATGTGCCGTTCATCGGGTCGGGGGTGGATGGTGATGCCGTTGGCACCGGCTTGCAGGCACAACTCGGCCGCGCGGGCAACGCTGGGGATGCCCAGGTGGCGGGAGTTGCGCAGCAAAGCGACTTTGTTGACGTTGACCGACAGGGCCACGCATTGGGAAGAAGGGGTCGCAGAAGTGTTCATAAAGTTTGCAAGTCCAGCATCATTTGGCGGGTGCGCAACGCACCCACACCGCAATGGTAGTTGAGCATCAGGCGCAAGGGACGCTGCAACTGCACCAGCAGATCGGCACACTCGCGCAGCAAGGCGGCCAAGGGGTTGGGTGACGCCAGCGCCGCGTGCAGCGCCAGCCACTGTTCGCCGCACAAGGCGTGGCGCGGGTCGTCGCTCACCCACTGCAGCCCCGCCTCGGGTACAAGGGTGTAACTGTCTGTGAGAGACAAAGGCTTGAGGGCCAGGGTCTGCAGGTTCAGGGCGGGCAAGAGGCCCATTTCCTTGAGCAGCAGCAACTCAAAGCCACGCAAGGCCCACTGCAGCGCATCGGGGTCGCCACTGGCCAGCAGGCGCACGGCGGCCGCATACACCTCGAACAAAGCAGGATGGGGATCGTCGCGCGCGGTCAGGCGCATGAGCAGTTCATTGAGGTAATAACCGGACAGCAGGGCCTCGCCCGTGGGCATGACGTGCCCGCCCACCCATTCAGCCGACTTGAGGGTGCGGATATCGCCTTCGCCACCAAAAGCCAGCGACAAAGGCTGCAAGGGCAACAGCACAGGCCGAAAACTGGAACTGGGGCGCTTGGCACCCTTGGCCACCAGGGCCACCCGGCCGTGGTGGCGGGTGAACACTTCGAGGATCAGACTGGTTTCGCTCCAGTCGTAGCGGTGCAGCACATAGGCTGGCTCGTCTGCGATCCGCTTGGTGGCCATGGACGCAGTGCTTACTCGTAGCCAAAGCTGCGCACACGCGCTTCGTCATCGGCCCAGCCCGAGCGCACCTTGACCCACAGCTCGATGAACACCTTGGCGTCCAGCAGCTTTTCGAGCTCGACGCGGGTTTCAGTGCCGATGCGCTTGAGCTTTTCGCCCTTGTCACCGATCACCATGGCCTTGTGGCCTTCGCGTTCCACCACGATGGTGGCCGCGATGCGCAGCATGCGTTTGGCGGTGCGGCCCGCTTCTTCTTCGAACTTGTCGATCACCACGGTGGAGGTGTAGGGCAACTCGTCGCCGGTCAGGCGAAAGAGTTTTTCGCGCACCATCTCGCTGGCCAAAAATTTCTCGCTGCGGTCGGTCAGCTCATCCTCAGCATGCCACCAAGCTTGCTCGGGCAGGTATTTTTCGCAGATACCGAGCAAACGCACGATGTCTTTGGGCTGTTTGGCCGACATGGGCACAAATTCGTTGAATGCGTGGCGCTCTTGCATGCTTTGCAGCCAAGGCGCGATGTCGCCACGGCGGTGCACGTTGTCGAGTTTGTTGGCCACCAGCAGGACCGGAATGCCGGGCTTGAGCAGGGCCAGCACCTTGGCATCGGCCGTGGTGAAGCTGCCCGCCTCGACCACGAACAACACAAAGTCCACATCACTCACAACGCCCACCACGGTCTTGTTGAGCGACTTGTTGAGCGCGGTGCCATGGATGGTCTGGAAACCGGGCGTATCGACAAACACATACTGCGCAGCGCCTTGCGTACGAATGCCAGTGATGCGGTGGCGCGTGGTTTGGGCCTTGCGCGAGGTGATGCTGATTTTTTGGCCGACCAAGGCGTTGAGCAAAGTGGACTTGCCCACGTTGGGCTTGCCCACAATGGCGACCAAGCCGCAGCGCTGCCCTTCAACGGGCACAGGGGCTGGGGCGGCGGCCAGGGGCGGCAAGGCGGCGTCTTCCGAAGCATCGCGCGGCTGAATGGTCACGCCTGCGATTTGCACTGGGCGGCGCATGGTTTGCGCTTGCGCGGTGCACTTGGGCGAGGGTGTTGACTTGTCGGTGCTCATGCGGCGCTTTCGGATTTCAAGGTGAGCAGCATGGCGGCAGCCGCTGCTTGTTCGGCGGCGCGACGCGATGCGCCCGAGCCTTGTTGGGTTTGGCGCAATTCGGTCACCTCGCAAGAGACCTCGAACTGCTGACGGTGCGCCGCCCCGGAGGTACCCACCACCGTGTATTTGGGCAAGGCCAACTTGCGCCCTTGCAGCCACTCTTGCAACTCGGTCTTGGGGTCTTTGCCCACGGCCTGCATGTCGGGCTTGATGTCGACCTGGGCGAACAAGCGCTCGACCAGGTCTTGGGCCTCCTTGTAACCGCCGTCCAGGTACACCGCGCCAATGATGGCTTCCAGCGCATCGGCCAGAATGGACGGGCGGTTTTGGCCACCCGATCGCATCTCACCCTCGCCCAAGCGCATCACACCAGGCAAATCCAAGGTTTTGGCCAGTTGGTGCAGGGTGTCTTGCTTGACCAGGTTGGCCCGCACCCGCGACAAATCGCCCTCGGGCAAGCTGGCCAGTTGCACATACAGCAGGTTCGCCACGGCCAAATTAAGCACCGAGTCGCCCAAAAACTCGAGGCGCTCGTTGTGGTCGGCACTGAAGCTGCGGTGCGTGACCGCCTGCTGCAGCAAAGCTTGCTGGCGAAAGGCGTAGCCCAGCCGGACTTGCAACTCGGGCAAAGCAGGGGGATTGGCCACGCCCACCTCAGTCAAAAGCGCCGATGCGCTTGAGGTTGCCGAAGTTCATCCAGACAAAGAAGGCTTTGCCCACGATGTTGGCATCGGGCACGAATCCAAAGTAGCGCGAATCGAGCGAGTTGTCGCGGTTGTCGCCCATCATGAAGTAATGACCTGCAGGCACTTTGCAAGTCACGCCTTCGACGGTGTAGTTGCAGTTGTCGCGGCCCGCAAATTGGTCGGCACCCGGCACAAAGGCCGGACGGTCATCGTCCTGCAGCGTTTGATGCGGTTTGGCCCCAAGGGTTTCGCGGCGCTGCTTGGAGTAGCGCATGGTGGAGTCATCAAAAAAGTCGGGCAGCACTTCGGTGGGCACCGGTTTGCCGTTGATGGTCAGGCGTTTGTTCAAGTAAGCCACCTCATCACCCGGGAGCGCCACCACACGTTTGATGTAGTCCACGCTGGGCTTGGGGGGGTATCGAAACACCATCACATCGCCGCGCTGCACGGGCGTGCCTTCGGTCAACTTGGTATTGGCCACCGGCAAGCGAATGCCGTAATGGAATTTATTCACCAAGATCAGGTCGCCGATGTGCAGCGTCGGAATCATGGAGCCGGAAGGAATCTTGAAGGGTTCGAACAAGAACGAGCGCAGCACAAACACCACCACGATGACGGGGAAAAGTCCCGCCGTCCAGTCCAGCCACCAGGGCTGCATGAGCAGCTTTTCACGGCTTTCGCGGATGTCGGTGTCGACCTTGTCGATGCCCATTTTGGTCAATTCGGCGCGGCGCTGAGCGGTTTCGGCTTCGAGCTGCGCCACCGCTTTTTGGCGCTGAGGCAAAAAGAAGAAGCGCTCGGCCAGCCAATAAATACCAGTGACCACGGTGGCCAACAACAACAACAGAGCAAAGTTGCCCTCCAAGAAGCCCAGATACCAAGAACCGGCATAGCCGACAAAAGCGGCCAAAACCATCGACGTGATGAGTTGCATCAATCTTCCACCTGCAAAATGGCCAAGAACGCCTCTTGAGGCACCTCGACCGAACCGATTTGTTTCATCCGCTTTTTACCGGCCTTCTGCTTTTCGAGCAGCTTGCGTTTGCGCGAAATATCGCCACCGTAGCACTTGGCCAGCACGTTCTTGCGCAAGGCTTTGATGCTTTCACGGGCGATGATGTTGGCACCAATGGCCGCCTGAATCGCCACATCGAACATCTGGCGGCTGATGATCTCGCGCATCTTGGCCACCACAGCGCGACCACGGTACTGTGATTGTGAGCGGTGCACGATGATGGACAAGGCATCGACCTTTTCGCCGTTGAGCAAAATGTCAACCTTCACCACGTCGGACGCCCGGAATTCCTTGAACTCGTAATCCATGGACGCGTAGCCGCGGCTGACCGATTTGAGCTTGTCAAAGAAGTCCAGCACGATCTCGCCCAGCGGCATTTCATAGGTCAGCATGACCTGGCGGCCGTGGTAGGCCATGTTGAGCTGCACACCACGTTTTTGATTGGCCAGTGTCATCACCGGGCCGACATAGTCCTGCGGCATGTACAAATGCACCGTCACAATGGGCTCGCGTATTTCCTGCAGCTTGCCTTGGTCGGGCATCTTGGACGGGTTCTCGACCATGACGACTTCGCCACCCGGCTGGACCACTTGGTACACGACGCTGGGCGCCGTGGTGATCAGGTCCTGGTCAAACTCGCGCTCCAGACGTTCCTGCACGATTTCCATGTGCAATAAGCCTAGAAAGCCGCAGCGGAAACCAAAGCCAAGCGCTTGTGAGACTTCCGGCTCGTAATGCAAAGACGCATCGTTGAGCTTGAGCTTTTCCAGCGCATCGCGCAGGCCGTCATATTGGTTGGCCTCGGTCGGGTACAAACCAGCAAACACTTGGGGCTGAATTTCCTTAAAACCGGGCAAGGCTTCGCTGGCTGGCCCAAGGTTGTTGGGCAGCTTCTTTTCCAGGGTAACGGTGTCGCCCACTTTGGCCGCCTGCAGCTCCTTGATGCCCGCAATGATGTAACCCACCTCGCCCGCTTTGAGCGATTCGCGTGGCTGGTTGGCAGGGGTGAACACGCCCAGACTGCCCACTTCGTACACCGCATTGCTGGCCATCATGCGGATGCGCTCGTTTTTGAGAAACTGGCCATCGACCACGCGCACCAACATGACCACACCCACATAGGTGTCGAACCAGCTGTCGATGATCATGGCGCGCAGCGGCGCATCCGGGTTGCCCTTGGGCGGCGGAATGCGGGCGACCACGGCTTCGAGAATTTCTTCAATGCCCATGCCGGTCTTGGCCGAGCAAGGAATCGCATCGGTTGCATCGATGCCGATCACATCTTCCACTTCGGTGCGGGCGTTATCGGGATCTGCATTGGGCAAATCCATTTTGTTGAGCACCGGCACCACCTCCACACCCAAATCGAGCGCGGTGTAGCAGTTGGCCACGGTCTGCGCTTCCACGCCCTGGCTGGCATCCACCACCAACAAGGCACCTTCACAGGCCGACAGGGATCGCGACACCTCATACGAGAAGTCCACATGCCCAGGGGTGTCGATCAGGTTGAGGTTGTAGATTTGACCGTCTTGGGCTTTGTACTGCAGCGCAGCCGTTTGCGCCTTGATGGTGATGCCGCGTTCTTTTTCGATGTCCATCGAATCCAACACCTGCGCTTGCATGTCGCGCGCATCCAAGCCACCACAGTGTTGAATCAAGCGATCGGCCAGCGTGGATTTGCCATGGTCAATGTGGGCAATGATCGAAAAATTTCTGATGTGATTCATCAAGGAAGTTCTGCAAGTGTTTGTGGATCAACGATCCAGAAAAGAAAAAAGGGCGCGTCTGGTGGCGACGCGCCCTGAACCAACAATCAATGGCAACTGCGATAGTTGGGACTTCATTGTAGGCAAATTGGCCCAATCGCACAGCCCCGCTACCGGGTTAGGCAGGTCGTTGCTGTTATGCAACATGATACTTATCAACAACTTATCCACAATTGGTGATGCAAGCGAGTGAACAACTTGTGGGCTGTCTGTGGATCATCGGTGGACACATGCGGCAAATCCCGCATGGTGAATCAAGACCTGCTCTATATGCCATGAATGAGGGTTCAAGACGGTTGATTTTATCCAAATTCGGCATGAGGCCCTCAAAATGTTAGCAAATACGAACTTCACAAATATTTTCGAACGCCGCCCCAGCCTCCCTGAAAAATGAGGTTTGTACCCAACAACCCCAAAACCACAGGGGTTTCAGGGTTGCCAAACTTGCAATCGATCAAGGAGCAGGTCGAATCAGCACATATTGCGCCCCATCGCCCCGGCGGATCAGCACACTGACCGGGCGGGTTTTGTCGATGCGCGCCATCAGCGACTCAAACACCTGCACAGAGCTGACGTCGGTGTTGGCCACCGCCAAAATCAGGTCGCCCTCGCGAATGCCTGCCCGTGCGGAAGCGTCCACTGCGGCGTCGACCCGCACACCTGCACGAACACGCGCTTCTTTCTTTTGGGCCTCGCTCAAGTCACTCAAGCTCAGGCCCAGGTGGGCGATCTTGACGGGCGGGGTTTTCTTCTCGGGTGTGGCGGTGGCCACTTTTTCTGGCTCGATTTCGGCCACCGTGACCTTCAGGTCCTGGGTTGCGCCTCGGCGGAAAACCGTCAACACCACTTGGCTGCCGGGTTTGGTGTTGCCCACCGCGCGCGGCAGATCAGCGGGTTTTTCAATCGGCTTGCCATCAAAACGGGTGATGATGTCACCCGCCTCGATGCCAGCTTTTTCGGCTGGCGAACCGTCTTCCACGCCGCGCACCAACACGCCTTGCGCTTTGCCCAAACCAATCGACTCGGCCACTTCTTTGGTCACTGGCGCAATTTGAACCCCAATGCGGCCACGGCTGACCCGGCCCGAGGACCTCAGCTGCTCACTGACCCGCATGGCCTCGTCCATAGGAATGGCAAACGAGATACCCATGAAACCACCAGAGCGGGAATAAATCTGGCTGTTGATGCCCACCACTTCGCCGCGCATGTTGATCAACGGGCCGCCCGAGTTGCCGGGGTTGATGGCCACATCGGTCTGAATGAAGGGCAAGTAGTCACCGGTGTCGCGCTGCTTGGCGCTGACAATACCCGCCGTGACGGTGTTCTCCAGGCCAAAAGGTGACCCAATGGCCATGACCCACTCGCCCACTCGCAGGCGGTTGACGTCGCCCACTTTGACAGCGGGCAGTCCAGTCGCCTGAATTTTGACGACCGCCACATCGGTGCGCTTGTCGGCCCCCACAATTCGCGCCTTGAATTCGCGTTTGTCGGTCAGGGTCACCATCACCTCATCGGCCCCGTCGACCACATGCGCGTTGGTCATGATGTAACCGTCAGCGCTCAAAATGAAGCCCGAACCCACGCCCCGGGGTTGGGCTTCTTGCTCGGGCCGGTTTTGCCGTGGACCCTGGCGTGGTGCGTTGGGCATGGGCACGCCAAAAAAGCGGCGAAACAGCTCCTGCATTTCTTCGTCCTGCCCGCCAGCGCCGGGCGTGTTGGAGCGCACTTTTTCAAGGGTTCGGATGTTCACTACCGAAGGCCCAACCTGCTCCACCAAATCGGTGAAGTCGGGCAAACCACGGACCAAGGCGGCCGGGGCTTGCGCCAGGGCTGCAGATGTGGACACCATGGCCCCTCCTGTCAGCAGTGCAATGACCATACAGGCCGATGCGGCCGTCCTCGTCCATTTGTTGTTCAGCACAAAAAGCCTCCTTGTATCGGTCTAAACCGGATTCCATCGCCATGACAGATGCGGGTGAAATCGGTCATTTCAAGCCGCATTAAACACGCTCTTGCGGTCTCCCGCCTGACAGCGAAACCGTCTTCGGGCGCGAATATACAGCGCATCTAAATCCATGCCACTTTGAGGGCATCGCGCCCGCCTGAACCCAGGCGCTGGCCCGTCGTCCCTGTGCACGGCCCTGCGCGTCCAGTGGCTGCACCCACAACAACAGGCCTTGGCCAGTGTCCAGGCCCACCGAGACGGCAACGGCCTGGGCCTGATCGAACGTGTCTGCATCGGCTTGCCAAAACCAGGCATCGCCGCTCCAGCCCAAACGTCCTAGGGTCAAGGCTTGCCTGGGAGCCCAAAGCGCCGCGGACAAAGCACATGTGGCCCACATCAACCAACCGAAACACAAGGTGGGGCCTGTGACCCGTGTTTGTATTTGCCAGCCGACCATGCCCACGGCTGAAAGCGCGCAGACGGCCACCAGCAAAATGCGGCCAGCAGCAAAACGCCCCACCGGGTAAACCACAGGCGGGGCGATGTTCATGGCTTGAACCTTGACTGCTGGGCGCTCAGAGGCGTTTGAACACCAAAGAGCCGTTGGTGCCGCCGAAACCGAAATTGTTCTTCAAGGCCACATCGATTTTGAGGTCGCGTGCGGTGTTGGCACAGTAGTCCAGATCGCACTCTGGGTCGGGGTTGACCAAGTTGATGGTCGGCGGTACTTTTTGATGGTGCAGCGCCAGCACGGTGAACACGCTCTCGATGCCGCCGGCGCCACCCAACAGGTGACCGGTCATGGACTTGGTGGAGCTGATCACGGTTTTGTATGCGTGGTCGCCCAAAGCCGCCTTGATGGCATGGGTTTCGTTGATGTCCCCCAGCGGCGTGGAGGTCCCGTGTGCGTTCAGGTAATCGATCTGGTCGGCATGGATACCGGCATTGCGCATGGCGTTGATCATGGCGCGGCGCGGGCCGTCCATGCTGGGCGCGGTCATGTGACCGGCGTCAGCACTCATACCATAACCAGACAGCTCGGCATAGATTTTGGCGCCACGGGCCTTGGCGTGTTCGTACTCTTCGAGCACCATCACACCCGCGCCTTCGCCCAGCACAAAACCATCGCGGTCTTTGTCCCAAGGGCGGGAGGCTGCTGTGGGGTCATCGTTGCGGGTTGACAAGGCGCGCATGGCGGCAAACCCTCCCACACCCAAAGGCGACACGGTGCCTTCAGAACCGCCTGCGATCATCACGTCGGCATCGCCGTATTCGATCAAGCGACCGGCTTCGCCAATGCTGTGCAAGCCTGTGGTGCACGCAGTCACAACAGCCAAGTTGGGGCCCTTGAAGCCATGGCGCATCGAGACATGGCCCGAAATCATGTTGATGATCGAGGCAGGTACAAAAAATGGGGAGATGCGCCGCGCGCCGCGCGCCACGTACTCAATGTGGGTGTCTTCGATCAGCGGCAAGCCGCCAATGCCCGAACCAATCACAACACCCGTGCGGCAAGCCTCTTCCTCACCCAGCGCGTCGCCTGATGGCAAACCGGCGTCTTGAATCGCCTGAGCCGCAGCAGCAATGCCGTAATGGATGAATCGGTCCATCGTCCGCGCCTCTTTGGCGCTGATGTAGGACTCAAGGTCAAAATTCTTGACTTCACCCACGATCCGGCACGACATGGCTGAAGCGTCAAATCGGGTGATGGGACCAATGCCGGATTGACCGGCGATCAGGTTGGACCATGCCTCAGCCACCGTGTTGCCCACGGGGCTGATGCATCCCAAACCCGTGACTACAACGCGGCGCCGGGTCATCGTCGATCAGGCCTTCTTGCTTTGGGCGTAGTCGATCGCAGCTTGCACCGTGGTGATTTTTTCTGCGTCTTCGTCAGGAATTTCGATGCCGAACTCGTCTTCGAGGGCCATCACCAGTTCCACCGTGTCCAGGGAGTCTGCACCCAAATCGGCCACGAAGGCTTTTTCGTTGGTGACTTGTGACTCTTCAACGCCGAGTTGCTCAGCAATGATTTTCTTGACACGTGCTTCGATATCGCTCATGGGGTCCCTCTGAGGGTTGTGAAAAATGAAGATTTTACCTGTCCGGAACGAGGTTCTGGAAATCAGGCCATGAACATGCCACCATTGACATGCAATTCCTGACCCGTGACATAGCCGGCACCCGGACCTGCAAGGTAAGCCACCGCGTGGGCGATGTCATCGGGTTGGCCCAAATGGCCCAGAGGAATCTGGCCCAATAAAGCTCTTTGTTGTTCTTCGGGCAGGCTGGCGGTCATGTCGGTTTCAATGAAACCGGGTGCCACGCAATTGACCGTGATGTTGCGGCTACCCAGCTCGCGGGCCAGCGCTCGGGTCATGCCCGCGACACCCGCCTTGGCCGCAGCGTAGTTGGCTTGGCCGGGGTTGCCGGAGGCGCCCACCACGCTGGTGATGCTGATGATGCGGCCATAGCGCTGTTTCATCATGGGGCGCATCACGGCGCGGCTCATGCGAAACACCGCCTTGAGGTTGGTGTCCAGTACCGCATCCCAATCGTCGTCCTTCATGCGCATGGCCAAGGTGTCGCGGGTGATGCCTGCGTTGTTGACCAGCACCTGCAAACCGCCGTGCTCTTTGACGATGGCGTCGATCAGCGCAGCGCCAGCGTCGGCGTCATTGACATTCAGGGTAGCCCCCCGGCTGCTTGGGAAAGCCGACAGGGCCTGACTGATCTTGGCGGCACCCTCATCGCTGGTGGCGGTGCCGATCACCACATAGCCTTGTTGAGCCAGATGCAATGCGATGGATGCGCCGATGCCACGCGATGCGCCCGTGACCAGTGCCATTTGTTTTTGTGCTTCGCTCATAACAGGATTCCTTTGACTTCAGCCAGCGTGGCGGGGTCGTACAGCGCCAAGCCGTTCAATTCGGTGTCAATGCGCTTGGTCATGCCCGCCAGCACTTTGCCAGGGCCGCACTCGACCACGGTATTGATGCCACGGGCCTTGATGGCCTGCACGCATTCCACCCAGCGCACCGGGCCAAAGGCCTGACGGTACAGCGCGTCGCGAATGCGGTCAGCGTCGGTTTCGATAGCCACATCGATGTTGTTGAGCACCGGGATCTGCGGCACCCCCAAGGCCAAGGTGGCCAGTTTTTCGCGCAGCTTTTCAGCGGCGGGCTTCATCAGACTCGAGTGGAATGGGGCCGACACGGGCAAGATCAGCGCGCGCTTGGCGCCCATGCCTTTGAGCACTTCGCAGGCTTTGTCTACTGCGGCTTTGCTGCCAGCGATCACGGTTTGCGCGGCGTCGTTGAAGTTCGCAGCCTCCACCACTTCGGCGCTGCCTGCCGGGAAAGTGGCTTGCGCCTGCTGGCAGCCGGCGATGACTTTGTCCGAAGCCAAGCCCAAAATGGCGGCCATGGCCCCAACGCCCACGGGCACAGCTTCTTGCATGGCAGCGGCGCGCAGGCGCACCAAGGGCGCAGCTTGCGTGAGTGTCAACACACTCGAAGCCACCAGGGCGCTGTACTCGCCCAAGGAGTGACCGGCCAACACTAACGGCTTGGCGCCGCCTTCAGCCAACCAAGCGCGGTAAGCTGCCACCGCCGACACCAGCATCACCGGTTGGGTGTTGGTGGTCATGGCCAGCGCTTCTTTGGGGCCTTCGCGGATCAACTGGGCGATGTCTTCGCCCAAGGCGTCAGAAGCTTCTTGGAGGGTTTCGTGCACCACAGGGTGATCGCCCCAGGCGTCCAACATGCCCACTGCTTGGGAGCCTTGGCCGGGAAAAACAAAAGCAAATGAGGTCATGTGCAAATGGAGTAGGTGTCAAAAATCAAGGTCAGCGTGCCGCGCATCTAAGACCCAAACCTGTCAAAGCGATCGCGCATCAATAACGCAACAGGACCGAGCCCCAAGTGAAGCCACCACCCACGCCTTCGAGCATGAGGGTCTGGCCACGCTGGATGCGCCCGTCGCGCACAGCCGTGTCCAGCGCCAGCGGAATCGAGGCGGCCGAGGTGTTGCCATGCTGATCCACCGTCACCACCACCTTGTCAGCGCTCATCTTTAGCTTTTTGGCGGTGCTTTGCATGATGCGGATGTTGGCTTGGTGCGGGATCAGCCAGTCGATGTCGGCTTCGGTCAAATGGGCCTTGGCCAGACTGGCACGGGCCGTGTCTTCCAGCACACCCACCGCCAGTTTGAAAACAGCTTGGCCGTCCATCTTGAGCACGGGATCCCCCAAAATATCGCCCCGATTGACGTGCCCTGGTACGCACAAAATGTCTTTGTACTTGCCGTCAGCGTGCAAATCGGTGGCCAAAATGCCGGGCTGTTCGGACGCCTCAAGCACGACCGCGCCTGCGCCATCACCGAACAACACGCAAGTGGTTCTGTCTTTGAAGTCCAAAATGCGGCTGAAAACTTCTGCGCCAATGACCAGCGCCCGCTTTGCCGAGCCGGTCTGGATCATGGCCTCTGCCACCGTCAGCGCATAAATGAACCCGCTGCACACGGCCTGAACGTCAAACGCCGGACAGCCTGCGGTGCCCAGTTTGTTTTGCACCATGGTCGCCACCGACGGGAACACCATGTCGGGCGTGGACGTACCCACAATGATCAGATCGATGTCGTTCGCTGACAGGCCGGCAGCATCCAAAGCTTTGCGAGCGGCTTCTGTGGCCAGATCACTGCACCCCTGATGGTCGGCAGCAAAGTGCCGGGCACGGATACCCGTGCGCTCCACGATCCAGTCGTCGGAAGTTTCAACCCCTTGCTGCGCCAACTCGGCGGCCAGATCGGCATTGCTCAGGCGGTTTTCAGGCAAGTAGCTGCCGGTGCCAATGATGCGTGAATAAATTCTCATAGGGATGTGACCACTGGTTCAGCCCGCTCGGCCTGCGCCCCCATCAACAAAGGGGCGGCATGGGCGATGCGCTCACGAACGCGGTCCAGCAATTGGTTTCGGCCTGCATCATAAGCCCGGTTCAAGGCAGTCTCAAAAGCCACCTCGTCAGCCGAGCCGTGGCTCTTGAACACAAGTCCACGCAAACCCAGCAAAGCCGCGCCGTTGTAGCGTCGATGGTCCACACGATTTTTAAATGCAGATAGAACGGGGTAAGCCAAAATTGCGACCATTTTGGTAAAAATGTTGCGTGAAAATTCATTTTTCAAAAAGCCACCGATCATGGTGGCCAGGCCTTCACTCGCTTTCAGCGCCACGTTGCCGACAAAGCCATCGCAGACCACGATGTCGACCGTGCCCTTGAAAATATCATTGCCTTCGACATTGCCATGAAAGCTCAAATCGCCAGAATTGGCAGCTGATCGCAACAATTCACCTGCTTTTTTGATGATTTCGTTGCCTTTGATCGCTTCTTCACCAATATTAAGCAGACCAACCGTGGGCTGCTCCTTGTTTTGCAAAACGGAAACAAGCGCCGAACCCATCACCGCAAATTGGAGCAAATGCTCGGGTGTGCAGTCCACATTGGCGCCCAAATCGAGCATGGTGGTGCCGCCGCCCTTGAAGTTGGGCATCTGGCCCGCAATGGCAGGACGGTCAATGCCCTCCATGGTCTTGAGCACATAACGGGCAATGGCCATCAAGGCCCCGGTGTTTCCAGCAGACACAGCGGCAGCGGCCTTGCCATCGCGCACTTGCTCGATGGCCACCCGCATGGACGAGTCTTTTTTCTTGCGCAAAGCCACTTCAAGTGGGTCGTTCATTTCCACCACTTCGCTGGCAGCCACCACCTCAGCGCGGGGATCGGAGAAGGACGCCAAGTCCTCTTTGCGACCCACCAAAAGCAGACGGGCATCGGGGTGTTTGGCCAAAAAATGTCGGCAAGCCACCAGCGTGACGCGGGGACCGTGGTCGCCACCCATGCAATCGACTGCCAGTGTGATCGGGTTGGGCGAGGTCATGGAATCCTTGGGCTGAAAACCGGGCAATACAAAGCAAAAGCCACAAAAACAAAAGCCCGAGGCTACTCAAAAAAGTAGCGCCGGGCCTCTTGAGGCTTGAGGGCTGACGCCGATCAGGCTTCTGACTTGTTCTTCAGCACTTGGCGGCCACGGTAAAAACCGTTGGGGCTGATGTGGTGACGCAGGTGTGTTTCGCCTGTGGTGGGTTCAACAGCAATGCCCGGCACATTCAGGGCATTGTGCGAACGGTGCATGCCGCGCTTAGAGGGCGATTTTTTGTTTTGCTGAACGGCCATGATGGCTCCTTGGAAACTTGTGGAGGCCGCGCCAATGACAACGCAGCTTCTGGTTGATGAGAGTGTCACCCGGAAGAACTGGGCGAAGCCATTGAGTATAACCCAAGCTGGCCCCGAAAGGCTACAGACTTATGGCCTCTTTAATTGGACTTGTCTGTTTTCAGACCCGCAAGAACCCCAAAAGGGTTGGGTCGCTGCGCGGCAAATTCGAATTCTGGGTCGGCCACAGACATCGGCAGCGCTTGGGGGCACTCCTCGTGCAAAGGCACCAGGGGCAAGGACAAAATCAACTCGTCTTCGATCAGTGCCAGTGCGTCAAAGTCGCGGCTGATCACCAAAATGTCTTCTTCGGCCTCATCGTCCAGCGCCATCGCTGTGGCTTCATCGGCGGCAAAACGAAAACGCCGTTCGGCCTGCACCGTCTCCAGCACCGGCGTCAGGCAGCGCTGGCATTGCATAGGCAAATTCACCCACGCTTTCAAATCCAGCCAGATCTGGTCAGCACCGCCAGATTGCGGGACCGATCGACCTTGCAGTTGCCAAACCACAGGCCCTGCAGGCAAGTCACTGCCGAACAATTCCTGAGACAAGCGCGGCCAATCGGCCAGCACGCCCTGCCCATACAGGCTGCACGCGTCACGGGCAAAAGTCACCATATCGAGGTGTTGGGGGTCCAATTTTTTTTCCATCACTGCAGTGTAAGAGAATCACCCATCCGAATTTCACCAAGGCCAGCGCTTTGACTTCGATCTTGACCACCTCTGCCTCCCCTGTCCGTCCATTGGTGCTGGGCTCGACCTCCCCTTACCGGCGCGAACTGCTCGAGCGCCTGCGCATCCCTTTTGTTGTCAGCGCGCCCGGTGTGGACGAAACACCCCATCCCGGCGAAGCGCCTCAGGCCTTGGCCCGACGACTGGCCCTGGCCAAAGCCCGGGCCGTGGCGGCTTTGCACCCCGAGGCGGTGGTGATTGGCTCGGACCAGGTGGCCGATTTGGCGGGCCAACCCCTGGGCAAGCCAGGCGAACACGCGCGTGCCGTGGAGCAGCTGCGCCAGATGCGCGGCCAGACAGTGATTTTTCAGACCGCGCTGGCCGTGGTCTGCCTGGCCAGCGGCTTTGAAGAAGTGGACTTGGCCGAGGTCCGTGTGGTCTTTCGTGACTTGAGTGACGAAGACATCGAGGCTTATTTGCAGGCTGAAAAACCCTACGACTGCGCAGGCAGCGCCAAAAGCGAGGGTTTGGGGATTGCGTTGCTGGAATCCATCGACAACGACGACCCGACTGCCCTGATCGGGTTGCCGCTGATCCGCACCGCGCGTTTGCTGCGCAAAGCTGGGGTCAAACTGCTGTGAGCGCCGCCCCACGCCCCAAAGGCCGCCTGTTTTTGGTGCCCACGCCCCTGGACTTTGGCTGTGCCGAGCAATCCCCCATCACCGAGGTGCTGCCCACCAGCACCCTGGCCACTGCCGCAGGCATCCAGCATTGGGTCTGCGAGAACGCCAAGAGCACCCGCGCCTTCCTCAAGCGCGTGGGTCAAACGCATCCGCTGATCGCCCCCCTGCCCGAACAAAGCATCACCGAATTGCCCCGTCATGTCCACAAAAAAGGCGACCACCAATCGGGCTTTGACGGCAAACCTTTGCTGGCCGCCGCCTTGCAGGGACACGATATGGGACTGGTGAGCGAAGCGGGCATGCCCGCTGTGGCGGACCCGGGCAGTTCGGTGGTGCGGGCCGCCCACGATCTGGGCATCGGCGTGGTGCCTATGGTGGGTCCGGTGTCTTTGTTGCTGGCTTTGGCCGCCAGCGGCCTCAATGGCCAGAACTTCGCCTTTGTAGGTTACTTGCCGCAAGAGGCGAGCGAGCGGGCCGCCCGCTTGAAGCAACTGGAGTCGTTGGCGCTCAAAACCGGGCAAACCCAGTTGTGGATCGAAACCCCCTACCGCAACGCGGCCATGCTCGACGGCCTGCTGCAGAGCCTGAACGCCAACACACGCCTGGCCATATCCAGTGGCTTGACACTGCCGTCCGCCCATCTTCAGAGCCACACGGTCGCACAATGGAAAAAGGGCCTCAAAGGCCCTGATGGACACACGCCCGCGGTTTACGCTATCGGGCCTTGAACGGTGCCTCAGCGCAAAGCAGCGCCCGCCGTGCGGATGGCACGCACGCTGCCCTCGCCCACGGCCACACCAAAGCGCTTGACCAACCGCTCGGCCACGTTTTCGCGTTGCGTGTAGTCGATCACGTCAGGGGCCTTGACCACTTCACGGGCCACGCCATCCACACTGCCCAGGCTGTCGGCCAAGCCCAGATCCACGGCCTGCTGGCCGCTCCAGAACAAACCGCTGAACAGCTCTGGCGTGGCTTTGAGCCGATCACCCCGGCCTTTTTTGACCACGTCGATGAATTGGGCGTGAATCTGGTTGAGCATGGCTTGGGCGTGTAGGCGTTGCGGCTGAGTTTGCGGACTGAAAGGGTCCAAAAAGCCCTTGTTTTCACCAGCCGTCATCAAGCGCCGCTCCACGCCCAACTTGTCCATTAGCCCGGTGAAACCAAAACCGTCCATCAAAACACCAATGCTGCCCACCAGACTGGCCTTGTCGACATAAATCTGGTCGGCTGCAGCGGCAATGTAATAAGCCGCCGAGGCGCAAGACTCCTCGACCACCGCATAAATCGGTTTGTTGTGCAGGGCACGCAGTCGCGTGATTTCATCGTTGATGAGACCGGCTTGCACCGGGCTGCCGCCGGGCGAATTGATGAGCAAGATCAAGGCTTGCGAGCCCGGGTCTTCCAGTGCCGTGCGCATGGACGACATGATGTTTTGCGCACTGGCTTCGGTGCCTGGGCCGATTTCACCTTGAATGGTGACCATGGCCGTGTGCGGAAAACTGGTGTTGTTTCCAGGTGAATTAAAACTAAAAACCAGCCAGACCACGACGCCCAAAAAGAGCAACCAGGCCAATCGCATCCCTGACTTCCACCGGCGCTGTGTTTGCTGCTCCTTGAGGTTCGCAAAAGCCAGGTCCGCCAAGGTTTTACGGGCCCAATTTTCGTCGACGGGATGGCGCACCGGGGCTTGGGCGGGCATCGGGTCAGAAACAGCTTGTGCGGGAGCGGGCGCGGACGTACTGTCCTGGGGGTCTTGCATGTTCAAAATTTAAGGGGTTTCAAGTTGTAGGCAGTATGCCAGTGAACCACGCCGTCAC
>NZ_CAMDLM010000048.1 GCF_945901735.1 Limnohabitans sp. Rim8
TGGGGCCAGGGCTCTTCATACGGGGGTACCCAAAATCGTCGCCCTGGCCCCACCCCGCCAAGGCGATGTGATTCAGATGACCACGGCTGCCAGACTCTCCAGAGTCCCGAATACCCAAGGGGCGATCGTGCTGCCCCTAAAATGCGTGGGTTGTTTTTCAATTCGCATCAACACAAGGACCCCTCATGGAACACACTTTGCCCGCACTGCCTTACGCGATCGACGCTTTGGCCCCTCACTACAGCCAGGAAACCCTGGAGTTTCACCACGGCAAGCACCACAATGCTTATGTGGTGAACCTGAACAACCTGCAAAAAGGCACTGAATTCGAGAGCATGTCCCTCGAAGACATCATCAAGAAGTCCAGTGGTGGTGTTTACAACAACTCGGCCCAGATCTGGAACCACACCTTCTTCTGGAACTGCATGAAGCCCAACGGCGGTGGCGAGCCCACAGGTGCTTTGGCCACAGCCATCAACGCCAAGTTCGGCAGCTACGCCGCTTTCAAAGAAGCCTTCGTCAAGAGCGCCGTGGGCAATTTCGGCTCTGGCTGGACATGGCTTGTGAAGAAAGCCGACGGCTCGGTCGACATCGTCAACATGGGCGCTGCGGGCACCCCCTTGACCACCGGCGACACCGCCTTGTTGACCGTGGACGTCTGGGAACACGCCTACTACATCGACTACCGCAACATGCGCCCCAAGTTCGTGGAGACTTTCCTCAGCAACTTGGTGAACTGGTCTTTCGCCGAGAAGAACTTCGGCTGATCGATTCAAGCTTCAAGTCACAAAGCCCGCTGATGCGGGCTTTGTGCTTTGAGGGGCCGAAGGTAAATGGGGCCCTTGAACTGTCTTGCGATCAACCATGGAGCTGAGAACGGGGTGGGGCCGGGCGCCGATTTCTGGTACCCCAGCATGAGGCGCCCGGCCCCACCCCGTTCTCAGCGGACCTCGCACAAACAAGCACCTCAGCGAATCATCATCCCGCCATCGGCCACCACGGTCTGGCCCGTCACATAGTTGGCTGCAGGGCTCGCCAAAAACACCGCGATGCCGCCAATGTCATCCGCCTCACCCATGCGGCGCAAAGGCGCTTGGCTGTTGTATTTGGCGCTCAGCACCGGGTCTTCGTGCAGTGCCTTGGCAAAGTCGGTCTTGATCAGGCCCGGGGCGATGCAGTTCACACGGATGTTGTCCGGGCCCCATTCCACCGCCAGGTTGCGCGCCAGCTGCATGTCGGCCGCCTTGGACAGGTTGTAGGCCCCAATGACCGAGGAGCCGTGCAGCCCGCCAATGGACGACACGATCACGATGGCGCCGTCTTTTTGGGCCTTCATGTCGGGGTAGACCAGGTTGCACAACCAGGCATTCGACAAAACGTTGTTGCGCATGACCTTGTCAAACACCTCGTCGCTCATGCCTGTGGCTGGACCGTAATAGGGGTTGGTGGCCGCATTGCACACCAAAATGTCGATAACCCCCCAGGTCTGGCGGGTCTGCGCAATCAGGTTTTGCAACTGCTCCTTGTTGGAGATGCTGGCCGCAATGGCCATGGCTTGGCCACCTGCAGCCTGAATCTCTTTGACCACCACTTCGCAAGCGTCTTGTTTGCGGCTGGACACGACCACCTTGGCACCCGCCTTGGCCAGGTGGTGCGCAATGGACCGGCCAATGCCCCGACTGGAACCAGTGACCACGGCGACTTTGTCTTGAAGATTGAACAGCGACATGAATGGGACTCCTTGTTGGATGCATGGCAGTCTGCCCGGGTGCTTGGCCCCTGTCTGTCTTGCGGGTGTCAGCGGGGTGGGGCTGGCGCGCCCTCAAATCACCGCAGTCTGAGCCAAAATGCTGCCCATGGAACAAATTGAAGCTGTCGTGATCGGGGCCGGCGTGGTCGGCCTGGCTGTGGGGCGGGCGCTGGCGCTCTCGGGCCGCGAGGTGCTGGTGCTCGAATCGGAAAACGCCATCGGCACGGGTACCAGCTCGCGCAACAGCGAGGTCATTCACGCAGGCATTTATTACCCGGCTGGCTCGCTCAAGGCGCGGCTGTGTGTTCAGGGCAAACAGATGCTTTACGCTTATTGCGCCGAGCGCGGCGTGACGCACCGGCAGCTGGGCAAGCTCATCGTGGCCACTAGCCTTGAGCAAGTGCTGGCGCTGGACGGCATCATGGCCAAAGCCACCGCCAACGGTGTGCACGATTTGCAAAAACTCACGGCTGGCCAGGCCCGGGCGCTGGAGCCTGCGCTGGCTTGCGAGGCAGCGCTGCTTTCACCCAGCACCGGGGTGATTGACAGCCACGGCTTCATGCTCGCCTTGCAAGGCGACATGGAAAACGCTGGCGGTCTGTTGGCGCTGGTCTCGCCTGTGCAGCGCATTGCCGTGCGGCAAGGCACGGCCAGCCACCCGATTCGGGTGTGTACGCAAGACGGCACCGAGTTGGCGTGCAAGGTGCTGGTCAACGCGGCGGGGCTGAGCGCCGTGGCCATCGCGCGGGGCATGGACGGGCTGGACAAAAGCCTGCTGCCGTCAGCGCACTACGCCAAGGGCAACTACTTCACGCTCTCGGGCAAAGCGCCGTTTTCGCGTCTGATTTACCCGGTGCCCGAAAAAGCCGGTTTGGGCGTGCACCTCACGCTCGATCTGGGCGGCCAGGCCAAGTTCGGTCCAGACGTGCAGTGGGTCGAAGACCCCGCCGATCTGCAGGTTGACCCGCGCCGGGGAGACGCCTTTTATGCCGAGGTGCGCAAATATTGGCCGGGTTTGGCCGATGGCGCTTTGCAGGCAGGTTATGCGGGCATGCGCCCCAAGATCAACGCCCCGCACGAAGCAGCGGCCGACTTCATGATCCAAGGCCCCGCCGAACATGGTGCGCCCGGTCTGGTGAACCTGCTGGGCATCGAGTCGCCGGGCTTGACCAGCTCGCTGGCAATGGCTCAAGAGGTCTGCGCTCGGTTGGCCTGAGCCATCGTGACCCACTGCTAGCCCTTCATGCACCCTTCGTCTTCATTTTTTCAGCGGTTGTTTCAACGGGTCGAAACCGCGCTTTTGCGCCATGGCTCCGAGCCAAGAACCATTTTTCTGTTGGCCATTTTTTCGGTTTTGGATGGGTTTTTGCCCATGTTGCCCGCAGAAATGTTTGTGCTGGCCTTGTGCATTTTCCAACCGCAAAACGGCCTGCGCATTGTGCTGTTGTTCGCAGCCGCATCTGCATTGAGTGCCTTTTTGTTGGCCTTGGGCATGGGCACGCTGACGGCATCTGCCGAATCGTTGAGCCACAAGCTGATGGGGTCACAAGGGCCACAGGTATTGGCCATGCTGCGAGACTCGGGACCGGTCAGCATGGTGTTTTTTTCGGTCTTTCCAGACTCACCGCGATCGGCTATCGCGTTGTTCGCCTTGAGTGGGGTGCCACCCGAGTCGATCTGCGCGATGGTGTTCATCGGCAAACTGATGCTCTACACCGAGCTGTTGTTGTTGATCCATCATTTGCCGTCCAGGGTGGGCAGGTGGCGAGGTGTTGGGCCATTCTGGGTGCGATGGTTACAGCGCCGCGCCAGCCGCTTCGTGGCCTATTGCCGCCGAATCCGCAGGCGTGCGAGGTGCCTCAAGCAGGGCACTTGAACATCCCCAGTAATTCAAAATGCGCACCTCTGTTTTGTTTATCTCTTGAGAGACAGCACAGCGTGAACAGGCGCGTCTATCATGACCTGCATGCACCCTTTTGACGAAGCCATAGATCTCCAAGCCAGCGCGCCCCACGAATTCACCGGCGCGACTCATCCGGCCTATGCCAACATGGTCGGGCCCTTTGGCGGCACGACTTCGGCACAGTTGCTGCAGTCGGCCATGCTGCACGCCGAGCGCCTGGGCGATCCCGTCGCCCTGACGGTCAATTTTGCGGCCCCGGTGGCCGATGGCGAGATCCGCTTTGTGGCCCGGCCCGTGCGAACCAACCGATCGACCCAGCACTGGATCATCGAGGCGCACCAGACAGAAGGCGTGGTGGCCACCGCCACGGCGGTGTTTGCGGTGCGACGCGAGACTTGGTCGGATGTGGAGGCCCTGATGCCGGCCAACGTGCCTGCGCCTGAGGATGTGCCGCGCATGCCCGTGAAAGGCATGCCCGCTTGGCCGCAGCGCTACGACATGCGTTTTGTTGAAGGCGCGTTTCCCACTGCCTTTGACGAGCAGGAGCAAGCCCATTCGCGCTCGACCCTGTGGGTGCGCGACGAGCCTGCGCGGGCGCTGGACTTTGCCTCCTTGGCCGCCATCAGTGACAGCTTTTTCCCGCGCATCTACATCCGCCGTCGCCGCCGGGCCATGATTGGTACGGTGACCCTCACCACCTATTTCCACGCCGACAGCGCCTTGCTGGCGCAAGTGGGCACGCGGCATGTGCTGGGCGTGGCCAAGGCGCTGAACTACCGCCACGGCTATTTTGACCAGACCGGCGAGCTGTGGAGCCCCGAAGGCCAACTGCTGGCGAGCACGCACCAGCTCGTGTATTTTAAGGACTGAGCAAGAACGTGTCTCTGTCGCTGAGATCACTTTGCGGCGGACCCTGCAAGCTTTTTTGGTCTTAACAGCTCAGTTATTCGCATCTCCATTGATTCAATGTATGTCAAGCTGAGTTGGGATGAAATCAAGAGGCAAATCAACCTGCGCAAGCACGGTCTGGACTTTGCCTTGGCAAGTGTTGTTCTGGATTCCCGGTATCGGTTGGACATCCCGGTGGTTCGCGGCACAGAGCCGCGAACATGGTCCACGTCGTATGTGATGAGATTTTTGGCTGCTTTGCCGGTGGTACACACGGCGCGTGATGCGTCTTGTCGAATCATCAGCTTCCGCCGTGCCAATCGCGAAGAAAGAGAGACCTACCTTGTCTGGATCGAAAATGAATGCGATGAGCCTTGAAGAGCTGATAACGGCTTTGAAGGTCAAGGAGCGCGAGGCCCCTTATGTTTGGGACGGCCAAGACGAGGACGAGCGTACGGCGACGCCAGAGGAATTGGCGCATCGCTTAGCGTTGGCCCGCAAACGCGGCAGGCCTGCAGGCAGTGGCGTCAAGGAGCAGGTCGCCATCCGTTTGGACAAGGAGATCCTGGAGGCTTTTCGCGCCGAAGGGAAGGGTTGGCAAACGCGCATCAACCAGGCATTGAGGCGCTATCTGGCGGAACACCCTACACAGTCGTGAACAACGTAGCAGCCGTGAACACCGAAGCAGGCTGCGTTGTGATCAACGTTTCATCTGCTGCAAAGCGCTGGCCACTTCGGTGACCAGCGCTGTCCCTTTGTAGATGAGGCCGCTGTAGACCTGAACCACATCCGCACCGGCTTCGATTTTGGCGATGGCGTCATAAATCGGGGTCAGATACCAATTACTCTAGGCTGCATCACGTCACCTGCCGCGCCCAAACCAACAGCGCCACCACCAGCATCTCGGACCGCACACTCGCCTTTGTCTACGGCCCCGACACCAACGCGTTAAACAGACCGTCACCCTGACGGGGAACGCCCCCACCAACATGATGGGCGGCACCACCTGGTACCTGCACGGCCAGAACAACGCGCTCTTGTTTGAAAAAGAGATCAAAGCCAACGGCGTCACAGAAAACCGCCACTACCTGCAAGCGGCTGGCATGACCTTTGCCAAGGCACCGGGCAACCTGCAAAGTGACAACCGGTATGCGCATGTGATGAACAACCCGTTGGCGTATGCGGACCCGAGTGGGTATATCGGTTTCAAGAAATTGTTGAGGATTGCGGTGGTGGTGTGCGTGGCGTTTTTACGGCTGGGTCTATGCAACCTTGGGCGCTTCTCAATGGGTACAGCATCGCTGAGGCAAAAATCTTGTCTGGTGCCACAGGAGGCGCAGCGGCAGGCGCAACAGGGGCCGCCATCAACGGCGGCACAGTCTGAGGCCTCTTGAGTTCTGGCCAAGACGGTCGGTCCAAGCTGGTACGCAGGAATGACAAGGCCCTGCTGCTGGTAGTGGGCAATTTCGGCAGACGTGAGGGCAGACAGCATGGGGACTCCTTGCAAAAACACATAGTCAACCAAGCCGCATCCAAATGTGTAGAAAAGAAGTTTCTTTATCTAAAATAAATATTTTTAGTATTATAAAATATACGAAAATAAATTTTTAATTTACATTCCAGCTCGGTGACATGCGCGCGAGCACACCTGATCGACCGGTGCCCACGTTGTACTCACACACAGAGGAAATGCCCCATGAAGCCCAGCCCATTCAAAACTCGATCGTGGATCCTGTGTGGGCTCGTCTTGCTGCTGTTGAGTGCTTGTGGCGGTTCTTCGACGGTCAGTTTGGATAACGGTAACGGCTCCAACTCCAACGCCAACGCCACCCTCGCCTTTGACCAAGTGGTCCATGGGAGCAATGCTTCAATGATTTACGGTGCGGTCTCGCAAGGCATTGAATTTGGTGCACGTGCGCACCTCAGCGATGTCGGCGCGGACGCCTCTGTGACCGGCAAAGGCGTGACCATCGCGATCATTGACGACTTTGTCACGGCTGAATCCACCCGCATCCTGTTCCCGTCCATCACCCGCAAATCAATCAGCTCGGGCGCAGGGGGCACCAACACCACCCTCATCAACTGCACCCTCACGTACCAGTGGGACACGACGTGGACGCATGGCGACCTGGTCGCCAATATTGCAGGCGCCAGCTCGACGCCATGGAGCGCCAAAAGTGTGAATTTGCAAGTGGCCAGTGTTTCAAACAATCCCGCGTGTGCTTCTACTTTTTACGCCGGGGCGCCCAGTTCCACCCTGCTCGCGCAGTTGAACACCAACGCGGTGCCTGGCGTTGCATCGGGCGCCAAGATTCTCCGCGACCCGGTCGTACTGGGTACCGACGGTGGAACAGAGGCTGTCGTCAACGTCCACGGGCATTTGGTCAATGCGCTGACTGACAAGACCGTTGGCGTGATCAACCTCAGTCTAGGTGCTGACATTAAAGCTTCGACCGGCGACAGTCTTGCAGACGTCATCGCTGAGGCGACCGAAAAGTTACCCATCTCCACCTCGGTCAATGCCGTTATCACGGTGGCAGCGGGCAACAGTGGACTGGCCTGCAACCAAGATAATTTAGCAGGCTGTAATGTGGTAGCGGCCGCTTTGGTCAATCAAGTGCCCACCGCCACCTCGACGATTGTGGTGGGCGCGTTGACGGCAGGCGGCAAAATTGCCGACTATTCAACCCGACCCGGCAGCCTGATGAACCGCTTTATCTGGGCCTCTGGCGAATCGGGGTTTTACCCCAACGCCAACGGCAGCAATGCACAAGGCACTTCGTTTGCGGCGCCCCGCGTCGCGGGCGTGGCGGCCTTGCTGCGGCAAAAATACCCAAGCCTCACCTCCAGCCAAATTTGTGACCTGATCTTGGACTCTGCCAGCAAAGACATAGACAACGACGGTGTGGGTGACTTTACGGGTGTCAGTCCGATTTATGGGCGCGGCAAACTCAGCTTGGCCAATGCCTTGGCCTTAGCGGCAACCCGTTACCCCACGCTCTAATCAGACAGCACCACGGGATTCAACCGCGCTCAGGCAAGGCAGTCCACGCGCGGATTTTCATGTGCATGTACAGGCACGCGCACAGGCAGGCCAAAGTCAGAGCGCCCAATATCGCTGTCCATTTCAAAGGGCCAAGACCGCTGGCCCTGGCAGGCAGGGCGTTGAATGTTTGAATCTGGCCGTGCAGCTCTTGCACAGACTTGACGAGCGAGGGGATGAAGCTGTCGTATTGCAGCGCATAAAAATCTTCTGCATGCTGCGGTTTAACCAGGCTCGGAAACTGGGGATCAGCTTGTTCCACCTCTTGGGCAATGAAGCCGACCCGGGGGTCTGCACTGCCTTTGAATTGGTACTGCACCGGCTTGAGTTGCCGGATAAAAGACAGGCCGCGCGCACTGTCCGAGATGTTCGTCTTCAAAGCCCGGTCTGACGGGGTGGGCCAGGCTGCGACAGAGCCGACGAAGAAATTTTTTAAATCGGGGTTTTTACCCAAGGTGATTGTGTTGCCCGCAGCACTGCTGCGATGCCCCAGGCTGATCGCACCGTCTAAGGAACTTGTACCTGAGGTGTCACCAGCAAAAAAGCCGACACAAATAGCATTGGAGCCTGATGGCGTACCTGAAGTACCACCCATAAAAATATGGTTCGAGCCTATAACGTTTGTTCCACCGGCAGAACGCCCAATGAAAATATTCGCACTCCCCTGATTCTGCCAACCTGCACTTTCACCCACAAAAGTGTTGTAAAAACCCGGCTCCGGGTTCGACAGATCCAAAACTGTCAGCCCACGAGCGCCATCGACCCCCTTTGGGGGCGCACCAAAACTTGAACTTGTTTGCGCTTGCACAGGCATACAGGCCCAGGCCCATAACAGCGCGACATAAACCGATCCCTTTAATTTAGCGGTCATGTCATTTTTGCGTATAAAAATTGCGGCCGCTGTTATCGCCGATATACACGCTGAAGCTGCCGGTGTTACCTGTACGTTGTCCCAAATACACAGCGTTGTTGTCGCTGGTATTGAGTGGACTCCAAGCTGAGCCTGTCCAAAAGTAGAGCGCACCAGAGAGTGTGACCAGCCCAATGTCGCTGATTTGACTGACGTTCAGCGGTGTCGATAAGTCGGCGGCATTGGCCTGGGGCGGCTTCCACCTGGGGTGATCACTGATGGGATACCGGGCGGCTAAAAATTGTTTGGCATCACTGGTATGGAGCATGGCCAAGCCGGCTTGCGCCGTCAATGTGGCGGGGACGGCATGCGACCATGTGCTATTACTGCTTTTGAAAAGGGCGGGGTTATCCGGGTAGGTGTAGCCCATAGAGATGTAACTGTCGTTCACCACAAGGCTGGTCAACAGGGCGTCGAACTTGCCATTGTGCAAGGCCACGGGCTGCGTCCAGTACACATCCAAATCGATGCTGCAGGCATTGCCGGTACAGCCTGTAGGCGTGATGGCAATGGCAGTGGTGTAACTCCCTACACCACCCCAGGGCAGACCGGGATAGGTGCTTGCCGTGGCGCTGGGCAAGGCCAGCAAGCCAAGCATCATCAATTCGTCAGCCGTGGGCGAGAGCAAATTGAGAACGTTCACCTGAGCGTTCGTCACGGGATTTTTGTAGCTGATGGCCATGGGTGTGGCGGCTGTCAAATTATTCCAATAGGTCAGGCTGTACAGTGATAAGCCATACAACACCTCACGCATGGCGATGGCCACTTGCGCCCCCTTTATGTCTTTGTTGGCGCTGATGCGCGTCCATTGCGCATTCAAAATCGCCAGGGTAGCGACCAGAACATAAATAGCGAGTCGGAGCATGTTGGTATCAGTTCATCGTCATCAAATGATGCCACCATGGGACTGGGGCGAAGGGGCTGATGCAAGCTATGAACGCCCACATCATCGGGGCGCAAGCTGTTTGTATTTCTGGTAGGTCAGCCCCGTCACAAGCAGCATACAAAGCAAGACCAAAAAGGCACTCACCTCTACTGCACGGATCAAAGGGCTCGATGCCCCGCGCTGTGATTGCGCAGCGGCCAATTGGCTGTCCAGCTCTTGGATCGACAACACCAAGGCGGGGATGAACGAGGTGTATGTCAGTGCGTAATGGCCATTGGCATAGGCGGGTTGAATGACGCCTGGAAAGCCCGGCGCCACTTTTTCCACCTCTTGCGCAATGAAGCCGGTTTGCTGACGACCGTCGCGGATCAAGGTGTAGTCCACAGGGCGCAAGTTGTCAATGAAAGACAAGCCGTACTGGCTGGGCTTGATGTTGGATTTCAAGCGCGCGTCAGACGTAGTTGCCAAGGTGGCGGAAGTGACCACACTGGTGATGGCATTTGCGCCTGTGGTGGGACCGAAGTAGGCCGTATTGGAGGCGTTGACGTTGATGCCGTTGCCTATGGCAATGGAATTAGTGACACCTGCAGTGACGGTCACGTTAGAGCCGAGAATCGTCAAATTAGAAGAACCATTTAACTGGTTTGCGCTGGAGTTGCCAACGATCGTGTTGAACGAGTTGGCCACCGAACTTGATGCACTGCTGCCTGATGAGGCGCCTATGGTGGTATTGAAACCACCTTTGGTTAACATGCCGGCGCTGTAACCGACCTGGGTGTTCCCCGTGGCAGAAGCACCCGTGTCGCTTCCAAGACCTGCGTTGACACCAATATGGGTATTTTGAATCCCCCCTGCACCGGCATTGGTACCCAAACTCACCGTGTTGTCGCTGGTGCTGTTCAAGGAGATCCATGCGGTGCCGTTCCAGAAATAAGCGGTATTCATATTGGTCACATGCCGCACATCGCCATGGGTGTTGCCCTCTGTCGGCAAGCTGTTCAGCGCAGTCACAGGCGACTTCCAAAACTGAGAAGTACTTAAACCACTGCCGTGCGCGAAAAAATTGTAAGCTGCTAACAGGCCTCCTAATTCGGGTTGTGGGCTGCTCACAGACCAGCCTGGGCCTTGAATGAGCGCCGGGGCACTTAGAGTCGAAAAACCGAAGTTTTGTGATGGACTGGAGGCGACGGCATCGCCTAAAAATTGGAGATCGGTCTTGCCGTTTTTCAAGAATTGATGTTGCAAATAAGTCAACTCTGTGAAAGGACAAATGGTGCTGGTAGCCGTGCAGGTAGCGGGGAAAGAGATCTGCGTCAGGTACGCCCCGCCGAAGCTTGAAGTGTTTGCAAAATCCGCCGATAAAAGTCCCAAGGCTTTCAACTCTGCCGCGGTGGGGGCCTTGGTGTTGGCCACTTTGTTAGCCCCGGCCATGATGGCGCTGCCATTGATCAGGGCAGTGCTGTTGTTGATCACATATTTGCTCAAGGCATCGCTCACGGTTTGCAGGGCTTTGGCCGTGGCTTTGGCCCGAGCGGTACCAAAGTCTTGCAGCGCGAGCATGGCCGAGCTGATGGTGATCATCATGACCACCATGATCGAAACGCCGATGGTGATGGGTGACATGGTCTTGCCCTGGAAATTGCGGTTATGGCGTTAAGGCCGGTATGACGTACTCGCCCTGATCGGTTGTCATGCGGCGCGTGACGGGGTCAAAATTCAAAAACGTCATGCCGCCCGGTAATTTGTCACCCGGTGGCACCAAACGGGGCTTGCCTTTGTCTGAGACCAGCACGCCGCTGGGCGAAATCGCATAAACGGGCAAAGACAATTCTTCGCGACGAGCCGTTTTAGCGGCTGCTTTGTCACCCTCCTTTTCACCCTCCTTTTCCCCCGCTTTGTTCGCTGCCAATGCTTTCAACATGGCCGCCTCGGCGCCCCAGGCCTTGGCATTTTTCAAAGTCTTTTTCTCCAGCTCGGCCACTTTGGCAATCAGAGCGTCGACGCTGGCGACCAAATTCTCCAACTGCTGCCGATCGCTCGCAGGCAGGCGCTCGGTGTTGGCGTTGGCGTTGGCGTTGGCGTGGGGCAAAACCGCCGCCGGTGCAAACCCCGGTGCCGCCGCCGTGGCTGGTGCCACTGGATTTGCCTGCGCACTCTGTAGCTCTGCCTCGGGGCCCGGCGCGGCTGGGGTGACGGACGTGGCCGTAGGCGCAGCAAGCACAGGTGCTGGTGAGGCTTGTGAGACTGGTGCGGCAGGTGCTGCGGGGGCCACAGAACCTTCAACAGCGGCAGTCTGGCGCACCGCGCTCGGTGGCTGACGCGGCGGTGCGCTGCCCATGACGTGCAGCACCCCCAATGCGTCGAGCACCAGCAGGCTGCTCACCGTTAACACCACCCCGGCCACTACGGCTGCGGACAACTGCAGCCATCTGTACCAAGGTCGACCCTCTGTGGCCGGGCTGTTGAAACGGGCGGGGGCTTCGTCAAGTGGGGGAAATTGGTCGTTCAAAAGCATTTTCAAGTTCTCCAAATCAAGTGAGGGACAGCGCAGCGGCGCATCCGTACAATGGCCTGCATCGGGGGTGCGCCATTTGCGGTTTTTGAGTTCTTATCTGAGTCGAGTCTGTAGTGCCTGCACGGGGGGCCGCTGCTTGTTGCGCGCAGGCGTGCTGTGCGGGCTCGGCTTGGCGTGGGCACTGGTGGCGACCAGGCCGGCGCAGGCTTTTTGTTTTGCCCAGGCCGCACAAGACTATGGCGTCAACGAAGCGCTGTTGCGCGCCATTTCCAAGGTGGAAAGCAACAACCAGCCGCAAGCCCGTAACACCAACACCGACGGCAGCGTGGATGTGGGGCTGATGCAAATCAACTCGCGCCATTTCCCTGTACTGGCCCGCTACCACATCACCCCCCAGGCCCTCATGGAGCCGTGTCTCAACGTGCAAGTGGGGGCCTGGGTGCTGGCCCAGGCCATTGGGGTGCACGGCCCCACCTGGCGCGCGGTTGGCGCCTACAACGCCGGCGGCTCGCCGGCGCGTGAGGCACTTCGCGAAAAATACGTGGCCAAAGTCTGGCAGGCGTTGCAAATGCAAACACGGCCCAGCACCGCCCTGGCGCCTGCGCCCGTGGGGGCTATGCAGCCGCACACCGGCGCCGACCCGCTGGTGCACAACGCCCCTTGAGCGTGTTGCCGTGGCGAATCGGCCCGCACACTGCAAGCCGGTGCACGACAAAAATGACGCCCCATGGGGCATGGACAGGAGGTATGGCAACATGGCTTTAAGTGCGGGTAAAGGTCACCCGCAGCATGTTGGTGCTACCGGTACCGGAGCAAGCGGCAATGACCGATGCGGGGTCCATGGTCCCGCCGACTCCTTTGATGTTATGCGTCACGCTATGGTTGCCACCGCCCTGGATCGCGACCGCAAGGTTGTCAATGCGCATGGCCACGTCGCGGCATGAGGTGGCAGGCATGCCAAAAAATGAGAATGTGAGGCCGTCGTTTGAAGTGATCTCGGTGGGAAGAGCGACGCTCACCTGACCCTGGTATTGGTTGAGCACCGGGATGCTGCCGTTGCTGACGCTGAACGCAGAGGAGCCAAAAAAGCCCATGCTGATCAGTTGGGCGAGGGACGAGTTGCCAGTTGTGAACCCGTTTGTGCCCAGGACACTGCCATAGCGCATGGTGGCCGCCTTGAGATCGGCCAGGGCCGCCACATCGGTATTGACCTTGGCTTGCTGGACGTATTGAAAGCCAGCAAAGGAGCCGACCAGCGCGATGACGGAGACCAAAATACCAATAGCCACTTGCACGGTGGTGATGCCGCGCTGGGCTTGTTGGCGCACCGTCTGGCGCCGTGGGCAGAAAGCAGGTGAAGCGAAATTTTTCATGATGAAGTCCTTGAGTAGTGAATGGCGTTGGGCAGTGAACCGTGGCTCACTTTTTTTTCTCAGTGCGGATGCCGAGATGACTTTAAGTGCGGGTGAAGGTCACGATCAATTGGTTGTTGCTAGCAGGGCCGCAACCGGCAATGACCGACGCGGCGTCCAGGGTCCCGTTGAGGGGTTTGACCCAAGTGGTCCCACCGCTATTGCCGTTGAAGATTCTGATCGTGGTCGCAAGGTTGTCAATGCGCATGGCCACGTCGCGGCATGAGGTGGGAGGCATGCCGGCAAATGTGAATGTGAGGCCGTCAAAGTTTGAAGTGAGATCGTTGGGAATAGCGACGCTCACCCCACCCTGGTATTGGTTGAGCACGGCGGTGTTGCTGGTGACGCTGAACGCAGAGGAGCCAAAAAAGCCCATGCTGATCAGTTGGGTGAGGGACGAGTTGTTAGCTGTGAACCCGTTTGTGCCCAGGACACTGCCATAGCGCATGGTGGCCGTCTTGATATCGGCCATGGCCGCGACATCGGTATTGACCTTGGCTTGCTGGACGTATTGAAAGCCAGCGAAGGAGCCGACCAGCGCGATGACGGAGACCAAAATACCGATAGCCACTTGCACGGTGGTGATGCCGCGCTGGGCTTGTTGGCGCACCGTCTGGCGCCGTGGGAAGAAAGCAGGTGAAGAAAAGTTTCTCATGATGTAGTCCCTAAGAAGTGAATGGCGATTGAAAAAAAAAGTGGGGGGTTCAAGATGGGTTTAAGGCATTGCAGTTCTCCTTGGGTCAGGGCTAGGGTGAGGGGTGATGGGGGGGTGATGAGGGGGGTTAACGCGACTGGCTTTGCATGTAGCGACTGGTCGCTTCGTTCACGCCGCTTTGTTGCACCGCCATTTGGTACATAAAAACCATGCCGGTCAAAATAGAAAACACGGTGCCAGTCACGATGGTCATCGACTTGACGCGTTGCACGATCAGGGGCATGGCGTCGGTGCCCAAGTGCGACAGGGCCGAGTCAAAGCTTTTGTTGCGCGCGGCGTCTTCGATGAGGTCCAAAATTTTGTAAGAAAACAGGCCGGTGTTCATGGCGGTCAAAGGGTTGGCGCCGACCACCGCCAGTTTTTGGCGCATGTTCATGATGTGCCAATTGAGCCAGGGTGAGCCGCAATGTTGCATCCGTGCCAAGGCGGCGTCCAGCTCCATCCCCGCAGCCAGCAAACCGCCCAACACGCCCAAAAAAACCGCTGACTGCCGGTCGCGGTAAATAGACCAAGGCGGCACCCGGTCAAACACGCTGCGCACCCGACCTGTCCAGCGCGGGATGGACCAGAGGTAGAGAAAGATAAACACAAAAATAGAGCCCATCACCTGCCAGTGCTGGGCCAGGGCAATTTCAAAATGGATCAGCGGCAAGGTCCAGGCAGGCCAGTATTTTTCGGTCACAACTTTGAGCAACTCGGGCCACAGCGAGTTGCCGCAGAACCAACCGGTCAAGCAGATGGCTGCCAGGCTCATGGCCGGCTCGGCGATGGCGGCCAGCACCAAGCCATTGATCTCGGCGCTGGCGTTGCGCTGTGCATTGACCGAGCGCAGGCCTTGCGTCAGATGGCCGGAGGCTTCTGCGGCTTCAAGAATCAACGCTTCTTCTTGGGGGATGAAGGGGGCAATGGCCACGGCGAAAGCCATGCCGTTGTCCAGCCGCTTGACAATGGCGCGGTGCGCCAAGTGAATTTCGTTGTTGCGTGAAGCTTCGCGGCTGGCCCAGGCGCTGAACAGCTCACGGATGGTGGAGACTCTGCGCGAGCCGGTTTCGGCAAAGTTGGCTTCGAGCAGCGTGTAAATTTCACCTCGCTCGCTCATGAAGGCGTTTTTGGCCAGAAAAATAGACAGCTGATGGAGCATGGTGATCAATGTGGCGATGAAGTGGGGACCGTGGCCAAACGGCGCACAGCGGCGGGGGGCTCGATGGCATGCAAAAGGTAGGTGTCGAAGGCTTCAAAATCGGCTTCGATGTCGTTGGGGTCGACCAGTCCGGCGCAGGCTTTGTACAGCGCGTGCTCGTAGGCTGTTTTGCCTGCCATGACGCTGGAGTCAAAGCCGTGCTGGCGCTGCGAGCGCCACAGGTGTTCGACCTGCATCCAGTCGCGCTCACGGATGGCGTGCAAGATGGCTTCGTTGGGGGTCAGGATTTCGGCCACCACCGTCAGGCCTTTGGTGCCGGCCAGCCCCACTGACTCGACTTTGCAGTGTGGGCAGCCTTGTTCATTGGCGACAAACATGGTGCCCGGGTCGACTGCAAATTTATGGCGCAGCAGTTGTTGTGTGCGTTCAGGCAGGTGCGCGGTGGCGGGCAATTTGCAGTGCGGACACAGCTTGGGCAAAAGCTTTTGGTACATGACCGCCGAGAGGTATTTTTTGGCCGCCAGCGTGGAGGGGTGCAGGCCGATTTCTTCACCTGTCAAACGCGCCAACACGTCAACGCAGCCGTCGCCGTGCACGGTGGTGAACACGCGGTGGCCGGTGCGGTTGAATTCCGAGGCAAGGGAGGCGGAGTCGTGATCGCGAATTTCGCCCAGCATGAGCACATCGGGGTCCATGCGCAAGACGCTGCGCAGGGCCGATAAGAACTTCATTTTGACCACCGCGTCGGGGTCGTCGGAGTTACGCTGCACCGAGATTTGGCGCATGAAGGGGTTGAGGTATTCGACCGGATCTTCGACGCCAAAAATTTTCAGCTGCTCTCGCTCTGGCAGGGCGTAAATGAAGGAGCGCAGCGCCGTGGACTTGCCCGAGCCGGTGGAGCCGGCAATGACCATCATGCCGGCATTGCGGCGGATGGCGGGCAGGATTTGGGCCTCGACGTGGTAGGGCGAGTAGCCCAAGCTCTCGATGCTGGGGATGGTGCTTTTGGGGTCGCTTTCGAGCAAGCGCATGACCACGTCGTACCCGTTGACCAGGGGGTAGCCGTTGAAGCGCCCGTTGTAGGTTTTGTAGTTGACCACTTGCTCGGTGATCGTGTTCATGGGCCGTTCAAACGACAGCGCCCCAGCCGAGTTGGTGCCACTTTTGGTGCGCTTGGAGTACGCCGAGGACAGGGCGCCCTTGACCAGTTCAGTGGGCAGCCATTTCCATTCGCGCAGCCGTCCAAAAATGCGCAGCTTGATCGGGGTGGTCTTGGTGTTCGCGATTTCGAAATGGATGTCCGATGCTTCCAACTGGATGGCGGTGCTGACCAGATCGTCGTAGGCGACGATGAATTTGTTGTCTTCGTTCAAGACCACCGCGTCGTGGAACAACGCGCGTTTGTCGTGCTGGTTGCGAATGTCTTGCAGCAGCGCTTCGCTGGTGATCCATTCCCGCACGGGGGTGCATAAAAACCGCGGACCTTTGAGCGTGCTGAGCAAGCTCAGGTAGTTGCTGGAGCCGTAGAAGGTACTGGTGCAGAGCACGCCCACTTCGGCGCAACCCAAGTCGAGCACACACACTGATTTTTGCAATGTGATGTTGACGGTGTTGGGGATCACGCCCTTGAAAGTGCCCAGATCTTCCAGGCGGCTGATTTTGGCCGGGGTTTTGGAGGTACCGGCCGGCAAACCCGCACTGAGCGGGGGATCTGTCGTCAGCACAGGGTTGGGCAGTGGGGGGCTCATGGGGCTCATTAACTGACCTCGAAGTACATGACTTTGACTTCGCACTCTTGGCGCAGACTGCATTTGCTCAGGTGCACTGCTTGGGAGGTGATTTTTT
>NZ_CAMDLM010000049.1 GCF_945901735.1 Limnohabitans sp. Rim8
TAGAGCCCTTCGTGAGGAAGAAGGTCTCCACTTTAAAAAGGACTGAAGCTCAGGACAATTCAATATTGGTAATGAGTTAATTAAGGTATTGCTTAATTAAATTGATTCTCAATGAAACAATCCCTCAATCTTGGCCTCCCAGCTTTGGCCAATTGGAGAGGCCTCAACGGTGTGGGAGCACCAATGACGTGGGCTCCAAACTCAAGGTCTCAGACGACCAGCGTCAAAGCCTGTACCGCCTGGTAGTGCGTCAGGAACACCTGACCACTCAACTCCGCCAGCAAATGGCTGCGCTGCAAACGGTCGAGCACGGGGCCTTTGACCTCGGACAGGTGCAGCTGCACACCTGAAGCCTGCAAGCGGACGTTGATGGTTTCCAGGCTTTCGAGTGCGCTGGCGTCAATGTCATTGACCGCCGAGCATTGCAGCACCACATGCCGCACACCTGGCCGCACAGCCACTTGGGCCGCGATGGTGTCTTCAAGGAAACGGGCGTTGGCAAAGTACAGGCTTTCGTCCACGCGCAGGCCCAAAATGCCCGGCTGCTCCAGCACCGCGTGACGCAGCACATTGCGATAATGCTCGGTGCCCGGCACTTGCCCCACCACCGCGATGTGCGGGCGGCTGGTGCGGTACAGCAGCAACAGCACCGAGGCGCTCACGCCCGCGATCAACCCGGCCTCCACGCCCACCGCCAAGGTCAGACCAAAGGTCAGCAACAAGGCAATGAAATCGGCCTTGGCGTAATGCCAGGTGCGGGCAAACACCCCGACATCGACCAAGGTGAGCACGGCCACCATGATGGTGGCGGCCAAAGTGGCCTGCGGCAAATGAAACAGCCAAGGTGTCAAGAACAAAGCCGCCAGCGCCAGCCCCACAGCGGTGTAAATGCCTGCGGCAGGCGTGCGTGCACCCGCATCAAAATTGACCACTGAGCGCGAAAACCCGCCCGTGACCGGAAAGCCACCGGTGAGGCCTGCGCCCAAATTGCTCAGGCCCAGCGCACGCAGCTCGGCATCGGGGTCTATGCGTTCGCGCCGCTTGGCCGCCAAGGACTGGCCCACCGACACCGACTCCACAAAGCCCACCAAGGAAATCAGCAAAGCAGGCACCCACAAAGCCTGGGCCAGCGCCCATGGGGCGGCCCACCCACCTGTCGCCGAAGCTCCTGATGACACGCCCGGCAGCGTGAGCGGCGGCAAGCCTTGTGGCACCGTGCCCACCACCCGCACCCCCTGCTCAGCCAACTGCCACACGGCTGACAAGGCAATGTTCAAGAGCAGCACCACCACCGGGGCCGCCTTGGCCGCCAAATCGGCCGCGCCCGCAGACACCCCCAAGCGCTTGAGCCCGGGCTTGAGCTGCCGGCGCACCAACAGCAACAGCCCCAAAGCGCCCAGACCCATCGCACTGGTCGGCACATGCAGACTGGGCAAGTTGTGCCACAACTGCGGCAGCAACTGCAGCAAGTTGTCACCCTGCAGCGTCACGCCCAGCAAATGCTTGAGCTGGCTGGCCGCAATCAGCAAACCTGAAGCCGAGACAAAACCCGAGATGACCGGGTGGCTCAAAAAGTTGGCCAAAAAACCCAGCCGCGCCGCGCCCATCACCAGCATGATGGCCCCGCTGAGCAGCGCCAGCATCAAAGCCGCCTCGGTGTAAGCCGCGCTGCCTTGCGCCGCCACCGCGCCCACACTGGCCGCCGTCATGAGCGAGGTCACCGCCGCAGGCCCCACGGCCAAAGTGCCGCTGCTGCCCATCAAGGCGTAGAGCACCAGGGGGGCCATGCTGGCGTACAAGCCCGCTTGTGCGGGCAAGCCCGCCAACAGCGCGTAGGCCAGGCTTTGCGGGATTAGCATCAGCGTCACCACCACAGCGGCTACACCATCGGCGGTGAGCAGCGAGCGGTTGTACCGCCGCCCCCAATCCAGAATGGGAAACCAGCGCTCCAGTGCAGGACTCACAAAGCGTCCACCGGAATCTTGAGGTAACGCTGGCCATTGTCTTCAGGCGGTGGCAAGTGCCCTGCACGCATGTTGATTTGCACCGAAGGCAAGATCAGCACAGGCATGGACAAAGTGGCATCGCGCTTTTCGCGCATGGCCACAAACTCGGCCTCGCTCACGCCCTGGTTCACATGCACATTGGCCTTTTTTTGCTCAGCGACAGTCGTCACGCACTGGGGCTTGCGGGTCTCGGGCGGGTAGTCATGGCACATGTACAGCACCGTGTCGTCCGGCAAGCTCAGCACTTTTTGGATGGACTGGAACAAGGTGCTGGCACTGCCGCCCGGAAAATCGCAGCGCGCCGTGCCGTAGTCGGGCATGAACAAGGTGTCGCCCACAAAGGCCACCTGCCGCGCAGGTTCAGCACTGGCATCGGTGACCACATAGGTCATGCAGGCCGGGGTGTGGCCCGGGGTGTGCATGGCCCGCACTTGCAAAGCGCCGATCTGAAAATCCTCGCCATCGCCCATCAAGCGGTCGAACTGGCTGCCGTCGCGTGCGAATTCGGTGCCCGCGTTGAACAGCTTGCCAAACACATTTTGTACCGTGGTGATGTGCGAACCAATGGCCAGTTGGCCACCGAGTTGTTTTTGCAAATAGGGCGCCGCCGACAAATGGTCAGCGTGCACATGCGTCTCCAAAATCCACTGCACGCGCAAATCCAGCGCCTTCACACGCGCCACCAATTGGTCGGCGCTGGCGGTGCTGGTGCGGCCCGACTTGGGGTCGTAGTCCAGCACGCTGTCGATCAAGGCGCACTGCCGGGTGGAGAGGTCGGCCAGGATGTGGCTGAAGGTGAACGTGGCCGGATCAAAAAACGATTCGATGTGAATGGCGGCTGAACTCATGGTGGCTTCCTTGGCAGTGAAAAAACAAAGGTCCTGACACCCCTTGCCGCCAGGGGGCAAGGGGGCAAGCCTTCAATTTACAGGGACTTGGTCGAGAAATACCAGTCCTTCATGGCGTAGCCCTCGCCTTTGCGCTTGGCAATGGCTTCGGGCGTTTTGGGTGGTGGCACGATCACGTCGCAACCGGGCGTCCAGCCTTCGGGTGTGGCGATCTTGTGGGCATCACTGGTCTGCATGGCTTGCAACAAACGCACAAACTCTTCAATCGAGCGGCCATTGCTCATGGGGTAGTACACCATGGCGCGCAGCTTGCCTTCGGGGTCAATGAAGAAGGTCGCTCGCACGGCCTGGGTGTCGGCCGCGCCGGGGTGGATCATGCCGTAGGCTTGGGCCACTTCCATCTTGATGTCGTCGATGATGGGGAAAGGAATCTCCACACCGAAGTTGTTCTGGATGCTTTGCATCCAGGCCAAGTGCGAGTAGATGCTGTCGATCGACAAGCCAAGCAATTCGCAGTTCATGCTTTTGAACAACTCGGCACGCTTTGCAAAACCGATGAATTCGGTGGTGCACACAGGCGTGAAGTCAGCGGGGTGCGAGAACAAGATGAGCCACTTGCCTTTGTAGTCAGCCAGGCTTCGGGGGCCGTGGGTGGTGTTGGCGCTGAACGCGGGTGCGGCTTCGTTGATGAGGGGCATGGACATGGTGCGTTTCCTTTGAAGTTAACTATAGACTTTTCAAATCGAGAGATTTATTCAATCGACAGGGTCAACTGTACATACCCCTGCAGGTATTCGGTATGAGTTATCTCAATGAAAGGCATAGTGACAATTGCGACCTTCAAATCGCCAAAATTGATCTATCGCAAGCCCTCAGCGCCTTGGCCATGCAAGCCGCCAAAACCACACCTTCAATGCTTGGCAGGCCCTGCGGCTTTGGCCGCCGCGTCAAAACCGCCTTTGGCCTGCCACTCTGACATGCCGCCTTGCAAGATGCGCACGTTCTCCCAGCCTGCAACGCGCAGCGCAAAACCGGCTTGAGCCGACAGCGAACCGGTGTTGCAGTAAATCAGCACCGGTTTGTTTTTGGGAATGGCGTTGCGCTTGGCAAGCACTTGCCGCCAGTCCATGTTGACGGCGCCGGAAATATGCCCCTTGGCAAATTGCACCGGGTCACGCGCATCGATCACCATGAACTTGGGCCACTCGTCTTTGGGAATTTGCTCGGCAAAAATCACACCACCGCCGTAGTCCACAAACTCCAGATACGCCTCCATCTCGTCGGTGGCGATGGCTTTGTTGTCGGCGAGGGCAGCTGGGGCCAGCAGCAAGCTGCCCGCGGTGGCTGCGGCAAGGGCGAGGGTGAGAAAGCGCATGGAGACTCCACTTCGTCAGGTAATATCAGTCAAGACGAATATTGTCGCTGAAAGGCAGCAAGACCTCCCACAAAAACCTCGGCGCACATGTTCAGAGACAAAAATTTCACCGCGCTCTTGCTCACGCTGGCCTTGCATGCCGGCGTCTGGCTGTTGGTGAGCGATCACCAATTCAAAAACGCCAGCCCAGCCGAAACCCCCCAAAGCGCTGAAAAAACAGCTGAAAAAATTGTCTTTTTGGAGCTGATCCCGCCACCGCGCCAGCCGCTGGCCGATCCAGCGCCCACCACCACGCCCCCCACAACACCCATCACGGCGCCCCCGCCCGACACAGCGTTGGCGTCTCCGGCCCCACCGCCCTCACCCGATCGCCCCCGCGCCAGCCAAGCCGCCCCCCCGCCACCCACCGCCGAAGAATGGGCGTTTGCCGCCAACTACACCAACAAAAACAGCAAAGGCTACCGTTACAGCTGGGGCCAGCAGGTGCGCAGCATGATGGGCACCGCCGTCGAAGGCCCAGACCAGGGCCTGGTGCGCTTTCGCATCGAGATCGCGCCGGACGGCCGCTTGACGCAGCTGCAAACCTTGTGGACCACCTCGCCCGTGGCGGAACAACTCGCACGACAAGCCATCCAAAACATGCCGCCGCTGCCGCCCACCCCCACAGGCAAGCCGCTGATTTTTGACAAGACAATTTCGTTTTCGCCCTTTGCCAACGACGGGCCACCGCTTTACAGGGACGACTGCCTGCCCGAGCCGCCCGTGTTCCGCAACCCCTTTGCCTGGGACGGGAAATCGCCCCAAGTGGTGGCCGCGCCCACCCCGACCGCCCCACTCGACCCGCAAGCGCTGGCGGACTGCCTGCGCCAACTGCCCAAAGACAGCGTCGAAGCCGAAAGCGCCAGCGACCAGCGCCTGATGGACCAATGGGGATCGAACAAAACTGGGCGTTGAGCGCCTCACGGGGCTGGGCCCCACTTCAACACCCGCTCAGTCGTCTTCGCCCAACTCAGCATCCCAGCCCATGCCTTTGGCGCGTTGCAAGGCCTCGTCGTGGATGCGGGCGTGCTTGACGGCCAACTCGGGCGGCAAGCGGCTGGGCAGCTGGCCATAAGGCTCCCACGCGGCGTGCACGGCCTCAAACAGCCGCTGCAAATCGCCCGCGTGTTTGCCAGCAAAGCCATCGCCTTCGGGCAACAAACCAAACACCCAAGCGTCGCGGATGATGCGGCCGGTCATGGTCATGCCGTGGTGGTCTTCGTGGTCGATGCCGCTGTAGGTTTTGGTGCGGCTTTGGATGATGCTCATGTCGGGGTCCTGTTCAACGGGTCAGTCCAGCATACAGGACGGGGAGTTTTTCGGGCAGGCGCTCGACCTTGTCGACCACCAAGTAATGGCGTTCGCCAAAAATGCGGCTGACGTATTGGTCGGCTCTGGGGTCCAAACTCATGCAATAGGTGATCACACCATTTCGAGCGGCCGCCTCAACAGCTTTTTTGGTGTCGTGGCGCAGGTATTGAGGATCGCGCACATCCACATCGGCGGGCTCGCCGTCGGTGATGACAAGCAAGAGTTTTTTGCTGCTGCGCTGGGATTTGAGCGCGGCGGTGGCATGCCGAATGGCCGCGCCCATGCGGGTGGACAGCTGGCCTTGCATGCCCGCCAAGCGGGCCTTGGCCAAGTCGTCGTAGGGTTGGTCGAAGTCTTTGAAGCGCCAGTAGTTCACATCGTGGCGGCCATCCGA
Organism: Limnohabitans sp. Rim8; assembly: GCF_945901735.1. Classification (GTDB taxonomy): domain Bacteria; phylum Pseudomonadota; class Gammaproteobacteria; order Burkholderiales; family Burkholderiaceae_C; genus Limnohabitans_A. Next base: position 5,974 of record NZ_CAMDLM010000049.1, read on the forward strand.
ACAAAAGCCATGGATCGCAAACGGGTCGCCCACCTTCTGGATCGCATCGGCCAACAAAGCGCAGGCCGAGCGGGTCAGGTCCAGCACGGTCTGCTCTTGCCCCGCCACTTTGTCGTTCGTGGAGTGCGACAGGTCAAGCAAGACCAGCACCGAGATGTCTCGGGTTTTGCGCACGCTGCGCATCATGATGCGCGGGTCGGGCTGGCGCCCCATGCGCATCTCGATCACCGACGCCAGCGCAGCGTTGAGGTCGATCTCGTCGCCGTCTTCGAGCTTGCGCATGCGCTGCACGCCTTGGGGCTGCATGGCATCCAAAATGAATTTCATGCGGCCGATCAAGCGGCGGTGCTCGCTCAAGATGCCATCGATCAGCGCCGGGTCACCCGCTTTCGGTCGACGCTCTTGCACCGTGGCCCAAGCGGGGCGCTCGAGCTGGATCATGTGGTCCCATTCACCGTAATGCACGGGCGCCAGCACGGGTTCACGGCCTTCGCTCTCGTTGAAGGACACGCCCAGGTCTTCATAAGGGAACAGCTCGGTGCCCAGCACCCAGACTTCTTGCGCGTCGTCGCCCGCGCCCTCCACTTCCAGCTCGTTGACGAATTCCATCAGGCTGACTTGCTTGCGCACCTGCTGGGGCGGCTCGTAACCCGCAGCGACCGACCGCTCAAAGTCGTAGCCATCAAATGCCCAGAAATAGCGGTTGTCGTCGCGGTAGACGGCCACTTGTCCATCGGTGCGCGGGACGAATGCGGGGCCTTGGGTGAGCTCGCGGTAGCTGTGCGCCAACTGCACACCCATGGCCCACGCTTCGCTATTGTCGTGGGGCTGTGCCAACAGGCGTGGCATGGCTTCGGCCATCAAGGCACGGCCTTGGGCAATCCAAGGGTGGGCATCGTCGTACGTGGGGTCGATCCACGCCCGCGCCATGCGGGCCATCCAATCCCCCGCAGTGGCCTGCTGCGTGGCGGGGGTGGTGTGCAACTGCGCCCACAAAGGCCGCATGCCCGGAAAACGCGCCACCGCCAAGGCCTCGACCCGGGCGTCTTCGGCCAAGGCCACCAAGGCCATCTGCCAAGGACTGAGCGATTCGGCCGAAATCGGCTGGCGCGTGAACACCACGTGGGCGGCGGCGTGCGCGCAGGCCGCGCGGTAAAGCTGGGTGGCGTCCACCAGGCCATCGTTGCCTTGCACGGCGTCCAAGGCGTCGGGCAAGTGGATGAAATAGTCCTCGATGAAGGGGCGCAAGCCTTCCCGATTTTCAAAGTCACCGGCGGTGGGACGCATGAAAAAATCGCGGCCCCACAAGGCGCGCAGGTACATGTTGATGCGCCGCTGCACATCGACCAACAAGGTGCCTTTGCGCTCTTGTTGCAGCATGGCCAAAGACTCTTTGGACTGCAAGCCGAAGTAGGCGATTTGGGCCTCAAAGGCGGTGCGGTGGGCTTGTGCTCCCCACATGGCCCAGCGGCGCAAGCCCCCCAAAGTCAGCTGGCCCAACAGCGCATCGAGCTGGCCCAGCATGGGCCGCAAGCCCCGCGGCGCTTGCGACACCAAGGTGTTGAGGAACTGCAGGTACTGCATGAAGAGGGCTGCGTCGGCCAATCGCTTGGCCGCGGTTGGCGCGGTGGCCAGCACCAACTCGATCACCGAACCCGAGGTTTTGGAGGCCAGCATGAGGGCGGTGGTGGCCAGCTCACCGACCACGTCTTCGCCAATCTCTTTGGCCACCTGCGGCGCGCCATCGATCCAGGCGTTGACCAACTCATGGCCGCGCCCCAAGCCGCGCAAAGCGGCCGCGCCTTTGACGTAGTTGTCCAGACCCCTGGCCGAAAACACCTTGGCGGCCTCTGGCCAAGTGTGGGTGAGCAAGGCCACGGACGTGGGGTCGAGCTGCTCGACCCATTCGGCGTGGTCTTGAAGGTGCACCGACATGGGCTGGCCTGCTTCAGAAGAAGGTCGCCACAGCCGCGTCCAGTGCATCGCGCATGTCGGGGTCGTCGGTGATCGGACGCACCAAGGCCACTCGGCAAGCCGCTTGTGCGGCCACACCTTGGGCAATCAAGCTGCCCGCGTAGATCAACATGCGGGTGGAAATGCCTTCATCCAGGCCATGGCCCTTGAGGTTGCGCGCACGCTCGGCAATGCCCACCAACTTGCCAGCCACGTCGGCGCTGACACCGGTTTCGTGCGCGACGATTTCGGTTTCGATGTCGTGTTCGGGGTAGTTGAAGTCCAGCGCACCAAAACGTTGTTTGGTCGACTGCTTCAGGTCTTTCATCAGGCTTTGGTAGCCCGGGTTGTACGAGATGACGATCTGAAAATCGGGGTGGGCTTGCACCAACTCGCCTTTTTTCTCCAAGGGCAAGACGCGGCGGTTGTCGGTCAATGGATGGATCACCACGGTGGTGTCTTGACGCGCCTCGACGACCTCATCGAGGTAACAAATCGCACCATGGCGTGCAGCCACCGCCAAAGGGCCGTCTTGCCAACGGGTGCCGTTGGCGTCCAACAAGAACCGGCCGACCAGGTCGCTGGCGGTCATGTCTTCGTTGCAGGCCACAGTGATCAGGGGCTTATTTAACTTCCAAGCCATGTGCTCCACAAACCGGGTTTTGCCGCAGCCGGTGGGGCCTTTGAGCATCATGGGCATGCGCACCGAATAGGCAGCCTCGAACAGCTCGACTTCGTCGGTCACGGGGCGGTAATACGGCTCTTGGTTGACGCGGTAGGCGTCGAGTGTTTCGCTCATGTTGGTCTCCGCAGATCAGGGCTGACAGTGCCCGGTGCCATTCAATGTCAAGGCGCGCTTCTTTCAGCGGCACCTTGACATTGAACCCTGCACCACGGATGGCGGTGCAGGCTCCAAAGGGGACTTACACGGTTTTTCCGCGGTAAATCACCATCGCTGTGCCCTGCGATTGGGTGAAGTTGTTGTAGCCAATCAGGCGGATGTGGTTGTCCGGATTGGCTTGTCGGCAAGCAGCGGCTTCGGCCAAAACCTTGTCCACATCGGTCTCGCCAAACATCGGCAGCTTCCACATATACCAGTAGGAGTCCATCAGGTACTGGGGTTCGGTGTGCTCAATGGCGGGGTTCCAGCCTTTCTTGACCAAGTACTCCACTTGCTTGCGGATCTCCGCATCGGTCATGGGCGGCAGGTAAGAAAAAGTCTCGAACTTTCGGCTGGCGGGGTCGGACAGGCGTGAGGTGTAGTCTTGCATGAGTGGCTCCTAACAATAATGGGTTCAATCACTTGTGGGCGATGTCGAGCTTGTCGACGGTGTCGAATTCGAACTTGATTTCTTTCCAGGTTTCCATGGCGATCTTCAGTTCGGGCGAGTGCTTGGCGGCTTCGCTGAGCACGGCTTTGCCTTCTTTCTCAACGGCCACGCCCTCGTTGCGCGCTTTGACGCAGGCCTCGACCGCCACGCGGTTGGCGCAAGCACCGGCCGCGTTGCCCCATGGGTGACCCAAGGTGCCACCACCGAATTGCAAACAGGAGTCGTCGCCAAAAATGTTCACCAGTGCGGGCATGTGCCAAACGTGGATGCCGCCCGAGGCGACGGGGAACATGCCGGGCATGGAGCCGAAGTCTTGGTCAAAGAAAATGCCGCGGCTGCGGTCTTCCTTGATGAAGCTGTCGCGCATGATGTCGATCCAGCCCAAGGTGGCTTCGCGGTCGCCTTCGAGCTTGCCCACCACGGTGCCCGAGTGCAGGTGATCGCCACCCGACAGGCGCAAACACTTGCTGAGCACGCGGAAGTGGATGCCGTGGTGCGGGTTGCGGTCGAGTACGGCGTGCATGGCACGGTGGATGTGCAGCAACATGCCGTTGTCGCGGCACCAGTTGGCCAAACTGGTGTTGGCAGTGAAGCCCCCCGTCAAGAAGTCGTGCATGATGATCGGCGCGCCCAGCTCCTTGGCAAATTCGGCCCGCTTGAACATTTCTTCTACCGTGGGCGAGGTCACGTTGAGGTAGTGGCCTTTGCGCTCACCGGTCTCGCGCTCGGCCTTTTGACAGGCTTCAACGACGAATTCAAAACGGTCGCGCCAGCGCATGAAGGGTTGGCTGTTGACGTTCTCGTCGTCCTTGGTCAAGTCCAAACCACCGCGCAAGCATTCGTACACGGCACGGCCGTAGTTCTTGGCCGACAGGCCCAGCTTGGGTTTGATGGTGCAGCCCAGCAAGGGGCGGCCGTATTTGTTGAAGCGGTCGCGCTCGACCTGGATACCGGCGGGTGGGCCACCACAGGTTTTGACGTAAGCGATGGGGAAACGCACGTCTTCCAAGCGCAGGGCGCGCAGCGCCTTGAAGCCGAACACGTTGCCCACCAAGGAGGTCAACACGTTGACGATGGAGCCCTCTTCGAACAGGTCGATGGGGTAGGCCACGAAGGCGTAAAAACAGGTGTCGTCGCCCGGCACGTCCTCAATTCTGTAAGCGCGGCCCTTGTAATGGTCCAGGTCGGTGAGCAAGTCGGTCCACACCGTGGTCCAAGTGCCGGTCGACGATTCGGCGGCCACCGCAGCGGCGACTTCTTCGCGGGGCACGCCCGCTTGTGGCGTGATCTTGAAACAGGCCAGGATGTCGGTGTCCTTGGGGGTGTAGTGGGGTTCCCAGTAAGTGCTGCGGTATTCCTTGACACCGGCGTTGTAGGTTTTGGTGGCCATGCGTTGTGCTCCTCAATTGAAATGGGCTGGTTGGGAAAAACGTGTCTTCCCTTTTGCAAACGCTGCGGCTCGTCATTCCAGCTCAGCGCCGTGATCGATGTGTTTTTGCACATCTGATCAGGGAATGTCTGGACTTTAAAAATCTTAAGCCCTCAGGTAAATTCAATATTAACCACAAGCGAATTAAGTTAAACCTGAATGAAGAACGCCACCTTCCGCCAATTGCGTGTATTCAACGAGGTGGCACGCCACCTCAGTTTTGTGCGTGCCGCCGAAAACCTGCACCTGACCCCGCCTGCTGTGACCATGCAAGTCAAGGAGCTCGAAGGCCATGTGGGCATGCCCTTGTTTGACCGGCGCGGCAAGCAAGTGAGCCTGACCACCACGGGCGAATACATGCTGGTTTATGCCCGCAAAATTTTGGCCACGGTCAAAGACGCCGAAGACGCCGCAGCCCGTTTGCAGCGGGCCGAGACCGGTGTGCTCACCATTGGCTTTGTCAGCACAGCCAAATATTTTCTGATGCGCTTGCTGGCCGAGTTTCGGATCTTGCACCCCGGCGTGGACATCCAAATTTCGATTGGCAACCGCGACCAACTCGTCAGCATGCTGCAAAACAGCGAGGTCGACATCGCCGTGATGGGACGCCCCCCCAAAGAGCTGCAAACAAGGGCCGAGCCTTTTGCGGCCCACCCCCATGTGTTTGTCTCCGCCGTGAACCACCCGCTGGCCCAGCGGGATCACTTGCGTGTGGAAGACCTGCGGCCCTACGACTTCATCGTGCGTGAAAAAGGCGCAGGAACCCGCGCTGCGATGGAAAAGTTTTTTGAAGACACCCACGTCGAGCCGCGCATGAAAATCCAGCTGCACAGCAACGAGATCATCAAGCAGGCCGTGATGGCGGGGCTGGGCCTGGGTTTTTTGTCACTGCACACCATTGGCCTAGAGCTGGAGCACAACCTGATCCGCATGCTCGATGTGGAAGGCGCACCTGTGGTGCGCTCATGGAACGTGGTGCACACCCAATCCAAAATGCTCTCGCCCGCGGCCGAGTCGTTTCGCTACTTCATGCTCGAAGAAGCCGAAAGCCACCTGGCCCAGCGCTTTGGCATGCACTGGCCCAAGGCCTGAAAGCTTGGCGCTTTCAGCGCTGGCGCATCGCAAGCACGGGCCACAGCAGCAGCGCTGCCGCCACGCCCACACCTGCGGCCATGCCCAGCAAAGCGGCCCAGTCCACCCAATACCCCATGTCGGCCAGCGTGGACTTGGACAAGGACGGCAAAGCCAACACCGCCGCCAGCGACAACAGCACGGCCACAGCCGCCAGCGTGACAGTCTTGACCCGCTTGAGCTTCTTTCGGTTGATCACCATCATCACCGCCCACATCAACACCAAAGGCGCCAAAGCGGGGACCAGGCCTAAGGCCGTTTCGTAGGCGATGTTCATCGCCAGCCAGATTTCATACATGTGCGTCTCCTGATGTTTTGAATGGTCTTCAGACCCGGCCCTTGAGCGTCGCCATGTAGGCGGGCTTGAGCATGCGGTACTTCATCAGCCAGGCAAAGTAACTGGCCTGCAGTGGCTCGATCAGTGGCAACGAGGGCGTGAGACGGCCTTCGTAGTCAAACTCGATCAACATGGCCGAGCCCTCTTTCACGATCAGCGGACACGAGGTGTAGCCGTCAAACTTTTGGCCGGGTGCACGACCCGCGATCACGTCCACCAAGTGCTCGGCCACGATGGGTGCACTCTTTTTGATGGTGGCCGCCGTCTTGCCACGCGGCGTGCCGTTCACATCGCCCACCCCAAACACATTGGGGTAGCGGCGGTGCTGCAAGGTGGCCTTGTCCACCTCCAACCAGCCACCTGCGGCAAAGGGGCCTTCTTTCCAGGCCAGGTCGGAATTCTTGACCGCATCGGGCGCGCGCATGGGCGGCACCACATGGATGAAGTCATAAGACACCTCGGTGCTTGCGCCTTCGGGCGAAACAAAACGCGCCCGCTGCGCACCGATGTCGATGGCCTGCAGCTTTTGCGTGGTCTCGACCGCGATGCCCAAGTCGTTCCAGCGCGAGAGCACGTTGTCGTTGACCACCTTGACGCCGAACACATTGCCCAGCGCCGAGAAAAACGTGACTTTGGATTGGCCCAGCGTGCCCGACTGCGCCAGGCGGTCGCGCAGCATGAAGGTCATCTTCAGCGGCGCACCCGCGCACTTGAGGGGCGTGGCGGGCAGCGTCAGCACCGCATTGCCACCCTTGAGCCGAAACGCGTCCATGCTGGCCCAAGTGGCCTGCGCCGCCTCGGGGCTGGGGTACACGCTGGTCAGCCCCTTTTGGCCAATCGCATTCACATCCATGCCCTCGATCAGCGACCAGTCTTGGTGCGTGCCCATGGCCACCACCAGGTAGTCGTACTTGACCCGCTGGCCCGAAGACGTGACCACCGTGTTGCTGGCCGGGTCCAGTTCGCTGACCATGTCTTTGATCCAGTTGAGCTGCGGCGGGTGGAAGTCGGCGTTGCGGTCGCGCACCTTGCTCACCGGCCACACGCCCGTGGCCACCAGGGTGTAGCCGGGCTGGTAGTTGTGCTCTTCCTTGCGGTCGATCAGGGTGATCTTGGCCCCGTCGAGCAAGGCATGGAGCCGGTTGGCCACCGCAATGCCGCCCAGGCCACTGCCCAAAATCACGATGTGCGCCTGCGTTTTGGTTTTGGCCGCCTGGGCAGCGGGCGCGGCGCTGGCCAAAACGGCTGCGCCTGCCGAGCCCAGCAACCACTGGCGGCGGCTCAGCGCGGGGGTTGAAGCGCGGGTAGGGGTTGGGGTGGGGGTGGGATTAGTGGCCATGGTGTCTCCTCTTGCAGAGAAGGCATCTTGGCAGTTTGAAAAGCAAACGACTTGAGACAAATCAATTTCGGGCAAGATGCCACGATGATCGATTCGTGGTCACGTCAATCTGCAGTATGTTTTTAAATGGTTCGGATTCAGAAAGCGCCAGCCTATATATAGGTATTTGCTTATATGTCTACAATGGGTTATGGAACATTTCACACCTGTCAATATGTCTGACCGCTTTGCACGCGGTTTTACAAAAAGTCTGCGGTTCATCGCCGACACCTTTTTCGCCAAACGTTACGGTCATCGAGCTGTCATTTTGGAAACTGTAGCGGCGGTACCCGGCATGGTTGCAGGCATGTGGACTCACCTCAAAAGTCTTCGTCAAATGCGCACTGGTTACGGGCCCAAGATCAGAACTCTTTTGGGGGAAGCAGAAAACGAGCGCATGCACTTGATGACGTTCATTGAAATTTCAAAGCCCAACTTTTTCGAGCGCTCGGTGGTACTGGTTGCCCAGGCTGTTTTCTGGCACCTGTACTTTGTGATTTACGTGTTTTTTCCACGTACTGCTCACCGCATTGTGGGCTATTTTGAAGAAGAAGCCGTTTACAGCTACACCGAGTACCTGCGCGAAATTGACGAGGGCCGAATAGCCAACGTTGCCGCACCCAAGCTGGCCATTGACTATTGGAAACTTGCTGCCGACGCCACCCTGCGAGACGTTGTCATCGCTGTGCGCAAAGACGAAGAAGAGCACCGTGATGTGAACCACGAATTTGCCAACGAGTACGACCGAGGTGTTTGGTCATAACTCCCACAACCCACAATGGCACCTGTCCAAACGAATGCGCAATTGAAGTGGCTTACCCATGGGTACGTTTAAACGGTTGATCAATCAACAAATGTCCATGTGCGGTGGCACATCCGCCGCGCTGCGCTGGCTTAGCGCTGCAACAGCACCTCGTTCGTGATTTCATAACGCCTGCCCTGTTTGTCGCAGGGCTTCAGGGCGCCGTCGCGCACCAAGCTGCTGATCTCGCGGCTGACGGTTTCGAGTTTGATGTCGAGCATGGCGCCCATGTCGTCGCGCGCAAAAAACGAGGTGATGCTGGGTTGGTCGGGGTCGCGCATTTTGAGGGCCAAGGCGGCCACGCGTTGGCGGGCCGAGCCGAAATTCAGGTCGGCCAGCCAGTCGTCGGCGTCTTTCAGGGCGTGCTGCCACTTTTGCATCAGGCGCTTGTGCAGGCGGGGCGAATTGGCCGCAAGGTGGTGCAGCACCGACAGCGGGATGCGGCAGACCTGGGCTTCGACCAAGGCGATGGCTTCGCTGTCGTAGCGGGCGGTGGCCAAGGCTTCGAGGCCGATCACGTCGCCCGGGCGCAGCACGCGCACGATGCGTTCGCGGCCATCGGCGGTGGTGCGCACCAGTTTGACCATGCCTTTGCGCAAGGTGAACACACCCACAGCGGTTTGGCCCTCGGTGTACAGCGCCATGTCGGGCGAGAACACCATGTCGTCGATGGGGGTGTGGATTTCGCCAAAGTCCTGCTCGTTCAGATCGGCAAACAACACCATGTCGCGGATACCGCAGTTGCGGCAGTCCGAGGTACCTTTCCAGGCCGAGTCAATTTTGATGGGGATCATGCTTTGAATTTAGCACGTCCAACGTGCCCCAACTGACGCGCGGGCTGGTTTTACAGGGCCTTGCGCCCTTGCGCCATGCGCTCTTCCAGGTAGGGGCCATAAAAGTCGGGCAGGTAGGCCCCTTCCATGCGCTCGGCCACTTCTTTGCCGCCGGGCCCAAAGAACAACAAGGTGGGTGTGATGGAGACTTTCCACCGCCGGGCCAGTTCATCATGGGTGGTCAGCTTGCCTGCAAAGTCGAGCACGGGTTGGTTGTTGCGCATGTCCACCTGCACGATGGCGGTGCCTGCAAGCGCCATGGGCGAGAGATGGCTTTGCCGGGCCTGGCGGCAAAAGACGCAGCCGTCCAAGCTGACCATGACGATCAAGGGCTGCTTGTTTTTCAGGGCGCGGGCCAGTTCGTCGGGCAGTGATTGGGCGGCGGGCAAGGTGGCCGCACGACCCGATTGCGCCCTAACGGGTGTGGCTGCAAGCGATACCCCCACCCGTAAAAGCAAATCGCGACGACGCAAAACAGAAGAAGAAAACATAGTCAGGTTGGAAGCCATGAATTGCGGACCGTGGACAATAGCGGGTTTTGCGTGGCGGTCTGGCACGTCCAATGACCCGCACTATCTAATATAAGAAACCAATGAATTATTGGAGAAATCCATGAATCTCGCAAGCTTGCTTGAAACTTGGGGAGACACAAATGTACTGGCCATGGCCGGTGCATTGGTGGGCTTCATCTTTGGCCTGGCGGCCCAGCGCAGCCGATTTTGTGCCCGTGCGGCCGTGGTGGAGTGCTGCGAAGGTCAAACGGGCGACCGTTTCAGCGTGTGGTGGCTGGCTTTTGGCGCGGCGCTGGTGGGCGTGCAGGCGCTGGTGTGGGCAGGCGCGCTAAAGCCTTCTGACGCCCGCTACATAGGGGCTGTCGGCAGCATCTCAGGCGCGGTGCTGGGTGGCTTGTTGTTTGGGGCAGGCATGATTTTGACGCGCGGCTGCGCCAGCCGTTTGCTGATTTTGTCGGGCAATGGCAATTTGCGCGCCTTGCTGGCTGGCTTGGTGTTTGCCGTCACGGTGCAAGCGAGCATTGCCGGTTGGCTGGCACCTGCCCGCCAGGCCTTGGCCAGTTGGTGGCCCATCGATGGCGGAGCCGGGCGTGATTTGCTGCAGATCACGGGCATGGGCCCCACGGGTGGGCTGGTGCTGGCGCTGCTCGCTTTGGGCACCGGGTTTTACTTTTTCTTCAAGACGCACCAGCGCCGTTGGGGCTTGGCGCTGGGGGCCATCGTTGTGGGCTTGAGCATTGCGCTGGGCTGGGGCCTGACGCAGGCCATCGCCTCGCAGTCGTTTGAGTCCATTCAAATCCAAAGCCTGAGCTTCAGCGGTGCCTCAGCCGAAATGCTGATGCGGGTCCTGTCCAGCGCCACATCCCCCAACCTGGGTTTTGATGCGGGTTTGCTGCCCGCCACCTTCGTGGGCTCTTTGCTGGGCGCACTAATGGGCGGCGACTTCAAGTTCGAGGGCTTCCAGACCGAAAACAAACTGGGCCACTACCTCACGGGTGCGGTGCTCATGGGCTTTGGCGCGGTGCTGGCCGGCGGCTGCACGGTGGGCGCGGGCATGACCGGGGGTTCGATCTTTTCGCTCACCGCCTGGCTGACCCTGATCGCCATTTGGTTGGGTGCGGGCCTGTCCTGGCGCATTCACCGCAGCATGGGCTGGCAGATCTGATTGTTTTTTCTTAGCTTGCGCTCCTGCTGGCTGAAGTTTTAATGTGGTTCACCGGTATCCCGTAGGTCGGTGGCTTTAGCCCCGACATTGCGGGCTTCGGCTTGGACTGCATGTCGGGGCTAAAGCCA
>NZ_CAMDLM010000050.1 GCF_945901735.1 Limnohabitans sp. Rim8
ACAGTTTTCAATTTCACCTTCGTGCCCTGGTTCCGGTCGGTGGCGCCTTACATCCACATGCACCGGGGCAAGACCTTTGTGGTGGGCATCGCGGGCGAAGCGATTGCGGCGGGCAAGCTGCAAAACCTGGCGCAAGACCTGGCGCTGATTCAGAGCATGGGCGTCAAGATCGTGTTGGTGCATGGCTTTCGCCCCCAAGTCAACGAGCAACTGGCCGCCAAAGGCCACACGCCCCAATACGCCCATGGCATCCGCATCACCGACAGTGTGGCCCTCGACTGCGCGCAAGAAGCTGCGGGCCAGCTGCGCTACGAGATTGAAGCGGCGTTCAGTCAAGGCCTGCCCAACACCCCCATGGCGGGCTCCACGGTGCGGGTGATTTCGGGCAACTTCATCACGGCCCGGCCGGTGGGCATTGTGGACGGCGTGGACTTCATCCACTCTGGCTTGGTGCGCAAGGTGGACGTGGACGGCATCATGCGCACGCTGGACATGGGCGCGATGGTGCTGCTCTCGCCCTTTGGTTTTTCGCCCACGGGCGAAGCCTTCAACCTGGCCATGGAAGAAGTGGCCACCAGCGTCGCTACCGAGTTGCAGGCCGACAAGCTGATTTTTGTGACCGAGGTGCCGGGCATCCGCATCGAGCCCCATGCCCCGGCCAGCGAAGACAACCCGATCGACACCGAACTGCCACTGGCCGCGGCCAAGCAGTTGCTGGCCTCGCTGCCCCAGCCTACCGAGCCGACCGACATCGGCTTCTATTTGCAGCACTGCGTCAAAGCTTGCGAGGAGGGTGTGGAGCGCTCGCACATCTTGCCCTTTGCAGTAGACGGCGCTTTGCTTTTGGAGGTGTATGTGCACGACGGCATCGGCACCATGGTGATCGACGAAAAACTCGAAGAACTGCGCGAAGCCACCTCCGACGATGTGGGTGGCATCTTGCAGTTGATTGAGCCGTTTGAGAAAGATGGCACGCTGGTCAAGCGCGACCGCACCGAGATCGAGCGCGACATCGACCACTACACCATCATCGACCACGACGGCGTGATCTTTGCATGCGCGGCGCTCTACCCCTACCCCGAAGCCAAGACGGCCGAGATGGCGGCGCTGACCGTGTCGCCCCAGTCACAAGGCCAAGGCGATGGCGAAAAAGTGCTCAAACGCATCGAGCAACGCGCCCGCGCCATGGGGGTCAAAAGCATCTTCGTGCTCACCACCCGCACCATGCACTGGTTCATCAAGCGGGGGTTTGTGCAGCAAGACCCCGACTGGTTGCCCGAAGCGCGCAAGCGCAAATACAACTGGGACCGCAAGAGCCAGGTGCTGGTCAAGAAGCTCTGATCACAGGTCCAGCACCAGCCTTGCCGTCTGGCTGCGCGAACAGCAAATCAGCATCTGCGTATTCGCCTCTTGCTCCTCAGGGGTGAGGAACATGTCCCAGTGGTCGGGCGTGCCCGCAACCACTTGGGTCAGGCAGGTGCCGCACACGCCTTGCGAGCAGGAAAACGGCACCTCATGGCCCGCATCCTGCAGCGCGCTCAAGATGCTTTGCTCTTTGCCCACCTTCAAGGTCTGGCCACTTTTTTGCAAGTGAACTTCGAAGCTGCCATCGGCATCGGTGGGGGTCTGTGTCAAGTCTGGGGTGCTCATGCGGTGATCTCGGAGGAATTTTCCTGGGCCAATAAACGGTCGATGATACGGCGCGACTGCACGCCGCCCGAGTCGATGTTGAGCATCAAGAGTTTGCGCTCGGGCCAACGGCTGATGTTGGCTTGCTGCAGTTGCAGCATCTCCATGTCTTCGTTGAAGATGCCGCCTTGCCCCGAACGGATCTTGTCGGTCAGCGCCACGTCTTCGGGCTTGAATTGGCGGGCCATGCCCCAGTGGTACCAGTGCGAGGTTTCGGTCTCGGGCGTGATGAAGTCGACCACCACGCTGTAGGCCTTGTGCTCGGGTGCTGCGTCAAAACCACCTTGGCCGGTCAGGGCCACACCCACGTCGATCATGACGTGGCTGGGCGGCGAAAAGCGGCAAATTTGCCAGCGGTCCACCTTGGCCTGAGGGTCTAAGCCGTTGGCGCTCATGGCCATTTGCCAAAAAGGGGGGGCCTGGATGCCTAGCATGTGGCGCTGCAAGACGACTTGGTCTCCTTCCACCTTGGTTTCGCTGGGTGTCTCATCGATCTCGGGCTGGCCGATGCTGTTGGCGTGCACGTAGGTCTCGTGCGTCAGGTCCATCAGGTTGTCGATCATCAGGCGGTAATCGGCCTGGACGTGGTAAAGCCCGCCACCATAGGCCCAGGCGGGGTTGTCAAAAAATTCGAACTGGGGCAAGAGGGCCTGGTTGGCCTTGGCCTGATCGCCCGGCCAAACCCAGACAAAACCGTAGCGCTGCGCCACGGCGTAAGCTTTGATCGCTGGAAAGCCGCGCACGCGCTGACCCGGCATGTGCACGGTTTTGCCCTCGCAGCCCATCTCGAGACCGTGGTAACCACACACCAGTTTGCCCTGACAAACCTTGCCCAGGGACAAGGGGGCACCCCGATGGGGACAGAAGTCTTCGACCGCCGCCACGTGCCCGTCGGGGCCTTTGAAGAACACCATTTTTTCATTGCAAATGGTGCGCCCCAGGGGCTTGCTGCCCAGCGCTTCGAGTTCGGCCTCGGTGCAGGCCACATACCAGGTGTTTTGGATAAACATGTTTTAACCTCTATGGCAAATGCGTTGGATGACTGGCGCTCACAAGGCCTTGACTTCTTTGTCCACCAAGATAACCAAATCAGCGCCCGTGATCAAGGTGATGCGGTGCTCTGCGGCGAAATCATCGGCTTTGGTGCTGACTTGCCCCAAGCTGATGCAAACGCTGTTGCTGGCCTCGAGCGCATCGCGCTGGGCCACCAGGTCGCGCAGCGGCTCCAGGCCCATGGCGGCTGCTTTCCAGCGTTTGGCACTGACCACGGTGCGCACGCCTTTTTTTTCGAGCAACATGTCGGCCGCACCGGTGAGGGGCGTGACGCTGTAACCCTGGCGGGTGAAGGCCGAGTCCAGCACCACCGAAAAATCTCGCCAGCTCATGCCACCGAGGCTTTGCAAACCTTTTTCCACCAGCGCTGGACTGGGCAAGTTGCGCTGTCGCCAAAAGGCCATGCAACCGATCACAAAGAACGGGAAGCCCCCCAACATGCCCACGCCTGCGTACTTCTCGGGCAACAAGGCCCCAGCCGCCAGGGCCACCACGGCCACCAACACAAAACTGATCCACCATGGCGAGCGCAACAGCACCGCGAACAGCGACTTCTCGGACATCTTGAATTTCACACACGCTCCCTGTCGATCAAAAAAGCGGCCTGCATGGCCGCAGCGCACATTATCAAACGGGTGTGTCGCCAGCCAAGGTGATGCGGTGCATCACCCGGCGAAAACCGTGGTAATCGTTGACCGGGTTGTGCTGGGTGCAGCGGTTGTCCCACACCGCCAGAGAGTGGGCCTGCCAGACAAAGCGGCAAGTGAACTCGGGCTTGACTTGGTGCTGAAACAGAAAGTTCAGGATCGGGGTGCTTTCGGCTTCGGTCATGCCGACGATGCCCGAGGTGTGGGCCACATTCACGTACAAGGCTTTGCGCCCGGTTTCGGGGTGGGTGCGCACCAGCGGGTGGTGAGCCAAATAAGCTTGGGGGGCGTTGTCTTTGCCATCGCTTTTGATGCGGTCTTCGCGGGTTTTGGAGACATCGGCTTTGGCCGAACTGCTGATGCCCACCAGGCCATCGAGCAATGACTTCAGGGTCTCGGACAGGGTGTCCCAGGCCAGGTACTGGTTGGCAAACAGGGTGTCACCCCCGTAGGGCGGCACCTCTTTAGCCAACAACATCGAGCCCATGGGCGGCCGCTCCAAGTAGGTGGTGTCCGAGTGCCAAATGCCACCAAAGTTAACTTTTTCGTGCTCGAGTTTTTTGACTTCGATGACACAGGGAAAGCCGTCGAGGCCTTTCACAAAAGGGTATTCGACCGGCTGACCCAGGGTGTGCGCAAAGCGCATGAATTGATCAGGCGCAAGATCCTGGTCGCGGAAAAAAATGACCTGGTGCTGCAGCAAGGCGGCGCGAATGGCCTGTTGCAGATCGGCCGTGAGGGGCTGGGTCAAATCAACCCCGTGCAGCTCAGCGCCCAAAGCGCCTGCGATTTGTCGAATGATCATGTTTTCATTGTTGCACAGGCACTTGGGTAAACCCCCATCCGAAATGTCCGCCGCGAGACAAGCGCTGGCGCGACTTCGTGTCATTCTGAACTCCTTGTTTTCTGGAGCTGACATGTTCAATCGCCGTTGGAATTTTTGGGTCCTGTCCTTGGGCCTGTGCATGGTTCAGGGCGCGGCCCTGGCGCAAGATTTTTTATCAAAACCCGTGCGCATTGTGGTGCCACAGACACCGGGCGGTGCATCCGACGCACTGGCCCGCATCGTGGGACAAAAGTTGAGCGAGAAATGGGGCCAGTCGGTGGTGATCGAAAACCGCGCTGGGGCCGGTGGCAACGTGGGCATGGAGCATGTGGCCCAGGCCACGGCCGACGGCCACACGCTGCTGATGAGCTACGCCGGTTCGCACGCCATCAACGCGGCCTTGTACAAAAAACTGCCCTTCGATCCTGAAAAAGATTTTGAGCCCGTGGCCACCTTGGCCACCCTGCCCTTTGTGCTGGTGGTGCGCCCGGACTCTCCCGTCAAAAGCATCAAGGACCTGGCAGAGCAAGGTCAGCGCTCGCCTTTGACTTTTGGCTCCGCAGGCAACGGTTCGGTGAACCATTTGTTGGGCGTCATGTTCAACGCCGCTGCCAACACCAAGCTCGAACACATTCCCTACCGTGGCGCGGCTCCGGCCATGCAGGACCTGATGGGCGGCCAGATCAACATGGTGTTCACCAGCTTGCCTTCGGTCTCGGGGGCCATCAAGAGCGGCACCTTGCGCCCGGTGGCGGTGACCAGCGCGGCGCGCTCGGGCAACTTCCCGGGCATCCCAACGATTGCCGAAGGGGGCTTCAAAGAATTTGATGTGTCGCCCTGGTTTGGTTTGTTTGCCCCGGCCAAGACCCCGGCGGCGGTGATCCGCCGCATCAACCAGGATGTGCAAGAGGTGCTGAAAAACAAGGACGTGATCGATCGCTTCAATGCGCAAGGCGCCGATGTGCTGATCACCCAACCGGCTGAGTTTGCGGGGATGTTGAGAAAAGACCTGGCCAAGTGGAGCGTGGTGGTCAAGGCCTCTGGCGCACAGATTGACTGACCCTGACAACCAAGAAACACCCCATGAACTTGAACAAAATTTCTCGCCGCACTGCTGTGGCCTTGGCGCTGAGTCTGAGCACCAGCGCTTTTGCCCAGAACTGGCCTGACAAGCCGATCCGCATCGTGGTGGGTTTTGCGCCCGGTGGTTTCACCGATGTGCTGGCGCGCACCATTGGCCAAAAGCTGCAAGAGCGGCTGGGGCAGTCGGTGGTGGTGGACAACAAGGCCGGTGCTGCGGGCACCGTGGGCGCCGACATTGTGGCCAAGGCCAGGCCCGATGGCTACACGCTGTTGCTGGGCCACAGCAATTCCAACTCGGTGGCCCCGGCGCTTTACCCCAAGCTGCCATACGACGTGGTGAAGGATTTCACGCCCATCATCCGGGTGGCGTCCACGCCATTGCTGTTGACGGTGAACCCGGGCGTGCCCGCCACCGATGTCAAATCGTTTGTGGCGCTGGCCAAACAAAAGCCGACGGGCCTGAGCTTTGCGTCGTCGGGCAGCGGCAGCGCACAGCACTTGGCGGCGGCCCGCTTCATGCTGGCGACCCAGACGCAGATGAACCACATTCCCTACAAGGGCAGCGGCCAGGCGATTGTGGATTTGCTGTCGGGTCAAGTGAACCTGAACTTTGAAAGCCCGCCCAACGTGCTGCCGCACTACCAGGCGGGCAAGCTGCGGGTGCTGGCCATTACCAGCGAAAAACGCTCGCCCCTGATGCCCAATGTGCCCACCCTGGCCGAAGCCGGTGTGCCCAACGCCGAGATGCTGCAGTGGTTTGCGGTGCTGGGGCCTGCCAAGCTGCCCGCCGAGATCACCCGACGCTTGAACACCGAAATTGCCGCGATTTTGAAGTTGCCCGATGTGGCCGAAAAAATCGCCTCGCAAGGCGGTGAAATCATTGGCGGCACGCCCGAATCGTTTGCAGCGTTCATTCCCGAAGACAGCGCATCCTGGGCCAAGCTGGTCAAGGACGCCAATGTGCGCATGGACTGATGTGTGAAACCCCTTCCCAAAACCACAGACCTGTGCGATGCCTGCGATGAGGCGCAGGCCTGCGCTGCGTTGTTTCAAACTTTTGGCTTGCGACGGGCCTTCACCGGGCCGATTCGCACCCTGCGCATCCACGAAGACATTGCCCTGATGCGCGACACCGTGAGCCAAGCTGGTCAGGGCCAAGTGCTGGTGATTGACGGGGGTGGCTCGTTGGCCCGCGCCTTGTTTGGTGACGTGATGGCCGAGCTGGCCTCGCGCAATGGTTGGGCGGGCCTGGTCATTCATGGCGCGGTGCGCGATGTCGATGAATTGAACACCATCGACATTGGCGTGAAGGCTTTGGGCACTGTGCCCAAGCGCGGCAGCCGCACCGGTGCGGGCGAGCGCGATGTGCCGGTGCACTTTGGCGGCGTGACCTTCACGCCCGGCGACCACCTGGTGGCCGATGCCGATGGCGTGATCGTGCTGCCCACGGGTTTGACAGCGGCCGACATTGCCGTTCAGGATGTGGTGGCCGCCACAGCTGCTTATGCAGCAGGCCCGCCGGCAACACCCAAGCCATGAGCCCTCGCACCCTGTACCAGCGCATCGTGGATGCGCACACGGTGCGGCCGCTGGGGGACAGCGGACAAATTTTGCTGTACGTGGACCGCCAGGTGCTGAACGAATACACAAGCCCACAGGCTTTTGCGGCCTTGCACGCGCAGGGGCGCAAAGTGTGGCGACCCTCCTCCACTTTCGCGGTGGTGGACCATGTGAACGCCACCACGCCGGTGCGCAATGCACGCACCATGGCGCTGGTGGACGCCGACCGGGCCCGGCAAGTGCGCACGCTGGCCGAGAACTGTGTGCGGCACGGCATTGCGTTGTTTGACATGCTGGACGATCGACAAGGCATTGAGCATGTGGTGGCCAGCGAGCAAGGCTGGGTGCTGCCGGGCATGGTGATGGCGGCGGGCGACAGCCACACCACCACGCATGGGGCCATGGGGGCTTTGGGTTTTGGCATTGGCAGCAGCGAGATCGAGCACCTGCTGGCAACCCAAACGCTGATTTACCGCGCGCAAAAAAACATGCGCGTCACGGTGCACGGTCAGATGCCCCCCGGGGTCACGGCCAAAGACCTGGTGCTGAGCCTGATCGCGCAGATCGGCGCCGATGGGGCGTCGGGCCATGTGATCGAGTACGCCGGCGAGGCGATTCGGGCCATGGGCGTGGAAGGCCGTTTGACGCTGTGCAACATGAGTGTGGAGGCCGCTTCGCGCGGCGCCATCGTTGCGCCCGATGACCGGCTGTTTGATTATTTGCATGGCCGACCCCGGGTGCCGCAAGGCCCTCAGTGGGACGCGGCCGTGGCGCATTGGCGCTTGCTGCGCAGCGACGACGGTGCGGTGTTTGACCGCGAGGTCAGCCTGAACGCCAGCACACTGGCCCCACGCGTGACCTGGGGCACCAGCCCAGACCAAGGCGTGCCCATCGACGGTGTGGTGCCTGACCCTGACCACGAAAGCGACCCACAACGCCAGCGCGGCATGCAACGCGCCTTGGTCTACATGGACTTGCAACCCGGCCAGCCCTTGCAGGGCTTGCCCATCAGCCACGCCTTTATTGGCTCGTGCACCAACAGCCGCATCGACGACCTGCGCGATGCGGCGCGTTTTTTGAAAGGCCGACGTGTCGCTCCGGGTGTGCGGGCCTTGGTGGTGCCGGGCTCGTCGATGGTGCGTGCGCAGGCCGAGGCCGAAGGCTTGGGCCGCATTTTTGAAGAAGCGGGTTTCGAATGGCGTCAGGCCGGTTGCTCGATGTGCGTGGCCATGAACGAAGACCACCTGAACGCCGGGGACCGCTGCGCCTCCAGCACCAACCGCAATTTTGAAAGCCGCCAGGGCCTGGGCGCACGCACCCACCTGATGAGCCCCGCCATGGTGGCGGCTGCTGCCGTCAGCGGGGCGCTGACCGATTTGCGCACCCTGCCCTGTCATTAAAGGCGCTGGCATGACATGCCCTTTTCAAGCCATCACCACCCTCGCGGGTTGCGCTGCCGCCCTGCCCTTGCCGCATGTGGACACCGACCAGATCATGCCCAAGCAGTTCCTCAAGGGCATCGACCGGCAAGGCCTTGCGCAAGGGTTTTTGCACGACATGCGTTTTGACGCATCGGGCCAAGCGCGCCGCGATTTTGTGTTGAACCAAGCGCCGTGGACTGAGGCGACGTTTTTGATCACGGGCGCCAATTTTGGTTGTGGCTCCAGTCGCGAGCACGCGGTATGGGGCATGCGCGAGTTGGGCATCCGCTGCGTGCTGGGCACCAGCTTTGGCGGGATTTTCAGCGACAACTGCATGCGCAATGGCGTGCCAGCGCTGTTGTTGCCTGCCGCCGAAGTGGCACGCTTGATGGCCCTGGCCCAAGACCCGAAGCGCTGCCAAATGGCGCTGGATTTGGCGGCCCAAACGCTGCACACCCCGGGCGATGGCCAGACCTTGCGCTTTGACATCGACCCGCTGCACCAAGAGATGCTGCTGCGCGGCCTGGATGCGGTGGGCATGAGCCTGACCCATGTGCCGGACATCCACGCGTTTGAAACCCGCTATCTACCCGCCAACCCTTGGGTGGTGCCACCTGCGGCAAAGCACCCTCAGGAAAAACACCCGCAGGAGAAATGACATGGTCCATTATTTTGACGAAGCCCGCGTTCAGCAACTGCTGAGCGTGCCCGATTTGCTGCAAGGCGTGCGCGAAGCCCTGGTGGCGCTGACGCTCGGCCAGGTGGTCCAGCCGCTGCGCATGGTCATGCCCATTGGCGATGCCTCAGCCGATGGGCTGCTGTTTTTGAAGCCCGCCCAACTGGGCGATGCGCTGAGCACCAAGCTCATCACCCTGGTGCCCGGCAACGCGCAAAAAGGTTTGCCCACGCTGCTGAGCACGATTGTGTTGATGGACCCGGCCACGGGCCAAACCCTGGCCGTGATGGAGGGCAACACCATCACCGCCATGCGCACGGCAGCGGCATCTGCCGTGGCGGCCGATGCGCTGGTGCCGCGCACGCCCCAGGTGGTGGCCATGCTGGGCAGCGGCGTGCTGGCGCGCAGCCACGCGCAAATGCTGCGGGCCGTGCGCGAAGTGTCTGAAATCCGTGTCTGGAGCCCCACGGCCGCCAACGCGCAGCAGTGCGCAAAAGACATTGGTGGCGTGGCCTGCGCCAGCGCCGAAGAAGCGGTGCGCGGCGCCGACATCGTGTGCACCGTGACCAACGCCAGTGAGCCAGTGCTGCAAGGCGCCTGGCTCAAGCCCGGCGCTTTTGTCGCCGCCGTGGGCGCGCCCCGCCCGACTTGGCGCGAGCTGGACAATGCCGCCATGAGCCACTGGGTGGTGGCCGACCAGCGTGAGGCGGCCGAGAAAGAATCGGGGGATGTGCTGCTGTCGGGTGTCAAAGTGGCCGCTGAGATTGGCGAGATTTTGTGCGGGCGTGTGGCCGCGCCGCCTGCTGGCACCACGGTCATTTTCAAATCGCTGGGCCAAGCGGTGGAGGACACGGTGGCGGCACGGCTGGTCTACCAGGCGGCCTTGGCCGAGGGACAGTCCACATGAGCAGCACCGATGTGGTGGTTGTGGGCAGCGGCGTGATGGGTGCGGCCACGGCCTATTGGTTGACCCGCTTGCAACCTGGACTGCGCGTGACGCTGGTCGAGTCGGACACCCACTACGAAAAAGCCTCGTCATCGCTCTCAGCCAGCTCGATCCGCCAGCAGTTCACCTGCCCCGTCAACATCCGTTTGAGCCAATTCGGCATCGCGTTTTTGCGCGAGGCCGAGCAGCACCTGGGCCTGCCCGATCACCCAGTGGCGCTGGGTTTGCAAGAGCCCGGCTATTTGTACCTGGCCCAACCCGAACAAGCGGCGGCGATGCAAACCGCGCACCAGATCCAAAAGCAAGCTGGGGCCGATGTGACCTTGCTCGGCCCCGAGGCTTTGCGCCAACGCTACCCGTGGCTGAATGTGGACGATGTGGCGCTGGGCAGCCTGGGCCTGAGCGGCGAGGGTTGGTTTGACGGCCCTGCGCTGCACCAGGCGTTCTTGAAAAAAGCCATGGCGCAAGGTGTGCAGCGCCTGCCCGACCGGGTGGTGGGCCTGGAACACACGGCCAGCCAAGTGACCGCAGTGCGGCTGGCCAGTGGCGGCAGCTTGCCCAGCGGTCAAGTCGTCAATGCGGCGGGGCCTTGGGCTGGCCATGTGGCGGCCATGGCCGGGGTGCACTTGCCTGTCGAGGCGGCTCGGCGCACAGTATTTGTGCTGTCATGCCCCGAGCCCTTGCCGCAGTGCCCCTTGCTGATCGACCCGAGCGGCTGGTGGCTGCGGCCCGAAGGCCGGTTTTTGATCAGCGGCGCAGAGCCTTTGCACACCGAACCTGACCTGCCGTTGGAACCCAACTGGGCCGAATGGAACGACGAACAATGGGCCTCACTGGCGCACCGCATCCCGGCACTCGCAGCCTTGCGGGTAGAGCGGGCCTGGGCGGGTTATTACGAGATGAACACCTTTGATCACAACGCCGTGATCGGCCCGCACCCTAAGCTGCGCAACCTGTATTTCATCAATGGTTTTTCGGGCCACGGCATGCAGCACGCTGCAGGGGCTGGCTTGGCACTGGCCGAGTGGCTGCTGCTGGGGCAGGCGCAAACCATCGACGTGCAAGAGCTGGGTTTTGAGCGTCTGGTGCAAGATCGTCCGCTTCGCGAGTTGGCGGTGATCGGCTGACACTAAAGGTCTTCCCGAGCTTCAATCTGCAGTCGCTGCACCACCGCGCCCCGGGTGCCCGCCACCGCTCGGATGCGCAAGGCGGGACCCGCTTCAAGCACCAAGCGGCAGTGGTAATCGAGCCCATCGGTCTGACCCGGGCAATGGCTGGCGATGCGGCGGTGCCACTGCCGCTTGCCGTCGATCTCTAGCGTCAACGCGTGCCAAGTGTCTGTGTTGTCTTCGGGCACGCGCACCAGCAAACTCACATCGATGTCGAACGTGCGTGAACGTTTGAGTGCGCCGGGAATATGGAGCACCGCCACCGCATCGCCCACCTCGGTGCGCCACAACTCGGGTTTTGCAATGGAGGCCATGGGCTTCAGGCTTGCAGCAAGGTCTGAAGTTCGCCGTTGTCGATCAGGCGGCGCAGGTCATTGGCCCCGCCGACCAAGGTGCCGCGCACAAAGACCATCGGGAAAGTGGGCCACCCAGTCCACATCTTCAAGGCATTGCGCAAACGCCATTGCGAAAAATAGCTGCCAAATTCAATGTATTCGTGCGCCACGCCCGCCGCAGTCAAGGCCTTGCGCGCCTTGGCCACAAAGGGATTGCCTGACAAACCCACGACCACCACCGGGTGCTGGGCGATGGCCGTTTGCACCTGCGCCACCACAGCCGCATGCCATTGCGCAATGAACGGGCGAATACCGGGATGGATGGCGGACTCGGCAAGTACAGGTCTGATCATGGGTTCACTTGAAAGGTAGAAACGACGACTTGGCCGCGTCACGAGGGGGCGTGCTCAATGAAAAACGGGTCACACCCTTGTGAGATGTAACCCGTTGATTTTATGAAGAATAAATGGTCGGCGTGGCGGGATTCGAACTCGCGACCCCTTGCACCCCATGCAAGTGCGCTACCAGGCTGCGCTACACGCCGACAAGCTGACGATTATAGCTGGAATCCACGCCCGTTCAGACCGTGAGCATGGCGCGAATTTGCAAAAGCTCTTGATGTACCGACAAGGCCGATTCAAAACCTGGTCGGTACGATGTCTGGGTTGTCATTTCATGGGCCAGTTCATCTGGCGGCATGCCCTGTGCAGCCTCCATTTCAGCGCTGTTGTCTTCCAGACTTTCATCCAAGAATGCGCCCGAGCGCATGAGTTGACGTTCACTTTGGGTCAGCTCCAGCAGCTTATTTCGTGCGCCGCTGATGGTGAAGCCTTGGTCGTACAACAGCCCGCGTATTCTGCGGATCATCATCACTTCATGGCGCTGGTAATAGCGGCGATTACCCCGTCGTTTGACCGGCCGAAGTTGCGTGAACTCCTGCTCCCAATACCGCAAGACATGCGGCTTGACGCCACACAGCTCACCCACCTCACCAATGGTGAAGTAGCGTTTGGCTGGAATGGCGGGAAGCAAACTGTCCATGACTGACAACACGTTATCTGGAAAACCTTGGAGCTTACTGCAAGTGTGTTCACCTCGTCTAGCCCTGATTTGGGCTTGCAAACGCGTGATCCGTTGCGCAGGCGAAAAATGCACCTGAATCTGGGGGTCCTCTCGTTTTCGGTGCAATAAGTGGCGGTTGGAGAGCAAGCATTGGCGTAGGTGTGTTTCAGTAAGCCAATGATTTCAAAGGCTTTTCTGTTCACTATTTTCCGGCTGTTTTGCGGCGTCAAACCGTGATCAATACCCCAAAGAAACCAAAATATCGTCCGCATGGGGCTGTTGGAGCATGCAAGGTGCTTTCCCGTCGGGCTAAACCATGTGGAAGTGGCCTCCTAAATCGGCGTAAAGCATCTCAAAAGGGCTGAATAAAGGTCGGGGGAGCCATAGTGTGCGTCTCTATCGCGAAGAGCTGACAATCGTCGGGCAATAAAGTCACTTTTGAAAGTGAACAAGAAAGCCTTTGAAATCAACGATCTACCCACACCACCCCCGCGCCAGTGCTGGGTTTGCGAACCGCCACTTATTGCACTGAAAACGAGGGGACCCCTCGTCACGGGCGGCGGGCTGCAGTTTGACCAGGTACCGCGGGCGCTCGGCCAAGGCGTGAACGACAACGCCGCCCAAGTGGTGGGTGAGCTGCTGTGGGTGCTTTGGTGTTTGACGCTGTCGATGGGTGCGCTGGGGGTGGCGTACCTGGGGCGGGCGGCTTGGAAGATGGGGCGGGGGAAAGCGCGCCCAGTCTCGGTTGCGCGAACCCGTCGTTATTTACCTTTTTGATTCTTGGCTTGCTGCATGTCCGTGATGGTCTGCAGTAGCTGTGCATTCTGTGCGGTTGCGGCTTTCAGCTGATCCGTGAGCTGAGTGGCGCGGGTTTTGATTTCGTCGGCACGCACCTCGGCAACGGCCAAATCGCGTTCACGGTCGCGCAGCTGATCGCCCAGCCCCTTCACAGTTGATTGCGCAACGTCGAGTTGCTTGCTCAAATCCGTTGCTTCTTGTCGGGCCGCTTCGAGCTCGCTGCTCAGCTGGTCGGCCAGGTCTGCCGCCTCTTGGCGCTGCGCTTCAAGCCCTTGACGATCGTTCTCCAGGGCCTCGCGCTCAGCCGACAAACGCCCGTTGCAGATCTGGAGCGCCTGCGTCCAAATGTCCGTGCCAAGCTGCTCTAAAAGCTCGGTGATGGCCTGCGGCGCGGCCTCTTGCACCGGAGTTTCTTTGGCGGCTTTGCGCGCGCGCCATTCGGTCATGGCCTGGCTGATCGTGGTGTAGCTGCCGCCACCCAGCGCCTTGCGCACACTGGCGAGCGTGGGGTTGTGGCCAGCGGCATCGACCTCGTCGGCAATCTCAAAAATTCGCGTGGTGGTGGTGGAGGTCATGATATATCCCGGTTGTAGTGTGTAGTATTAGTATACACAATACTACAACATACAAATGTAAATTTTTTGAGGGGGCGTCTGACCATTCCGCCAGATTTTGAGCAGGCCCCACATAGCGCTGCTGGTCACCTTCTCCAGGCGCACCCGTGAATGTGACCTCTTGAGTTGCGTCCAAAAACTCCTGCAATTGCGCAACGGTACGCAGCTTTGCCTCATCCATATTGATCACCATCCTTAGATGATCAAGGCACCAGTTCAGCGGCTGAAATCCGCCCTCAGGCTCATTTTTGGGTGGAAATACGCGTCTCCTTCAGGCTCACACCTTATTGGACAAGGCTCTGGTAAGAAATGCCGTCAGATTGCAGATTAGCACCACGCTAAAGTAGTAACGTCCTAGAATGAGGAAAAGTTCTATCTATCAATCGGTCTTAGGTGTGATCATGATGGTAAGTCTGAAGAAGGTACGGCTCACTCATGCAGTCATAGGTGTACAAACGCTTAAAAATTCTTTTCATATCAAACCCAATCGCAATTTTAGTTTGAGAGAGCTGGCGGATTCAAAAGTGAAGTGCAACACCTGCCAACCCTGTAAGGTCCGCAGATGCAAATCACTCCACTCAATCGCTACAAACAGATCCAACCCGAAGAGCGCGTGACTCTCGCCAGCCTCCATGTTCAGAACTTCACCGTGCGAGAGATTGCCCGAACCCTTGGGCGCGCGCCCAGCACCATCACGCGCGAGCTAAGCCGCAATAGCTGCGATGGCGCCTACGCCAGCAAGAGCGCCGAGGGTTGTGCGGCCAAGCGCCGAATGCAGGCCCGTCCTGTTCCAAAGTTGCACAAAGAAAGCATCCTGTTTGGCATCGTCCATCACCTGTTATGCATTCGGTGGTCGCCCGAGCAAATATCGATGACACTGTCAGCCACTTATCCCAAGGGCCATGAACACCGCGTGTCACACGAAACCATCTACAACTGCATCTACGCCCAGCCCGTGGGCGAGCTCAAGCGTGATCTGATCAAAGCGCTGCGCCAAGCGCACAACAAGCGCGTGCCTCGCAGCAAAGGGCAAGACCGCAGGGGCCAAATTCCTGACATGGTCAGTATTCATGTACGCCCTCCTGAGATTGAAGACCGCCAGTTCCCGGGCCACTGGGAAGGTGACCTAATCAAGGGCGAATCCAATGGCAGCGCCGTGGGCACGCTGGTGGAGCGCACCAGCCGATTGCTGATGTTGGTCAAGCTGCCAGAGGTCAAACCAGCCAGTGCGCTCAATGTGCTGCAGGGTTTCACGGACAAGTTGCTGAGCATTGCTTTACCCCTGCGCCTGAGCATGACTTATGACCAGGGCCGTGAGATGGCGATGCACAAGGAGTTGAGCAAACGCACCGGTATCGCGGTGTACTTTTGTGATCCCCACAGCCCGTGGCAAAGGGGCTCAAACGAGAACATGAATGGCTTGGTGAGGCAGTACCTGCCCAAGGGAACTGATTTGTCTGTTTACAGCCAGGTAGAACTGGACGCGATTGCAGACGAAATCAACAACCGCCCACGCAAAGGTTTGGGGGTACGATCGCCGTTGTCTGTTTACCGTGAACTGCTTGCAAACAGCCAGCAACACTCCACTCTCATCCACTGAAATCAAGGGTGTTGCACTTCATTTTGAATCCGCCGCTAATATTCCATGATCACTTTATTTTTTTGAAAACCGCAATGATTTCTATTCCTAGTGGAGATTTTTATATTTCTTTAAAAATTTACTTATTTCTCCAGTACTGTTTAAGCTGTGAAAATTGTATGTATCCGAAGTTTTTACATTTCACGAATCGTGGAATTTTTTGAAATTAAATTTAGTTAAAATCATATTAACGTTTACACTTGATGTTAAATTAATATATTTGAGAAATTAAAAATATGCCTTACACATTCACTGTCGATGAGAAAAGTACTGGCTTCTTTTCTTCAAAAGCTAGCGATTATAAAGATGCACCTGCATCAATATTAACAACTTTTAAATTGGCTCCTGGTACCCTTCAAGCTGCCAATGGTCTCCTTGGGATTGGTGATGTTGATGCATATGATTTAGGTTATTTGTATAAAGGTACGTATAGTACAACTGCTAGCAATGATTTTTGGCTCTTTTCTTTTACTGGCTACTCATATTTTTTAACTCCATCTGTTACGATTTATGATTATCAAGGTAACGCGCTTGCTGGTGGATTGCTTAGTTCAGTTAATTATGAAGTATTTGCTCCAGGTCATTATTTTATTTCAGTTAATGGGTTTGCATCTGAATCTGTACAATATTCTGTTTCGTATACAAGACAAGCGCCAGTAAATATAAATGCAAGTACAGATGCTACTATTTCGGGAGCACCAACGGTTGGGTCAGAGTTAAGTCTTGTTGGTGGATATTCTGATGCAAATGGGATATCAACTTCAATTCCAACTGTTTATTGGTTTTCAGGTAATGAAATTGTTGAAATAGGTTTAAAATACTCCGTTAAAGAATCTGATATTGGTAAAATTATTTACCCCATTATTCAATTCACTGATGATGCTGGATACCTGGAAACTATTGGTCCTGAATTTGGTTTAACTATATTCGCAGTTAATGACGTGCCAGTGGCGACTGCAGTGTCAGTAACGACAGATGAGGACACGGCCAAGACTGGAACGCTTGCTGGAACTGATGTTGAAGGTTCAAGCCTGACGTTTGCGAAGGTGGCTGATCCGACTAACGGCACGGTCACGATCAATGC
>NZ_CAMDLM010000051.1 GCF_945901735.1 Limnohabitans sp. Rim8
CCCTGCTCACCGGTTCTAGCCACAAAGCGCTCAATGTTGTGGCCTTCCATCACCGAGGCGTTGTCTGAATAGGCCACCACCGTGTGCTGAGGGCTTTGCTGGTGCGTGTGGCGGATCATGCCGAACAGGCTCTTGGGCTGGGCCACGCCATCGATGGTGAACTCGGCGTTGAAAATCTTGTGGCGGCAGTGCTCGCTGTTGGCCTGCGCGAACATCATCAACTCCACATCGGTGGGGTTGCGCTTCAGACCCGTGAAGGCAGTGACCAAATAATCGATTTCGTCCTCGGCCAGCGCCAGACCCCAAGCCTTGTTGGCATCCGCCAAAGCCGTCTTTCCCATTTCAGGGCCACCCCCTAACACATCCACATGCGCCATGGGTGCGGGCTCCAGGGCCGTGAACAAGGCCGCCGCCTCATCGCGGCTGGGCATGGCCGACTCGGTCATGCGGTCGTGCAACACGGTCGCCACCTGGCCCAGTTGCTCGGGCGAAAGCTTGGCAGTTCTGAGCAAGCCAGATTTCATGGTCAAACGGTATTCCGTCAGGCGCTCCACGCGGCGCAGCTCCAAGCCGCAGTTGTGCGCAATGTCGGTGGCCTTGGACGCCCAAGGCGAGACGGTGCCCAAGCGGGGGCTGACCACGATCACGGGGCCGTCAACAGGTCCGGCATAGGGCTGGCCGTAAGTCAGAAGTGCGGAAAGTGTCTGTTTTTGGGCCTCAGCCAAAGGCGTGGTCGTAGCGACCAGGTGGACAAAACGGGCCGAAATGCCCTGAATTTGCGGCGAAATGGCGGCTAATCGGGGCAAAAATTGGGCAATTCGAAATTCGCTGAGGGCGCTGGCGCCTTCAAAAGTCGTGATGTGCAGGGACACAGGGTGGCCTTGTAAAGGGACAGAAAACCGTCATTCCGGGGCCGCTGACTGGGGCTGGCCGGCAAAGGCGGTATTTTAGCGGGGGAAACCCTGATTTCTGTGCTCGATAGGCAGATCAAAGACAGATCATGATCACTTTTAAAAGGGACCGTCAGCACCACTTGGTCAATCCGGCCCAATCAAGCACTGAACGGTCTTTCAAATTGTAGGTCGGCGGCTTCAGCCCCGACATGGACCATTGCCCAATCCGAAAATGTCGGACCTGAAGGTGCCGACCTACAGCGGACCCTTGTACTGCTGCACGACGTTCTCTCTAAGCTCATCCCAGCACCGAAGTCGCCTCCATCTCACGCCGGATTTTGTAAGCATGGGTGTGGGTGTCCATGGCCACGTCGTCCCAGGTCAGGCTTTGGCCTTTGGACACGGAGCGCAGCACTTTGACGCCGTGCGCCAAGCCCAGCGGTACGCCGCCCATGCGTTTTGAGGTGGCGGCCGGGAGCAGCTTGCCCCAAACGGTGTAGCCGCCCTCGCCGTCCAGCATGTCGCCGGGCTTCAAGTCGCGTTTGGCGGTGGCGACCACGTCGGCGTTCCAGCCTGTGGCCACACCGGTGGGTTCGTTGCGCAGGGCAACACTCGCCACGCTCACGCCCACTTCCAGGCCAATCAAATGCCAGCGTTTGTAGAGGGTGAAGTAGCGGCCCGAGGGGTCGGTGTGGGCGTTGTATTCTTCAAAGCAATTCTTGATGTAGTCGGTCTCGGCCTCCACCGTGACCCACACGCCCATGCGGATGTCGTAGGGGATTTTTCGGCCGTCGGTTTCCAAACTGGAGATGACTTCGACCATGCCCTTGCGCTCGAGCACGCCGCCTTCCGAGACCGGGCGGGTGACATACGGGATGTCTTCCACGCTGGCTGGGGGGTAGAGCAAGCCGTTGCTGGGCACGCCCAAGCCGGTGGCGTTGGACACGGCGGTGCTTTCAATGGAGGGCTTGGAGCCATCCAGAAAGCTGTTGAACATTTTGGGGTTCAGGCCACCGCGTTCGGCTTGTTCGGGCGTGAGGCCGTAATAGCCCCACACGGTCTCGGGGGTGGATTCGCAAAAGTGCGGCAGCCATTTGTGCCCACGGCCTGCTGCCACCACCGGAAAGCCGCAGGTGCGGGCCCAATCGACCAGATCGCAAATCAGCGCAGGCTGGTCACCAAAGGCCAGCGAATACACCACGCCAGCCAATTGGGCGCGGGAGGCGAGCAAGGGGCCGCAAAAGGCGTCGGCCTCCACCGTGACGTTGACCACATGCTTGCGGTGGGCAAAGGCTTCCAGAATGTGGTCCACCGCGTGCAGGGGCGATCCGGTGCACTCGACGACCACGTCCACGGCGGGGTGGCGCACCAGGCTTTGCCAATCGTCGCCCACATGGGTGGTGCCGTGTTTGACCGCATCGTCGAGGCTCTTGGCCGTCAGACGCTCGGGGCTCCAGCCCACCCGGGCCAGGTTGGCGCGGGCGGCGTCGGGCGACAGGTCGGCAATGCCGACCAAGTGCACGCCGGGGGTGCGCGGGATTTGCGCCAGGTACATGGAGCCGAATTTGCCCGCACCGATCAGGCCGATGCGGATCGGGCGGTTTTCGGCAGCGCGTTGCAGGAGTTTGGCGTGCAGGTCCATGCGGCTTCTTTCAACTTTTCAAGGGAAGTCTGTAAAGCGCTTTCGGGCATGCCGTTTAACCAGGGCAAGTCCACCGGGTAGCTGTTGACCAGGCAGTCGTCGGGCAGGCAGCTGATGGGCGTGAAATCGCGGTGGGCGATGTATTCGGGGCGCTTGTGGCGGCCGATGTGGTTGGACACGGCGCACAGACTCAGGTAGACGCTCACCCGGTTCCAGGGCGAGAGGTTGCTGGTAGAAGCGTGCACCAGGCAGCTGTGAAACAAAATCATCGAGCCGGCGGGCCCGGTGGGGCTGACGATGCCGCCATCCTTGTCACCCGCGCGCTGCACCAGCTGGCGGATCAGGTCGTTGTCGACGGTCCACAACGGGTAGCTGGTGGTGGACAGGTCGTGTTTGGCCTCGACCACGCCTTTCTTGTGGCTGCCGGGGATGAACATGAGCGGGCCGTTGAAGGCGTTCACATCGTCCAGGAAAATTGCCACGTTCATGGCCCGTTCGGTGGGCATCAGATCGTCATTCAGCCAGGTGCCGTAGTCCTGGTGCCACTGCCACACGTCGCCTTCAAAGGCCATCTTGCCGTTGATCTTGAACTGGTGCATGTAGAGTTCTTCGCCAAACAGGTCTTGCACCGGCTCGATCATGCGGGGGTGGCGCGCCAGCTTGGCAAAGGGCTCGCTGTACAGGTGGGCGGCAAAGTTGGTGCGCACGGCATCGCTGCCTTTTTCGCGCACGTTGTAGGCCTCGCGGCGGCTGTACAGCTCGGGCACGGCATCGTTCAGGTTTTTGGTTTCTTCGGGCGTGAACAGGCCAGGGAAAAACAAATAACCGTCGCGGTCAAATTGTTCCAGTTGTTCGGGGGTCAGTTTCATAGGGGTGCTCCTTTTTTGCGGTGTTGAATTTGTTCGGAAAGTCGGGCGGTGAGTTGCACGCTGGCCTGGTGGGCGTGTTCTTGCACCAGGCGCACGGCCAAATCGGCGTCGTTTTTGGCAATCGCATGCGCAATGGCTTCGTGGTCGTCCCACACGGTTTGGCGCTGGTGAGATGACTGCAGCACCGCCCCCATCACGCGCTTGAGGTGGTGCCAATGCAGGTCAATGCTTTGCGCGATGAGTGGGTTGCCCGAGGCTTGGTAAATGGCGCGGTGAAAGGCCAAGTCGGCCTGGATCAGGGCCTGCACATCGCGCCCGCTTTCGGCCAGGCGCCCCTGGCGCAGCACGTCCGGATCCAGCCGGGCACCGCGCTCGGCCGCCAGCCGCACGGCCAACGCATCCAGGCTGCCGCGAACTTGGTAGACCTGGGCGATCCAACCCACATCGAGCTGCGTGACGCGCACGCCGCGGCCCGGCGCGTCTTCCACAAAGCCGTCTTTTTTCAGCAAGCGCAGGGCCTGCAGCACCGGCTGGCGGGACACGGCCAAGCGCTGGGCCAGGTCTTCCTGCGTCAGACGCTCGCCCGGCGGCAAGGTCCCTTCGCTGATGGCGTCAAGCAAACGGCCGTACACCTGTTCAACCAGGTCCGGGGCCGCAGTAAGTTGGAGAAGAGAGGAAGTCATGTCTGTATACAGAATACAAACAGACCGCTCGACGCAAAATTGGGGTTTACCCGGGGTTTTCTGAACAAGCGACGCCGATGGTTTTCAAGCACCGCCATGGCGTGTGCCAGGCCCCAATGGGATAATCGCTCCCCATGACCATCACCATCAAAAATGCCGACGACATCGCTGCGATGCGCGTAGCTGGCCGCCTGGCCTCGGAAGTTCTGGACTTCATCACCCCCTATGTGAAGCCCGGCGTCACCACCAACGAACTCGACAAGCTCTGCCACGACTACATCGTCGATGTGCAGCGGGCCATTCCGGCCCCGCTGAACTACGCGCCCGGAGGCTACAAGCCCTATCCCAAGTCGATCTGCACCTCGGTCAACCACCAGGTGTGCCACGGCATCCCGAACGACAAGCCGCTCAAAAAAGGCGACTCGGTGAACATCGACATCACCGTGATCAAGGACGGCTGGCATGGCGACACCAGCCGCATGTTCCATGTCGGCGAAGCCTCGATTGCCGCCAAGCGCCTGGCCTCGCTGACCTACGACGCCATGTGGAAAGGCATTGAGCAGGTCAAACCCGGCGCGCACTTGGGCGACATCGGCCATGCCATCCAGAAGTTTGCCGAAGGGCATGGTTTTTCGGTGGTGCGCGAGTTTTGCGGCCACGGCATTGGCCGCGTGTTCCACGAAGAGCCGCAAGTCCTGCACTACGGCAAACCCGGCAGTTTGACCGAGTTGGTTCCCGGCATGGTCTTCACCATCGAGCCCATGATCAACGCGGGCAAGCGCGACATCAAAGAAATGGGCGACGGCTGGACCATCGTGACCAAAGACCATTCGCTGTCGGCCCAGTGGGAGCACACGGTGCTGGTCACCGAAACCGGCTACGAAGTTCTCACCGTCTCAGTTGGCACCCCCGCCGTGCCCGCTTTTGTGACCGCCCCAGCCACGGCCTGACATGAGCGTCCAGGCCCCCATGCCAGATCTAGCCGAACCGGCCAATCTGCTAACGCTGCGCGAGACTTACAAGCGCGACAAGGCCGCCGTGCTGCAGGTCCTGGCCGACAGCGGCTCGGCCGTGCGGGGCCTCAAACAAACGCTCAAGCAACTGGCCATCCTGGCCGATGGCCTGCTGATCCAGCTGTGGCAAAACGCAGGTTTCGCCCCCGAGCTGACGCTGGTGGCGGTGGGCGGTTTTGGCCGCGCCGAGCTGTTCCCGCACTCGGATGTGGATGTGCTGGTTTTGCTGCCCGCGGGCCAAACCCCGGAGGGTGACCCCGCGCTGCAGGGGCAGCTTGAGCGCTTCATTGGCAGCTGCTGGGACACCGGCCTGGAAATTGGCTCCAGCGTGCGCAGCCTGGACGAGTGCCTGGCCGAATCGGCCAAGGACATCACAGTGCAGACCTCGTTGCTGGAGTCGCGCCGGGTCACGGGCAACACCAAACTGTTCACCGAATTCCAAAAGCAATTTCAGGCGGCCCTGGACCCGCAGGCCTTTTTGGTGGCCAAGACCCTGGAAATGAACCAGCGCCACACCAAATTTGACAACACCCCTTACGCCCTGGAGCCCAACTGCAAAGAGTCGCCAGGCGGCTTGCGCGACCTGCAGATGATTTTGTGGGTGGCCCGCGCCGCAGGCCTGGGCCACAGCTGGGACGAGCTGGCACGCAAGGGACTGGCCACGACGCTGGAGGCCAGGCAAATCAAGCGCAACGAAGCCCTGCTGGGATTGGTCCGAGCCCGATTGCACCTGCAAGCCAAAAGGCGTGAAGACCGCTTGGTGTTTGACCTTCAAACCAATGTGGCCGAGACCTTTGGCTACGCCTCAGACATCACGCCCGAAGGGCGGCTGGCCTTGCGCGCCAGCGAAAAATTGATGCGCCAATACTATTGGGCCGCCAAAGCCGTGACGCAGCTCAACCAGATCTTGCTGCTCAACATCGAAGACCGCCTCAAAACCGAGCGTGGCCAGAGCATCGACCCTTTTCGCCCCCTGAACGAGCGCTTTTTTGAAAAAGCCGGGCTGATCGAAGTGGCCAGTGACGACCTGTACCAAAAGCACCCGCACGCCATCCTCGAAACTTTTTTGCTTTACCAGGCCACGCCGGGGCTCAAAGGCCTGTCGGCACGCACGCTGCGCGCGCTGTACAACGTGCGCGCCATCATGAATGGGCGTTTTCGCGCCGACCCGGTGAACCGGCAGACGTTTTTGCTGATCCTGCAGCAGCCCCAGGGCATCACCCATGCGATGCGCCTGATGAACGAAACCTCGGTGCTCGGGCGCTACCTCTGGGTGTTCCGGCGCATCGTGGGCCAGATGCAACACGACCTGTTCCATGCCTACACGGTGGACCAGCACATCCTGATGGTGCTGCGCAATGTGCGGCGCTTTTTCATGGCCGAACACGCCCACGAATACCCCTTTTGCTCGCAACTGGCCAGTGGCTGGGACAAGCCGTGGATCTTGTACGCTGCCGCCTTGTTCCACGACATCGCCAAAGGCCGGGGTGGCGACCACTCGCAACTGGGCTGCACCGAGGTGCGCACCTTCTGCCGCCAGCACCAGGTGGGCAAGGAGGACGGGCAGCTGATCGAATTCCTGGTCAGTGAACACCTGACCATGAGCCGCGTGGCACAAAAAGAAGACCTGGGCAACCCCGAAGTCATCGCACGTTTTGCCAAGCGCGTGGGCAACGAGCGCCGTTTGACAGCCCTTTACCTGCTCACCGTGGCCGATATCCGGGGCACCAGCCCCAAGGTCTGGAATGCCTGGAAAGCCAAGCTGCTGGAAGACCTGTACAAAGCGTGCTTGCGCGTGCTGGGCGGTCGCGCCCCCGATGCCACTGCCGAGGTGGAAGCGCGCAAACGCGAGGCCCTGATCGAGCTGGCCCGCCAGGCCGAGCCTCACGAAGGACACAAGGCGCTTTGGGACACGCTGGACCTGAGCTATTTCATGCGCCACGATGCGTCCGACATCGCCTGGCATGCGCGCCAACTCTCGCGCCATGTGGCCTTGCACGCGCCAGAGCAGTCACGCACCATCGTGCGCGCCAGGCACTCCCCGGTCGGTGAAGGTTTACAGGTGTTGGTTTACACGCGCGACCAAGCGGATTTGTTCGCCCGCATTTGCGGACATTTTGACCAAGCAGGCTTCAGCATCCTGGACGCCAAAATTCACACCACCCGCACCGGCTGGGCGCTGGACACCTTCCAAATCGTCACGCCCATGCTGCCCGAGCATTACCGCGAGCTGATGAGCATGGTCGAGTCGGGCCTGACACAGACCCTGGACCAGCACGGCCCCCTGCCCTCGCCGTCTCGCGGCCGGGTGTCGCGCCGCGTCAAGAGTTTTCCGGTCACGCCCCGGGTGACGTTGAATCCGGACGAGCAAGGCCAAAAATGGTTGCTCAGCATCTCGGCCAGCGACCGCATCGGTTTGCTCTACAGCGTTGCCCGTGTGCTGGCCCAGCACGGCATCCACCTGCACCTGGCCAAGATCAGTACTTTGGGCGAACGGGTCGAAGACAACTTCCTCATCAGCGGCCCGGCCTTGCAGCACAACCGTGCACAAATCGAGATCGAAACCGAGTTGCTGCATGCCTTGCAACCGGTCTGAGGCCCGATCTTTTTTGACGACCCCACCTTCTCTGCTTTAAGTTTTGGGCTCAGGGCTCAGGGCTTCCAGCAAAGCCGAATGGAAAAGCGCCGCGGCTTCATATTGCACCCAATGACCGGCACCCGGCACGACATGCCAGCTGCCCCATCGACTGGCCATCAGGGGCAAGGCTGCCGCCAGCTCTGACAAGCGGCCCCGGTACAGGGCGTCATGTTCGCCAAATATGGCACTGACCCTCGCTGTCACCTGCGGCAAAATCCGCGCCACGATGTCGGTAGAAGACAAGCGCCGGCGGGGCATGCGGTCGCGCTTTACATTGGCGATGTGCAAACGCAGCGCCAGCTCGTCCAACGCCTGGGGGGCCTGCAACATCAGGGCCAAAAGGTTGTGGCGGTGAACCGCCTCTTGCGCCAGGGCGCTTTGCAGGTGCCGCCAACCCTTCAAAGGCGTGCGATCGGGCGCCGCCAGGCCCATGCCTGGTGCGCCCACCAGCACCAGTTGCACTGCATCCTGAGGGTGCTCGGCCAACCACAAGGCCCCGGCCATGCCGCCAAATGAAAAACCCGCCACGCTCACTGGCCCGGCGCAAAGTCCAGCGCCTTGCAATTGGTGCAAGCCTGCATGCAAATGCGCGGGCAAGTCGTTCACATCGGTGCAGCCCGCAGGCAAGTCAGAGTCGCCAAAGCCCGGCAAATCGGGCACCAGCACGCGCCAACCCGCATCGCGCAGCGGTGCAATGGACAGCACCCAATGCGTCCAGCTGCCACTGCCGCCATGCAGCAAGACCAGCGTTGGCAGAGCGACAGCCCCCCACGCGTGCCAAACCATTCGGGCCGATTGGCAAGAGGTCTCGTGGCGCTCGGCCCCGGCCAAAGACAG
This sequence comes from Limnohabitans sp. Rim8, assembly GCF_945901735.1. Lineage (GTDB taxonomy): Bacteria > Pseudomonadota > Gammaproteobacteria > Burkholderiales > Burkholderiaceae_C > Limnohabitans_A. Next base: position 8,576 of record NZ_CAMDLM010000051.1, read on the forward strand.
GGCCAGTTCGGCGGGCAGAAAATCAGGCAAAACGGCGGCAGACAGGGGTTGGGATGGCATACAGAACTGGGCGAAGGTGAACATTAACGGGCTGGGATGCAGACCCAAGCGGGCATCAAAAAGGGGGGCAGACAGCCCTGACGATTCAGCCAGGCACCTCGGGCTTGGGGTGCTGCAAACGCCAGACCTTGTAAGCCGCTGCGGTGGCCACAGCGCTGGTCACCATGCTGGCCACAAACACACTTTGCAAACCCCAACGCTCACTGAGCAAACCGCCCATCAAAGCCCCGATCACGCCAGGAAAACCATAGGCCATCACGGTATACAAAGCCTGGCCACGTCCGCGCATGCGGCCCGGAAAATGGTGCGAAATCAGGGCGATGCACACCGTGTGGTGCGTTGCAAAGGTGATGGCATGCAGGGTTTGCGCCAACAACAAAACCCACAGCACATCGGCCCAGGTGGCGGTCATGCCCATGCGCAGCAGCATCACCGCCGAGCAAGCCACCAGCCAGCCGGTCAAGGGCACGCGCGGCAGCCACCTGGACTGATTGAAAAACCACAACACTTCGACCGCCACCGACAGCGCCCACAGCACGCCGATCATGGTTTTGCTGTAACCCAAAGAGTCCAGGTACAGCGAGAAGAAAACGTAGATGCCGATATGCGAGAGCACATGGAAGAAAGTAGACGCAAAAAACCACTGCACCGCCTTTTGCTTGAGCACGGGCATGACCGACACATGATCGCGCACCGGGTGGGCGGTCTCCTTGATGTCGGGCATCCACCACACGCTCAGCAGCACCGCGCCCAGGCTGAACACGGTCCAACCGGGAAAGTGCTTCATCCCGAAAGCCTCGAACCAGGCCCCGGCCACAAACACCGTGACCAAAAAACCCATGGAACCCCACAGCCGCACCCGGCCATAGCGCTTGGAGTCAAACGCGCCGTTTTGGCTGACCAGGTGCGCCATCGCCGCCTCGCTCATGGGCATCATGGCACTGGTGTGGGTGAACATCAGCAGCAAAACCAGACCCAAGCCGACGGGCCCCCAATCCCAAAACAGCAAGCAGGACGTGGCAAACGCCACCCCCGCCCCGATGCGCAGCAGCTTGACCCGCTCACCCGTGCGGTCGCTGATGGCACCCCAGGCATAGGGCGCAAACAAGCGGGTGGTGGCTTGCACCGCCGTGAGTACACTGATGGTGAGCAAGCTCAGGCCCATGTCCTGCAACCACAGCGGCAAATAGGGGTTAAAAAACCCGATGTGCGCGAAGTAACTGGCCGACAAGGCGGCAAAAGGCATGAGCTGACGGCGTTGCGTCATGCCTCAAGGCTTGGCTGCAGCGATGGGCGGCAAGTCGTGCGCCACATCACCGCACTGGGCGCGGTGCTGCAAGGCATGCTCCATGACCACCAGGGCCAACATGGCCTCGGCTATGGGCGTGGCACGGATGCCCACACAAGGGTCGTGGCGGCCTTTGGTCATCACTTCCGTGGGCAGACCCATCGCGTCAATCGAGTCGCGGGCAATCAGGATGGAGCTGGTGGGTTTCACGGCAATCGACACCTCGATGTCTTGCCCGGTGCTGATGCCGCCCAGCACGCCGCCTGCGTTGTTGCCCACAAAGCCCCCGGGCGTGAGCGTGTCGCCCGCCGTGCTGCCCTTTTGTGTCACGCAGCCAAAGCCTGCGCCAATTTCCACGCCCTTGACGGCGTTGATGCCCATCATGGCGTAGGCAATGTCGGCGTCGATCTTGTCAAACAGCGGCTGGCCCAAGCCCACGGGCACGCCACGGGCCACCACGCGCAATCGCGCACCACACGAATCGCCCGACTTGCGCAGCGCACTCATGTAAACCTCCAAGGCCGAGACATCGGCCACTGGGGCAAAAAACGGGTTGTTCGGCACATGGTCCCAACTCTCAAAACCAATCGGCAGCTCACCGATCTGCGTCATGCAACCCACGAAGGTGGTGCCCCACTTTTCTTTCAGCCACTTCTTGGACACCGCCCCCGCCGCCACCATAGGGGCTGTCAGGCGCGCCGACGAGCGGCCACCGCCCCGTGGGTCGCGCAGGCCATATTTGCGCCAATAGGTGTAGTCGGCATGCCCAGGGCGGAAGGTCTGCAGGATGTCGCCATAGTCCTTGCTGCGCTGATCGGTGTTGTTGATCAGCAGGCAAATCGGGGTGCCAGTGGTCAGGCCCTGGTACACGCCCGACAGGATTTGCACCGCGTCGGGCTCGTTGCGCTGGGTGACGAATTTGCTGGTGCCAGGGCGGCGTCGGTCCAGGTCGGGCTGGATGTCGGCCTCTGAGAGCGGCATGCCCGGGGGGCAGCCGTCGATCACGCAGCCAATGGCTGGGCCGTGGGATTCACCAAAGTTGGTGACCGAGAAAAGTTGTCCGAAGGTATTGCCGCTCATAGATGGGCATTATCCCAGAGCGGGCCCACGCATTGGCTGTGCAGGCTTTTACGGGGACTGGATGGCCAGCTGATTGACGCTTGCCCAGCATAGCGGGCATGGTCATCACGTACGGTTAGGTAAGGGTTATCGCACTGTGTTGAGGCGGATCCATCACCCCATGCTCAATATGTCGGGGTTGCTGAGCGAATCAGGTGGGGGCCGTGTTGCTTTCTTGATCGGGCCAGTCGCGGATGTAGGCTTTGAGCATCTTGTTCTCAAAGTCCTGGCTGTCCACCACGGCTTTGGCCACATCGTAAAAGCTGATCACGCCCATCAAGGTCGGCCCATCCATGATGGGCATGTAGCGGGCGTGGCGCTCGAGCATGATGCGGCGGACCTCGTCCAAATCGGTGTCACTGCTGCAAGTCATCGGCTGGGCGTCCATGGCCTCAAGCACCGCGGTCTGGCCCACTTGACCGCCATTTTTAACCACTTGCTGGATCACCTCGCGAAACGTCAGCATGCCCACCAGTTGTCCATGGGACATGACCACCAAAGAGCCGATGTCTTTTTCGGCCATGGCGTTGAGAGCGGAGGCCAACAGTTCATCGGGCTTGACCGTGAACAAGGTGCTGCCCTTGACGCGCAAAATATCATTGACTTTCATGGCATCTCTCCTGTGGTTTGTGTGTGACTGACGAAGATTCAATATAGCCCACAATGTGTGGCCTGCACAGCCTTTCGTCGACGCAGGCCTTTTCTTTTTTTCGGAGACAACCCATGGCTGGTTACAGTGATCCCGGTTTTGACACTTTGGCTTTGCATGCGGGGGCGGCCCCTGACCCGACCACGGGCGCTCGGGCAGTGCCCATCCACTTGACCACTTCTTTTGTGTTTGAGTCGAGCGACCAGGCCGCAGCCCTCTTCAACCTGGAGCGCCCAGGCCACGTTTACAGCCGCATCAGCAACCCCACCAACGCGGTGCTGGAGCAGCGCATCTCGGCGCTAGAAGGCGGCATTGGCGCCATCACCACCGCCAGCGGGCAAGCGGCTTTGCACTTGGCCATCGCCACCCTCATGGGTGCGGGCTCGCACATCGTGGCCTCGTCGGCTTTGTATGGCGGCTCCCACAACCTGCTGCACTACACCCTGAGCCGCTTCGGCATCCGCACCACCTTCGTCAAACCCGGCGACCTGGACGCCTGGCGCGCCGCCGTGCAGCCCGACACCAAACTCTTTTTTGGCGAAACCGTGGGCAACCCCGGCATGGACGTGCTGGACATCGAAACGGTCAGCGCCATCGCGCACGAGGCTGGCGTTCCGCTTTTGGTGGACTCCACCCTGACCTCGCCCTGGCTGATCAAGCCTTTTGACCACGGGGCCGATCTGGTTTACCACTCAGCCACCAAGTTCTTGTCGGGCCACGGCACGGTGGTGGGCGGCGTGGTGGTCGATGGCGGCAGCTTTGACTGGGACAAATCGGGCAAATTTGCCGAACTGAGCCAAGCCTACGAAGGCTTTCACAACATGGTCTTCAGCGAAGAAAGCACTGTGGGCGCCTTTTTGCTGCGCGCCCGGCGCGAAGGCCTGCGCGACTTCGGCGCCTGCATGAGCCCGCACACCGCTTGGCTGATCTTGCAAGGCATCGAGACCCTGCCCCTGCGCATGGCCCGCCATGTGGAAAACACCGCCAAAGTGGTCGAATTTTTGGCCGCGCACCCGCTGGTCAGCCGCGTGGGCCACCCGATGCTGGAAAGCCACCCCTCACACGCGCTGGCGCATAAACTCTTGCCACGTGGAGCCGGCTCGGTGTTCAGCTTCGACATCAAGGGCTCACGCGCCCAAGGGCAAAAGTTCATCGAAACCCTGAAAGTGTTCAGCCACCTGGCCAACGTGGGCGACTGCCGCAGCCTGGTGATCCACCCGGCCAGCACCACGCATTTCCGAATGAGCGATGAGGCGCTGGTCACCAGCGGCATTGGCCCCGGCACGATCCGGCTGTCGATTGGCCTGGAAGACCCGGCCGATTTGATTGACGATCTGAAAAAAGCGCTCAAAGCCGCTGAAAAGGCTTGATCCATGAAAATTCGCGCCTACCAAACCTCTGACGAAGCCGCCGTGGTGGCTTTGTGGCAAAGCTGTGATCTGACCCGACCTTGGAACGACCCTTACAAAGACATAGCCCGCAAACTGCAAGTTCGCCCAGACCTGTTTTTGGTGGGTGATGTACATGGCCGCTTGATGGCCAGTGCCATGTTTGGCTACGAAGGCCATCGCGGTTGGGTCAATTACCTGGCCGTCTCGCCTGACCACCAGCGCCAAGGCCATGCCAAAACATTGATGCAGCACGGCGAAGCGCTGCTGCTTGCCTCGGGCTGCCCCAAACTGAGCTTGCTGGTTAGAGCTGGCAACACCTCGGTGGTGTCTTTCTACCAAGCTCTGGGCTACCAAGAAGACGTGGTGGTTTGCCTGGGCAAACGGCTGATCCCAGACCATTGAGAACCGATAACCGCTATGCACATCACATTGCCTCTTCACCGCCTTTACGCCTACACCGGCGGCAAAGAATTCAACCCCGCCCAGCCCACGGCCGTGTTCATCCACGGCGTGCTCAACGACCACAGCGTCTGGATTTTGCAAACCCGTTACATGGCGCACCACGGCTGGAACGTGCTGGCGATTGACCTGCCGGGCCACTGCAAAAGCGAAGGCACACCGCCGCCAAGCGTGGAAGAAGCGACCGACACCGTCATCGCCCTGCTCGATGCGATGAAGATCGACAAAGCCGCGCTGATCGGCCACAGCTTTGGCTCGCTGATCGCGCTCGAAGCCACCGCCCGTGACGCGGCATCGCACCCGGGGCGAGTGAGCCATCTGGTGATGGTCGGCACCGCCTACCCCATGCGCGTGTCGCCTGCCTTGCTCGACCTGTCGGTCAGCGCCCCGTTCAAGGCGATCGACATGGTCAACAGCTTTTCGCATTCCACGCTGGCCCCACCGCCTTCAGCCTTGGGCCCTGGCACCTGGCTGTATGGCGGCAGCAAAGCGCTGATGCGCCGCGTGCTGGCCAGCAACACACAGGTCAATGTCTTCCATACCGGCTTCAAGGCTTGTGACGATTACCGAGGCGCTGAAGCCGCCATGCCCAAAGTCACTTGCCTCGTCCTGTTTGTGTTGGGCAGCGCCGACCAGATGACGCCACCCAAGGCCGCACAAAGCCTGATTGACCTTTGCCCAAAGCCCAAAGTGGTGAAGCTGCCCGCAGGCCATTCGCTCATGACCGAAGCACCCGAGGGCGTATTGCAGGCCCTCAAGGATTTCTTGAAACCGTGAGCTGAACAGCCATTCGCGCACAGGGGTGCGCACCTACAACATGAACACATTGACCGCCCACATCACCCCACCCTTGTCGGCCGAGAGGGCCAAGCACATCGCCCAATCGCTGGACCTGCGGGCTTTGCCGCGCGACTTTCTGGACAACCCGTATCCGGTCTATGCCGCGTTGCGCGAGGCCGAGCCCTTCAAACGCATGCCCGATGGGTCGTATTTCCTCACGCGCCATGCCGATTTGGTGGCGGTGTACCGTGACGCCAAGGTCTTCAGCTCCGACAAACAAGTCGAGTTCGGCCCCAAATACAACCACGCCCCGTTCAACCAGCCACCCTACGCCACAGCCAGTGGTGTGGCCCCGCTGTTCGAGCACCACACGAACAGCCTGGTCTTCAATGACCCACCGCTGCACACCCGGGTGCGCCGCCTGATCATGGGGGCGCTGACGCGCCGCGCCATTGAAGCCATGGAGCCGGGTTTGGTGCTGCTGGTGGACAGCCTGCTCGACAAGATCGAGGCGAAGGGCGGTGGCGACCTGATCGAGGACTTCGCCTCGGCCATTCCGGTCGAGATCATCGGCAACCTGTTGGGTGTGCCGCACGCCGAGCGCGAGCCCCTGCGTGCTTGGTCGCTGGCCATTTTGGGCGCGCTGGAGCCTGCCCTGAGCCCTGAGCAAGAAGCGCTGGGCAACCGCAGCGTCACCGAATTTCTGGCCTATCTGCGCGAGTTGGTGGCGGAACGCCGCCAACACCCGGGCGACCCGGAGCACGACGTGCTGACGCGGCTGATCCAGGGCGAGAAAGATAGCGAACAGGGTGGCGACGCCCTGAGCGAAGTCGAGCTGTTGCAGAACTGCATTTTTTTGCTCAACGCCGGGCATGAGACCACCACCAACCTGATCGGCAACGCCCTCATCAGCTTGCAAGAATGGCCCGAGCAGCGTGAGCAACTGAAAGCAGACCTGAAGCAAGCGGCCAACGACGAAGAACGTGATCGGATCATGGGGCTCGCAGTAGACGAGTTTTTGCGCTTTGAATCGTCCAACCAACTGAGCAACCGCCGCGCCTTGCAGGCCACACAGGTCAACGGTGTCGAACTGCCCGCAGGCGCGTTACTCACGCTGTGCATCGGCGCAGCCAACCGCGACCCGGCGGTGTACCAAGACCCCGAACAACTAGACCTGCGCCGCACCGGCAACAAACACCTGGCCTTTGGCTTTGGCGTACACCAGTGCGCGGGCCTGAGCCTGGCGCGCTTGGAAGGCCGCGTGGCCATCGGCCGCTTTTTGCAACGCTTTCCCGATTTCCAGCTCACCCAAGCGCCCCAGCGCGGCGGGCGGGCCCGGTTTCGAGGCTTTTTACACGCCACTTTTTCGACCCTTTAAACGCCAGAAGACGAACCTTCAAGCTGCACTGCAGGCAGCAAGGACGCCAGCCGAACTTGGTCCAAACCGGTTTGCAGCCACAGCGGGTCGGCTGCCGAGGCCCGCAGCACCAGCAAGCGGTTGGCCAGAGGGGCCACAAGGGCCTGGGCCGGGTCGATCAGCAAAACCTGCCTTGCTTGGGCCTGGTCGTTTTGCTCAGTCAGACGGCCGACCCAATCGAGCGCATGCAAAACGGTCAACACTTGCTGCAACTCGCCCAGCTCCACCCGCAAGCGGGCGGCCAAAGCCCCGGCACTCCAGCCCCGCTGCTGCGTCAACTTGGCGGCATTGAGCTCAGCCAAGACCTCCAGGGCCAACCTGAACGACCAGCCCGCGCCTTCGGGTTTGCGCCAATGCTCACGCCCCAGCTCTGGCAAGCTGGACGCCAGCACCGCCCCCAGCAAGACCAACAGCCAGGTCACATAAATCCAGACCAGTAAAATCGGTACCGCAGCAAAGGCCCCGTAGACCAGTGAATAGGTGGGCACTTCCAGCAGATAAAAGGCCATGCCTTTTTTGGCCAAC
>NZ_CAMDLM010000052.1 GCF_945901735.1 Limnohabitans sp. Rim8
AGAACAAGACGGCGCAATTTACTCAATGTACTCACGTTGATCACTCCTGCCACCCTGCATAAAAAATAAGCAGGGTAGCTCTCAACGTGGCTCAATTTTCAACGTGTAAAGCTCGGAAATTGGCTCAGATTTGGTTGTGATTCAACACCAATGCACCGTGCGTGAGGCGGCAGATGGGGAAAAAGCCTTACAAACCCTGCAAGACCAGCACCATGATCTGGTGTTCATGGACATGGTGATGCCCCACATGGATGGCATTGAAGCCACGCGCACTCTGCGCGCCAGCCCACTGCCCTGGGTGGCCAGCACGCCCGTCATCGGCTTGACCGCGAATGTGAACCAACAGGACCTGGCACGCTTTGAAGCGGCTGGGCTGAACGTGTTGATGCTCAAGCCCTTCGAGCCCGAAAAATTGTGCGCACAAATCGAACGTTTGCTTGATCTGCGCGCGCCTTCTAGCACCACAGACTCAGCGACCAAGGCTTAGCCGCTCAGTTCGACCCAGCCTGGACCAAAGCGGGTGCCAACGGCGTGGCGTCAGTCCACTCGCCACTGCATCAGTCCACTCGCCACTGCATCAGTCCATTCGCCATCCCATCAACCTTAAAGCGGCCCTGGGACGTTTCGTGCCAGCGGGTGGTCGGCTCGGGATCAGCGGCGGCTGTGGTGTTGGCTCGGCGGGTTGGAGCGGGCGGTTTCTCGCAAATCAATGCCTTCGTGCTGCGCGATTTTTTCGAGCGCGTTTTCGAACAAGCTGCGTGCCGAACCTGAGATGGCGCGCAAATACGAATGCAGGTGCGCGTCTTCGGTGTTCTTGTTCAAGCATTCCTGGCTGTAGGTCTCAAAGCTGGCCAATTGCGCGATCAGCTCGGCCACATGCTTGGGGCACTCGCACAAGACGTTGGTTGAGATGCCCGCCACGCGCCGCAAAGTGTCGTCCGAGTATTTGCGACCGGCAATCACCGCCCCTTGGTGGCCATAGGCCTGGGCCCGGTCGCGGTCGACAAACAAAATCGACTGCAACAACTCGGCCAACTCGCTGTCCGAGATCGGGTTGCGCCGGACCGTCAAACCGGCCAACTTCATGGTTTGCACCACCCTGTCGGGCGCGAAGTGGTACAGCACGATGGTCTGCGCAAAGGGCTGACGCTGCAGCAGCGCCTGGATCGACTCGAACACCGTGTCCTGCAGCGAGTTGACCTGGACGAGCAGCACTTGCGGCTTGCCTGACAAAGGCGCGTGGTGCGCGGTGGCCAGATCGTCCATCACGTCGGTGACCTGTATGCGGTGCTGACTCAGAACAGCGGCAAATTGATGCGACTCGATGCGGTTGGCCAGGCCCAAACCCACCACCGCCAAACACACAGGCTGGGCCGGAGCCAACAACGCCGGGGCCTGATGGTCTGGATGACACAGCAGTCTCAGCTGCGCCAGATCCAAACGGGCAATGCTGCCAATGCCATGCCCGGCCCCCGACAACTGTTTGAGCAAGAGCGCCTTGGACACATCGTGCTCGGCAAACAAGCGTTGGTTGCCCTCGGTCTTGACGGGGGTGAAGGCGCCATAACGCGTTTGCCAGATGCGCAAAGTGGAGACCGGGATCTCGGTGGTTTTGGAGACGGCGCCGATGCGGTAGAGCGGTGACTGAGCGCTTGGGTTGTTGGACACAGAGGCCTTTTTTGTTTAGGTATTGCGTAGATTTTATGTCGAAAAATCTGATTAGACTAAAAATAAAAAAATTTGAGGAGTTATTTATCGCAAAATCCTACTCATGGAGGGTTTACACATGATTTCCAACAAAGCCATCAATGCCATGGATGTGTGCGTGATGATCGCTGCACATCAAAACCAAGGCCGCGTTTCCACCACCGAGCTGGCCCGACGCCTGCAACTGTCTGTCTCCAACCTGGAAAGCATCCTCAAGCCGCTGAAAGACCATCAGATCGTGTCGTCCCGCAAGGGCCCCGGCGGCGGCTATGAAATCAGGGGCGACTTGTCGATGATTTCCATGTGGGACATTGCCGCTGTGTTCGAGCCCACCTTGGCGCAGCAGAGCAGCGAAGCGCTGCCGCTTGAAGCAGCAGACTTCGAATGGGGACTGGAGCGGGTGATCATCGACACCTTGAGTCAGTCTGCTTTGTCCGATTTTGTGGTGGTGCAGGCGATGCACATTCCTGTTGAAGCGCCCATGGTCAACCGCTTCAAGTTCAAACCCCTGACAGCGCCCTTGGTGCCCAAGGCCCCCAACTCGGTGTTTCAGTTGCACATGGCTTTATAGGCTCTGCTAGCCTCTCGGGTTTGAAGGAGTCACCCGATGAGCACATTCAACAATCCCCAACAAACCTGGAACCAACGCTTTGCCGCAGAACACTACGTGTTTGGCCAAGCGCCCAACGCGTATCTGGAGTCACAAGCGGCGCATCTGACACCCGGCAACGCACTGGCCGTGGCCGATGGCGAAGGCCGCAACGGCGTGTGGCTGGCCAAGCAAGGCCTGCAGGTTGATGCCTTTGATTTTTCGGATAACGCCATCCTCAAAGCCCAAGCTTTGGCCCAAAGCCGACAAGTGAAAGTGAATTTTGTGTGCAGCGATTGGCAGTCGTTTGACTGGTGGCCTGCACATTACGACAACGTGGTGGGCATCTTTTTCCAGTTCGCCACGCCCGATGAACGCAGCGCCCTGTTTGCGCGCATGCTGGGCAGCCTCAAACCCGGCGGCACCCTGATCATTCAGGGCTACACGCCACGCCAACTGGACTTCAACACTGGCGGTCCCGGCAAACTGGCGCACATGTACGACGAAGCCCTGATGCTGGACGCCTTCGGCGAACTGGACATCCTGGACCTGCGCACCTACGAGGCCGAGATCACCGAGGGCACGGGCCACCAGGGCATGTCGGGCCTGCTGGGGCTGACGGCGCGCAAGCCGGGTTGAGGATTGATCAATACCGGGCGGCCATGGCCTCCAGCGACACGGGCTTGATCTGGCTGCCACGCCCGGCGCAGCCAAAGGCTTCAAAGCGGGCTTTGACGATGCCCGCTGCTGCTTTTTTAGCAGCGGCCAAAGCTTTGCGGGGATCGAACTCCGAGGGCTGCTGGGCAAACACCTGGCGCATGGCACCGGTCATGGCCAAGCGGATGTCGGTGTCGATGTTGACCTTGCGCACACCGCTTTGGATGCCGCGCACGATCTCTTCGACCGGCACACCATAGGTTTCCTTGATGTCGCCGCCGTATTGGCGAATGATCTGCAACCACTCTTGCGGCACGCTGGAGCTGCCGTGCATGACCAAATGGGTGTTGGGAATGGCCGCATGGATGGCCACGATGCGGTCCATGGCCAAGATGTCACCTGTGGGCGGGCGAGTGAATTTGTAAGCGCCGTGGCTGGTGCCAATGGCGATGGCCAAGGCGTCCACCCCGGTTTGGGCCACAAAATCTCTGGCCTGCAGCGGGTCGGTCAGCATCTGCTCGTGGCTGAGTTTGCCCTCGGCGCCCACACCGTCTTCTTCGCCCGCCTCGCCGGTTTCCAGCGAGCCAAGGCAGCCCAACTCCCCCTCCACAGACACGCCCACGGCGTGCGCCATTTCGCACACCTTTTGGGTCACGCCCACGTTGTACTCGTAGCTGGCAGGTGTCTTGGCATCGGCCATGAGCGAGCCATCCATCATCACGCTCGAAAAGCCCGAACGGATGGACTGCTGGCACTGTGCGGGGGTGGCCCCGTGGTCCTGGTGCAAAACCACCGGAATGTCGGGGTGCGTCTCGATGGCGGCCAGCACCAGATGGCGCAAATACGCCTCACCCGCGTATTTGCGCGCACCGGCCGAAGCTTGCAAGATGACCGGGCTGTCGGTGGCCTGTGCGGCCTCCATGATGGCCTGCACCTGTTCGAGGTTGTTGACGTTGAATGCGGGAATGCCGTAGCCGAATTCGGCGGCGTGGTCGAGAACTTGGCGCAATGAAACCAATGCCATGGTGAATGTCCTTGTAAATTAAAAAAATGAATGAAGGTCAAAGACCCACGGCCGAGCGCTGGGTCAAAATTTCAATGGCGGGCAGAGTCTTGCCTTCCAGGATTTCGAGGAAAGCACCGCCGCCGGTCGAGATGTAGCCCACCTGGTCTTCGATGCCGTATTTGGCAATCGCCGCCAGCGTGTCGCCACCGCCCGCGATGCTGAAGGCGCTGGACTCGGCAATGGCCTGCGCAATGACTTGGGTGCCGTTTTCAAAGGCCGCGAACTCGAACACGCCCACCGGGCCGTTCCACACAATCGTGCCTGCTTGCTTGAGCTGGGCGGCCAGCTTGGCCGCGGTCTCTGGGCCAATGTCCAGGATCAGGTCGTCATCGGCCACGTCGGTGGCTTTTTTGACCGTGGCCACCGCATCTGCTGAGAAGGTCTTGGCCGTCACCACATCGGTCGGAATCGGGACTTCTGCACCACGCGCTTTCATGGCCTCGATCACGGCTTTCGCCTCGTCCACCAAGTCGGCTTCGGCCAAGCTTTTGCCGATCTTCAGGCCTGCGGCCAACATGAAGGTGTTGGCAATGCCACCGCCCACGATCAGCTGGTCCACGTTTTTGGACAGGCTCTTCAAGATGGTCAGCTTGGTCGAGACTTTGCTGCCCGCCACGATGGCGACCAGCGAACGCTGGGGCGCGGTCAGCGCCTTGCTGATCGCATCGATCTCGGCCGACAGCAAGGGGCCTGCACAGGCAATCGGCGCGAACTGCGCGATGCCATAGGTTGTGCCTTCGGCGCGGTGCGCGGTGCCAAAGGCGTCGTTCACGTAGATGTCGCACAGATGGGCCAGCTTGCGGGCCAGCGCTTCGTCGTTTTTCTTCTCACCCTGGTTGAGACGGCAGTTTTCAAGCAACACCACTTGGCCGGGGGCGACGGTCACGCCATCCACCCAGTTGGCGATCAAAGGAACTTCCCGACCAAGCAACTCGCCCAAGCGCTTGGCCACCGGTGCCAGCGAATCTTCGGGCTTGAACTCGCCCTCGGTCGGGCGACCCAAATGGCTGGTCACCATCACGGCAGCCCCTGCGGCCAAGGCCATCTGGATGCAGGGCACGCTGGCGCGAATTCGGGTGTCTTCGGTGATACTGCCGTCATCGGCCTGGGGCACGTTCAGGTCGGCGCGGATGAACACGCGGCGGTTTTCGGCAAAGCCGCTTTTCGCCACATCGGCAAATCGCAGAACATTCATCGCACCCCCCCAGTCGCGCCGGACACCACGCGGGCCATTTCCAGGCACTTGTTGGAGTAGCCCCACTCGTTGTCGTACCAGGCCATGAGCTTGACGAAAGTGCTGTCCAGCGCCATGCCCGCTTCGGCGTCGAACACGCTGGTGCAGACCTCGCCACGGAAATCGGTGGACACCACTTTGGCTTCGGTGTAGCCCAAAACACGCTTCAATGCGCCCTGGCTTTGGGCTTTCATCTCGGCGCAAATCTCGGCGTAAGTGGCCGGATGGTCCAACTCCACGGTCAAGTCGACCAAGGACACATCGCTGGTGGGCACACGCACCGAGACGCCGGTCAACTTGCCTTTCATGGCAGGGATCACCACGCCCACGGCCTTGGCCGCGCCAGTGCTGCTGGGGATGATGTTTTCCAAAATGCCACGCCCACCGCGCCAGTCTTTGTTGCTGGGACCATCCACGGTTTTTTGCGTGGCGGTCGCGGCGTGCACGGTGGTCATCAAACCGCGTTTGATGCCCCATTTGTCGTGCAGCACTTTGGCCAAGGGCGCCAAAGCGTTGGTGGTGCAGCTGGCGTTGCTGACGATGGCTTGCCCCGCGTAGCTGGCGTGGTTCACGCCAAACACAAACATGGGCGTGTCATCTTTTGAAGGGGCCGAGATGACCACTTTTTTAGCCCCTGCGGTCAAGTGTTTGCCAGCACCTTCTTGGTCGAGGAACAAGCCTGTGGCTTCGATCACCACGTCCGCGCCGACCTCGTTCCATTTCAAATTCGCGGGGTCGCGCTCTTGCGTCAGGCGAATTCGTTGGCCGTTCACGATCAGGGTGCTGCCTTCAACGCTCACGTCGCCGTCAAAACGGCCGTGCACGCTGTCGTATTGCAGCATGTACGCCAGGTAATCGGGTTCCAGCAAATCGTTGATGGCGACCACCTCCACGTCCTGGAAGTTTTGCACCGCTGCGCGGAACACCATGCGGCCGATGCGGCCAAATCCGTTGATGCCAATTTTTGTCGTCATGAAAAATCTCTCTATCGGGAAATGAATGGATACAGCTTGAAATATCGGGGGTTACAGCAAGGCTGAGAAATCGTCGATCACCCGGTCAGGCGAACAGGTGTGCACCGACTCGCCCATGTTGTAGCCATAGGGCAGCAACCAGACTGGCACACCCGCGTTGCGCGCCGTGGCCGCATCGATCGACGAATCGCCCACAAACAGGGCGTCTGACGCTTTGAGCTGCCAACGCGCCAAGCAATCGACCACGCTGGTCGGGTCGGGTTTCTTGACGGGGAACGTGTCGCCGCTGATCACCACATCAAACGCCGCTTGCAGGTCGTGCACGCGCAGCACGGTGTCGGTGTAGCGGCCTTCTTTGTTGGTCACCACCGCCAACTTGCAGCCGCGTGCGCGCAAAGCGGCCAGCACTTCGCGCACCTGCGGGTACAGGTGGCTGCGTGTGCCGCAGCGGGCCTGGTAACAGCGGTCAAAAATCGGCAGCGCCTGCTTCAGGTCGGGGCCCTTGCGCACGGCCTCGACCGTGGTGTGGGTCACGCTGGCCAAGGCCTGAATCAGCAGCTCTTTGGTGCCATGCCCGATCCAGTCATTGACCTGGGTTTGGGTCACTTCAGGCCAGTCGAAATAGCGCAAGGTGTCGTTCACCGCATCGGCAATTTCGGGGGCGGTTTCGACCAAGGTGCCATCCAGGTCGAAAAAATAAGCTTTTTTGTGTGACGTCATCACGAGCCTTCAGTTGTCAGAGGGGACGATGTGTTCAGGCAAGGCCTGCGCCTGGCGGTGCTGGTGGCGGTGCACCAGCGTGCGCACGGCCTCGCACACGCGCTCGCGGGTGATGCCAAAGTGCGCATACAGCGCCGGGGCCGGGGCCGACTCACCAAAGCTGGCGATGCCGATCACCATGCCCGTGCGGCCCACGTACTTGCGCCAGAAGTCAGGGTGCGCCGCCTCCACCGCCACCGTGGGCAAGCCCAAGGGGAGCACGCTGTCTTGGTAAGCATCGCTTTGCCGGTCAAACACATTGGTGCAGGGCATGGACACCACCCGCGTGGCCACGCCTTGGGTGGCCAGGTCCGCTTGTGCCTGCATGGCCAGCGAAATCTCAGAGCCTGTGGCCACGATGATGGCTTGCGCGCCCGGCATGTCGCTCAAGATGTAACCACCGTGGCGCACCTTGTCGGCATCGGCCACGCTGCTGAGCAGCTGGGGCAGGTTCTGGCGCGACAAAGCCAAGGCGCTGGGTCCATCGCGCCGCTCCACCGCACAGGCCCAGGCCACAGCGGTCTCCAGCCCGTCGGCCGGACGCCACACGTCCAGGCCCGGAATGATGCGCAAGCTGGGCACATGCTCCACGCTTTGGTGCGTGGGGCCGTCTTCGCCCAGACCAATCGAGTCGTGCGTGAAGACATGGATCACGCGTTTTTTCATGAGCGCCGCCATGCGGATGGCGTTGCGCGAATAATCCGAAAACGTCAGGAAGGTGCCGCCATAGGGAATGAAACCACCATGCAGCGCCATGCCGTTCATGATGGCGGCCATGCCGAACTCGCGCACGCCATACGACAGGTGGTTGCCCCAGGTGTCGCGGCCGGCCTTGGTACAGCCTTTGAAGTTGGTCAGGTTCGAGCCGGTGAGGTCGGCGCTTCCGCCAAAAAACTCGGGCAACAAGGGGGCCAACACATCCAGCGCGTTTTGGCTGGCTTTGCGGGTGGCCACCGCATCGGGCTTAGCCACAATGGCGGCCAGCGCCTGGGCCAGACCTTGGGTGTAAGCAGCGCTCAAATCGCCACGCATGCGGCGCTCGAACTCGGCGGCATCTTGCGGGTACAGATTTTTGTAGTCAGCAAACAACTGGTCCCACTGGGCTTGCGCGGCCACGCCACGTGCGGTGGCGTCCCAGGCTTGGCGCACATCGTCCGGGATCTCAAAGGGTGCGTGTGGCCAGTTCAAGGCTTCGCGGGTGGCCGCAATTTCGGCAGCGCCCAGCGCAGCGCCATGCACATCGTGGGTGCCCGCCTTGTTGGGCGAGCCCATGCCGATCACGGTTTTGCAGCAAATCAGGGTTGGGCGGCCGTTGGCTTGTTGCGCCTGCGCCTTGGCCGCTTCAATGGCGGCATGCACGGCTTGCGGGTCGTGACCATCCACCGCAGGGATCACGTTCCAGCCATAGGCCTCAAAACGCTTGGGCGTGTCGTCGGTGAACCAGCCTTCCACATGGCCGTCGATCGAGATGCCATTGTCGTCGTACAGCGCCACCAACTTGGACAGGCGCAGGGTGCCGGCCAGCGAACAGGCTTCATGGCTGATGCCTTCCATCAGGCAGCCATCGCCCAAGAACACATAGGTCATGTGGTCCACGATGTCCAGACGACGTCCATCCTCTTCGCGGTTGAACTCTTGTGCCAACATTTTTTCGGCCAGCGCCATGCCTACCGCGTTGGTGATGCCCTGGCCCAAAGGGCCGGTGGTGGTTTCCACGCCCGGGGTGATGTCGACCTCGGGGTGACCTGGGGTTTTGCTGTGCAGTTGGCGAAATTTTTTCAGTTCCGCCATCGGCAAGTCGTAGCCGGTCAGGTGCAGCAAGGCATAGATCAACATCGAGCCGTGACCGTTGGACAGCACAAAGCGGTCGCGGTTGGCCCATTGTGGGTTGAGGGGGTTGTGTTGCAGGTGGCGGTTCCACAGCACTTCGGCAATATCGGCCATGCCCATGGGCGCGCCGGGGTGGCCGGATTTGGCGGCTTCGACGGCATCAACCGCCAGCATGCGCACGGCGTTGGCCATGCGCTGGGCCATTTCAGTTGTGGGGTGCGGCGTGGACAAGGCGGTGTTCATCGTGCGCCTCCTGCTCAAGCCTGGCCCAACGCCCGTTTGCGGCGCTCCATCATGCGCCAGACAAAGGGCGTGAAGATCAGTTGCATGGCGATTTCCATCTTGCCGCCGGGCACCACGATGGTGTTGGCACGGCTCATCCAGGAGTCGTTGATCATGTTGAGCAAGTAGGGAAAGTCGATGCCTTTGGGGTTGGCAAATCGGATCACCACCACGCTTTCATCGGCTGACGGGATGTCGCGCGAGATGAAGGGATTGGAGGTGTCCACCATGGGCACGCGCTGGAAGTTGACGTGCGTGTGCTCAAACTGCGGCACGATGTAATTCACATAGTCGGGCATGCGGCGCAAGATGGTGTCGGTCACCGCCTCGGTGCTGTAGCCGCGCTGGTGCTTGTCGCGCCAGAGTTTCTGAATCCACTCCAGGTTGATGACCGGCACCACGCCCACGCGCAAATCGGGATGCTGCGCAATGTTGTGCTCGGGCGTGACCACGGCGCCGTGCAAGCCCTCGTAAAACAGCATGTCGGTATCGTTCGGCAGGTCTTCCCAAGGGGTGAACGTGCCGGGTTCTTGTTGGTAAGGCGCGGCCTCTTCGGCGTTGTGCAGGTATTTGCGGGCTTTGCCCTGGCCTGTGGCACCGTAGGTGCGAAAGAGGTTTTCAATCTCACCAAAGAGGTTGTTCTCAGCACTGAAGTGGCTGAAATGTTTGTTGCCATCTTTTTCTGCGTCTGCGCCGCGTTTTTTCATCTCTTTGCGGTCAAAGCGGTGAAAGCTGTCGCCTTCGATGATGGCGGCCTTCACGCCTTCGCGGCGGAAAATGTTCGAAAAAGTGCGCGTCACGGTGGACGTGCCCGCGCCGCTGGAGCCGGTGATGGCAATGATGGGGTGGCGTTCAGACATGGGATTTCCTTGTAGTTTTCAAATTCGGTGGCTGCCGTGTGGGCGGCTCAATCGCGGAACAAGCTGCGCTCAGCAAACAGCGGGGCAAAACTGTCTTGTTTGGGGGGCTCGGCGTGGTAACGCTCAATGCGCTCGACCTCGTTTTTGGAGCCAAACACCAGGCCAATGCGCTGGTGCAAGCTGGTGGGCTGCACGCTCAGCATGGGCACTTGACCGGTGCTGGCGCGGCCACCGGCTTGCTCCATGATGAAGCCGACCGGGTTGGCCTCGTACAACAAGCGCAAGCGGCCGGGCTTGCTCGGGTCTTTGGTGTCGCGGGGGTACATGAACACGCCGCCACGCATCAAGATGCGGTGGGCCTCGGCCACCATGGAGGCGATCCAGCGCATGTTGAAGTCCTTGCCACGCGGGCCGGTTTTGCCCGCCAGGCATTCGTCCACATAGCGCTTGACCGGGGCTTCCCAAAAGCGGCTGTTGGAGGCGTTAATGGCGAATTCCTGCGTGTCTTCGGGCACGCGCAACTCGGGGTGGGTCAGCATGAACTCGCCCATCACCGGGTCGAGCGTGAAACCGGCCACACCATTGCCCACGCTCAGCACCAGCATGGTGGTGGGGCCGTACAAGGCATAACCGGCGGCAATCTGGCGGGTACCCGGCTGGAAGAAATCGGCCTCGGTCAAGGGCCCGCCCTCGGCGGTGGCGTCGGGCGCACGCAGCACACTGAAAATGCTGCCCACCGACACGTTCACGTCAATGTTGCTGGAGCCGTCCAGCGGGTCAAACACCAGCAGGTATTTGCCACGGGGGTGTTGCGGCGGAATGTCGTAGGGCAAGTCCATCTCTTCAGACGCCATGCCCGCCAAATGACCGCCCCACTCGTTCATGCGGATGAACAAGTCGTTGCTGACCACGTCGAGTTTTTTCTGGGTTTCGCCCTGCACGTTGATGCTGCCGCCAGCGTCGGCCGCATGGTTGCCATACATGTCGGCCAATGCGCCATAGGCCACCGATTTGGCAATGGCTTTGCAGGCCATGGCCACGTCCAAAATCAAGGCATTGAAGTCGCCACTGGCATCGGGAAATCTACGGCGCTCTTCGATCAGGTACTGCGTCAGGGTGGGCGTGGTGCGGGGGCTCAAGGACATGGGGCAAACACTCTCTGAAGTTTTTTTAAAAAAGTCGCGAATTCGAAATTCGGCTCAGGCCAAGGCGGCTTGCTTGAGCGCTTGCATCACGCCCCGGTAGCCACCGTCGGCATCGGGCGCACCAAACACGGCACTGCCCGCCACACAGGTGTCGGCACCGGCGGCCACGATCTGCGCGATGTTGTCGGTCTTCACGCCGCCATCCACCTCCAGCACGATGGACTGGCCGCCCCGGGCCACATGGGTGTTGATGCGCTGGCGCGCCGCTTGCAGCTTGGGCAAAGTGGAGGGGATGAACTTTTGGCCACCAAAACCGGGGTTCACGCTCATGAGCAGCACCACGTCCAGGCGGTCCATCACATGGTCCATCCATTCCAGCGGGGTGGCGGGGTTGAACACCAGACCGGCCTTGCAGCCGTGGTCACGGATCATTTGCAAAGTGCGGTCCACATGGCGGCTGGCTTCGGGGTGAAAGGTGATGATGTTGGCACCGGCCTTGGCAAACAAGGGCACCAGCGCATCGACCGGCTCGACCATCAAATGCACATCGATCGGAATTTGCACATGCGGGCGGATGGCTTCGCACACCAGCGGGCCAATGGTCAGGTTGGGCACGTAATGGTTGTCCATCACGTCAAAGTGCACCCAGTCCGCGCCTGCGGCTTCAATGGCGCGGACCTCCTCGCCCAAACGGGCAAAGTCGGCGGACAAGATGGACGGGGCGATGCGGACGGGGTTCATGCCTGAGCCTTGAAAGCGGTGTGGTGCCATTCACGCAGCTGCGCCAGCCCCACGCCTTGCAGGCTGGGGCAGATGCGCAATGCGCCTTTGAAATCGTGCGCGGCTGTGAAATCGTTGGGGGTGATGACCGTGGGCAGACCTGCAGCCAGGGCAGCGCGCAGGCCGTTTTCGGAATCTTCAAACGCCAGACAATGCTCGGGCGCAAGACCCAGCCGCGAGAGGGTTTGCTGGTAGACCATCGGGTCGGGTTTTTTGCGCGGCGCGGTCGAGGCGTCTTCGATCACAGAAAAATTCAGCATCCAGTCCGGCCCGATGGCCTGGCGCAGCAGGGCCGCGATGTTCACGGGTGAGGTGGTGGTGGCAATGGCCAGTTTGAGCCCCGCCGCACTGGCGGCCGACAGCAGCGCCAGCACGCCCGGGCGCATGTGCACCGCGCCGTTTTGCACCGCTTGCTCGTAGGCGGCGGTTTTGATCTCGTGCAAATGGTCAATCGTCTCCTGCATGCCCGCGCCCGTGATGTCCTTGGGCTGGGTCTCCAGGGTTTGCCAATACGCCTTGATGCGCTCTTTGCCGCCCGACACCGCCAACAAGCGGGTGTACAGCGGCACATCCCAGTGCCAATCCAGGCCCACCTCGGAGAAGGCATGGTTGAACGCCGCCAAATGGGCCATTTCGGTGTCGGCCAAGGTGCCGTCGACATCAAAGATCAGTGCTTTCAACATGGGGTGCAGCCCTTCGTGAGGAAGAAGGGCTCCACTTTAAAAAGGTCTGGGGCTCAGGACAATTCAATATTGGCAATTGGTTAATTAAGTAAAAGCTTAATACACAAAGGCGAATACTGGGCACCAGAGCCCATCGCACGCCTGGCCACAGCAGCAAATCCGGCCCAAGGCCGCAAGCCGATCCTCTGCCATCGGCCTGCCTGCCCCATACTTTGCAAGCCAACCCCATCGCTAGAATGAGCCTGCAAACCTGCCCAGCCCACCAGAGCACCCCATGAACACCCTGCCTGTTGACGACCCTTTGCGCATAGCGCTGCACAACGAGGTCCATGCCCGCCCCAGCGCCCGCATCCGTTTGCCAGCCTTCATCGTCTTGGTGGGTGTATTCAACAACGGGGTCAGCCGCGAGCAGGAATGGGAGCACCTCAAGCGCCTGCAACCCGATTTGATGCTCGAGGAGATGCAAGGCAACTTTGTGCGTTTGCGCCTGGGGGCCTACACCCTCAAATGGGAGCGGCACACCGAATTCACCCGCTACTCGCTGGTCCAGCCACTGCCGCAAGACGCAGGCCTGGACGCCCAAGACCCGGAGCTGCTGTCTTTCCTGGCCTTGCCCGACGGTTGGCTGGCCGCCATTCCCGGGCGCACCTTTGCTGCGGTCAAGCTCATCATGCTGCACGACGACCTGAGCGACCCGCAGCAATCCTTGCGCAAAGCGCGGCATTGGTTTGGCGATCACACCGTAGTGGCCTCGCGCATGGGCAACCCCGCACACTCCTTGGTGGTGACCGACTTCCATTTGCGCCCCAGTGGCTTTGAGCGCATCTTGGTGCTGGCCCCACAAGCCACCAGCGACACGCGCGGTGGCCGCATCTCGCAACGCTTGCTGGAACTGGAAACCTACCGCCTGATGGCCCTGCGCGGCTTGCCGGTGGCCAAAGCCGTGGGCGCGCAACTGGGGCTGGCCGAGCGCGAATTGGCCGATATCACGGCCGCCCTGCAAAACAAGGCCGCACAAGACCAGACCATGCTCGACCGCCTGATCAGTCTGGCCGCCTCGGTCGAACTCATCACCGCCGAGCACTCCTTTCGCTTTGCCGCCACTGCCGCTTACGACAATCTGGTGCGCGAGCGCATTGCCGAGCTGCGCGAATCGCCTATCAGCGGCACCCAAACCATTGGCGAATTCATGCGGCGGCGCTTGTCGCCCGCCATGGCCACGGTGGCCGCCACAGCGCAGCGCCTGACCTCACTTTCTGAGCGCATCAGTCGCACCAGCGCCCTGCTGCGAACACGCGTGGACATCGCCACCGAAGAACAAAACAGCCAGTTACTGGCCAAGCTGACCAAAGGCCAAGAGCTTCAACTGCGCTTGCAAACCACGGTGGAAGGCCTGTCGATCGCGGCCATCTCGTACTACGTCATTAGCCTCTTGCTGTACCTGGGCAAAGCCGCCAACGCCGCAGGCCTGCCGATTCACCCCGAAATGGCCGCGGGCGCTTTCGTGCCTCTGGTGCTGTGGTTGGTTTGGCGCACCAACAAGCGCATCCACGACAAACTGCGCCGCGAGGGTTGATCCCTCGCATTCAACCGCAAGACTTGAGCTTGAGGTTCAAGCATGCACTCGTATTTGCCCGATTGCGCGGCGAGTTCGTCGCGGCCAGTTCGGCGCGGCTGCAAGGTGCTTTAAATCGACAAGGCCTGCACCGCCTGGTGGTGCGTCAGGAACACTTGACCGCTCAACTCGGCCAGCAAATGGCTGCGCTGCAAACGGTCGAGCATGGGGCCTTTGACTTCTGACAGGTGCAGCTGCACGCCCGAAGTCTGCAAACGCTCATTGATGGTCCCCAGGCTTTCCATCGCGCTGGCATCGATGTCGTTGACTGCCGAACACTGCAACACCACATGCCGCAAGCCCGACCGCATGGCCACCTGGGCCGCGATGGTGTCTTCCAGAAATCGGGCGTTGGCAAAGTACAGGCTTTCGTCCACGCGCAGACCCAAAATGCCCGACTGCTCCAGAACCGCATGACGCAGCACATTGCGGTAATGCTCGGTGCCCGGCACCTGCCCCACCACCGCGATGTGCGGGCGGCTGGTGCGGTACAGCAGCAGCAGCACCGAGGCGCTCACGCCCGCGATCAGCCCGGCCTCCACACCCACCGCCAAGGTCAGGCCAAAGGTCAGGAACAAGGCGATGAAATCAGCCTTGGCGTAATGCCAGGTGCGGGCAAACACCCCGACATCGACCAAGGTGAGCACGGCCACCATGATGGTGGCGGCCAAGGTGGCCTGCGGCAAATGAAAGAGCCAAGGCGTCAAGAACAAGGCCGCCAGTGCCAGCCCCACAGCGGTGTAGATGCCTGCTGCAGGCGTGCGTGCACCCGCATCAAAATTGACCACCGAACGCGAAAAACCGCCCGTGACCGGAAAGCCACCACTCAAACCTGCACCCAAATTGCTCAGGCCCAACGCACGCAACTCGGCATCGGGGTCGATGCGTTCGCGCCGCTTGGCCGCCAGCGACTGGCCCACCGACACCGACTCCACAAAACCCACCAAGGAAATCAGCAAAGCGGGCACCCACAAAGCCTGGGCCAGCGCCCATGTGGCGGCCCACCCACCGGGCGATTCACCAGGCAAGGTCAAGGGCGGCAAGCCTTGCGGCACCGTGCCGACCACCCGCACGCCCTGCTCAGCCAACTGCCACACGGCTGACAAGGCAATGCTCAAGAGCAGCACCGCCACCGGGGCCGCCTTGGCCGCCAGATCGGCCGCGCCCGCAGACACCCCCAAGCGCTTGAGCACGGGCTTGAGTTCGCGGCGCACCAGCAGCAGCAAAGCCAAAGCCCCCAGCCCCATCACACTGGTCGGCACATGCAGACTGGGCAAGTTGTGCCACAGCTGCGGCAGCAGCTGCAAGAGGTTCTCGCCATGTAGCGGCACACCCAACAAATGTTTGAGCTGACTGGCCGCGATCAGCAAACCCGACGCCGAGACAAAGCCCGAGATGACAGGGTGGCTCAAAAAATTGGCCAAAAAACCCAGCCGCGCTGCACCCATCACCAGCATGATGGCCCCGCTGAGCAGCGCCAGCATCAAAGCCGCCTCGGTGTAAGCCACGCTGCCTTGCGCCGCCACCGCACCCACACTGGCCGCCGTCATCAGCGAGGTCACCGCCGCAGGCCCCACAGCCAAGGTGCCGCTGCTGCCCATCAAGGCGTACAGCACCAAGGGGGCCATGCTGGCGTACAGGCCCGCCTGCGCGGG
>NZ_CAMDLM010000053.1 GCF_945901735.1 Limnohabitans sp. Rim8
ACCTGCTCAGGAAAAGTCATCCAGAACCAGGGAAGTCCGACCAACACGGCCTGCCAGGCCAGCAAGGCCAATGCGCACAGCCCGGCATGCCAAGTTCGCATGTTCTCCAAAGCGACTGTCAGCAACAGCACAACCCCGGGTGCGGCATAGATGCCATAGTGAGGCAGCTTGGTGCCGGAAAAACTGAAAAAAACCAGCACAAAAACAGTCCAGATCAAGGCGTGACGGGTCAGTGCATGGCCCCACAGTGCCTGCCAGCGGCCCCACCAGGCCAGCAACAGCGACGTCCAGGGCATCCACAAAATGGGTGCCACAATCACGAAGTAAAGCCAATGGCCGCCATGCCCTTCCATCGGGGCGGTAAAACGCTCGACGTTGTGCTTCAAAATGAAGCCTTGCACGAAATCCTCGCCGTGCCGCCATACGGCGTAGGCGTACCACGGCAAAGCCATGGCCAGCATGCAAAGCCAAGCGCGCACATCGAGCAGTGCTTTGCGGCAAACCGCCCATTGACCAGACACAAGGCAGTGGATGAGCAGGCTGGCCGCTGGGATCAAGAGGGCGACTGGCCCTTTGACCAGCAGCCCCGCGCCGACCCACAAGGCGAGCCAGCGCAATGCCTTCAAGTCTTCAGTTTGGAGGTATCGCCACAGGTCGATGGCGCTCAGCATCAGGAACATGCCCAGCACCGCGTCCGCCGTGGCCGCGTGGGCCATGGCCCAGCTGCCAAAACTGGTGACATGGATGATGGCTGCCCAAGCGCCAGTCCGAACACCCCATTGACCAGCGATGCATCGCCAAAGGGCCAGCGCACCCAACCAGGTGGCCAAAGCCGAGGGCAGTCTCATGGCCAACTCGGTCGGCCCCAACAGCACCCCACTGAGGGCTTGCAGCCAATAGACGCCAATGGGTTTGTCAAAGCGGTCCAAACCATTGAGCGTGGTGTGGCCCCAATCACCCGACGACAGCAGGCCCCGGGTCGCTTCGGAGAAAGCCCCCTCGTCAACATCGAACAAGGGGGGCTGGCCCAATCCCATGAGCAGAAACACCAGCAAACCCAAGGCCAAAGGGATGGCCCAGATGGGAGGCTTGGCAGTCAAGCTGGGCGTGGATTCAAGGTGTGGCATGCCATCCTGCGTTGTCGTCCAGGGTGGTCAAGTCCCGGGTGTGGTAAGCCAGCGACTGTCCCCCGTCAAAATAAGTGCGCATCAGCATTTCCGACAACACCCCTGTGGTGATGAACTGCAGGCCAGAGACGATGCAGAAAAAACCCACAAACATCAGGGGCCGGGTACCGATGTCTTCGCCCATCCATTTGATGACCGCCAGGTAAGCCAGGATCAGCGTGCCGACTGCACCGACCAACAAGCCCAGTCCGCCAAAGAAGTGTCCCGGGCGTGTGCCAAAGTTCAAAAAGAAATGGATCGACAGCAAGTCGACCAGGACCCGAATGGTTCTGGAGATGCCGTATTTGGATTGGCCCTTGGTTCGAGGTCGGTGGCTAACGGCCAACTCGTCCATGCGATCAGGGGAGGTGACGGTGGCCATCCAGGCAGGGATGAAGCGGTGCATCTCGCCATAAAGCCGGATTTTGCGCAACACGCTGGTGCGAAAGGCTTTCAGGCTGCAGCCCAGGTCTTGGAATTGCAGACCACTGACGCGCCTGATGAGGCGATTGGCCAGTCTGGAGGGGATCTTGCGCAGCAGCAGACCATCTTGCCGATTTTGTCGCCAGCCGGCGACCAAGTCCAAGTCTTCGCGCAGCAATTTATCGACCAACTGGGGGATGTCTTGGGGGTCATTTTGCAAATCCCCATCCATGGTGACGATCACATCGCCTCGGGCCATGTCGATGCCCGCCTGCATCGCTGCGGTCTGACGAAAGTTGCGCAGCAAGCGAATGATCCGAATGTGTGGGCCCACTTGCTGGGCACGCTGGCGTAAGCGCTTCCAGGTCTCGTCGGTGCTGCCATCGTCGACCACCAAAAGCTCCCAAGGGTGCGGGTAGTGCATCAAGGCCGCTTGGACCGCATCGATCAGGTCGTGCGCCAGTTCCTCCTCGTTGAACATGGGGACCACCACAGACAGACGGTGAGGGGGAGTTTGTAGCAACATAAATAATCAGTTTTGAATCGGATCGGCCCGGTTTTTTTCATTCGGCGCGCGCCAGAAGGCGGGCCCGTCCACAGCCGCCACGATCAAGGCCAGCAGCAAGGAGACGCCCAGGCAAAACAGGTGAACCAGCAAAGCCGCCATGCCCACCAAGGGGGCCTGTTCAAGCGGCAGGCCGGAAAACAGCCAGACCCCTGTTTCGTAAGTGCCCAAACTGGCGGGACCTTGAATCGGCAGCAAGGCCGCGATTTCGCCCCCTAAAGCTGCGGACACGCTCGCTTGCAGGCCCAAGCTGATCGATTCCTGCAAGATGAACTGCAGCAAAAAGGCGACCACTGCGATCTTCAGCAGCCAATTGGCCAAGCTCAACAGCCAACCTGAGGGGCGGCCGCGGCCGTGCCATAGAAATCCAAACCACTCCACGCGGCCGCGGCAGGCGAGGACGAGCTTTTCCAAATGCTGGCGAGAAGCCAGCAGGGCAATGAGCACAGGTGCAGCGATCAAGACAGCCGCGACTGGGGGGGCGAACGGCCAAAACAACAGGGCCAAGAAGCCGAGCACCACAGCGTCCTGGAACCGCAACCAGAGCAGACTGCGCAGTGACTCTGGCCAGCTGGCGTCAAAGACTTTTCGTACCAGCAGCGGATAGCCCAATTCACCTGATCGCAGGGGCATCAGCAAGGCCGCCGAGTTGTGCAGCAGCACCACGTGCAAAGCGGTTCGCAGGTTGATGTGTCGCTTCCATTGCCACTCCTGGCGCAGCCTGATGGCGCGCAGAATGAAGGTGCATCCCCAAATCGCGGCTGCGGTTGCCCAAATCCAAATGGGCACTGTGCGCCACCAATGGGCCAAATCGGGCCGGTCAAGTTTTTCCCAGGCCCAGACAAACAACCACAGGGCCAGCCCCACACACAGGAGCATGGTCATGAATTTCAGGAGCCGAAGAGGTGTTGAGCGCACGGGTGGCCTCAGGCTCGGGCACGCGGCCATGAGGTGAGCACGCCCAACACCACGCCGACTGAAATCGCCCCGCGAGCCAATGCCATACCGAGGCCTTCCAAGGGCGCAATCCACACCAAGTACAGCACAAGAACTTGCAAAGCGACGAGGCCAAAGCGGGTCCTCAGTGCATCGGGGTTCAACACCCAGGGTTGAAATTTTTCCCAATGGCAGGCCAAGATCACCAGCAGCCCACCGAGGCCGAAACCCGTGACCACATCGGCCGGCCAATGCGCTCCGACCGAGACCCGCGAGAGCGCCACCAAGGCGCACAGCAAAAGCACCACCCACTGAAGCCGAGGTCGCTCGGACCGCATGAATAAAAACAACAGCGCAGCGGCAGAGCCCGCGGCCATCGCATGGCCAGAGGGCATGGAGTGACCCAACAGAGGCGGCTGACCAACCACTTGCAGCCACTGGGCGTCGAGCACGTTCAAGGGACGCGGAATGTTGAGCGTGTGCTTGAGCACCATCGAAACCGGGATCCCCAAGAGCCAGGTTTTCAAGATCAAGGCCAGTTTGCCGCCGTCTCTCGCAAAGAGGATCAGCATCAAGAGCAAGCACTGCCCCGCATCGCCCCACTGGGTCACAAACAGCCAAAATTGCTCCGGCAGCCAGGTCTTTTGATGTCCCAGGATGAGCCATTCCTGGTTGAGTGATGAATGGTGCAGCCCAACACCACAAGCAATACACATCAGTGCAGTCAGCCAAGCGGTGTGTGTCACCGACGGTGAATAAATGGCCAGTGAGTCGGGGTTTTCTCGAACTACTGTCATATTTGCATTTCAGAATCCTATGAAAACAATCAAAACATATTTTTATGACAGTTCCATGGATGGTCACGGGTGCGGCAGGCTTTATTGGCTCACGGCTGGCCTTGCATCTGGCCCAAAGGGGCCACACCGTGCACGCCTGCGATTGGGCTGACGACGCCGGATGCACCCCTTTGGACCTTGACCCCAACAGCACGGCCTCCAGGCTGCGTGCGGCGCGCATGGCTGCGGTTCGACAAGCGCCAGGCGTGCAGTGGCAACGGCTCGACGTGGCGCATCCCAGCGAGCTGCTGGATTGGATGGGCAGTGTTCGGCCCGAACGGGTCATCCATTTGGCCGCCCAGGCCGGTGTTCGGCACTCCATGCTGGCGCCTCAAGACTTTGTCGCGTCCAATTTGGTCGGATTTGCCAACGTTCTTTTGGCCTGTCACCGGCACCGGGTTGCCCGTTTGCTGTACGCCAGCTCGTCGAGTGTTTACGGGATGCGATCGGAGGCGCCTTTTGAGGAGGCCGACAGGACCGACCGGCCCCAGTCTTTTTATGCCGCCACCAAACAGGCCAATGAAGCCATGGCGTTTTCCTTTCATGCCCAATACGGCCTGCAAAGCCTGGGCATGAGATTTTTTACCGTCTACGGACCTTGGGGACGGCCTGACATGGCGCCCTATTTGTTTGCTCAAGCCATTCGGCGACAACAGCCGGTGACGCTGTTTGCCGGCGGGGAACTGATGCGCGACTTCACCTATGTGGACGACACCGTAGCGGCAGTCACCGCCTTGGCCCAGCACGAGGCCCGCTGGCAGGGTGCGGCCGTGGTGAATGTGGGCCATCAGCGGCCAATTCGCGTGATCGATTTTGTCCAGGTACTGTCCACCCTTTTGCAGACCAGCCCCCTCATTGAACACGCGCCCATGCAAACTGCAGATGTGGCCTTGACCTGTGCCAGCGAGTCACGTCTTTTGTGCTGGTTGGATGCATGGCCCGACACCCCCCTGCAAGAGGGGCTTGGACAGTTCGTGCAGTGGTTGGAGGGCTGGGACCCGCTGGGTAACGGTCAGGCCTGAGCCCGATTCTGCCGCTCAGTATTTTTCCGGAACAATCATTTCAGCCGGCACTGGATGGCGGATGTAGTCGGGGTTGCGCACGCGGCCGGGCAAATTGATTTCTGGGTGCGTCACCTCGTGGTAGGGCACTTGGCTGAGCAGGTGGTCAATGCAGTTGAGTCGCGCTTTTTTCTTGTCCACCGCCTGCACCACCCACCAAGGTGCTTCGGGAATGTGGGTGCGCTCGATCATGGTTTCTTTGGCACGGGTGTAGTCTTCCCAGCGGCGGCGACTTTCCAGGTCCATGGGGCTGAGCTTCCACTGCTTGAGCGGGTCGTGGATGCGGCCCAAAAACCGGGCGTGCTGCTCGTCATCGGTGATGGAGAACCAGTACTTGACCAACTGAATGCCGCTGCGCACCAGCATTTTTTCGAACTCGGGCACCGAGCGGAAGAATTCTTCGTATTCTTCGTCGTTGCAAAAGCCCATGACTTTTTCGACGCCAGCGCGGTTGTACCAGCTGCGGTCAAACAGCACGATTTCGCCTGCAGCGGGCAGGTGCGAGATGTAGCGCTGAAAGTACCACTGGGTTTTTTCGCGGTCGTTCGGGGCAGGCAGTGCGGACACGCGGCACACGCGGGGGTTCAGGCGCTGCGTGATGCGTTTGATCACGCCGCCTTTGCCTGCGGCGTCGCGCCCCTCAAACAAGATGACCATGCGGTGGCCGGTTTTGACCACCCAGTCTTGCAGCATCACCAGCTCGGACTGCAGGCGCAAGAGTTCACGGAAATAGCGGATGCGGTCACCCGCTTGGCCATCGTTGGCCGCGGCTTCAGCGCCCCAACGGTCGTCGAGCTCCAGTTCCAGTTCTTCGTCCATGCTGTCCAGCAGGTCTTCGCGCAGCTGGCGCATTTGGGCTTCATCGATGGCGTGGGTGGGTGTCATGGTGTGAGAGATGCATTAAAAAGGCCAATGTCGTTGTTTTGTGTGAATGTTTGATGAATGCAGGCGAGATCGAAGCCAAAGGCCAGCGCTTTAGACCGGGGCGGGTGCGCCTGTGCCAGGCCGGGCCGCACGCCACACCAGCGCCGCAAACAGCGCCGATACGGCTGCCAGGGCCAAGCTGCTGCTGATCCAGAACGTGTCCACGGCCGGGCGGCCGGTCCACTGCAGCCAGCCACTCAGCGCTGAATCGTCATAGGCCCACAGGTAACCGCCGTACAAACCGAAGCCCCACAAAAATGCGGTGTAGATCAACAGGGGCGCGAGGGTGATGTGGTAGCAGCGCAGTAAGAAGACGCAGACCGCCTGCACCGCATCGGCCAGGTGGTAAATGGCCACCCAGACCAGCCACACCATGGCGGTTTGCGCCACCAGAGGGTCGTTGGTGAAAGCATGGGCGATGGCTTCGCGGCCCAGCAGCAAGGCCGCAGCGCACACGCCAGCTGCGCCGATGGCCAGGCCAATGCCCAGGCCTGCTGCATGCCTGGCCCGGTGGGCCTGACCGGCTCCCAGCCAGTAACCGGTGCGGGCGCTGCTGGCGATGCCCAGGGCCAGCGGCACCATGTACAGCACCGAGGCCAAACTGGCCGCAATTTGGTGACTGGCCGAGGCCAATGCGCCCTGCCGGGCAATGAACAGCGCCATCAGGGTGAAGGACGTCACCTCCACCATGATGGACAGGCCGGCGGGCACGCCCAAACGCAAAAAGTGCCGCAGCACGTGCCATTGGGGCTTTTCCGGCAGGCGCCACAGCTGGTAGGGGCGGTAAATGTCTTGCGTGCGCAAGAGCCACAGCCCGGTGAGCATCATCAGGCTGTTCACCACCAGCGTGGCCCAGGCGCAGCCCACCACGCCCATGCCGGGCACATCACCCGCGCCAAAGGTCAGCAGCACCGACAAAGGAATCTTGACCAGCAAAGCGCCCGCTTGCAGCCAAGTCACCAGGCGCGGGTAGCCCAGGCTTTGGTTGAGCGTGCTGTACATGCGAAACAGCAAGGAAGGCACCAGCGCCACCGCCAGCACGCGCAAATAGGCCCGCACATCGGGCCACAGCTCGGTGGGCACTTGGGTCCATGACAGCCAAGGGTCGGGGAACCACAAACCGGTCATGCCCAACGCGGCTGCGATCGCCGAGATGTACAGCGCTTGGCGCACCGAGCGCCCGATCTCAGCGCGTCGGTTGCCGCCATGCAGCTCGGCCCAGACGGGCAGCAGCGCTTGCAGCATGCCATTGAGCGCCACATAAATGCTGATGTAGATCGACGAGGCCAGCGACAAAACGGCCAGCGCATGCGGGCTGTGGCGGCCGGCAATGACGGTGTCAGTCACGCCAAAGGCCATGACGGCCAGCTGCCCGACCAGCACAGTGCCCGCATGGCGGGAGATGGTGCGCAGCTCGGACATGGCTCAGTTGCTGGCCGCGGCTGGCTGGGAGGGCGTGTCGGGTTGTTGTGGCTGTGAGGGGCGGAAGATCAGCAGACGGTCGCTGCGCTCACCTAACCGGGCGGCGGTGCCCTCGAGGGTCCAGCCCAGGGCTTTGAGGCGATCGTCCAGCAAGGGCAGGTTTTTTTCGTCCATGACCAGCCAGGGACACTCGGCACTGGGTTGGGTGGCCGCCTGCAGGCGTACCTGCGCGTGAAACAACAGGGCCGCGCC
This sequence comes from Limnohabitans sp. Rim8, assembly GCF_945901735.1. Taxonomy (GTDB): domain Bacteria; phylum Pseudomonadota; class Gammaproteobacteria; order Burkholderiales; family Burkholderiaceae_C; genus Limnohabitans_A. The sequence continues at coordinate 7,586 of NZ_CAMDLM010000053.1, forward strand.
TTGCGCCTGGCTGATGCCCGCGTATTGCAAGCAACGGGCGGTGCCAGTGACGACTTGCACTTTTTGCACGGTAGGGCCATAGCTGCGGGCAAAGTTGAGCAAGGGCAGCCACAGGCTCATGAGCAGCAACCAGCACAGCACGGCGCCAGAGGCAGGCAAGACCATGCTTTTCCAGATGGCAGCGCGGTGGTGGCCAATGCGCCACTTGACCAAGCTGGCCCAGGCCAAGGTGGCCAACAAGGCCAGTGCAAATGCCGGGGCCGAAAACGCCGGTAAAAAGCCGGGGGCCAGTTTGGCGACGTTGGCCGCAGGCTGGGTCGGAAAGCCCGTTTGCATGGCGACCCAGACCACCCAGATGGTGAGTGCGCAAATGCTGAAAAACAGCAGGGTGAACCAGTCGATCAAGGCTCCGAGGCTGCGCCGCAAAGTGGGCAGCGCAAAAGCGGCCAGCGCGGCTATGCCGGGCAGAGCCAAGAGCAGGGCCCGGTCAGAAAAGCCGGTGAACCAGGTGGCCCCCACCGTGACGGTGACGAACCATAACGGCAAAGCCAAGTGCGGGTAGCGCCAAAATTGCGACAGCTGGCCCCGCCAGCGCCACAAGGACCACAGCGCCAAAGGCCAGGCTGGCCAGGTGAACCACAGCATGAGCTTGGCCAGGATGTGCACATCCAACAAGGTGTGAGGCACCACGCGCCAGCGCCACAAATCGAGGGCTCCAGCGGTGGTGATGCACAGCAGGCACAGCAAAGCCAGCAGCCCCAAGTCGAGCATGCGCAAGCGGCCTTGTACGGGGTCGATGGTCGCCACGGCGCGAATCAGCGAGCCACCCACGCCCAGCCACAGGGCCACGCTGGGCGCCCCCGAAAGGGTCAGGCCCAACATGCCCACAACCACGGCCAGCCCACTGTGCAAGCGCCAGCGCGGCAAGGTGGACAGGCCCACAAAAATAAGCGATGCAAAAAACAGTTGGCTGAGCGCTGGGGTGGCCTCATGCGCCAGCCGAGCCAAGCCCAGACAGGCCAGCAAAGCCAGCAGTCCGCCGTCCGCCAGAGCGCGGGCATAGTCGCCTGGCTTGGCCTCGCCACCAAAGGCAAAAGCCACTGGCTGTGCTGCAGGGTGACGCGCCAAGGCATACACGGCATACCAAGTGGCGGCCAATGTCAGTCCCAGCATTCCGATAAAGGGCAGTCGGGAGAACGTGACTTCCCATCCCGTCGGTGCCCATTGAAGGAAGCTGGCCCCTAGCCAAAAGGGCAGCAAAGCCAGTTGCGGGTCTTGCTGGCCCAGCAAAGTTGGCCTGAACCAGTTGGCTGTTTCCCCCAACGCAGGCTGTGCCAGTTGCAGCATGTAGCCCAAGGCTTCCAGGTCTTGCGATTTCCAAGGCGCACGGTCCCAAAAACCAGCCAAAACATAAACCACACACAGCAAGAGCAGGGCTGGGCGCGGCAGTCTGCGCACAGCACTTTGGGCAACGATGGCGGGGGTGGGCAGGTTCACGGTGGCAAGGGAAATCAGGTGTGGGGCAAAGGCTGGGTTGCTGGATTTTGTATTTAAAAAAGCCAGGTGGGCGAGGGCGGGCCCAAGCAAAAAGGGCAGGCCGGTTGCCCGGGCTGCCCTTTGGGGTTCACCAAGTCGCTAATTACTTGGCGATGACGGTGGTCTTGCCGAAACGGTTGCGGAACTTCTCCACGCGGCCGCCCATGTTGTCGACTGACTTTTGCGTGCCGGTGTAGAAGGGGTGCGACTCACTGGTCGTGTCCAGCTTGTACCAAGGCAGCTCGCGGCCGTCTTCCATTTTGATCATCTCTTTGGTGTTGGCGCATGAACGGGTCACGAACTTGAAACCATTGGACATGTCTTGGAAGCAAACTTCACGGTAGTTGGGGTGAATGCCGTCTTTCATGGGGAAATCCTTTTATTTTTGCTACGGCAGCCACTCCTCAGCCTATCTGGGAGCACTTTCCGCAAAACCGCAGATTATAGGGTATCAACCGCCGCGTCGCATCATGTCAAAGAACTCGGAGTTGTTCTTGGTAGCCTTCATGCTCTTCAAGACCATCTCCATCGCCTCGATTTCGTCCATGTTGTACATGAACTGACGCAGGATGCGGGTTTTTTGCAGCACTTCAGGCTGCAGCAGCAACTCTTCGCGGCGGGTGCCGCTGCGGTTCAGGTTAATGGCTGGGAACACCCGCTTTTCGTACAGGCGGCGTTCCAGGTGGATTTCGCAGTTGCCGGTGCCTTTGAATTCTTCAAAGATCACCTCGTCCATGCGGCTGCCGGTGTCGACCAGGGCCGTGGCGATGATGGTGAGGCTGCCGCCTTCTTCCACATTGCGGGCCGCGCCAAAAAAGCGCTTGGGGCGCTGCAGGGCGTTGGCGTCCACACCACCCGAGAGCACTTTGCCCGAAGAAGGCACGACGTTGTTGTAGGCGCGGGCCAGGCGGGTGATCGAGTCCAGCAAAATGACCACGTCTTTTTTCAGCTCGACCAAACGTTTGGCGCGCTCGATCACCATCTCGGCCACGTGTACATGGCGCGAAGCGGGTTCGTCAAAGGTGGACGAGATCACCTCGCCGCGCACATTGCGCTGCATCTCGGTGACTTCTTCTGGACGCTCGTCGACCAGCAGTACCATCAGGTGTACATCGGGGTAATTGGCCGTGATGGCATGCGCGATCTGCTGCATCATCACCGTTTTGCCAGACTTGGGCTGCGCCACGATCAGGGCGCGCTGGCCGCGGCCCAGCGGGGCAATGATGTCGATCACGCGGCTGGTGATGTTTTCTTCGCCCTTGATGTCACGCTCCAAGCGCATTTGCTCTTTGGGGAAAAGGGGCGTCAGGTTCTCGAACATGACCTTGTGCTTGTTGTTTTCGGGCAGGTCGTCGTTGACCTTGTCGAGCTTGGTCAGGGCAAAGTAACGCTCGCCGTCTTTGGGTATGCGCACTTCGCCTTCGATCATGTCGCCCGTATGCAAGTTAAAGCGGCGCACTTGGCTGGGGCTGATGTAGATGTCGTCGGTGCTGGCCGTGTAGCTGGAGTCGGGGCTGCGCAGGAAGCCAAAGCCATCGGGCAGGATTTCGAGCACGCCATCGGCAAACACCTGTTCGCCCGCTTTGGCGCGCTTTTTGATGATGGCAAACATCAACTCCTGTTTGCGCATGCGGCCGGTGTTCTCGATTTCGAGCGTGTCGGCTTGCTTCAGGAGTTCGGACACGTGAAGTGCCTTGAGTTCGTTCAAATGCATGGGATGGGGCCTGTGGCGAATCGGTCGGCTGGGGACCGTTGTTCGGATAACCGGGTGGATGTGTTGTGTGCCGGATTAAGCCCGGGGTTGGGGCTGGTGCTTCCGGCAGTCTTGGCGCTGTCCCGTGTCCGGGATGCCTGAGAGAAATTATGACAGGTTTTGGGGAGGGTCTTCAAACTAAAACCGGGCAATCAAGCCCGGTGGTCGGTGGCGATGCCGGCGATGCCGGACTGCCAAGGTTCATCCAGCCAGTTGCTGGTCGATGAAAGCGGTCAATTGAGACTTGCTCATGGCGCCCACTTTGGTGGCGGCGAGTTGACCGCCCTTGAAGATCATCAGCGTGGGGATGCCGCGAATGCCGAATTTGGCGGGGATGTCGCGGTTGTCGTCGACATTCATCTTGGCAATTTGCAGTTTGCCCTCGTAGGCGCTGGCCACTTCGTCGAGGATGGGAGCAATCATTTTGCAGGGGCCGCACCATTCGGCCCAAAAGTCGACCACCACGGGCTGGCTCGATTGGAGCACGTCGGCTTCGAAAGTGGCGTCTGTGGTGTGTTTGATCAAATCGCTGGCCATGACCTATTCCTTAAAAACATTGATATGCGACTAAAGTGAAGTCTATTTTGACAGAAACTCTTCACACCCGCATGCCTCAGTTCCCTTGCCAGACCACAAACACATGAGCCTTCCAAAACCGACTTCAAATTTTCCCGGCGCATTGGAGCTTTCGGCGGAAGTGGCCATTGTGGGTGGTGGACCCGCTGGCTTGATGACCGCCGAACTGCTCTCGCAAGCGGGTGTTTCCGTGCACCTGTTTGATGCCATGCCTTCGGTGGGACGCAAGTTTTTACTGGCTGGAAAAGGGGGCTTGAACCTCACCCATGCGGAGCCCTCGGCTGTGTTCAACACCCGTTTTGGCGCGCGCCAGACCGAGGTCAGTCAGTGGCTATCCCAGCTGGACGCCCAGGGCGTGCGCGATTGGGCGCAGAGCTTGGGTGTGGGTACTTTTGTAGGTACTTCAGGCCGTGTTTTTCCGGCCGGAATGAAAGCTGCACCTTTGCTGCGTGCTTGGCTGCAGCGCTTGCGCCACCCCGCCAGCGGTGTGCCGGTGCAGTTTCACATGCGACACCGTTGGCTTGGCTGGCAAGGCGATCGCCTGGTGTTTGCGCGTCCGAGTGATGCTTCGACGCTGCAGGTCAATGCGGGTGCCACCGTGCTGGCGTTGGGCGGGGCCAGTTGGCCGCAACTGGGCTCGGACGGCACTTGGCTGGCTCATTTGCAGGACCAGGGCGTCGAGGTCGCCCCCTTGAAGCCAGCCAATTGCGGTTTTGATGTGCTGGGCCGTGAGGGCGAAGGCTGGACGGCCCACTTCAGGGATAAATATGCCGGACACCCGCTCAAGTCGGTGGTGTTGACCGTGCCAGATTGGGTTGCAAACGCGCAGCCCCCTCGTTTTGAACGCAAGGGTGAATTTGTGATCACCGACACCGGGCTGGAAGGCAGTCTGGTGTACGCCGCCTCGGCCTGGCTGCGCGACGACCTGGCCGAGCGCGGGCAGGCCTGTTTGCTGCTGGATTTGTTGCCCGATAAATCACCTGAGCAGGTTTTCAAAGACTTGGCCTGGCCGCGCGGCAGCCGCAGCCTCAGCAGCCACCTCAAAAGCCGACTGGGCTTGGACGGCGCGAAGATGGGCTTGTTGTTCGAGTTGGGCACACCCGAGAATTTGGCTCGGCCTGAGGCCATGGCCGCGAGCATCAAAGCTTTGCCTGTGCCCTTGAGGCGTGCCCGGCCCGTGGCCGAGGCGATCAGCACCGCCGGAGGGGTGGCGCTGCAGGCCATGGGGCCTGATTTGATGCTGTCGGCCCGCCCCGGCGTGTTTTGCGCGGGCGAGATGCTTGACTGGGAAGCGCCCACCGGCGGCTACCTGCTGACGGCCTGCTTGGCCAGTGGTCAGCAGGCGGCAAAGGGTGTTTTGAGGCACCTTTCGGGCAGCACCTGCACAATTTGATACCGACTGTGTATGCCTTATGGCCCTTGGCCGCGTTATATAAGGGTTCAACCAACCCCCGAGGTCTTTATGTCTCCAGAAGCCAGTCAGGAATACCAGCACGCCGTAGAGGAGGCGGCCAATGCCTTCATGAAGGTGATGACCCTGCGGGGTTTCCAGGTGCGGGATTACCCGCAAAACTTTGTGGCTCAGATGGCCCGAACCACCCGTTTGGCCTTTGAAGCCAATCGTCATGGCGCGCACGATCGCGCAGATGCATTGGTCTCGGACATGCTCAGCGTCGCCAATGTGGCCATGCGTGCAGCCCCCCCGGCCAAAGTGCCTCACAAAAAGACGGCTTTCCCATCGCTGAGCCGTCGCTTGGCCTGATGGCCCCTTCCCGGTGGGCCGTTTGCTCCACCGTTTGGGCTTTGGCTCCGAGGATATATTGCCATTTTTGGCAATGGCAGTTCAAAATGCGACAATAGCGGGTTAATGACCGACTCTTTTTCCAATTTATCGCTGGCGCCCACGCTGGCACGAGCCGTAGCCGAAATGGGTTACGAAACCATGACCCCTATCCAGGCCCAAGCCATTCCGGTGGTTTTGACGGGCCAGGACGTGATGGGCGCAGCCCAAACGGGCACCGGCAAAACGGCGGCGTTTTCGCTTCCTTTGCTGCAACGCCTGCTCAAGCACGAAAACCCCTCCACATCACCCGCCCGTCACCCGGTGCGCGCCTTGGTTTTGTTGCCCACGCGCGAACTGGCCGATCAGGTCGCGCAGCAAATCAAGATGTACGCCAAGTACACTCAGTTGCGCAGCACGGTGGTGTTTGGTGGCATGGACATGAAGCCCCAAACGCTGGAACTGAAACAAGGTGTCGAGGTGTTGGTGGCCACCCCAGGCCGTTTGTTGGACCACATCGAAGCCAAAAACGCGGTACTCAACCAGGTGGAATATGTGGTGCTGGACGAAGCCGACCGCATGCTTGACATTGGCTTTTTGCCCGACCTGCAGCGCATCCTGAGCTACCTGCCCAAGCAGCGCACCACCTTGTTGTTCTCGGCCACCTTCTCGCCCGAGATCAAGCGCCTGGCAGGCAGCTACCTGCAAAACCCCATCACCATCGAGGTGGCCCGGCCCAACGAAACCGCTTCCACTGTCGAGCAGCGTTTTTACGCCGCGCAAGACGACGACAAGCGCCGCGTGATCCGCAAGGTGCTGGACGACCGGGGCATCAAGCAGGCCTTCATTTTTGTCAACAGCAAGCTCGGCTGCGCACGTTTGGCCCGCTCGCTGGAGCGCGAAGGCCTCAAGACCGCGGCCCTGCACGGTGACAAAAGTCAGGACGAGCGCCTGAAAGCCCTTGAAGCTTTCAAGCAAGGCGAAGTCGATTTGCTGGTCTGCACCGACGTGGCGGCGCGCGGTCTGGACATCAAGGATGTGCCCGCGGTGTTCAACTTTGATGTGCCCTACAACGCCGAAGACTATGTGCACCGCATTGGCCGCACGGGCCGTGCCGGGGCTTCGGGCTTGGCCGTGACCTTGGTCAGCCCCTCGGACACCCGTTTGGTGGGCGACATTGAAAAGCTGATCAAGAAAAAGCTGGATGTCGAAACCCTGCAGCTGGACACGGCCCCCGTTGGCCCCGCCCCCGAGAAGTGGGGCGCACGCGCCGAAGACCGTCCGCGTGGCCGTACTTCTGAAAGCCGCCGCCGCGACGATTTTGACCCGCGGGAAGCCCTGGATGCGCCGCGCGAGCGCCGAGGCGGCTTCCGCCCCGCACCCATCAACCGCGACCCCTTCTTCAGCAAGCCCTATGAGGCATCTCCTGCAGATGTTTCGCCCAGCTGGGATGCAGTGCCCAAAGCGCCGCGCTCGTCGATTTCGGCCAACATCAAGCCCAAGCGCAAGGTGGCGGCTTTGTTCAAAGCGGACGAGTGATTCTTTCGGAGTTGGGCCTGCCTCACTGATCATCAGGCTGACCCCGGCTTTTACGCCAGCTTCACACGCCGGCGGCCGGGCGCTGTCAAAATACTCGGATGCGTTCATCCCATCTCACCCCCACCCTCCACCCCCTGACCCATGGCCTGCTGCTGGCGGGTGTTGCCTTGTATTTGCTGCCCGCTTGGGCCTGGGCTCAAAGCCCTGCCCGCACGACGTCCAGCGCACCTTCGGCCACCGCGCCTGCGGCGGCTGCGACCGATCTGGGCCAGGTCGAAATCCGCAGCAACCGCAACAACGACACCGAGGTGCGCCGCGAGTCTTCGGCCTCCAAAATCGTCATTGGCCGCGAAGAGATCGAAAAGCAAGGCGACGCCACCTTGGGCGAGGTGCTCAAGCGCTTGCCGGGCGTGACGGTGCAAGGTGCACCGGGTCGAGGCGGCGCGATCCGCATGCGCGGCTTGGGTGGTGGCTACACCCAAATCTTGCTGGACGGCGAACGCGTGCCGCCGGGCTTTTCCATCGACTCGCTCACCCCCGAGCAGGTCGAAAAAATAGAAATCATGCGAGCCCCCACGGCCGAAACCGGGGCCAGGGCCATCGCAGGCACCATCAATATCGTCCTGCGTGAGGGGCAAAAAGCCAACCCTGACGACCTCAAAATCACCCGCAGCCAGGAGAACGGCGAGGGCTCGACCATGCTCAGCTGGGTGCACAACCTCAAGACCCAGCCCCTGAGCGGCACGGTGTCCCTGTCCCTGATGGACCAGTACCGGCCGGACGAGAGTACATCGGTCATCACCTCCGAGCCTGGGGTTGACCGCATCCGCTTCAACGAATCGGTGGGGCACCGCAAAGGCCTGCATGCCAATGCCCGTTTGCAGTGGCGAGGCGAGCAAGGCCGTACCCTCACACTCACGCCTTTTGTGGTGTATTCGGATTACACCAGCCCCGGCCAAGTTCAGATCCGTGAAACAGAGGGCGGCTTGCGGTCTGACAGCGCCCAGACACTGAATAAAAGCATTTTTGCCATGGCCCGGCTGAACGGCCAATGGGCGCAGCGCCT
>NZ_CAMDLM010000054.1 GCF_945901735.1 Limnohabitans sp. Rim8
ATCGCCCCGGCCCCGCACCCCGACCTCTCACGTGGGTGTTTCGCGACAGACGCCAGACACCTCTTTCCTGTGCTGTCGTCAAACGCTCATCCCAGCCTGCAAAGCGTCTCTAGAATGGTATAAAACTCCCTTTTTGCATGCAAAATAATGCATGTACTCCACCCTTAAGAGACCACTCACATGAACCAAGCCTACATTTGCGATGCGATCCGTACCCCCTTTGGCCGTTACGGCGGTGCCCTGTCCAGCGTGCGCACCGACGATCTGGGCGCTGTGCCCCTGCGCGCCCTGATGGCGCGCAACCCCAACGTGGACTGGGCCTCTGTCACCGACGTGCTGTACGGTTGCGCCAACCAAGCCGGCGAAGACAACCGCAACGTGGCCCACATGGCCAGTTTGCTGGCCGGTTTGCCGATTGACGTGCCGGGTGCCACCCTCAACCGCCTGTGCGGCTCAGGTTTGGACGCCATTGGCACCGCAGCCCGCGCCATCAAAGCTGGTGAAGCCGGTCTCATGATCGCGGGCGGTGTCGAGAGCATGAGCCGCGCCCCGTTCGTGATGCCCAAGGCCGAAACCGCCTTCAGCCGCAACAACGCGGTGTACGACACCACCATTGGCTGGCGCTTCATCAACAAGTTGATGAAAGCTCAGTACGGCGTGGATTCGATGCCCGAGACCGCTGAAAACGTGGCCACCGACTACAAGATCGAGCGCGAGGCGCAAGACCTGATGGCCTACAACAGCCAGATGCGCGCCGTGGCCGCCATCCAAGCCGGTCACCTGGCGCGCGAAATTGTCGGCGTGAGCATCCCCCAGAAAAAGGGCGATCCGATCATGGTGGACACCGACGAGCACCCCCGCGCAACCAGCCTCGAAGCGCTGGCCAAGCTCAAAGGCGTGGTGCGCCCCGACGGCACCGTGACCGCAGGCAACGCTTCGGGTGTGAACGATGGCGCTTGTGCCTTGCTGTTGGCCGACGAAGCCACCGCTGCCAAAAATGGTTTGACGCCCAAGGCCCGCGTCGTGGGCATGGCCACGGCCGGTGTCGCGCCTCGCGTGATGGGCATTGGCCCGGCGCCTGCGACCCTCAAAGTATTGGCGCAGACCGGCTTGACGATTGACCACATGGACGTGATCGAGTTGAACGAAGCCTTCGCCGCGCAGGGCCTGGCGGTGATGCGCATGCTGGGCCTGAAAGACGACGACGCCCGCGTGAACGCCTGGGGCGGCGCGATTGCGCTGGGTCACCCGCTGGGTGCATCGGGTGCCCGTTTGGCCACCACGGCCATCAACCGCCTGCAGCAGACCGCGGGCCGCTACGCGCTGTGCACCATGTGCATTGGCGTGGGCCAAGGCATTGCGCTGATCATTGAGCGCGTTTGAGTTTTGCCCAGCAGGCAGTGCACTGCTGCTGGGTCAATCTCGCATCAGGAATCCCCGATCGCGGCTCACTGCGCCTCGATCTTGCGATCGGCCACGATCCGGCTGAGTTGGCGGATCTCGCCGTCCACACGGGTGCGAAATTCCACCGGCGTGTTGGCCTGTGGGCGACCACCCCAGTCGATGAGGCGTTGTTTGACCGCAGCTTGGTCAAGCACAGCACGGAGTTCACGGTTGAGCCGATCGACGATCGCTTGCGGTGTGCCTTTGGTGCCCGCGATGCCCAGCCAAGAATCGAACACCACCCCCGGAAAACTGTCCGCCACAGAAGGCACGCCTGGCAGGGCGTTCTGACCTGCTGGCGCGGTGGTGGCGAGCACGCGTACCCGGTTTTCCTTGAACAGCGGCGCTGTGGTGGTCATGGTGTCGATCATCACGTCCACCCGACCGGCCAGCAATTCCATCATCGGCGCCGTGCCGCCTTTGAAGGGCACATGTGTGGCCACACCGCCGCTTTCGGCCATCAGCCATTCGCCAACCAAGTGCATCGCCGTGCCCACGCCCACCGAGGTGTAGGTGTAGCGGTTGGGTTCGCTTTTCACGCGTTGTATGAAATCATTGAACGAGGAGATGGGCGAGTTTGGCTTGACCGACAGCGTCAGCGGATAGGTGGTGACGGTGGAGACCCAGGCGAAGTCATTGACCGGATCAAAGGGCAGGTTCTTTTTCATGGCGGCATTGCTCGAATGCCCACTGGGCAGCAGCACCAGCGTGTAACCATCCGGTGCAGCTTTGGCCACTGCATCGGCGGCGATGTTGCCGCCTGCGCCCGCGCGGTTTTCCACCACCACAGGCTGACCGAGTCTCTCACCCAAGGGTGTGGCAATCAGTCTGGCCACCATGTCGCTGCTGCCACCGGGCGCAAAGCCCACCAGCAGTTTGATGGGCCGCGTGGGCCATGCGTCTTGCGCTTGGGCCATGTCCATGCCGGCCATCAGGCACAGAGGCAGCACCCATGCGCGGCCAAGCATGTGGCCAAGGCTGCGGACAGGGTGGTGAATCGTGGAACTGTTCATCGGGGGGTCTCCTGAAAAGGGATGTGGGTCTGATGCGACAAGAACAAGTGACGTGTCATGGTTGAGAGGATCGTGGTTTTGCAAAGGCGTCAAGACGATCTTAAAAGACCGCTTGGCTCATGCGTCGTCTCGAATGCCGTTGCGCAGCGTGCCAATCGCATCCACCACGATCTCGCACACATCGCCGGGCTTCATGAATATTTGCGGGGTGCGTTTGTTGCCCACGCCACCGGGGGTGCCTGTCACGATCACGTCGCCAGGCGACAGCGGGATAAAGGTCGAGATGTAGGCGATCTGGCGCGGAATGCTGTGGATCATCTTGTCGGTGGTGGTGTCCTGCAGCACTTGGCCGTTCAGCACGGTTTGCAGGCGCATCACTTGCGCAGGCGCAATCTCGTCGCTGGTGACCATCCAGGGGCCAAAGCCGCCAGTTTTATAGAAGTTTTTGCCGGGTGTCCACTGCGAGGTGGCCACTTGCCAGTCGCGCACCGAGCCGTCGTTGTAGCAGCTGTAGCCCGCAATGTGATCCCAGGCGTCTTCTTCTTTGATGCGGCGGCCACCTTTGCCAATGATCAAGGCGATTTCGGCTTCGTAGTCCAGGCGGTGCGACTCGGGCGGGCGCACGATGTCCTGTCCGTGCGCGACCTGCGAGTCGGCCAGGCGTAAGAAGATCGTCGGTACTTCGGTCACTTCACGGCCGGTTTCGAGCACGTGTTCGCCGTAGTTAAGACCGATGCAAAAGATCTGACCCGGATTGGGGATCACCGGCAGCAGCTGCAGTTGCGAGAACTTGAGCGTCGCCTTGTGCGCCTTGGCCGCATCGGCGGCTGCACCGAACAGGTTTTTGGCGATCAGGGTTTTCAGGTCGGGCGCTTGTGCACCCAGGATGGCGCTCAGGTCGAGCACGTCGTCGCCGTTCACGACACCGTAGGAGGGCACGCCTTGGTTCAAAAAGCTGATGAGTTTCATGGAGGATCTTTCAGTCAAAAGGAGAGGACAAGCATCAGTGCAGCCGCGCAGAAATTTCGCGTGCGGCGCGCTGGATGAGGGGGGTGAGCTTGGTCTGGTCGATCACCGCCATGCGTTGCACAGTGGTGACCAGAGAGAGTGCGCCGATCACGGTGCCGTCGGTCTGCTGTAAAGGCACCGCGAGCGCAGCCAAAGTGGTTTCGAGTTCGCCGTTGGAGAAATAAAAACCGTCCTTGCGGATCTGGCTGTAGTAACGCCGAAAGCTGGGCCAATCGGTGGGCAGCCCGGCTGCAGCCACCGCCTTGCTGTGGGTGTCCAGCAGCTTGTGTAGCTGTGGCGTGGGCAGCCCTGCCAGAATCACCTTGGGTGCGCCGCCTTGAAACAGCGGGCGCGGGCGTCCACGGCCATAACTCAAATTGGCAGGCATGGTGCCGAATTCGCGGTGGGTGTCCAGCAATTGGTCGCCGTGCAGGCTGGAGACCACACAGTCAAAACCGGTCTGCGCCACCAGTTCTTTCATGAATGGCACGCCACACTGCAGCACCGGGTCGGCCTGGCGGATGAAGTGGTCCAGTACCACGATGCGGGACCCCAGCGTGAACTGGGCATCGCTGCCGCGCCGCAACAGGCCCGCATCGCTGAGGGTCTTGAGGTAGCGGTAGCTCGTGGGCAAGGACACCCCCAGCGATTCGCTGATGTCTTCGGCGCTCCAGTGCAGGCGCTGGTCGGAGAACAGGTCCAGCACGCTGAGCATGCGGGCGAGGCTGGTGTCGGCTTTGTCTGCTTTATCGGTCATGGTGGGTTCTGTTTAACATCCGTGGGCCAAGGCGCCCGCAGTGGGCAGCACGGCGCTGATGCGATCGAGCTCGGCACCGCTTTGGGCCACCCCCAGAATGTAGCGGTCCGGGCGCAGCAGCACGGCGCGCACGCCTTGCTGGTCGAGCCAGGCTTTGACCTCGGGGTCGCGCGCAGGCACGGTGACCACGCCTTGCGCCTGCCAGCGCTCACGGGTGTCTTCGCTGACTTCAGCCAATACGGTGTCCTCACCCAGGACGGCAAAGTTCAAGCCCAGCAGCGTGTCCAGCAGATGGCCATTGGCCAGCGTGGGTTGCGGGAAGACTTGGGCCACCGCTGCCTGTTCTCCTAGCCAGACACCGGGGCCCAGGCGCGGCGTCGGAAACTGGAAGATCTCGGGCTGCCCCGCTTTGAACTTGGCATCGCGTTCGATCGCCGCCTGCGGGTCGGTGGTCTGGATGATGTCGCCCAGCTTCACGGCCAGGTCGATGAAGGCCTGCACATGCGGTGAACGTTCGCTCTCGTAGGTGTCCAGCAGCGCATCGTTTGCACGGCCGCGCAGCACGGCGTCGAGCTTCCAGGCCAAGTTCGACACATCGCGGATGGCCGCACACATGCCCTGGCCCAGAAAGGGCGGCGTCTGGTGCGCAGCGTCACCGGCCAGCATCAAGCGGCCTAGGCGCCAGCCTTCGGCCATCACCGAGTGGAAGGTGTAGATCACGGCGCGTTCGATGTCGGCTTGCTCGGGCGTGACCCATTTGCTCACCAGATGCCACAGTGTTTTGGGCTGGACCATTTCCTCCGGCTTGTCACCGGGCATGAGCATGATTTCCCAGCGCCTGCGGTTGCCGGTCACGTTGCAATACGTCATGGGGCGTGCCGGGTCACAGTGCTGCACCGTGTGGTCGGGCAGGGCGGGGACATCGGTTTTGAGCCGCACATCGAACACCAGCCAAGGTTGGTGCAGGCCCAGATCGCGCATGCGGGTGTTCAGCACTTTGCGCACCAGCGAGCGGGCTCCGTCGCAGCCGACCACGTAGCGGGCCTGCACGGAGACGGGCTGTTGCGTTTGCAGGTCGGTGACTTGCAGGGTGGCGACTTCAGCGCCCTCTTTGATGGCGGTGACTTCGTGGTGGGTGCGCACTTGCACTTGCGGGTAGCGTTGCAAGCCAGACCGCAACACGGCTTCGAGCTCGGGTTGGTGAAAGTAGTGGTTGGTGGCGCAGCCGTGCGGGCCAAGTTCTTGGGTGCCCGCACGGATCAGCAAGGTTTCCCCAGCGGCGTTGTTGAAGTACATGCCTTTGAGGCCCGGGCGCGAGATGGTTTCGACCTGCGGGCGTAAACCGGTGGTCTCGAACACCCGCATGGTTTCGCCGTCGAAATGGATGGCGCGGGGCAGGGGGTAGATCTCGCCCTCGCGCTCGAGCACCAGCACCGACAGGCCATATTGGCCCAACAAATTGGCCAGCGTGGCACCCGCCGGGCCGTAGCCGATGATGGCGACGTCAAACACTGTCTGGTTCATGCCTGGTAGCCCATGAGTTGCTGCATTTCTTTCACCCACTCGGCGCGGCTGCGAAATTTGGGTCGGCTGCGCGCCAGTGCTTCCGCGGTGGCCATCACGGCTTCGTCGCTTTGGTCCAGGTCGATCGGTTCGCGCAGCGGCTGCTCGCAGTACCAAGGCATGTCCAGGAACACCTCCAGGCGGTTGCCCTCGGGGTCGCGAAAGTAGATCGACACCGCGTTGCCATGGCTGGTGCAGACCAAGTCGCTCACATCGGGTTCGGCCTGAACGCGGTCTCGCACCGTGCGCAGCGAGGCCAGGTCGGGCACGCGCAGCGAAATCTGGTTGATCACGCTGAACGACAGGTCCGCAGGGCGGCCTGTGGCCAGCACGATCTGGTGGTGTTCGGACGGATCGCGACTGAGGAAGACCAGCTGCACAGGTCCCAGGTCGCCGCGATCGGTTTCGAAGAAGCACATCACGTCTTTGTAAAAGCGGGCCATGCGTTCGAGGTCGCGCACATAAATCCCCATGTGGCTGAAGACCAGCGAATTGGACTGGGCAAGTGGCTGGATCATGATCACTCCTTTTGCAAAAATTGCATCCATTTTATTTTGAATGGGCGATAAAAAACTAATGGTTTATCCCATAGTGATAATTTCAATGATTTGGAAAAATGTTGGCAGACTGCAATGTCGTGACCATCCACCTCTAGGAGACACTTAATGAACCGCACCACCCGCCACATGAGCCTGGCCACTTTGGCCTTGGCTTTGTTCAGTGCCTTGCCCGCCATGGCCCAGGACTATCCGAACAAGCCAATCAAGATCATTGCCCCCTTCCCTGTGGGCACAGGCCCCGACGCCAACACACGTGAAATTGCGCTGGAGTTGTCCAAGGCGCTGGGGCAGTCGGTGGTGGTGGAAAACCGTCCGGGCGCCTCCACCATGATTGGGATGGAAGCCGGCGCCAAAGCCACACCCGATGGCTATACCCTGGTGATGGGGTCGACCACTTCGATGTCGGTGTTGCCCTACACCTATGGTGCCAAAGTGCCTTACAAGGTGGAGCGGGACTTTGTGCCCATCAGCGTTGTGGGGCTGTTGAACACAGCTTTGACCGCCCATCCGAGCCTGCCCGAGAAAAATGCGAAGGAGCTCATCGAGCGTCTTAAAAAACAGCCCGGCTCCTTGACGTCGGCCACTTCGGGGGTAGGCAGCTACTCCCATCTGGCCGGTGAGTGGTTTGCCTCAAACGCTGGGGTCAAGATCAATTTTGTGCCCTACAACACCTCGAGTCCTTATGCGGATTTGGTGGCGGGTCAGGTGAATGTGATTTTTGATGCTTTGCCCGCAGCCATCGGCAATGTCAAGGCGGGCAAGCTGAAGATCTTGGCGCTGACGGGCAAGACGCGACACCCCAACTTCCCGGATGTGCCCACTTTTGCCGAGTCGGGTTTGCCTGACTTCAGCCCCACCGCCTGGATTGGCTTGTTTGCGCCTGCGGGCACACCTGCTGCTGTGGTGGCCAAACTGGGCGAGGCCATGCAAAAAGCCACAGCGCAAAACCCCGAACTGATCGCCAAATGGCGCTCCTATGGCGGTGATCTGAGGGCGCAGACCCCGGCCGAATTTGCAGCCTTCCTCAAACAAGACGACGCCCTGTGGGGCCCTGCCATTCGCAAAGCTGGTGTGAAGCTGGACTGAAGCATGAAGACCCGTCGGCAACTCATCCAAACGATCTGGGCGGCGAGTCTGACGTCCCTGACCTCTGTCGGCCGCGCCCAGGCGTGGCCCGCCAAACCGGTACGCATCGTGGTGCCATCGGCTGCAGGCAGCCCTTGGGACCCCATGGCCAGGCATTTGGCAGACCGTTTGTCCAAAGTTTTTGGGCAGCCCTTCATTGTGGAAAACCGCTCTGGGGGCACCGGGCTCATCGGCATGGACCAGGTGGCCAAAAGCAGCGACGCCCACACCTTGGGCATCATGTTCATGCCGCACACGGTATTGCCCGCCTTGGTCGCCAAGATGCCTTACGACACTTTGAAAGACATCGTGCCCATCAGCCAGACGCAGTGGACCTACAACGTGCTCGTGGTCCGCAGCAACATGCCTGTGCGGGATGTGAGCGGTTTGATGGCGTTGGCCCGCAAAAGCCCAGGCAAGCTGATTTACAGCTCTGGTGGTGCAGGCTCGCCCGCGCATTTGATGGGCGAGTATTTCAAGCAGCTGACCGGCACCTTCATCTTGCATGTGCCCTACCGGGGGCCGGTGGCGGCATTGCAAGACCTGATGGGCGAGCAGGTGGACATGATGTTCGCCTCGTTGGCTGCAGCGTTGCCCCACATCAAAAGCGGTCGTTTGCGGGCCATCGCGGTCACGGCGGCAGAACCGCTGGAAGTCCTGCCCGGTGTTCCGACTTTTGCCCAAGCTGGATTCCCCCAGTTTGATGTCCGTGATTGGGCGGGTCTGGTGGGGCCAGCTGCGTTGCCGCCAGCGGTGGTCGAGCGGCTCAATGCCGAGGTGGGCAAAGCGCTCACTGAAGCGGGTCTTGAGCAAAGATTCTCCCAGCTGGGGGTGTATCTGCAGACCAGCACGGTGGCCGGATTTGGCGAGTTGGTAAAAAAAGAAATCCCCAAATGGGCGGACGTGGCGCGCCGCTCGAACATCAAAATGGAATGACAAACATGAGCGCATTGATGGCAGAAGAACAACGCCGCCAAGCCATGCTGGGCGGGGACATCGCGACGCTCGAAGCCTTGCTGTCGGATGGGCTGGTCTATGTGCATTCCACGGGAGGCCGTGATACCAAGACCACCTATCTGGACAAATTGGCCAGCGGCAGCCTGAAGTACCTGACTTTGTCTTTTGAAGACTTGCAGTTGCATGCGGCAGGCTCGGGCGAAATGGTGACTGGACGGATGTCGGCCGAGGTGATCATCGGTGGTCAGTCCAAATCGATCCGCAGCTTGTTTCTGACGGTGTGGATGCCCGAGCTTGGCGCAGATGGGCAGCAATGCCTGCGCATGCTGGCGTATCAGGGGACATCTGGCCCCGCCTGAACGGCACCTGCAAATGACCCATTTCCTCTTCATCGTCGCCGACGATCTGGGCTACGCTGACTTGGGCTGTTATGGCGGGCGCGAGGACGACTTTGGGTCTGTGTCACCGTTGCTGGACCGTCTGGCGGCCCAGGGTCTCAAGTATGTGAATGGGTATTCGAACTCGCCCGTGTGTTCCCCCACACGGTTTGCATTGATGACCGGTCGCTACCAATACTGGGTCCGGGGGGCCAGTGAAGAGCCTTTGTTGGGGTCCACGCGTGGCCATCCTGAAATGGGGCTTCACGCTGACTTGCCGACATTGCCGTCCATGCTCAAGGCGCAGGGGTACCACACGGCCTTGATTGGCAAGTGGCATCTTGGATTTCGGCCCCATTTTGGCCCTGAAAAGTCGGGCTACATGCACCACTTCGGCCCCATGTCGGGGGGCGTGAGTTATTACGGCCACACCGCGCGTGGGCCTGACTCGGATCTGGAGCTGGACGGGCAGCCCTACGATGAGCCGGGTTACCTGACCGACCTGATCTCCAGGCGAGCCGCGCAGTATGTGCGCGACCGTGCGGCCCAAGGTCAAAATTTTTTTCTGAGCTTGCATTACACCGCGCCCCATTGGCCTTGGGAGACGCGGGCTCAGGGCCAGATCAACCCCGAGATCGTCAAAGACATCATGCACCTCGACGGTGGCAATGTGGAGACCTACCGCACGATGATCCGAGAAATGGACGAAGGCATCGGATGGGTGGTGGAGGCTTTGCGCGAGACTGGGCAGCTGGACGATACGCTGATCATTTTCACCAGCGACAACGGCGGCGAGCGTTTCTCGGACAACTGGCCCTTGGTGGGCGGCAAGATGGACTTGACGGAAGGGGGCATCCGTGTCCCCTACATCGTGCATTGGCCCAAGGGGATTGCCCAGCCTGGCAGCGTCTGCACACAACACTGCATGACCATGGACTGGACCGCCACCGTGCTGGACATCGCCCAAGCGCAGTTGCCTGCAGGCCATGCGCTGGATGGTGTGTCGATGAGATCGACCATGCAGGATGCTCAAAAGACCTTTGAGCGACCGATGTTCTGGCGGATGAAATACAAGCAGCAGCGGGCGCACCGCGACGGTGATTGGAAATACCTCCAGGTCGACGGCCACGAGTACCTGTTCAACCTGTCAGAAGATGCCAGGGAGCGGGCCAATCAGGCACACCGTCAGCCGGACAAGTTCAAGGCCATGCGGGCGGCCTGGCTCGAATGGAATGCCCAGGTCCCGCCTGTGCCAGAAGATGCCCGGGTGGATGTGGCCTATACCTTGCGCGACATGCCGGCAAGGTGACCCGCTATGAGGTGCTCGTGGATGGGGTGCCGTTTGGCCACCAGCCCCTTCGGGGGCTTTTTTGTGCCTGTTCGAGTTCTTCTGCAGTGACTGCAATTTCCAGCCTCAGCAGCGCCGCGCCCATGGCTTTGCCCAGGTTGTCCAGGCGCAGGTTGCGTGCGCCGCCGCCTTGCAGCGCGCCGTGCAAGACGAACTTCAGGGCCAAGATGTTGGGCAGTGGCCAGGCATCCACCTGCCCCGGGAGCCAAGGCGCGAAGTGGGCTTGCACTTTGGCGGCAGTGACTTCGCGCTCGAGGATGCGGTAGCCCGCTTCGTTCCAAGCAAACAGCCCAAAGTCCACCCAGTCGGCCTTGTCGCCGCTGCGGGCGTGGGCCAATTGGACCAGAGGAATGCGCAGGGTTTTGCTCATGACTGCACCTCCAGCATCTCCAGGCGGGCTTGCACCCGGTCGCGCGGGATCAGCGTGGGCCAGATGCCCAGCAACTCGCTGGTGTTGTTCAGGCCCTGAAAGCCGCAGGTGTAGGCAGGGCCGCTCAACGCCATCCAGGGAAAAAGCCGCCCAAAGCCATCGGCCACCGCTTTCACCGGGGTGCGCAGCACCATGCGCACCCAAATTTCGGCGCGCTCATTCAGTTCGGCCGCAGGGGGCAGCGGGGCCAGTGGACCGTGCGCCGAGTTCAGGCCGGGGTATTCCACAAACAGCTCGTCAAACGGCATTTTTCGCTCATGCAGTTGACTGCGGATCATGGCTTCAGCCGCCTGCACTTTGTCCCAGGCGTCGGGCCAGGAAAAGCCCCAAGTGATCTCGGCCTTGTAGCCATCCTTGAAGCCCGCCACCACCTTGAGTTGATCGGTGGGCGCGCGGCCTTGGGCGCCGGTCAAGCGAACGCGGTGCTGGCCTTCGTCGGTCAATTGGATCTGGCCGATGTCGAGCACCACATCGGGAGAAAAATAGGCGTGCGGGTTGTGCACCTCGTACAGCAGCTGCTGGCGCACGGTGTCAAAGTTGACCAGCCCGCCGGTGTCGGGCGCCTTGGTGATGAAGGCCGTGCCGTCTTGCCAGACCTCGGCGATCGGGTAACCGATGTGTGCCAAATCCGGGATGTGCTGCCAATGGCCTTGGCTGCCGAAATTGCCGCCACTGCCCTGGCCCGAGCATTCGAGCAAATGACCCACCGTCAGGCCCTGCGCCAAGCGGTTGAAATCTTCTGTCGTGACCGCATCCTTGAGCTTCCAGCCCAGGCCATGCACCAAGGGCCCCAGAAACAGCGCCGCATCGGCCACGCGGCCGGTGATCACAATGTCAGCCCCTTGGTCCAGCGCCGCCACGATGGGTTGCGCGCCAAGGTAAGCGTTGCCAAACACCAGCCGCTCGCGCAAAGGGGTCACATCGGCGCCGTTCATCAGGTGGTCAAAGCGGGTGTCGGGTGCTTGCAGCAAGGGCAAGACATCGTCGCCACTGACCACCGCGATGCGCGGGTGCCAGCCTTTGGCCGCGAGCGCGGTTTGCACCGCCTGCGCCGCGCCCATGGGGTTGAGCCCGCCCGCGTTGCAAACGAACTTGACCCCGCGCGGCTGCATCAAGGGCCACAGGCGCATCAGCAGGGCCACCACATCGCGGGCATAGCCCAAAGCAGGGTCGCGTTGTCGGTCTTTTTGCAAAATGGCCAAGGTGAGTTCGGCCAGGTGGTCGCTGGCGATGAACTGGACTTGGCCGCGCTCGATGCTGGCCACCACGGGCTCCCAGTTGTCGCCATAAAAGCCCAGCCCCGAACCGATGCGAATGGATTGCGTCATGGGGCGATATTGAAGCCTTGTGCAGGGACAGTAATGGGGGAGAACCCCTAGGGAAAGTCTCGCGTAAGACATACATAATCGCACGGTCGTTCGCAAATGCTTTGCGCGGTGCTGAAGCAGTGCCCCACCCAGCCCAGCGAACTCGGCCAGACAGAACCAAGAGGAGACAGGTGTGCAATTGCTGCAACTGCTGATCAGCGGTGTGGCCCAGGGCTGTATTTACGGACTCATTGCCCTGGGTTTCGTGCTGATTTATAAGGCCACCGAAACGGTGAGCTTTGCCCAGGGCGACCTGATGATGGTGGGGGCCTTTTCAGGCCTGGCCGCCATGACGCTGCTGGGCTTTCCGTTCTGGATCGCGGTGCCTTCGGCCATCGTGGCCATGGGCATTTTTGGTGTGCTGCTCGAGCGCCTGGTCATTCGTCCCATCTTGGGGCAACCGGCTTTTTCCATTGTGATGCTCACCATTGGTGTGGGCTATGTGCTGCGCGGTCTGATCACCATGATCCCCGATGTGGGCACCGACACCCACACCCTGCCCGTGCCTTACGCGGGCGAAGTGCTGCGCCTGGGCGGTCTGGTGATTGCAGCCGAGCAAATGGTGGTGATCGGCGCCACCGTCATCTTGTGCTTGGGTTTGTTTGCCATGTTCAAGTACAGCAAGCTGGGCGTTGCCATGCAGGCGGCCTCGCAAAATCAGTTGGCCGCTTATTACATGGGCATCCCGGTCAAGCAGATCAATGGTCTGGTTTGGGGTCTGGCGGCGGCCGTGGCGGCGGTGGCGGGCTTGCTCTTGGCCCCCATCACCTTTGTGCACGCCAACATGGGTTTCATTGGCCTGAAGGCCTTTCCCGCAGCGGTGGTGGGCGGCTTTGGCAGCTTACCCGGCGCGATTGTGGGTGGGTTGGTGATCGGCATCGTTGAGTCGCTTTCGGGCTTTTATCTGCCCGAAGGCTTCAAGGACATTGCGCCCTTCATCGTGGTGTTGCTGATGCTGGTGCTCAAGCCCAATGGCTTGTTTGGCGAGCAACTGCGCAAGAAAGTCTGAGGCCCGGCATGCGTTTTATTTTCAAAACCGATTACAACCAGGACGTGAAGCTGGCCAAACATGGTGGCCATGTGTTCTGGTACAGCTTGCTGGGCTTGGTGCTGGTGGCCGCCCCTTGGGTGGTGGCCGAGTACTGGCTGGCGCAGCTGACCTTTGTGCTGATCTATGCGGTGGTGGGCTTGGGGCTGATGCTGCTGGCGGGTTTCACTGGCTTGTTCTCTTTGGGCCACGCGGCGTTCTTGGGGGTGGGGGCCTACACCCAGGCCGTCATGGTCAATGCCGGGGTGCCGTTTCCGCTGGCGCTGGTGTGCGCGGGCTTGTTTTCGGCCATCGTGGGCATCATCGTGGGTTTGCCAGCGCTGCGCGTCAAAGGCATTTACCTGGGCATGGCCACGTTGGCCTTTGGCTTCATCGTTGAAGAAGGCATGGCCCGCTGGGAAAGCGTGACGGGTGGCAATGCGGGCTTGATGGTGGGTTATCCCGCCATCGGCGGCTGGACGCTGGACAGCACCGAAGAGTTTTATTTCCTGTGCCTGCTGGTCACCGTGGGGGCCACGCTGGCCATCGTGAACTTGCTGCGCTCGTCCACCGGACGTGCCTTTGTGGCCATCCGTGATTCCGAAATCTCGGCTCAAAGCATGGGCATCCACTTGGCGCGTTACAAGACCTTGTCTTTCGCTTTGTCGGCCGCACTGGCGGGCATTGGCGGCGCTTTGTACGCGCACAAAATCCAGTTCCTCTCGCCCGAGCAGTTCAGCATCATCCAGTCGATCGACTTGTTGCTGATGGTGGTGATTGGCGGTTTGGGTTCAATCCATGGGGCTTTCTTGGGCGCGATTTTCCTGATCGTCATGCCCCAGCTGATTTCGATCGGCAAAGACTTTTTGCCAGCCGCTATTGGCGGTGCCGCTGGTTTGCAAGGCACGGTCTACGGCATGGTGCTGATCGGCTTTGTGCTGTTTGAGCCCATGGGCCTGTATGGCCGCTGGCTCAAGGTGCGCACCTGGTTCCAGTTGTTCCCGTTTTACCGCCGTGGCCTGTTCAAGCGCCAAAAATCGTTCCAGAAGTCGGACCGCCTGAAATGAACGCAGACATCCTTTTATCCGCCCAAGACCTGAGCGTGCGCTTTGGCGGCGTGCTGGCCGTCAACAAGGTCAGCTTCGACGTCAAGCGCGGCGAGGTCTTCACCCTGATCGGCCCCAACGGCGCTGGCAAGACCACCGTGTTCAACCTGATCAGCCGCATCTACACCCCGACCACAGGCGTGATCGACTTTGCTGGGCCGCAAGGCACGCTGCGACTGACCGATCAGCTAGCGCACCAAATTGCCGGGCTGGGCATTGCCCGCACCTTCCAGAACATCGAGCTGTTCGAGCACGCGACCGTGCTGCAAAACCTCTTGATCGGCCGCCACACCCACCGCAAGACGGGGCTGTGGAGCGAAATGTTCTTCACCCGCAAAACCCGCGCGGGTGAGATTGAAGCGCGTGAAAAGGTCGAGGAAGTCATTGATTTTCTTGACCTGCAACACCACCGCGATTCGATGGTGGCGGGCTTGCCTTATGGCGTGCGCAAAGTGGTCGAGCTGGCCCGCGCGCTGTGCACCGAGCCCAAGCTGCTGCTGCTGGACGAGCCATCGTCTGGCCTGAACGTCGAGGAAACCGACGACATGGCGTACTGGATCTCGGACATCAAAAACGAGCTGGGCATCACCGTGCTCATGGTCGAGCACGACATGAGTTTGGTCTCCAAAGTGTCGGACCGCGTGCTGGCCATGAGCCAGGGCGAAGAAATCGCCACTGGCACGCCCAGCCAGGTGCAAAGCGACCCGGGCGTCATCGAAGCCTATTTGGGCTCGGTGGAAGATGTGTCTGCTTTGCGTCGCGAAAATTACGTACCCGGAGGTGCCGCATGAGCGCAGCCACCCAAACCCTGAACACGTCGGCAGAGGCGGCCGATGACAACGTGATGCTAAAGCTGCTCAACGTGGAAAGCGCCTACGGCCCGATCAAGGCGATTCGCGGCGTGAGCCTGCAGGTGCGCCAAGGCGAGATTGCCACTGTGCTTGGCTCCAATGGCGCGGGCAAGACCACCATCTTGAAAACCATCAGCGGCATCATCGACCCGCGCAA
>NZ_CAMDLM010000055.1 GCF_945901735.1 Limnohabitans sp. Rim8
ATACAAGGATGTTTTTTTTCATAAAAAAATGTTTTTTGTTGTATTTTTCTACAAATATACACAATTGTTGAGTGGCAGACCAGGCACCTCAGGTTGACTTTGTTTTATTTGTCTTGCGCTGGCTGATATTCCCGAATTCTGTCCAACGCATCTTGCATCGACTGACGCACCACGGCCATTTCAAAGTCGGTTTGCAGCCCCATCCAGAACTCGGCACTGTTGCCAAAATACTTGGCCAAGTACAACGCGGTGTCCAAGTTGATGGTGCGTATTTGGCGCACGATGTCGTTGATGCGCGGGGCAGGCACTTCCAGCGCCATGGACAACACGTGTGCCATGAGTTGGTAGAGTGTCAAAAGTCTTCAAGCAGCACTTCGCCTGCATGAATGGGGCGCATGCTTTCGGGTTCAACTTGATTCTTTATCTGCTGGATCATGAGCTTCATCGAAGATCCTATGGTCTTGAAGGGCACAATCGGTTACCTTGTAACAAGAGGCTGATCCATGCGCAATTGAAGCCCTCTGTTTGGTACAGTCATCACCATGTACCTCCCCCAACAATTCAACCACCCCCAGCACGCCTCGGACATCATGCGCGAGCATCCGTTCGCCAGTCTGGTCTCGACCGACGGCGAGGGTTTCCCGTTTGTCACGCATTTGCCGCTCAAGCTGATCGAAGAGGGCGGTCAGCCTGTGGCACTGTTGGGCCACTGTGCCCGTGCCAATCCGCATGCCGGGTTCTTGCAAGCACGGCCGCAGGCGCTGGTGACCTTCATGGGGCCACAGGCCTACATGTCGCCAGCCGTTTACCCCGATTTGTTGCGTGTGCCGACCTGGACTTATCTGGCGGTGCATGCCAGGGTCGAGGCCCGCATGCTGGATGGCCACGATGCCAAAGACGCCATGCTCAAACAGATGATTGCCGACCACGAGCCGGCTTACGCCGCGCAGTGGCGGGGGCTGCCCGAGAGTTACGCGCATGGCATGCTGAACGGCATCGTGGCTTTCGAATTGAAGATTTTGGACCTGAAAACCAAGGTCAAAATCAACCAACACCGCCCGGAGTCGCACGTGGCCATGCACGCCGCCTACGCCCAAGGCGGCGAACAAGAGCAAGCCTTGGCACAGTGGATGCAGCGGCTGGGCATGGTGTCTTGAGCGTGCACTCGCCAAGCCAAGACGCCCACTGGATGGGCCAAGCTTTGGAGCAGGCCCGACAGGCCGCCGCAGCGGACGAGGTGCCGGTGGGTGCGGTGGTCGTCAAGGATGGCCAAGTCATCGCCACAGGCCGCAACGCCCCGATTGCCAGTCACGACCCCACGGCGCACGCCGAAGTGGTGGCCTTGCGCGAAGCGGCCCGGGTGCTGGGCAATTACCGGCTCGACGGTTGCACGTTGTATGTGACGCTGGAGCCCTGCGCCATGTGCAGCGGCGCCATGTTGCACGCCCGGGTGGACCGGGTGGTTTTTGGCGCGGCTGACCCGCGCACCGGGGCGGCGGGCTCGGTGCTCAACCTGTTTGATCACGCTCAGCTGAACCACCAAACCCAGGTCACGGGCGGCGTACAGGCCGATGAATGTAGCCAACTGCTCAAAGACTTTTTCAGGCCCAAAAGAATGAACCTTCACCCCCTCAGAGAAGACGCCTTGCGCACCCCCGATGAGGCGTTTGCCGATTTGCCCGATTACCCCTGGCAGCCACGCTATGTGAGCGACCTGCCCAGCATCGACGGGCTGCGCATGCACTGCCTGGATGAAGGTGACGCCAATGCCCCTTTGACCTGGCTGTGCCTGCACGGCAACCCAGCCTGGAGCTACCTGTACCGCAAGATGATCCCGGTCTGGCGGGAGGCGGGGCACCGGGTGGTGGCGCCCGATCTGATCGGCTTTGGCAAGAGCGACAAGCCCAAGAAGGACAGTTTTCACCACTTTGACACCCACCGCCAGTCCTTGCTGGATTTGATCGAGCGGCTTGACCTGCAACGCATGGTGCTGGTGGTACAGGACTGGGGCGGCATTTTGGGCTTGACTTTGCCCATGGCCGTACCCGAGCGTTTCAAGGGTTTGCTGGTCATGAACACCACCATGGCCACGGGCGAGCAGCCGCTGAGTGCAGGCTTTTTGGCTTGGCGCGATTGGTGCCAAAGCCAGCCGCTGTTCGATGTGGGCAAGCTATTTGCGCGGGGTAACCGCCACATGACGCCGCAAGAGACGGCCGCCTACAACGCGCCTTTTCCGGACAAGGGCTACCGCGCCGCGCTGCGCGCGTTTCCACCCATGGTGCCGGAGTTCGCCGATTCGCCCGGCGCGGCCATCTCAAGGCAAGCACGGGACTTTTGGCGTGACGACTGGCATGGTCAGACTTTCATGGCCATTGGTCAGCAAGATCCGGTGTTGGGTGAGCCGGTGATGCGCCAATTGCAAGGCCATATCAACGGCTGCACCGAGCCCATGTTGCTGCCCGATGCAGGGCATTTTGTGCAGGAACAGGGCCGGTCGATTGCCGAGGCGGCTGTGCGACACTTTAGCCCTTGATCCGTTGCGCTTGCACCGCTCAAGGCGATGCTTTTGCTGACGCTTTGCACAACGGTGTTTGACTTTGACGAAGACTTCATGGCCCACATTTACATTTTTTCCCCTTCCAGCGCAGTTCGCGACAAAGCCGCTTTTCGCCGAGGCGTGAAACGTCTGCAAGCCCAGGGGCACGAGGTCGAGGTGGACGAAGCGGCATTGGCCAGCCACATGCGGTTTGCGGGTGACGATGCGACACGCATTGCCGCCATCACCCGGGCCGCCGCCAGCGGTGCCGACTTGGCGTTGATCTCCCGTGGTGGGTACGGCCTCACGCGCATCCTGCCCGGCTTGCCCTACAAACAGATCGCCAAAGCCATCGATGGCGGCACCCAATTTGTAGGGCTGAGCGACTTCACCGCCTTCAACCAGGCGGTGTTCGCCAAGACCGGACGCATCACTTGGCAGGGCCCGGCTTTAGGTGAAGATTTTGGCCCCGAACAGGAGCCCGACGAGATCATGCAAGCTTGTTTTGATGACTTGCTGCTGGAGCAGGGCGAAGGCACGGGGTGGCAGCTGCCCAAGCTTGATGCGGAGCGCCGCGTGCTGGTCAAACACGCGACGCTGTGGGGTGGCAACCTCACGGTGCTGAACTCTTTGCTGGGTACACCGTACTTCCCACAGATCAAAAGCGGGGTGCTGTTTCTGGAAGACGTGGGCGAGCACCCTTACCGGGTGGAGCGCATGCTCACGCAGCTGCTGCACGCGGGCGTGTTGGCCCAGCAGAAGGCGGTTTTGATCGGGCAATTCACCAACTTCAAGCTGGTGCCCAAGCACGACAAAGGCTTCAAGCTGGCCACCGTGGTCGACAGGTTGCGCAGCCAGATCAAGGCCCCGGTGCTCACCGGTTTGTCCTTTGGCCATGTCGAAACCAAGGTGCTGCTGCCCGTGGGGGCCAAGGTGGACCTGGTCACCGAAGGGCGTGACGCCCTGATGGTCTGGGGCCACATTTAAAAAGCATCAAAGCCTGAACAGGCGACACCAGAGGCGTGCGCAACGCCCACACGGAGACACCCATGAAATGGATCGGACGACTTGTTTTGCTGCTGCTGGTCGCTGTGCTGTTGGCGGGCGGCGTGGTGGCTGTGCACTTGTTGCGCAGCCTGCCGCAACTGGACGGACAGCTCAAGTTGGCAGGCTTGAGTGCCCACGTCACCGTCACCCGCGACGCCGCAGATGTGACACACATTGACGGGGCCACCGTCCTGGACACCTGGCGCGCACTGGGCTTTGTGCACGCGCAAGAACGCGGCTGGCAGCTTGAATTCAACCGCCGCCTGATGCGCGGCGAGTTGTCTGAGATTTTGGGTGTGGCCACGTTGGACACCGACAAACTCATGCGCACGCTGGGCATCATCGGCATGGCCCAAAAACAGTTGAAGGGTTTAGCGCCGGCAACGCAAGCGGCCCTGCAGGCCTACAGCGAAGGCATTCAGAACGCCTGGCAAAGCGGCGCGGTCCGGCCATCGCCCGAATTCAAGCTGCTTGGCACCGTGGCCGGTGGCCCCAAAGGCCAAGCCTGGTCGCCCGAAGACAGCTTGGGTTGGGCGCTGATGATGGCGCTCGATCTGGGCGGCAACTGGGGGCAGGAATTCGCCCGGTTGTCAGCCTCACAGGTTTTGAATAACGATCAATTGTGGCAACTCTTGCCGCCTTACCCGGGTCAAAAACCCGCCACGGCAGTGGACCTGCCGGCCTTGTATGCCGAACTGGGCGTTTACGCGGCCAAGGACAAAACCGCGTCGGCCATCGCGCCTGCGCCCAACGCCTTGGCCCAATGGTCAGCCGACTGGGTGCGCGATGTGGGTATTCTTGACGGCAAGGGCAGCAACAACTGGGTTGTGCCGGGCAGCCGCACCGTCAGCGGCAAACCCTTGTTGGCCAACGACCCGCATCTGGCTTTGAGCTCACCCGCCATCTGGTATGTCGCGCACCTCAAAGCGCCTGCAGGCCAGTTGCCCGACGGGCAGCCACACCCCGCGCTGGATGTGATCGGGGCCACTTTGCCCGGTTTGCCCTTTGTGGTGCTGGGCCGTACCCAAGGAGTGGCGTGGGGCTTCACCAACACCGGCCCGGACGTTCAGGACTTGTACCTCGAGCAGCTGGACGCAGCCAAACCCGGCCAATACCGCACCCCCACCGGTTGGGCGGCGTTTGAGGAGCGCGCCGAAACCATCCGAGTCAAAGGGCAGGGCGATGTGACCCTCCAAGTGCGCAACACCCGCCACGGCCCGGTCATCAGCGATGTGCAACCGCAATACGGCAAGCTCATCAACGGCCAGCGCTACGCAGTGAGCCTGCGTTGGTCGGCCTTAACCGAGGACAACAAAACCGTGGAATCGGGCATGTTGACCAACTGGGCGCAAACCGTGCCCGAGTTGCAAAAGGCCTTCACCGACAACCATGCGCCTATGCAAAGCGTGGTCATGGCCGACACGCTGGGCGAGGTGGCCTTTCAGGCTGTGGGCAAGTTGCCCATTCGCTCTCCGCAAAACGACATTTTGGGTGTGGCGCCAGCCCCCGGCTGGTTGGCCCAATACGATTGGTCGGGTTGGCTGCCGGCAGCACAAAACCCTGCGGTGAATCGGCAATTCATTGAAGCCAAAGGCTGGTACGCCACCGCCAACCAGAACATCCTGCCGCCCGGCTATGCCCATTTTGTGGGAGGGGACTGGACCACGCCGGAGCGTTTTGATCGCATTGAACATTTGCTGGCCGCAAGTCCCAAACACAGCCGTGAAAGCCTGCAAACCATTCAAAACGACGTCACCTCTCTGGGAGCCAAAGTGTTGCTGCCGGTCGTGATGAGCGCCAAGCCTCAACACCCGCTGGGTGATCAGGCCCTGAAAATGCTTGCCACTTTTGACGGGCAAATGACATCGGACAGTGCACCAGCCTTGGTGTTCAACGTTTGGGTCGACGAGTTGACGCGAAGCTTGCTGGTGCCGCATCTGGGTGCAGATCGATTCCAGGCGCTCTATGGCAAACGCCATTTCCGCGCCGCTGTGGATGGCATCTTGAAACGCGCGGACCCTTTTTGGTGCGGCGCTGTTGGCTGCCCAGCGCAAGTGTCTGCAGCGCTTGATCGGGCATTGGCCCGCATTGCATCCCAACAGGGCCAGGACATGCGCGCTTGGCGTTGGGGCGCTTGGCACCCGGCCATCAGCAGCCACAAGCCCTTTGGCAAAGTGCCTGTGCTGAACACCCTGTTTGATGTGCGCACCGAAAGTGCAGGGGATTTGTTCACGGTGAATGTGGGCCAATACTGGGCAAATGACCCCAAAGAGCCCTTTGCCAACCGCCACGCTGCGTCGATGCGGGCGGTTTATGATTTGGCCGACCTCGAGCAATCGGTTTTCATTTACCAGACCGGTCAATCGGGCCATGCTTTTGATCCACGAAGCCGAAACCTGTCCAAAGATTGGGCTGCTGGCCATTACCGCGCTCTGCAACAAAAAAGCCCACCCGTTCACCGATTGGTGCTGGCGCCCTGAAGCCATCATTCAAGGATTGCATCGCTTCGTGAGCATGTGGGTCTCGGTACCGATCGGGTCTTTCCATGACCACCGCAGTGACGTGCAACTTGTTGTTGCACGATTTGTGACGCTATTCGCCACTCCACTTTACTTTACATAATATACATCGTATGCAATTAAAGATCTGGTGATCGCGCCAAATTGGCTGATGTGATCGCTGAGGATCACTTGGGATTACTTGGGTATGGGTGGGATGGACGCGGCAGGTTTTTGCTGGACCGCGTTGGGTGTTGCCTGTTTTTGACGAGCCGCCAGACGTGCCAATCCAGTTTCAATGAGTTCTTTGGAATTTTGTCGTTGGCCGCGCACCGCAAAATCCAAGGCGCTCAGACCCAGTTGGTTTTTTTGCTGCAAATCAGCGCCTGCCTGAATCAGCACCTTGACGGCTTCAGGACTTCCGTACATGGCGGCCATCATCAGTGGCGTGGTGCCGTTGGGTGACTCGGCATCAATGTAGGCGCTGTGCTCCAGCAAGTACTCGATGATTTTCACATGGCCAGCAGACGCTGCGTAATGCAAAGGTGTCCAGCCAGTTTTGTTCACATCGGCATCATGCTCAACCAGTTTTTGGACCAAGCTGAAATGGCCTTTGAGGGCCGCCAACATCAACACACTTTCATCTTTGTCGTTGCGCACCTCGGTTTTGGCTGTTGGCCAACTGGCCAGCAACTCGGCCACCTTCAGAGAGGGTTCTCGCACCGCCAGCATCAAGGCTGGAACGCCCTCAGGGTTGACCGTGTTGGGGTCAAAGCCACGTTGCAGCAAGGTTTGAACGGTGCGCACATTGTCAAACTGGACCGCTTTAAAAAAGTCCTCATAAGCGCCAGATTGTGATAGCGTTGAAAAGAAAAATAGTCCAATAATGACAATGACTTTTTTTAAAGTATTGAGGTAATACATGAGATTTTATATAGATGTTTTAAGAAACAATTTCAAGAAATTTTGGGTCGTCAGATCACCAATGGCCTCAGAACTGCAACCGCGCAACTCACCCAACAGTTTGGCCACAAAGGGCACATAAGAGGGGTTATTGAGCTTGCCGCGGTAGGGGACGGGCGCCAAATAGGGGCTATCGGTCTCGATCAGCAAGCGGTCATCGGGCACAAATTTGGCCACTTCGCGCAAGTCGGCCGCCGTTTTAAAGGTCAAGATGCCTGAGAAAGAGATATAAAAACCCAGGTCTAAAGCCGCACGGGCCACTTGCTGGCTTTCCGTAAAACAGTGAAATACCCCCCCAGCGCTTCCTGCCTCTCCCACCTCGCCCTCTTCTTTCAAGATGGCGATCGTGTCATCCGAAGCTTGGCGAGTGTGGATCACCAGCGGCAAACCCGTCTGCCGAGCTGCGCGGATGTGGGTGCGAAAACGCTCACGCTGCCATTCCATGTCCGCCACGGTACGCCCGCCTTTGCGCTCGTCCATCTGGTAATAGTCCAAGCCCGTCTCGCCAATGGCCACCACTTTGGGGCGCGCTGCGCCATCCAACAGGTCCTGCAAACTGGGCTCACGCACGCCTTCGTTGTCCGGGTGCACACCCACCGTGGCCCACATGTTGTCGTTGGCCATGGCCAGCTGGTGAACTTCGTCAAACTTTTCCATCGTGGTGCAAATGACCATGGCGCGGGTCACTTGAGCGGCCACCATGGCCTGCTGGATGCTGCCGAGCTGGCTCATCAGCTCAGGAAAATTCAAATGGCAATGGGAATCGGTGTACATGGCTCAGCCCTTGGACAGCAAGGTTTGTTGGGCATCGGCGGTCAGGGCTTCGAGCATCAGACCGGTGTTGAAAGGGTGTTCGGCGGTGCGGGCCGATGTCATCAGGCGCTTGAACCAGTCGGTCAAAACCGCCACCGATGCTTGGCTTGCAGGCAATTGGGTCGCATCAAAAAAACGTGGCGCAGCGCCCGACTGGCGCAAGACCAGGTCATGGCAAAGCTTTTGCAAGGCGTCGATCGCTTGCGCGGGCGTCAAGTTGGCCAAGTGCCGGGCATCGCCCCCGCGCATGGCCTTGGGCAAAGCGGCCCACCATTCGGGCGACAAACCGGCTTCGACTTGGCGCAACACATCGGTGGGTCTGCCCCCCGCACTGCGCAACAAAGACTGCGCCACAGGGGCGGGCACGCCCTGCCCGCTCAGCCAAGTCAAGGCTTCGTCGGCCTCTGGCCACTTCATGGTGTGGGCCAAGCAGCGGCTGCGGATGGTGGGCAGCAGCATGTGCGCTGCCTCGGTGGCCAGCACAAAGCGCACGTCGCCCGGCGGTTCTTCGAGGGTTTTGAGCAAGGCGTTGGCCGTGATGGTGTTCATGCGTTCGGCGGGATACACCAGCACCGCCTTGCCGCGCCCCCGCGCGTCGGTGCGCTGCGTGAACTCCACCGCATCGCGCATCGCATCCACCCGGATTTCCTTGCTGGGCTTGCGGGTTTTCTTGTCGATCTCGTCTTGGGCTTTTTCAGACAAAGGCCAACCCAGCTCGATCATCACCGTCTCGGGCATCAGCACGGCCAGGTCGGCGTGGGTGTGCACGTCCACGGCATGGCAGCTCGGGCAGTTGCCACAAGCGCCCTGCGCTGTGGGTTTTTCGCAGAGCCAGGCCGACACCAGGGCCAACGCCAATTCGTATTGGCCCAAACCCGAAGGGCCTTGCAGCAGCCAGGCATGACCCCGCTGGGCCAGCAAATCGGTGGCCTGCCTTGTAATCCAAGCTGCGTTCAAAACAGCGCTCATGCTGCAGTCCGCTTCATCCATTCACTCACCACGCGGCCCACATCAGCGCCGACGGCGTCGATGTTTTGGGCGGCGTCGATGCGTGCAAAACGGCCAGGCATCTCAGCCATGCGCCGGGCATAGCCGGCACGAACCGCGGCAAAAAAGTCGGCAGGCTGCGATTCAAACTTGTCCGGCACGCGGGCCGAGGCCAGGCGCTGAGCAGCGATGTGCGGGTCCAGATCAAACCACACGGTCAGCTCGGGTTGGCGCAAGCCGCCACCGGGCAAGGACTGCACCATGCGCTCCAGTTGGGCCAGCACCTGCCAGTCAAAACCACGCCCACCGCCTTGGTAGGCAAAGGTGGCGTCGGTGAAGCGGTCGCACAGCACCACAGCGCCCCGCGCTAGCGCGGGCTCAATCACCTGCACCAAATGTTCACGGCGTGCCGCGAACATCAAGAGCGCTTCGGTCAGCGCATTCATGGGCTCGTGCAGCACCAACTCGCGCAACTTTTCAGACAATGGGGTGCCGCCCGGCTCGCGCGAGAGCACGACCGGCCGGCCCGCTTCGCGGAACATTTGGGCCACACGATCCATGTGCGTAGACTTGCCCGCACCGTCGATGCCTTCAAAACTGATGAACAAACCGCGTGCCATGGTGTGTGTGAAAGACAAAACCCGATTGTCGCAGGACTCGCCCCTGCAAAAGCAGCGTCCCCGTGGAGGCGGTCTCCGACCAAGAAAAAGCCTTTGCCGAATCTCATCGCGGTCAGAAACCGCTCCTACAAAAAAACACCCTTGCCACCTCCCCATTGGGAGCGGTCTCCGCCCGCGCTGATCGCGGGCTCACCTGAGCCTACTTCTGCCCACGCTGGTAACGGTTCACGGCCCGGTTGTGCTCGTCCAGCGTGGCGCTGAAGTGGCTGCTGCCATCGCCTTTGGCCACAAAATAAATCGCAGACGTTTTGGCGGGTTGCACCGCCGCCAACAAAGCTGCTTTGCCCGGCATGGCAATCGGCGTGGGCGGCAAGCCACCTCGGGTGTAGGTGTTCCAGGGGTTGTCGGTCGTCAGGTGCACCCGGCGCAAATCGCCGTCAAAAGCTTCGCCCAAACCATAAATCACCGTCGGATCGGTCTGCAGGCGCATGCCAATGCGCAGCCGGTTGTTGAACACACCCGAAATCTCTGGCCGGTCTTGGGCCTTGCCCGTTTCTTTTTCAACGATGCTCGCCAAAATCAGCGCCTGCTCGGGCGACTGCAAGGCTGCGCCGGATTGCCGAGCTTGCCAGGCCTGCTGCAACTGCTTGTCCATGGCTTTCATGGCCCGTTGCAAAACGGCCAAGTCGCTGGTGCCTTTGGCATACGAATAAGTGTCCGGGTAAAAGCGCCCTTCCGGGGCCACGCCGGTGCGGCCCAGCTGCGCCATCAAGGCCGCGTCGTCCAGAGTCCGGCTGTCGGGTCTCAGGTGCTCGGCCTTGGCCAAAGCCTGGCGCACTTGCCGCCAGTTCCAGCCTTCCACAATCGTCACGGTGCGCAGGCTTTCCTCGCCCCGCACCAGCATGCTCAGCAAACGCTTGGGCGATGTGCCGGGGGCAATTTCATAGCTTCCAGCCCGCATTTGGCGCGATTGGCCCGACAGCCGAAACCACACGTAGAGCATGGTGGGTGATGTGTCGAGTCCGGCATCGGCCACGGCCTGCGCGATGGCTTTGGCCGATGTGCCCGGCTCGATGGACAAATCAACAGCGGTGGCCGCTGGCGCGCGCAGCGGCATGGGGCTTTGCACCCAAAAATAGGCGGCAGCCGCCAGCGTCAAGGCGAACACGACCAAACCCAGCAAGCCCTTGAACAAACCTTTGATCACTCGCAACCCTTGAAAAATGTCCGCACAGAGCCGATTGACTCTGGCGGCTGATCATAATTGAGGCCTTCCAGCCTTTGCTCTGTTGCCCCATTCGGCCCCCATTGAATTGTGTGGACCTTGCCAGCGGGGATCACCTCTCACCATTTGCCATGACCACCTCATCCACCGCCCCCATCGACCACTTCGCGGCCCAGCTCCAGGGCGTTGCCGTCCTGCCCCACTTGGGCGTGATTCAGGCCCACGGCGAGGATGCGGCCAATTTTTTGCACAACCAACTGAGCAACGACGTGCTGCTTTTGCCCGTGGGCCAGTCCCGCCTGGCCGCTTTTTGCTCGGCCAAGGGCCGCATGCAGGCCAGTTTTGTCGTCATCAAAACCGCGCCCGACAACGTGCTGCTGATCATGAGCCTCGATTTGCTGGCCCAAACGCTCAAGCGCCTGTCGATGTTTGTGCTGCGCGCCAAGGTCAAAATGAGCGACGCCACCGCCTCGTGGCAGTTGCGCGGCTTGTTGGGCGACAACGCCCGCGCCGTTTTGGCTGAGGCCTCCCCTTGGCAAACCGCCAGCGCCGACGGGGCCCACGCCGTGGCGTTGTATCCCGCTGTGCTGGGCGATGTGCAAGTGCCTCGAGCTTTGTGGCTGGGCGCGCCTTCGCAAACACAGCCTGCCGGTGCTGAGTTGTCCCCCGAAGTCTGGGCCTGGGCCGAAGTCATGGGCGGCGTGACGCTGGTGACCCAGCCGCTGTTCGAGGCCTTCGTGCCGCAAATGCTCAACTACGAATCGGTGGGCGGGGTGAACTTCAAAAAAGGCTGCTACCCCGGCCAAGAAGTCGTGGCCCGCAGCCAGTTTCGCGGCACCCTGAAGCGCCGCACGGCGCGGGTACACAGCCCGGTGGCCATGGCGGCGGGGCAAGACGTGTTCACCCTTGCAGACCCCGAACAGCCTTGCGCCACCGTGGTGCTGAGTGCGGCCAGGCCCGATGGCCAGGGTTTTGATGCGCTGGTCAGCGGCACGACAGAAAGCATGCAGTTGGGCTGGCGTGTGGGCAGTTCTGACGGCGAAGCCCTGGACATTTTGGCTCTGCCCTACGCCCTGCTGGCCGACATCTGAGCTGGCGGCTCAGCGCGGCCTTTCGCGGTCAGAGACCGCTCCCACAAAAGCCCAAATCCCATTTCCCCTGTTTAGGAGCGGTCTCCGAACGCGATCAGATCGGCTGCAACGTGCTCAAAGCTTGCGCGCCATCTCGATGTGCGCAATCCCCGCATCTTCAAAAACACCCCCGTGCGGCGCAAAGCCTGAGCGTTTGTAAAAGCTCTCGGCGCTGCATTGGGCGTGCAGGATCACCTGGGTATCGCCCCGGTGCTGCGCGGCGTCCATCAGCGCGTGCAGCACGCGACGGCCCAGGTCGCTGCCGCGCATCTGCTTTTTGACGGCCATGCGGCCAATGCGGGCCACACCGGGGGCATGTTGGATCAGGCGGCCTGTGGCCAGGGGCATGCCCATGCGGTTCAGGGCGACCGCATGCAAGGCGGTGTCGTCCTCGTGGTCCACCTCCATCTCGACAGGCACTTTTTGCTCCTGCACAAACACCTCGTGGCGCAGCGGGCTGGCCAGCTTCTGGAAGTCATGCCACGAGCCCAGATGCACCTGCACCATGTCCTCGCCTCGCTCAAAGCCTTCGAGCAGGTCGCGCAATGCGGACGGGATCGGCTGACTCTTTTTGACCACCGGGTCGGCGTACACATAGACCAGCTCGCTGGTGATCAGCAACTCGTCGCCCCGAAAAATGGCCCCGACAAAGGTCATGGACGAATTGCCGACACGGTCGCAGCGCATGCACACCTCCAGAAAGTCGTCCATCTCGGCACTGGCGTGATACTCGACGCTGGCTTTTTTGACAAACAAATCGCCGCCCAGTTGGTGCATGGTCTCGGCGAAAGGCATGGCCAATTGCCGCCAGTATTCGGTGACGGCGGTGTCGAAGTACATGAGGTAGTGACCGTTGAAAACGATCTTTTGCATGTCCACCTCCACCCAGCGCACGCGCATGCGGTGAGACAAACGGAAATCTTGGCGTTTCATGGGGTTCCTTTGAAGGGGGCAATCTTTGGCTCAGCCAAAGAGGCCGTAAATTGGCATCCTATCGCGGTCAGAGACCGCTCCCACGGGGCGCGAGGTCGAAGGCTTGCCGCAGCGCCCGCCCGGCTGCAGCATGGGCGGTCAATGCGTCGGGGATGGCGCGGCCCATGGTGATGAAGCCATGCACCACGCCTTTGTAAATTTCCAGATCAACCGGCACACCTGCCATGCGCAGCGCATCGGCGTACTGCACGCCCTCGTCCACCAGCGGGTCGCATTCGGCCAAACCAATCCAAGCCGGGGTCAGGCCCGCGTGGTCAGGGGCGTTCATGGGCGAGAAACGCCAGTCTTGCCGATCGGCTTCGTCGATGTAATTGGCAAAAAACCAGTCCACCGTGTCCTTGTCGAGCATGAAGCCTTCTGCAAACGTGTGGTGCGAGCCGGTGTCTTGCCGGGCGATGCAGCCGGGGTAAAACAGCAGCTGAAGGCGCAGGGGCAATCCAGCATCACGGGCCATCAGGGCGCACACCGTGGCCAAAGTGCCACCTGCGCTGTCGCCGCCCACGGCCAATCGCGTGGTGTCCAAGCTCAGCGATCGGCCATGCTGTTGCAGCCAGTTCAGGGCGTCCCAACTGTCATGCACGGCCGTTGGAAAGCGGTGCTCAGGGGCCAGTCGGTAGTCCAGCGACACCACCGCGCAATGGCCTTGGCGTGAGAGCTGGCGGCACAGCACGTCATGGGTGGTGAGGCTGCCCACCGTAAATCCCCCGCCATGGATGTAGAGCAACACGGGCAAAGCCGTGTCGCTGTGGGACGCGTACAAACGGGCGGGCATGGCGTGGCCGTCGCGTGCCGGGATGCTGAAGTTGTGCACCCGGTCCACATGCGGCGCTGGCTGCAGGTCGAGCATCGGCCCGCCGATGTCGTAAAAGGCACGCGCTTGGGCAGGTGCCATGGCGGCCATCGGAGGACGGCCTGCGCGTTCAACGCGCTCGATCAGGCTGCGCGTGGCGGTGTTCAGCAAGGCGCGGGGGTTGGTGTGGTGGCTGCTCATGTGTGTGTGGGGGTGATCGATGCCAAAAGGGCTGGTCCACAGGGGTAAAAGCGAACAAGGGTGACAGCCCAAGCGTGGCACCAGCGCGTTCCTGCATCAAAATGGGCTTTGATCGTACAACGCCCTGCCCCGCTGTTCTGTCACTTCAGAACCGCGCCCTCTGATTGGAGTTTCAGCATGTCTTTCATCAACTACGTCACCCAAATCCAGATCGACTTCGGCGCGGTCAAGCTTCTGCAGGCCGAATGTGAACGAGTGGGCATCCGCAAACCGCTGATCGTGACCGACGCGGGCGTAAAAGCCGCTGGCGTGCTGCAAAAAGCCCTGGACGCCCTGCCCGGCTTGCCCGTCACCGTGTTTGACCAAACCCCATCAAACCCCACCGAATCGGCCGTGCGCGCCGCAGCGGCCATGTACACGCAACACGGTTGCGACGGCTTGATCGCCGTGGGTGGTGGCTCGGCCATCGACTGCGCCAAAGGCGTCGCCATTGCCGTCAGCCACGAAGGCCCCCTCAAAACCTACGCCACCATCGAAGGCGGTTCGCTCAAGATCACCGACCGCGTGGCCCCCATCATCGCCGTGCCCACCACCAGCGGCACCGGCAGCGAAGTGGCCCGGGGCGCGATTTTGATCCTGGACGATGGCCGCAAAGTGGGCTTTCACAGCTGGTTCATCGTGCCCAAAGCCGCCATTTGCGACCCCGAACTGACCTTCGGATTGCCGCCCATGCTCACGGCTGCTACCGGCATGGACGCCGTGGCGCACTGCATGGAAACCTTCATGGCCGCGCCCTTCAACCCCCCTGCGGACGGTATCGCGCTGGATGGCCTGGCCCGGGGCTGGGCCAATATCGAGCGCGCCACAAGCAACGGCCAAGACCGTGAAGCACGCCTGAACATGATGAGCGCCAGCATGCAAGGCGCGATGGCTTTTCAAAAAGGCTTGGGCTGCGTGCACTCGCTCAGCCACAGCTTGGGGGGCGTGAATCCGCGGCTGCACCACGGTACCTTG
>NZ_CAMDLM010000056.1 GCF_945901735.1 Limnohabitans sp. Rim8
CGGGCGACTCCAAGCCAGCGAGCACGCTGCCTGTGCGTGCCTCTCCGCCTTGCGGCATGGCCAGCACCCGCGCAGGGCGCGGCGAATACACCGAAAACTCCTGGGCCGAGCGCACCCAGCCCTCGGCCTGCACCTGGGCATGCCAGGGCACGGCCAGCAGCATCAGCAAGGCCCCCAGTGCCAACACCGCCCGCAAAACTGGGCGCGGCTGGATCTGCGCCCGCTGCTTCCACCACACCTTCAGTTCCGCCCAGACCGGCTTGGCGATGAACCACCAAATCTCGACCGCGAACAAAAAGATGCCCAGCGCCTTGAAGAAATAGTGATAGACCGTGATGGCAATGCCCACGAACAGGAAGAAACGGTAAACGGCCGTGCCCAGACCAAACCACAACAACCAGGGCGGCGGGGCCTCGCCTTCGAGCACCGGCTCGGGCTCGCCCAAGCCCAGCAGGCGCTTGCGCAGCGTGTGGCGCATCACCTTGCCCGCCTCGTCATGCAGGTTGGGAATGCCGGTCGCGTCCGACATCATGTAGTAACCGTCAAAACGCATGAACGGGCTGGCGTTGATGGCCAGCGTGATGAGCCAACTGGTGGTGGCCAAAAAGAACATGGCCCCGCGCAAGGCCCCATCGGGCAAGAAGGTCCAGGCCAGCGTGCACCAGGCCGCCAGCATGAGCTCGATGCGCATGCCCGCCACCGCAATCGCAAAGCGGTCGCGTCGGCTCGTCAGGCGCCAGGTCTCTCCCGTGTCGGTGTAGAGCATGGGCAGCAGCAGCACAATCGCCACGCCCATGCGCGGCACCCGCAGGCCCAGCCGCTTGGCGGTGAAGGCATGGCCCAGCTCGTGCAGCACCTTGGCAAAAGCCAGCGCCACCGAATAGCTCAGCAGCCCCTGAAACGACAGCGTCTCGACAAACGTCGAGACAAATGTGTCCCACTGCTGCACCGCCAGCGCCAGGCCCAGCAAGCCCGCCAGGGCCGACAGCGTGAAAGCCTTTTGGCCCAGCAAAGGCGCAAACCAAGGCAAAAAGCGGTCCAAAAAGCGGTCCGGGTTGACCAGCGGCAGGCGAAACATCAGGTAGTTGTGCAGCGCCTGGGTGGCCATGCTCTGCTGCTGCAGCGGCCCCTGCGCAGCCTTTTGCAATAGCTCGCGGTTGACCAGCAACTCGTGCTGCAAAAAGAACTGCTTGATCGCCAGCACCTCTTCCACCGAGGGCTCCAGCAGCGTCTCGGCGGCCACGCTCTGGGCCACGGCCTGGGCCTGGCCCAAGTGCCAGCGGCTGAGCACCTCAAACTCCAGCCAACCGATCCGGAAAAAGCGGCCCTTGAGCGGGTCTTCAATCGTCCAGCTCGGCGAGCCATCGCGCTGGGTGGCCCCGGGGTGCAAAGCCAAGTCTTCGCGCAGCGGCGGCAGCGCCAATTTCTGGGCCATTTGCGCCTGCAACTGGCGCGAGATCGGGTCTTGTGGGGGCAATGCATCGCCAGCAGGGCTGGCTGCGACAGGAGACACCATGGCTCAGACCCCCAACCACAGACGCAGCACACCCAAGGGGCGGCGGAAAATGAAATAGCCCAGCACCACCCATTCGCCATTGATCTTGGCGCTGCCACGCAAGCCCAAACGCACATCGTCCTGAGGCGGCAAAACGGCGCGAACGCGGTAAGCGGCCACACCATCGGGCGACTTGGTGGCCTGGTAACTGGCCTGCTCCACGCGGGCCGTCATCGGGTTGAGCGGGTCGGCGTACAGCAACACATGAATGTCTTGGCCCGCGCTCATGTTGATCGCATCGGCCACTGGCACCCAGGCGTTCACACCCAGTTGGGTGCTGTCGGTCAGCTCCATGATGCGTTGGCCCGCGCTGATGGGCTTACCGATCCAGTCGTTTTCTTGCCCGTACACGGCAATGCCATCGCGCACCGCCCGAATTTCGAACATCTTCAGCTGGTCCTGCAAAAAGGCCACCTCGGCCAGCCGCTCGTTGATGCGGCCCCTGAGAACCCCCGCCTCGGCGGTCTTGTCGTTCGACACAAAGGCGCGGTGCGCCCCGGCCAAAAATTCGGCACGCGACACCTCCAGCCCTTGCCGGGCCGACTCCAAGCGGTTGCGCACAGCCGTGTCATCCAGGCGAATCAACACATCGCCTTTTTTGACCGGCTGGTTCGGTTTGGCCGCCAACTCGGCCACGATGCCCTCCACGGGCGAGGTGACGGCGATCGAATCGAGCGAGATGATTTCGGCCGGCGCGATCACGAACTGCCTGATCGGCAGCAGCATGGCCACCACCAAAGCGGCCAGCGAACGCAGCAGCACCTTGCGTGTCTTCAGGTCGCGCCCATCCACCAGCTTCCTGAAAAAGTCGAACGGTTTTTTTTGTGCCCGCAGGTTTTGCAGGCAAACGCCGTGGATCTGGTGCAATGCGTTGAGCATGGGCAGCGTCACCTCGGGCCAGGGCTGATCGGTCACGTACACCACCACCCCCAACAACTCGCCACCTGAACCGGGCATCGGATGCACCTGCACCGAAGTCGGCCAATACTCCTGCCAGGGCCCGCGCAGGTCTTCGGGCAAATCCTGCACGCTCAAGCGCTGGCGCTGCGCCAGCAGCGGCAAAAACGCCCTGACCGCATGCTCGGCCCAAGAGCCAAAAGCGCTGCGCCGGTCCACCGAAGTCAGGCCCGAAGCGCAGCCCAGCATCGGCTCTTGGTGGTGCACGGTGAACACCAGCGCGGTGCGGTACGGCAACAGCGCCCTTGTGTCGTTGGCCACCGCAAACAACAGAGCCTGCTCGGTGTCGGCCGCACGCGCTTTGGTGGCCAGTTGCTCCAGCACCGTCCAGGCACTGGGCTGCGCCAGCGTGGCTTGCGCTGTGGTTTGAGGGGCATTCATGCTCAACGCCCCCGCACGGCAGCAGGCGCGGGCGCGGACCCGGAGGCAGCAGGCGCGGGCGCGGGCGCGGCCCCGGAAATCACGGCGGTGCCACTCATGCCCGGCAACAAACGGTTGGCCGAGCCCAACAACCGCGCCTCCATCTCGAAAGTCTGGTTGACCGGGTCAATGCGGGCATTGACCAAACTCACCTGCGCGTTGTAGACCATGCCGGTCTCATCGATCGTCACCCGCAGCGGCGTGCCCACCCGGATGCGCGTGAACAAGTGGGAGCTGGCACTCACCCGCAGCTTGGGCACCCCGGCCGAAATCACCTCCAGCAAAGGCTGGCCCACGGTGGCGGTCTGGAACGGCTTGCCCATCACCCGCACCACAAAGCCGGTGAACGGCGCCGCCACCACACATTGGCCGACCTGGTGCTGCGACAGCCTGAGCTGCGCGTCGGCCTTGGCCACCTGCGCGGCGGCGGTGGACACTTCAATCTCGGACGCCGCATTCAGCGACTTCAGCCGGATCTTCGCCTCCAGCGCCTCGCTCGCGGCCGTCAACTCCGACTGCGCAATCTGCACCTTGGCCTCGTTTTCGGTGCAGTCGAACTGCACCAGCGTGTCACCCTTTTCGAAACGCTGACCCATGCGCGAAGGCATCTGCTGAATCAAGCCCACGATCGGGCTCGAAATCACCGCCTCTGCTTCGGCCCAGGCCTGCACCAAGATGCGGTCCTCGGGCGCCACCACACGGGGTGCGGGGGTCGAAGCCAGTGGCGAAGCGGGAGCCAGAGCGGGTGCAGGCGCTTGGGCACCAGCCGACATGGCCACCGAGCACAGCCCCACGCCAAACCAAGCGCCGACACCGGCGCCCCATAACGATTTATTTTTCATATTTGCCAATTCAAAAGCACAGAGGCAATGATTTTTGACAAATACAAGGGCGACAACAATCCTACGAACGAATGATTTTTTGGCCTTCAACTCGGCTGCAAAAAGCCGGTTCTCATGTCCATCGAAAAAATGGGGACCAACCGCTGTTCTGGACCTGTGGCAAAACCAACAAAAACCTCAAAAATCATCCGATCGCAGGATTGTTCGATGCGAAAGTCTTGATTAATCTTGGCATCAATTTAGAACTTTCAGCGAATTTAGTGATTAGATTCATCAAAAACGAAAACAAATTGCGCATGCTGTTTATCCAACATTCAATTGCCACATGGTTGCTGC
Source organism: Limnohabitans sp. Rim8 (assembly GCF_945901735.1). Classification (GTDB taxonomy): domain Bacteria; phylum Pseudomonadota; class Gammaproteobacteria; order Burkholderiales; family Burkholderiaceae_C; genus Limnohabitans_A. The sequence goes on from NZ_CAMDLM010000056.1 coordinate 4,111, forward strand.
CGCTGGGCCTGCTGGCCTGTGCGCTCAGCCACGCGCAAGACGGCGCCCCCTCTGGCACGGGCCCTGCAGTCAACCCGAACGGCAGCCCAAACGTCAGCCCGACCAACGCCAACACCGCAACCAACAACGAAGGCCCCAACGCCATGACACGGGCTGCGGTGCAGCGCGGCATTTTGCAGTGCGCTGCGCGTGTGGAACAGGTGAGCAAGTTCAGCGGCTTTGGCGCCCAAGCGGGCGGCCTGCTCATGGCCCCGGCCAACCCGTCAGACCAGCGCCTGTTTGCCCTGCAAATGGAAGTGCCTGCAGGCGCGGCAAACAACAGTTTTGTCGACATGGACTTTGCGCCCAACCAGGCCAACGGCTGCGGCGCCAGCTACGCGGCCGTGAGCTACTGGGCGCAAAGCTGTGACCAGGTCGCCAACAAGCAATTCGGCCAGCTCAAACGCCTGCAGCCCCTGCGGCGCGATGTGGCTGTGCTCGACGGCGGCAACGCCACCACATTGACTTCGAAAAAGAGCCCTCGCATGAAGTGTTGGCTGGCATGGTCGAGCGCTTTGCAGCCTTGCTGGCGGACCATGATGTTGTGCTTCTCTCGGACTACGGCAAGGGTGGCTTGGCCCACATCGGCCAAATGATCGAGATGGCCCGCGCCGCCGGCAAGCCTGTGCTCATTGACCCCAAGGGCCGCGATTGGGACCGCTACCGGGGGGCCACCGTCATCACCCCAAACCGCTCCGAGTTGGCGCAGGTGGTGGGCAGCTGGTCCAGCGAGGCCCAACTGCGCGACAAGGTCTTGGCCTTGCGCGAGCAGCTGGGTCTGCAGGCCTTGTTGCTGACCCGCACCGAAGAGGGCATGACGCTGTTTGAGGCCGAGCGTGTCAGCTCGGTGCCGGCCAATGCACGTGAAGTGTCTGACGTGACGGGTGCAGGCGACACGGTGATTGCCACGATGGCCTTGATGGTCGCCTGCGGGCTGGACCTGGCACAAGCCATGGACTGGGCCAACCGCGCCGGTGGTCTGGTGGTGGCCAAGTTCGGTACGGCATCGCTCAGCTACGAAGAACTCAGAGGATGAGCCCGCAAGACAAGATTTGTTGGGCGCCAGACCTGCCCGCCAGGCTGGCGACGCTGCCGCGCCCTTGGGTCATGACCAATGGCGTGTTTGACGTGCTGCACCGCGGCCATGTGAGTTACCTGCAACGGGCCAGCCAGATGGGTGCTTCGCTGGTGGTTGCTGTCAACTCCGATGCCTCTGCCCGCTTGCTGGGCAAGGGGCCGGACCGGCCGCTCAATGCGGCGCAGGACCGCGCCTTTGTGCTGGCGGGGTTGGCGTCTGTCGGGCTGGTCACTTTTTTTGAGACCCGCACACCGGTCGAGTTGCTGCGTGCCATCCGCCCCGACATTTACGTCAAAGGCGGTGACTACGACATGGAAACACTGGAAGAAACCCGCGTGGTGCGCAGCTGGGGCGGGCAATCGGTGGCACTGCCGTTTGTGGAGGGTTTCTCCACCACCGCGCTGGTGCAACGCATCCGCCAGCCGCAGGGTTCCAATTGGCCCCCAACGCGTCAAGCGGCTTTTTTGGACCGCGATGGCGTGATCAACCAGGACAAGGGCTACGTGCACCGCTGGGAAGATTTTGAATTTCTGCCCGGCGCCATCGAGGGCATGCGCCTGTTGCAGGACGCCGGTTACGCCCTGGTGGTGGTGACCAACCAGTCTGGCCTGGCCCGTGGCCACTTCACAGAGCAGGCGTACCAGGCGCTGATGCGTGCGATGCGCGAGGCGCTCGAGCGCGAAGGGGTGCAGCTGGCCGGTGTGTACCACTGCCCGCATCACCCCAGCGGTGCTGTGTCTGGGCTGGCCATCGAATGCGACTGCCGCAAGCCTGCACCGGGTCTGCTGCTGCAAGCGGCCCGTGAGCTGAACCTGTCACTGACCGACTCTGTGCTGATCGGTGACAAGCCGAGCGACATCGCGGCGGCCCGTGCGGCCGGGGTGGGGCTCGCCTGTCTGGTGCATTCAGACAACCCCGAGTCGGCTGCAGGCCATCCCCTGGCCGATGGTCACTTTGACAGCCTGCTGGACTGCGCCAAACAGCTGCTGCTCCAACGCAAGCAGCAGAAAATGGCGGGTTAAAAACAGGGGCCGTTTTCAGGCCCCTGCACTGCTTCACGGGCGGTGGTCGCCGCTGGCGCTCAGAACGCCATGCGGTAGCCCACCTGCATCGCGTAGCCCAGCTTGTTGCCAAAGTCCATCTGGCTGGCACGCAGGTCCAGCGTCAGCGTCCTGTTGGGCTCGATGATGTAGTTCACCCCTGCCGCACCGAACACCCGCTTGGCGCGTGCCATGGGCTGGTTGCTGTAGCTCAGCTCACCCAAGAGGCTGCTGGTGGCCTGGAAAGGGTCCAGCGTTCTGGTCGTGTCCCGGTCCACGCCCAAACCCAAGCGGTAGCTCAGGTCTTGGCCACGGTTAACATCGAAGTCCAGACCCAGCGAGCTCGTCACACGGCGCTCGCCATAGGCCGCGAAGTTCAAGGGGTCTGCCGCGCCCACACCGTCGCTGTATGCACCGCGCTTGGACTTGGCCGAGCGCACGCCCACATAGGGCGTCGCCAGCACCTGGTTGTTCAGCTCAGTGCCCCAGCCCAGACGCAGCGAGGCGCCTTGGCTGACCACTTTGGCCGAGCCCGTGAGCTGGGTGGCCGCATCGAACAAGCTGTCGCGTGTGATGTCGGCCTTGCCATCCTGGTAGGCCACTGCCGCACGCGCTTGCAGGCCGGTGCCAGTGTGGCCTTCCGAATACGCTGCAAACAAGCCCAGCACCGGTGAGCGCGACTTCATTTGCACGCCGCGCACCTCGTTGCCCGACAGGGGCATGTCCACAAAGCCGCCCAGGCGCACGTCGTCGTTGATGCGCTTGGCCACCGTCACCACGCCTGCGCTTTCCTGTGAGTCACCCAAGCCCGAACGCCGTGCCTGCACCCACACGCAGAGCTTGTCCTTGTCGAACGCCTTGCAGTCCTGGTCCAGGCCAGTGCGGATGGCCGACTGGCGCTGCTCCAGCAGGGCCCTTTGCGGCTCGGCCATGTCCAGGCCGAAGTTCAGCGTGGTCAGGTCCCAGGCTGTGGCAGCACCCGAGCGGTAGGTGGCGTCGCGCAGCATCCACGCCAAGCCGTTGTACGAGCCGAAAGAGGCACCACCGGTGAAGATGTTGGTGTAGGCCTCTTTGGCCACGCCCGTCACCACGTTCTGGTAAGTGCCCGAGCGCAACTGAGAAGGCGCAATGCTGTAGGTGGCATCACCGCCAAAGACGCCAAAGGTCATCGTGCCGGTGTAACCAGAGGCCACCGCCAACTGGCCGTAGCGGTCGCCGTAGGCGATCATGTTGTAAAAGGTGGGAAGTTTATTGCTGTAGGACAGAGCAACACCACCAGAGCCAGTAGCGCCTTGGTAATTATTCAGTGTGCCTAAGGAACCACTTTGTTCGATGTCAATTCGAGCACCGGAATTGGGTGGAGTACCTGAGATGGTGCCGATATTCGTGATACCGGAAACTGATGCGCTGCTGCTTGCGACCCTAACGCCTTTATATCCAGCACCGGTAGTCGAGATCGTGCCTGTATTGACGATGTACCCCTGAATCTGAGATTCACCCCCATCAATGGCCACAGCATGATTTGTTCCACTGCTGATTGATCCATGGTTTAACAAGCTGCCGCTCAAGGTCGCGTTGTCCAATCTTACCGCTTGCGCCTTCGCCGTAATCACCCCGCCTAGCTCGTTGACGATATGGCCGGACACCATACTTCTTGTGATTTCAACAGCCAGATTATTGATTGATTGAATAGTCCCACTGTTGATGAAAGAACCATTGATATTGGTTGGAGATCTTTCAATCACAATGAAATTTTCGCCAAATGACACAGAGCCGGCCAGTTTAAAGGTGGTTTGTCTGGAACTGACGGTGCCAGTGTTGATTATTGAACCGTTGAACGTGACTTTTGAGGCGTCGACGGCACTGCCCTGAGACACAATTGTTCCCGAGTTGGTGAAATCACCATTTATGCCGCCGCCATCATTGATTTCCACCCCTTTTGCGCTTCCACAGCTTACATCGATCGCGCAAGGGCTTGAAGAAATCAACCCCTGGTTTACAAAACCATTATCAAGGGTGCCTTTGATCCGGATGCCCCCCACTTGAGAAATCATTGAGCCCGTATTCAGGAAGCTGCCGCCCAGGTAGGAGCCTTGAAGCATTTGGAATGTTTCTGTGCGCACATTTATGGTGCCGTTGTTCACAAAGCGACCATTGATCGCTGCGCCCTCCAGTCGAATGCCTTTATCGGCGACACCGCCTGCCGGGACATTGGCGATGGGGTCGGGTCCGATTCCTCCCTTTAATGTGAGGCCGCCTGTGAGCACCGATCCGCTGCCAAGATAGATCGACCACGCGTCCCGTCCATAAATGGAGCCATCAATCAAGATGGCGCTATTGGTTCCACTGACTGTGACGCTGTTCTCGAACTGGACGGCGTCGTCCAGCTTGATGCTTCCACCCAACCTGATCTCAAAGCTGTCGCCTCCGTCAAGTGTGACCGGCGAGGTTTGTTGTGCCGTAATGACGACCGGGTCTGCCCAGACAAAAGATCCGAGTGTCAGTCCGACCGCCACGCTCAGGGTCTTGAGCATGACGGGTTTTGTATGCTTTTGACGTTTGACTTTCATTTTTTATAGCTCCTGGGATGAAATGGCTTTTTAGGGGTTGGGGTTGGGGTTGAGATTGGGTTGTGTGTTTCTTGGCGTTCACTTGCGGTTGGCGATCCACTCGCGCAGGTGGCCCACGTTGGCTGTGATGGCCGCCTCGCCCATGGCGCTGTAGGTCGCCTCGCGTGGCGCTTGCGGCAGCGTGGCCGTGTAGTTCGCGCTTTGCTTGCCCACTTCGCTCAGCACCACTTCGCCCGTCTTCAGGCCCTTGGCCGCATCACCCATCTTAAGGCTCACCTGCAGCTTCAGGGCGTCAGGTTGTGTGTTGGTCACTACATCAAAGCCGCCTCGCGCCAGCGCTTGCTGCACCCCGCTCAGCAGCGCCTTGCCGCTTTGCTGCTCGTCCAGGAACAGCTGCACCTTGGGGCGCGGGCCCGCCTTGGCCAGCAGCACCGTGGGCAGCTGCTTTTCTGTGGCCGCCAGGCTCTTGCCCACGTTGCCCGCCAGTTGCGCCACCGTCAGCTGGTCGATCTCGCCCAGCTCAAAGTCCTGCCCCAGCGAGTGCTGGATGCGGGCGTACGCCGCTTGCGCGTTGGCGTACGCAATGGCCCGCTGGTACTTGGACACCGCAGAGCGGGCGGTGGCCCGCACCAGCTCCAGCTCGGTCTCGGCTTTGCTGCTCACGCCGCTCTTGGCCACAGCCGCTACGCGGGCGTCCACTTCCATGCTCTTTTGCGCCAGCTCCAGGTCGCTCCTGGCCAGGCCGTAGCGCAGCGCGGCGATGCGCGTTTGCGTCATGATGGCCATCGACAGCGCTTGGCGGCGGGCGTCGTCGGTCTCGATCTGGCGCTCTCCTGCTTTCTTGACGGCCGGGGCGCTGAGCACGCGCAGCAGGTTCCACGAGATGCGGGCCGAGTTCTCCACCCAGTCGTTGTTGTAGAGCAGGCGGTTGCTGTCGTATTGCTGGCCAAGGCCCAGCGTGAGGTTGGGGAAGGCTTGCATCAGCTGGCGGCGGGTTTCGTCGCCAGAGATGCGCTTTTTGAGGTCCTCCTCGCGCAGCTCGGGCCGGCTCAGGAGCGCCGTGTCTTCCAGCACCGCCAGGTTGGTGGGCAGGGGGTTGAGGGTTTGCTCGGGCATGTCGGCCAGCGTGAACTGCTTGGTGGGCGCAGACATCAGCGCGGCCAGCTCGGCCTTGGCAAAGTCCAGCTCTTGGCGGCGGGTGTTGAGCAGGGCCACCGCGTCCACCAGCGAGCGCTGGTAGGCCAGCGCGATCTGCACCGGGATGGCGCCGCGGCTTTCTGCCGCACGCGACTGCTCGATGGCTTGCTCGGCCTGCTTCATCACGGCTTCGGCTTCGCCGGCAAGCTTTTGCGCGGCCAAAGCACGCAAGAAGGCAAAGCGCACGTCGTGCACGGTGGTCTGGATCACGCGGCGCTTGCGCTCTTGGGCGATCAGGAATTCGTCGGCACGCTGCTTGGCGCGGTAGTACGAGACGCCAAAGTCCAGCACGTTCCAGCTGAACTCGACCGAGCGCAGGCGGCGGTCCATGTCGGAGGAGGTCGAGAACGAGTTGGTGCGGGCCATGGCCTCAGCGGGACGCGAGCCTTGTGGGCTGTACAGCGGGCGGCTGTCGCCCCCTGCGTAGTTGCTGCGGTCCGTGTAACCGGCGCCCACCACCAGGTTGGGCAGCATGTCGTATTTGGAGACCTCGTGCAGCTGCTCGTTGATGGCCACTTCCATCTTTTTGAGGCGCAGGTCCAGGTTGTACTTGAGCGAGCGGGCAATCGCTTCGTCCAGCGTGATGGCCGCCGAGATGGGCTCTTGTTGGTCAAACATCTTGACGCGGTCGGCCGCTGCGCGGTCGCGCACGGCTTTGTCTTCGAGCGGGTGGGGGGTGAGGCTGGAGCAGCCCGCCAAGATGAAGGCGGCCACGGCCAGGGTCACGGGTTTGAGGGCGGTTTGGAAGCGGTGTGTCATGGTGAGAGCTCCGTCAGTGATTCAGAAAAATAGGGGGTTGTGAGGGTGGTCGTTCAGGCCAGGGGGCGGGCCCATGGCGTGTGGCTTGGGGTGTGGCTTTGGGCATTGCTTTGGGTGCCTCGCTTGGCCGCGCTCATCTGCAATTGCTGGCTGAAGCCGAACTGGCCGCGTGCCAGCGCCTGGGCAGGCTGTGCATCGGCTGGCTCGGCCGCGAGGGCCGCGCGGGACGCGGCCAAGTGCAGCGCCTGCTTTTGGGCCAGGGTTTGTGCCTCGCCCATGTTGCCCAAGTTGTCTGTGCCGTCGGCAGCGGCTTGCTGCACGGCCTCGTCCGTCGCGGGCTGCGCTGTCAGCGCTGCCAAAGTCTGGTCGGCCAAGGTCTGCCCGGCCAGGGCCGGATCGGCCAGGGCTGATTGGCTGAGCCTCAAGACGCCCGACTTGGAGCCGCTGAGCATCAGCTCGTCGGCCAGCAAACCGGACTGCAAGGCGTAACTTGGCGACGCGGCATCGAAAGCCTGGCCACGGGTGTCCTTGACCTGGGGCAACACATAAAGGTGCGGGTCGGTGACGCGCTCGAACTTGTCGATCAGCACGTCGGTGCGGTGCAATTCATTCCGCCCCTCGCCCACGCCAGAGATGGCCCGCGACGTGACCAAACCGGCCGAGCTGCCCGGTGCGGTGACGGAGACGGCCTGACGTCCCTCGGCCACAGCCTCCTGGACATGCAGGGCCGGTGAGGTTGCGGGGGCCACGGCAACTTCGACACTGGCCGGAGCCGGGGCCAGTTGCTGGGGCGCTGGAACGGCTACACGGTCGTCGTCGAGTGCCGTCAGGCTCAGGGCCGCCGGCGCATCCGGCGTGGCCGTGCGGTTGTCCGGGCCAAACAACTGGCCTTCGCCGTCGTCGCGGATGGCGCCTTCACCCAGGGCAAAAGCCCCGCCAGCATTGCTGGCCTTGAGGTTCAGGGGTTCGCGGCCCTCGTAGGGATTGTCTTGCTTGACCGCAACGCGCACCAGCAGTTGCCCATCGGCCAATGGGTTGTTGCCGGGCACCTTGACCAGCGTGCCCGGTGTGTAGGGGGTCCAGGCGTTGTCGCTCCAGTATTCGAGCGCTGTGCCGGTGTCGGTGCCCAGGGTGGCGTGACCCGCGCCCGAGCCTGTGGAGGCGAGGTCGAGCTGGACGTACTGGCCTTGTTTGGCGCCCACGGTCCACACGATGAAAGGCGTGGCCTCGTTGACTTCGACGTTGTTGACGGTGACCGGGCGGTCATCGTCAGCAACCGTCTGCACGGCCGGATCGACCACCGGGGTGGTGGCTGTGGGCCGTGTGCCAGGCGTGGCCGGTGCGTTGGCTGTGGCCGGGTTGGGTGCGGTGTCAAACACCGTGCCCGTGCCGTCGTCGGTGATGGTGCCCAGGCCGGTGTCGCTGGCGCCACCGGTGTTGCTGGCGGTGAGCGTGTAGGTCTCGCCGTTGTCGCTGAGCGTGTCGGGCTGGATGGCCACACGCACCAGCAGGTTGGCGGCTTCGTTGGGGGTGCCGTCGCCGTCAGCCGGGATCTGCACAAAGGTGCCGGGCGTGTAGGCCGTCCAGGCGTTGCCGTTCCAGAACTCCAGCGCGGTGGCGGTGTCGGCGCCCAAGGTGGCGTGGCCCGTGCCTGAGCCTGTGGGCTGCAGGTCGAGCTGGACGTATTGGCCTTCTTTGCCGCCCACGGTGAACACCGCAAAGGGCGAGCCTTCGTTGACGGTCACGTCATTGACGGTGACTGGGCGGTCGTCGTCGGCCAGGGTCTGCACGGCCGGATCGGCCACCGGGGTGGTGGCCACGGGTTCCTCAGCAGGGGTTTGTGACGACCCGAGCACTGGCGGTTGGATGACGCCCGAGAAAATGACGCCGCTGCCGTCGTCC
>NZ_CAMDLM010000057.1 GCF_945901735.1 Limnohabitans sp. Rim8
GGGCAAGCGTTTTTGCTCCACCTCGGCTAGCATGGTTTGCGAGATTTTTTCCAATCGTTTAGATGACACACCCACCGACTCAGGGCTTGCAGTGGGCAAGGCTTGCGACCATGCCCATCCCGCTTGCAGCAACAAGGCGGCGGCAAGCAGTGTCAGGCGGCGTGAGGGTAAGGTGTGCAACATAGGTCTAGTCTCCTGAAGAATGAAAACGGCTGGCCAACCAAACCAGCAACAGCACGGGCACACCCAAAGCGGCCGTGCCCATGAAAAACCATGCATAGCCCGCGGCGTCCACCGCCAAGCCAGAAAAGCCCGCCAAAAACTTCGGCGCCAACAGCATGAGCGAGCTAAACAGTGCGTACTGCGTGGCCGAGTACTGCACATTGGTCAGCGAAGACAAATACGCGATGAAGGCGGCTGACGCGATGCCGCTGGCCAAGTTGTCTGCTGACACCACGGCGATCAAGGCATACACATCGTGTCCGTGCAAGGCCAGCCAAGCAAACAGCATGTTGGTCAATGCGCTGAGAACTGCGCCCAGCATCAGCACACGCATCACGCCCCAGCGCAGAACCATGGCGCCGCCTAAAAATGCACCCACCAAGGTCATGATGACGCCGTACAACTTGGTGACAGTCGCCACTTCTTCTTTGGTGAAACCCATGTCCACATAAAACGGGTTGGCCATGATGCCCATGACCACGTCGCTGATGCGGTAGACCGCGATCAGCGCCAGCAGCAGCACGGCCTGCCAGCGGTAACGCAGCCAGAAATCAGCAAAAGGTTCGACCACCGCGCCCTTGAGCCACTCGGCCACGTTGCGCGCAGGCGCAAAGGGTGCGGGCACCGGCTCGGGCGAACCGAGCACCACCAGCATGCCGGGCAGCATGCTCAGCGCCATGACCAAGTAACCCGCTTGCCATGCCGACTGGGCATAGCCCGTGGATTGTTCGCCTTGCGCCCAGGCGGCAATCCACAGCACGCCCGCACCGGCCCAGATCATGGCCAGGCGGTAACCCGTCTGGTAGCTGGCCGCCAAGGCGGCTTGGGCATTCACTTCGGCCGATTCAATGCGGTAGGCGTCCAGCGCGATGTCTTGCGTGGCCGAAGCGATGGCCACCGCCAAAGCACAAGCGACCAAGGGACCGAGCAGTTGTGAAGGGTCGTTCAGGGCCATGCCTACAAGCCCGAGCGCGATGACCAGCTGCGACACCAGCAGCCAGCTGCGCCTGCGGCCCAGTTGGCGTGTGAGCCAGGGAATGGGCATGCGGTCGACCAGCGGGGCCCACATCCATTTCACGCCATAGGCCAGCCCGACCCAGCTGAGGTAGCCAATGGTGCTGCGGTCAATGCCCGCCTCGCGCAGCCGAAAACTGAGCGTGCCCAGCACCAGCAGCAGCGGCAGGCCCGCCGCAAAGCCCAGCGCCAGCATGCGCAAGCTGGCGGGCTGAAGGTACAGGCGCAGCGCCTCGCGCCAGGTGCGCACCGTGGCAGGTGGCGTGTGGCCGTTTTGGGGGGCAGATGGGGCAAGGTCAGACATTGGCGGATTATCAACTGCAGCGCGAGCAGCGGCAGTGCCCGCTGTCGCCGAAGACATTTGCCCCCCGTACATCGCGCGCGTACAACGTACAAGCATGCAAGACCCGCTGCATTCGTTATGATTTACAGACCATGTGCTTTATTTGCAACCTCAAAACCTCCTCCGCCCACGCCGATGCCGACGCAACGGCCCCTTCATCGCCGCGCTGGCAAGCCCGGCGGGCCTTCCTCCTGGCCGCTGGTGCGGGCGCCGCAGGCTCGGCGCTGGCCCAGGTCGATGTGGGCTCGGCCTCGGGTTTGCGCAACTTGGTGCCCGCCGAGACGCTGGAAAATTCGGCCCGCCAGCAATACGCACAGGTACTGGCCGAAGCCCGTGCCAAAAACGCATTGGCACCCGACGGCCACCCGCAACTGCAACGCCTGCACACCATCGCTCAAAAACTCATTCCGCACACCACGCCCTGGAACCAGCGCGCACGAGACTGGAAGTGGCAGGTCAACCTGATTGGCAACAAACAGATCAATGCCTGGTGCATGCCCGGCGGCAAGATCGCGTTTTACACCGGGATCCTGGACCAGCTGCGTCTGAACGACGACGAAGTGGCCATGATCATGGGGCATGAGATGGCACACGCCCTGCGCGAACACGCCCGTGAGCGCCTGGCCAAAACCCAGGCCACTGGCATTGGCTTGTCCATTGCTTCGCAATTGCTGGGGCTGGGCTCTTTGGGCGATGCGGCGGCCAGCTTGGGCACACAATTGCTCACCTTGAAGTACAGCCGCGACGACGAAACCGAATCAGACTTGGTGGGCCTGGAGATCGCCGCGCGCGGCGGTTACCGGCCCGAAGCCAGCGTGACTTTGTGGCAGAAGATGCAAGCGGCCAGTAACAACGGTGGCCCCTCGTTCTTGTCGACACACCCCAGCGGCAACAACCGCATTCAGGAACTGCAAGCGAACTTGCCCAAGGTGCAGCACCTCTACGAACAAGCCCGCCGGGGCTAATGCACCCCTTTGAGGCCTCCTACCCGACTTGATCGGGTGTCCATCCCCTTAACGGTCACGCACAAACGGGTTGCTCTGCCGCTCGCGGCCAAAGGTGCTCTCAGGCCCGTGCCCGGGAATGAACACGGTGTCATGGCCCATGGGCCACAAGCGCTCGGTGATGCTGGCGATCAGATCGTCGTGGTTGCCTTGCGGAAAATCAGTGCGGCCAATGCTGCCGGCAAACAGCACATCGCCCACAAAAGCGCGCTTGATGTCGGGTGAATAAAACACCACATGGCCGGGCGTGTGGCCCGGGCAGTGGCGCACCTGCAAAGTGTGCGCCCCCAGCGTGACGGTGTCGCCATCGGCCAGCCAGCGCGTGGGTTTGAACACCCGCGCAGGCGGAAAACCATAGGCCGCAGCGGCCTGCGGCAAGCCATCGATCCAGAACTGGTCTGCCGGGTGCGGCCCGATGATCGGCAAGCCCCCGAGTTGCTCGGCCAAGTCGGCCGTGCCCGAGGCGTGGTCCAGATGGCCATGGGTGATCCAGATCTGCTCGAGCTTGAGGCCATGGCGGCGCACCGCGTCCAAAATCAAATCCAGATCGCCCCCCGGATCAACGACTGCCGCCTGGCGGCTCTGGTCGTCCCACACGAGTGAGCAGTTTTGCTGGAAGGGCGTGACGGGAATAGTTTGGTATTGCAGCATGAACTAGATTATCCCAAAAGCCAAGGTGCAAGGTACCCCACTCAGTTAGGCTTGGTGTACATTCCCCATCAGCCAGCGCCTTTTGATCATTGGCTTGCGCGCTGCACCGATAGCTTTTTTGCAAACCAGTTCACCCGGCTACCTGACCAAACAGGAAAGCATTGCGGTTGCAGGCGTGGACGACTTGCTCATCCGCTCCCTTCTCGACAAGCACCAGTTCTACGATCCTCTGGACGAAGCGTTGAACCTGGGTATTTCATCCGCCACCTGGCCCCTGTTTGGCCTGCTGTGGCCCTCGGGCATGCGCTTGGCCGAGCGCATGGCGCGCCGCCCTGTGACTGGCGAGCGCATTTTGGAGATCGGTTGTGGCTTGGGCCTGGCCAGTTTGGTGGCGCACCGCCGAGGGGCTCAGGTCACGGCCAGCGATTGCCACCCGCTGGCGCATGCTTTTTTGGACGAGAACTCCCGCCTCAATGGCTTGTTGCCCATGCCCTACCGTCATGGGCTGTGGGGCACAGCTGCCGCCCGCGATGACGGCTTGCCTGTTCTCACACATGCCCAGGATGCGCCGCTTTGCGGCCTGTTCGACCTGATTGTGGGCAGTGACATCTTGTACGAGCGCGACGACGCGGGCACACTGGCGCGATTCATAGACGAACACGCTGCCGTCCATTCAGAGATCTGGGTGATCGACCCCAACCGAGGCAACCGCGCCGCCTTTCACAAACACATGGCACAGGCGGGTTTTACGATGTACGAACAAGTGCTGGACCAGGCCACTCACGATGGCGCAGAGGCTTACAAGGGACGCATGCTGACGTACACGCGCCATTGAGATGGTTCCGGATGACGTCCGGGATGACAAAGCAAATTGTCCGGTATGACAACGCTTGACTGTCACCCCGGACTGGGTCCGGGGTCCATGCTCACCACGCCACAAGTCACAAACTCAGGTCGTAGCCGATCGTGATCGGGGCGTGGTCGGAAAATTTTTCACCTTTGTAAATGTGCTCGGTGCGGGCCTTTTCGGCCACAGCAGGTGTGGCCAGGTGGTAGTCCAGCCGCCAGCCCACGTTGTTGGCATAGGCTTGACCTCGGTTGCTCCACCAGGTGTAGCACGCGTCGGTGGTGTGCGGCTGCAGGCGGCGGTACACGTCCACCAAGCCGCCTTCGGTGGTCAATTGGGTCATCCAGGCGCGCTCTTCGGGCAGAAAGCCACTGTTCTTCTGGTTGCTGCGCCAGTTTTTCAAATCAGCTTGCTGGTGCGCGATGTTCACGTCGCTACAGACGATGAACTCTCGCTCGCCCTTCAGGGCCATCAGGTGCGGGTACATCACGCTCAAAAACCGGAACTTGGCCTCTTGCCGCTCGGGGCCAGACGAACCGCTGGGAAAGTAAACACTGATGATGGACAGCTTGCGTGCAGGCGTGTCGAAGCGCGTTTCGACATAACGGCCTTCGACGTCGAACTCGCCGCCGTCAAAACCCACCACCACGTCACTGGGTTCGTGGCGGGTGTAAACACCCACGCCCGAGTAGCCTTTTTTCTCGGCAAAGTGAAAGTACCCCTTGAGGCCCGCGAGTTCTTCAAACTTACCCGCCACATCGGGGGCTTGGGCTTTGACCTCTTGCACGCCAATACAATCGGGTTTCTCTTGCGCCAGCCAGGCTTCAACGCCCTTGGTCGTGGCCGAACGGATGCCGTTGAGGTTGAGGCTGGTGAGTTTGAACAAGGATTTCCCCATGGTGACAGGACAGGCAAGCAGCGCCGAGATGCAGGCGCTCGCTCAGGAATTTGTGCAGTTTGCGGTCGATTCGGGCGTCTTGCGCTTTGGGCAATTCAAGACCAAAGCCGGTCGCATGAGCCCTTACTTCTTCAACGCCGGTCTGTTTGACGACGGTGCCAAGCTGAGTCGACTGGCGCAATTCTATGCAAAAGCCTTGCTGGCCAGCGGTATCGAGTTCGACATGATCTTCGGCCCGGCTTACAAGGGCATCCCCCTGGGTGCAGCGGTGGCCATCGAGTTGGCCCGCCTAGGCAAGAATGTGCCCTTTGCCTACAACCGCAAAGAAGCCAAGGACCACGGCGAAGGTGGATCATTGGTGGGTGCGCCCCTACAGGGCCGCGTGCTGATCGTGGACGATGTGATGAGCGCAGGCACCGCTGCACGCGAGTCGATTGCGCTGATCCAGGCCGCAGGTGCCACACCACATGCCATCGCGATTGCGCTAGATCGCCAGGAAATGGCCACTGAAAAACAGGCCGACGGCACGATCAAGGACTTGTCGCACAGCGCGGTTCAATATGTGCGCCACACTTTGGGCATGCAGGTGAGCACCATCGCCCAACTTTCAGACCTGCTGGCTTTCCTGGCCGGTCAAAACCAGCCGGAGTTGCAAGCTCACCTGGGCCCTGTGCAGGCCTACCGAGACCGTTACGGCGTCTGAGCTGGTCTGTTTTGACTTGAGCGTGTCGCTTTGCATTCGCAAGAATTCGAGCGCGCTTCACAGGTCCGCGCTAATCCCAGACGGTGCGATGCAACGCCACTGACTTTCGGGGCTAAACATTTTTTTGCACGAAATCACCATTTTTGGTTTTTTATTTAACGGCAGTACGCCAATTGGCGGATTCGTTGGCCCTTTTTTTTGGCGAGAATTTCGTTTTTAACGTAGTTAATATTTCATCCGCCCTGATTTCTCCAGAATGACCTATTTTTGGATTTTTTCCTCTCACACGACCGCGTGCCTCGTCTGGGTGGGCGACAAAGCGTCACGCAAGCTTGGCGTGAACGGTGAAATAACAACTTAGATCTGGAGCATCAATATGTCCGATGAAACTTCCCCAGTGATCGCTACAGATCGACCCAGCACAGTCAACAAAACCAGTTCTTCATCCAAGGCTGTGACTCAGACGCCTCAATTTTTGAGTACTGCCGAAGCTGCTCGCATTTTGGGTTTGTCCACCACCTTGGTGCAAACTTTGGTCGATCAGGGTGACCTCAAAGGATGGAAAACCCGGGGCGGACATCGCCGCATATCGCTGGACTCGATCATGTCTTACCAAACAGTTTCACGACATGTGGTGGGTTCTCAATACAAACCCTCGCACAAGCCCAATGTCACGGTCGTGATCGAATCGCCACCTTTGTTTGTGAAACTCAAAGCGGAATGCGCTTTATGGAAATTGCCGATTGGTGTGAATTTCTTTGATTCGGTGACAGAGGCATTGCTGGAATTGTCAAGCCAAAAACCCGACATGATTGTGGTCGAAATGTCAATGCCAAGGACCCAACAAGAAAAGACTTTTCAGGCTCTTGAAAACTTTAACCAGCGTGGAAATACGCCTTTGTCGGTGGTGTTAATTACAGCCGAAAAAGATTTGAAAGCCAGCATGCCTGCAGGCGCCAGTTCATCGATCCAGGTGGTATCAGGCCCCATGTCGGCGGTCTGGTTACATGCCTACCTGACTGGCGTGATCGCCTCTTGCAGAACCTGAATCTTGGCGCCGTTTGCTTGGATCTTGCAAAAAGACGCTTGTTCATCAGTCGGCCTTGCGCTGCTTGAGTCTGCCGTGTTTTCACAGGGCGACGAAAAAAACCATGGTGCGGCTGGCGGGGATCGAACCCACGACCCTTGGCTTCGGAGGCCAATACTCTATCCACTGAGCTACAGCCGCACTTTAATGCTCGGATTATGTCACGCCTGCACTGTTGATCACCTGATTTGAAAGTTCGATGAAGGGTGCAACGCTATAATCTGAGGTTGTTTTTGATCTACACATTGGCCCTTGTGGTCAAGCCCCAACAGAGGATCTCATGAGCGACAACAGCCACGATCAGCACGAAGCCCACACCGGCCCGGTCAAAACCCCCAAGCAGATGCTTTTGTTGAGTTTGGCCTCTTTTGTCATCCCAGTGTTCATCATCATTGGCTTGGTGTATTACGTGACTTCGGCCAACAAGCCCGCTGCGGGCGCGGTCAATACCGAAAAAGCCACGGCCATGCGCATCCAGAAGGTGGGTGTTGTTGAAGTGCGCGATGCCAATCGCCCTCTCAAACCTGGTACTGACGTTTACAAAGCACAGTGTGCGGCATGCCATGACGCCGGTGCTGCTGGCGCACCGAAGTTTGCAGATGCCGGTGCATGGCGTGCACGTTTGGGCCAAGGCCTTGAAGGCTTGGTGAACTCCGCCCTCAAGGGCAAGGGAGCGATGGGTGCCCAGGGTGGTGGCGATTTCAACGATACCGAGATTGCACGCGCAGTGGTCCACTTGGCCAATTCAGGGGGTGGCAAGTTCGACGAGCCCAAAGCCCCAGAAGCGGCCAAATAATTTGACAACTCCCCAAAAAACCGACGTGCAGCGTCGGTTTTTTTATGCCTGTTTTTGTCCGCTTTTCACCTTGAATGGGCTCAGTTCATACGCATAAAGGGCAGGCAAATCCTTCGCTGCAGCATCCTCCAAAGTCCATCGCCCCATCTCTATCGCTTGCGCAGCCCTGGCCACATCCAGTGTGTGCACCAGCCCCAAACCCCGTGTGGTGTCCAAGTAGACCAGGCCATTTTCGTCCACCAGAATTTTGTGGACCTCTCCCATCACCCCGGTGTGCGCCATCACCGTGAAGTCATTTTCAATGCGCCAGATGTGGGGCGTTATCTCGAGTTCAACGTAAACCCTTTGCGGTCCGTTCTGGAAATACCATTGCCCTTGCGCATCGAACTCATAGTTGCGTTGGATGAAGTCGATCAGTTTTTCATGTCTCAACAACGAGCCTTTGACGCCAGGCTGACCGCTTTGGAAAGCGCCCAGTGCTTGCACCCGCTCATCGCGCATCCACCATTGCCCCCGGCTGTCCAGACCCAGCCAACCATAACAATCCGGGACATCAGGCCATTTGACCATGGCTTGCCGAACGATGTCATCCATGTCTTGCCTCCCTTGTCTTTGTGTTCTGTCCTGTGACCTGCAACAACCAGCCGCCGACCGCTTCAGGTGCTGCCCTCACATGACCCGGCCACATCCCTTGTGCAAACCCAACATGGCCGCCTTGCTCGGGTTGCCAGAGGGTCACGCTGTTGGACACATCGCCCTTAGCTGGAAGACTGTTGGCGGGTACAAAAGGGTCATTCAAGGCATTGAGCGCGAGCGCGGGTAATCGAATGTCGCGCATCAGGGGCTTGGCTGACGCATGGGTCCAGTAATCGTCGGTTCCCTTGAAGCCATGCAAAGGGGCAGTGAAGACGTCATCAAATGCATAGAGATCTTTGGCGGCCATCAAGGCCGCCTTATCAAACAGGCCTGGATGTTGCGCCCATTTGGCCAGGGCCTTGGGCTTCATGCTGCGTAGAAACATGGGCGTGTAGATCTGCCGGTTCAACCCCCGACCTATGGCGAGTCCACTTTGCATCAGGTCAAGTGGCGCGCAGATGGCGGCTATCGCATCGGCTTTGAGCGTAGCTTGATGACCTTGCAAAGCGGCCCAGTGCATCAATGCATTGCCTCCCAGGGAAATGCCAACGGCCATCAGTATTTGACCCCCTGCGGCCTGGTGTTCACTGCGAAGTCGCTCCAACACCCAGTTGATCTCTGCATGATCCCCTGAATGGTAGGCGCGCGGCGCGAGGTTCAACTGACCACTGCAGCCCCTGAAATGGGGCACAGCAAAATGCATGTCTTGTTCATCAGCCCAAGCGGCAAATGCCTGTGCATAGTGGCTCATCGAAGAACCTTCCAAACCGTGAAAAAGGACCAGCATGGGTCGATCTGCTCGACTGGCCATCTGTTTGTCGATGTCCAAAAAATCAGCGTCGGGTGTTCTCCACCGTTCTCTGCTCATGGGTGGGATCGTCCCCGCTACTGTGCGCGCGTACAGTGCAGGCCAAATCGTCTGGGCATGTCCACCGGGTAGCCAGGCGGGTGCTTGGTATTGCATGCGCTTTTAGTGCAAGACCGTGGGTTTGGTTTCCACATCGACGGCATCTTGGGGCGTGCCTGGACTGGCGTGGTGGGCCACCATGCGCCAGCCTTGCGGGGTCTTGTGGTAGACGTTCGTGGCGATCACGTAGGCCTGCCTTGCTCCTTGCGGTGTGATGACTTCCACCCTTTCAACCAGGTGGTGCACTGAACTGGCCAATGATTCCACCTTGTAGACCCGTTCGGGAAATGCCTGAACACTGCCATTGTTGAACATGGCCTCGAAAGTGGCGCGTATCGCCCCCGCCCCAATCAGGCGTCCGCCACCCGGATGCACGCAGACGATGTCGTCCTCTTCCGCCCAGCATGACATGAGTTTTTCGATGTCGGCTTTGTGCAAGGCTTCGTAAAAGGCCTGTTCGATTTCATCCGGCGTGCCGCCGACCACTGCCGCTTGGAGTTTTGCGCGTTTCATGGGCTTGTTCTGGTCCAGCGGTTCATCGCATCATTTTGCATTGTTTACCTGTTCTTGTACCGT
Organism: Limnohabitans sp. Rim8; assembly: GCF_945901735.1. GTDB lineage: Bacteria > Pseudomonadota > Gammaproteobacteria > Burkholderiales > Burkholderiaceae_C > Limnohabitans_A. Next base: position 9,685 of record NZ_CAMDLM010000057.1, read on the forward strand.
GCTTTGGCTCAGCTTCACTTGGCTGGTGGTGCTCGATTCAGACTGTTTTGCCTGATGGTTTTTGCTCGAATCGGCCCTGCGTTCGCGTCTCATGATGTGACATGGTGCTTGATGAATCCAAACACCCCAAGAAAAAACCCGGTCACAAGGGACTGTGCCGGGTTTGGGTCATTTTCTTGTTGCCTAGCTCAGACTGGCTTGAACAAAATCAAATTACTTTTTACGGTATTTACGCAGGGCCGACAACTGGGCCGCCAGCACCGCCAATTCAGACTGCGCAACAGCCAAATCGATTTCGCTGTTGGCGTTGCGCAGAGCTTCTTCGGCCAATTGTTTGGCCGCATTGGCTTTTTCTTCGTCGAGGTCTTTGCCGCGAATCGCGGTGTCCGACATCACGGTCACGCAGTCAGGCTGCACTTCCAAAATGCCACCGGCCACGAAAACGAATTCTTCGCCGCCGTCGGCCTTCTCGATGCGAACCGAACCGGCTTTGATGCGGGTGATCAGTGGCGTGTGGCGTGGGTAAATGCCCAGTTCGCCAGACTCACCGGGCAAGGCCACAAACCGGGCTTCGCCCGACCAGATGGACTCTTCTGCACTGACCACATCAACGTGGATGGTGTTCATGTTTTCTCCTTAAAAAGGTGCGTTCAAGCGGGCTACGGGAAGGCTGAACAGCGACCCCGCGGCACGGCTTTAAGCTGCCTTTTTGGCCTTTTCGAATGCTTCATCGATGGTGCCGACCATGTAGAAAGCTTGTTCTGGCAGGTGATCGCACTCGCCAGCCACAATCATCTTGAAACCACGGATGGTTTCAGCCAAGGTGACGTACTTGCCGGGAGAGCCGGTAAACACTTCAGCGACGTGGAAAGGCTGCGACAGGAAACGCTGGATCTTGCGGGCACGGGCCACGGCCAGCTTGTCTTCAGGTGCCAAATCGTCCATGCCCATGATGGCGATGATGTCGCGCAGTTCGCGGTAACGCTGCAATGTGCCTTGCACAGCGCGGGCGGTTTCGTAATGGTCAATACCCACCACCAATGGATCGAGCTGGCGGCTGGTGGAGTCCAGGGGATCGACCGCAGGGTAGATACCGAGCGAAGCGATGTCACGAGACAACACCACGGTGGAGTCCAAGTGAGCAAAGGTCGTAGCAGGTGACGGATCGGTCAAGTCATCGGCAGGCACATAAACAGCTTGGATGGAAGTGATCGAGCCGACTTTGGTCGAAGTGATACGTTCTTGCAAACGGCCCATTTCTTCGGCCAATGTAGGCTGGTAGCCCACAGCGGAAGGCATACGGCCCAACAAAGCGGACACTTCGGTACCGGCCAAGGTGTAGCGGTAGATGTTGTCCACGAAGAACAACACGTCTTTGCCTTCGTCACGGAAGGATTCAGCAATGGTCAAACCAGTCAAGGCGACGCGCAAACGGTTGCCTGGGGGCTCGTTCATTTGACCGTAAACCATGGCCACTTTGGACTCTGGCAGGTTCTCGAGGTTCACCACGCCGGAATCGGCCATCTCGTGATAGAAATCGTTACCTTCACGGGTACGCTCACCCACACCTGCGAACACGGACAAGCCGCTGTGCGCCTTAGCGATGTTGTTGATCAGTTCCATCATGTTCACGGTCTTGCCCACACCGGCGCCACCGAACAGGCCGACCTTGCCGCCCTTGGCGAACGGGCAAACCAAGTCAATCACCTTGATGCCGGTTTCCAGCAGCTCTTGTGAAGGGCTTAGTTCATCGTAAGCAGGCGCTTTGCGGTGAATCGATGCGGTCAGTTCTTGGCTGACGGGGCCACGCTCGTCGATGGGTGAGCCGAGCACGTCCATGATGCGGCCCAGTGTGGCTTTGCCCACGGGAACGGTGATGGGGTTGCCGGTGTTGGACACGATCAAACCGCGGCGCAAACCGTCGGATGAGCCGAGCGCAATGGTGCGCACGATGCCGTCACCGAGTTGCTGCTGCACTTCCAGGGTCAGCGCAGAGCCGTCCATTTTGAGCGCGTCATAAATTTTGGGCATCTGGTTGCGTGGGAATTCCACGTCGACCACGGCACCAATACACTGGACAATTTTTCCTTGGGCTTGCATTTTTCGCTCCAAATAATTTGAATTTGCTGAACTGGGAATCAACCGCTGATCGCGGCTGCGCCAGAGACGATTTCCGACAGTTCTTTGGTGATGGCGGCTTGACGGGTCTTGTTGTAGACGAGTTTGAGTTCGCCAATCACATTGCCAGCGTTGTCTGTGGCGGCCTTCATGGCCACCATCCGTGCTGCGTGTTCTGAGGCCATGTTTTCGGCTACAGCTTGGTAAGCCAGAGCCTCTGCATAGCGGATCAACAAATCGTCAATGACCGATTGGGGATCGGGTTCGTAGATGTAATCCCAAGCGTGGGTGTGACCCGCTGCTTTGGTTTCGGCCTGCATATCGGCGGCAGACAAGGGCAGCAGCATGTCGATGGTAGGCACTTGCGCCATGGTGCTGACAAACTTGTTGTAGCACAGGTACACCGCACTCACTTCGCCAGCAGCGTACGCATCGAGCATGACCTTGACAGGGCCGATCAGCTTGTCCAGGTGCGGTTTGTCACCCAGTTGTGTCACATGAGACACCACCTTGGCATTGACACGGTTCAAAAACCCGAGACCCTTGCCACCGATGGCCACCGCCACAGGGGTTTTACCCTGGGTTTGTGTTTCACGCAATTGAACCGTCACGGCACGCAACAAGTTGGTGTTCAAGCCACCACACAAACCCTTGTCCGTAGTGACCACAATGAAACCCACCGACTTGCCGTCGTTGCGCTTCATAAAGGGGTGCACATACTCTGGGTTGGCCTGGCCAAGATGGCTCGCAATGGTGCGAATCTTCTCGCTGTAAGGCCGGGCCGTGCGCATACGCTCCTGCGCTTTGCGCATTTTGGAGACGGAAATCATCTCCATGGCCTTGGTGATCTTCTTGGTGTTTTCCACCGATTTGATCTTGGTGCGTAG
>NZ_CAMDLM010000058.1 GCF_945901735.1 Limnohabitans sp. Rim8
CGAATAATAGGACTGGAGACATGCGACGCCAGCATATTGAAGGCGATCAGCTCGCCGACCGTCATTTCCATTTCAATGACATAACTTGCACCCAGCCATGTGATCGCAATCGTGACCATTTTGCTGATGAGTTGCACACCATTATTTGCAATCAAACTTATTTTGTTGATTTTAAGACTGGCTTTGACATAATTTGCCAGCAATTCATCCCAACGGTTCACCCATCGGGTTTCAAGTGCCATGGATTTAACAGTGTCAATACTGGATACTGATTCAACCAAGAACGACTGACTTTCAGCGCCTTTATTGAATTTATCGTCGAGGTTTTTTCTTAATATGGGCGTGACAACCAAGGCCAACAGAAAATAGAAAGGAATTGATGCGAGAACCACATAAGTTAATTTCTCACTGTAGAAAAACATGACCCCCAAGAAAATAACTGAAAATAACAAATCCAGAATCAAGGTCAGACCTTGTCCCGTTAAAAACTCCCTGATGTTTTCTAGTTCCCTTACCCGGGCAACAGAATCTCCTACCCTGCGTGCTTGAAAATACGCCAGTGGCAAGGCTACTAAATGCCTGAACATTCTGGCGCCCAATTCCACATCTATTCGACTGCTGGTATGGGCAAAAACATAACTTCTTAAGAAATTCAGTGTGACATCAAACAAGGTCACAACGATCAAACTGATGGTGATGACATTCAAGGTGGTGATGGCGCTGTGCAACAGCACCTTGTCCATCACCACTTGAAAGAATATCGGTGTTGCCAGTGCAAATAATTGCAAAACCACCGAAACCAACAAAACCTCTGAAAGCATTTTTCGGTATTTGACGATGGCAGGTATGAACCAGCTGAAGTCAAACTTGGCCAACTCTCCAATCAGCGAAGAGGTGGAGGTCACCATCAACAAACAACCATCCCAGCAGCTTGTGAAGTCTTCTTCGCTGAGCTTTTCGGGCATTCTTTGATCTGGTCTGTGGATCAAATATTGCCGTGTGTCCTGACTGTGATGAACAGCCGCCAAAATGAATGCGCTGCCATTTTGGTCAAACGCCACGGCTGGCAAACCGATATGGCCCAGCCTTTGAAGGGCCGGCTGACGCATGCGTGCATGAAACCCCATCTCTTTGGCGAGGGTGAGGTAGGTGATGTGGTTGGGCGGTAAGTCGTCCAGACCTAATTTGCGAACCACTTGCTGCAACTCCACGGTAAGCCCATGAAACTGAGCCAACATGGCGAGGCATCCAAGCACTTGCTTGGTGGTTTCGGCAGAGTGATTTGTGTGTCGTTGGGCGCGTAAGGAATTCATGCCCTGTTTATATTATTTTTGTGTGTAATTTTTATGAAAAATTAATATTTTTGAATGTATTTTTCTCACCACCCAATCTCCCCCACTTATGGCTGGCGGCTCCTGCCTCCACTTCCTGCAGCCTGTGCGAAGCCCACCGCGACTTCTTTGAGGCTCAGCTGCTCTTGCGTCGCAACGCCATGTCCATCGACCAAGACATGGTCGCTGCCCACGGCATTACCGGGGCCTACAGCAGCGTCATGAGCCTGTGTACAACCCGGTGTATGTGGCCATGCTCGAGCAATTCGGCCGGGTGGCTGATGCGGCTCGCATGCGTGACCCCAACCGCAAGGTCATGGTGGAACACACCCTCGGCAACACCCAGGCCATCGCCTCCCCCCTTTGCCAGAATGAACTGCTCCAGCAACCCGTGATCATTTAAAGAGCAACGAGGTAGTCATGGAGATCATCACTTGGCGTGATCTGGAGGACGAAAGCGTGTCGTGGGGGGCTGGCGCTCAAGACCCAAGCCCCAAATAACGCCACCAGGCGGCATTAGGGGAGTTACAGGGCAACTGGCCATCCCATCGGGCCGATTCTTGAGGTCAAGACCCGATGGGCTGGCATCGCTTACGGGTGGGCCGGCTCATCAAGAATCCGCTTTGAAGTCAGCCGGATGGTTCAACCCGAATAAAAAAACGGATCTTTTAGAGTCAATGCGCTTTCATGGCCTTGCCCACTTCCAGCGTCCCTTGCTCTGAGCCCGAGCGGGGCACCATTTCACCTTGGCGGTCGGTCACCTGCGCCATGGCCTCGGCCAGGCGATCGGCGGTATCAGGGCCGGTGCCCAAGTACACGCCTTGGGTCAGGGTGATGTGCGCCACCTCAAAGCTGCCTGCGCCGGCGCAAATGATGGTGCGGTTGGGGGCATCGTCGCTGGCCATGACCAGCATGGCGGGCACCACCGCGTTGGGGTCCAGGGCTTGCAGCACGGCCTCGGGCATCAAGCCTTCGGTCATGCGGGTGGCGGCCGTGGGGGCCAGGCAGTTGACGCGGATGTGGTGCTTCTCACCCTCGATCGACAGGGTTTGCATCAGGCCCGCCAGCGCCATCTTGGCCGCGCCGTAATTGGCTTGGCCGAAGTTGCCGTACAAGCCGCTTGACGAGGTGGTCATCACGATGCGCCCGTAGTTTTGCGCCTGCATGTGCGGCCAAACGGCCTTGCTGCAGTGCACCGCGCCCATGACATGCACATCCATCACCAGCTTGAAGTCGGCCAACGCCATCTTGGCAAAGCTTTTGTCGCGCAAGATGCCCGCGTTGTTGACCAAAATGTCCACCCGGCCCCAGGCGTCCACCGCCTGCTGAACCATGGCCTTGACCGCCTCGAAATCGGTGACCGATGCACCGTTGGCTAAGGCTTCGCCACCGGCGGCGCGGATTTCGTCGACCACGGCCTGCGCGGCCGACACCGAGCCGCCCACGCCATGCACATCGCCGCCCAGGTCATTGACCAGCACTTTGGCCCCGCGTGCGGCCAGTGCCAGCGCATGCTGCTTGCCCAAACCGCCGCCAGCGCCCGTGACGATGGCGACACGGCCTTTGAAATCGATGCTCATGTGTTTTCCTTGTGACATTGAAAGACGGGGCTGACCTGATTCATCTGCTAATCTGGCCCCAATGACCCTGCAGCCCGTTGCGCATGGACTTTAAACCAGCCCCCGGGCACTGCCTGTTACCCGATTGACATCCTCATGGAACTGAACACAACCATCCTGACCACACCCCCTTTGGACGCCGCCACCGTGGTGATGCTGCGCGATGGCCCGGACGGCTTGCAGGTGCTGCTGATGCGCAGACACCAGGCCTCGAACGTGCTGGGCGGGGTCTATGTGTTTCCCGGCGGCAAACTCGACCCTGAGGACCAAAGCCCGGCATGGTTGCCCCGCCTGAGCCAGGACAGCGCCACCTTGCACCAAAGACTCAACGAGCCCGATATCCCCAGCGAACGTGCCTCGGGCCTGTTTGTGGCCGCCATGCGCGAAGCCTACGAAGAGTGTCGGGTGCTGCTGGGCTGCGCGCCCCATGCCGAGCCACAAGCCCAAGACCTGTTGCAAGCCCTGCGCAGCGGCCAAAGCTGGCACGAGGCCTTTGCGGCCCAGGCCCTGGCCCTGCACACCGAGCCGCTGCTGCCCTGGTGCCGCTGGATCACACCGCGCCAGGCCTCGGTGACCAACAAGCGCTTTGACACGCGGTTTTTTGTCACCCAGGTGCCCGACAACCAATTGGCTGAACACGACAACTTTGAGGCCACCGAAGCGCTTTGGATTCAGCCGCGCGAGGCGCTGCTGCGTTATTGGGACCGCCAAATCGAGCTGGCTCCGCCCCAAATCATGAGCCTGGTGCACCTGAGCCGCCACCTACACGCCCAAAGCGTGCTGGCCGAAGCACAAAGCCGCCCCCCGCCGGTCATCGAGCCCGAACCCTTTGACCAGGACGGCATCCGCACCATCTGCTACCCGGGCGATCCGCGCCACTCGGTTCGGCAAGCGGCCTTCCCTGGGCCCAGCCGTTTGATGTTCAAAAACAAACGTTTTGAGCCCGAGTTGGGCTTGGCCGCTTTGCTTGACTAAAATAAGCGTCAACACGTTGCATTTGCTTACGTGCTTTTTGTATTCACTTGTAACTCCGTCTCATGAGCCAAACACCTCAGCCGATTTATTTGTCCATTGCGCGGGCCATGGAATTCATTGGTGACGCCAATGGTGTGTTGTCCCTGCTCGAGACCCTGCAGCAAACCCTGAGCGATGATTTGCCCCGGCTGCAAGAGTTGCTGGACAAAGGTGATGTGTTCGCCGCCAACCGCATCCTGCATCAGCTCAAGGGCTTCACACCCGTTTTTTGCGTGGACAGCCTGGTCGAGCGGGTGGTCTTGGTCGAAGGCCTGAGCAAGCACGCAGAAACCAGCGAGGTGCGCACTGCTTATGACCAACTGGCCCCACAACTCGAAGCCTTGCGCCTGGAAGTGATCGCGCACCTGGACAGCCACAGGCCAAACTGAACGGGATCGACCCCCAGACGCACAAAAAAACGGGCCCTCAGGGCCCGTTTTTTTCGTTTCATCTCAGCGATTACTTCAAAGCCTTGAAGCGCACGCGCTTGGGTTTGGCACCTTCTTCGCCCAAACGGCGCTTTTTGTCGGCTTCGTACTCTTGGTAGTTGCCGTCAAAGAAGACCCACTGACTGTCGCCTTCGGCGGCCAAAATGTGGGTGGCGATGCGGTCCAGGAACCAGCGGTCGTGGCTGATGACCATGATCGAGCCCGCAAACTCCAGCAGCGCATCTTCCAGCGCCCGCAGGGTTTCCACGTCCAAGTCGTTGGAGGGCTCGTCCAGCAGCAACACGTTGCCGCCCTCGATCAGGGTTTTGGCCAGGTGCAAACGGCCGCGCTCACCACCCGACAACATGCCGACCTTTTTCTGCTGGTCGCCACCGTTGAAGTTGAAGCGCCCGCAGTACGCCCGGCTGGCCATTTGGAACTTGCCCACGTTGATGATGTCCAGACCGCCCGAGACGTCTTCCCACACGGTTTTGTTGTTGTCCAGGTCATCGCGGTTCTGGTCCACAAAAGCCATGCGCACGGTCTGGCCGATCTTGACTTCGCCGCTGTCGGGCTGCTCTTTGCCCGCGATCAATTTAAACAGGGTCGATTTACCGGCACCGTTGGGGCCAATGATGCCGACGATGGCACCCGCAGGCACCTGGAAGCTCAGGTTGTCGATCAGCAAACGGTCGCCAAATGACTTGCTGACGTTCTTGAACTCAAACACCTCGTTGCCCAAACGCTCGGCCACTGGAATGAAAATTTCCTGGGTCTCGTTGCGTTTTTGGTAGTCGTAGTCCGACAACTCTTCAAATCGGGCCAGACGCGCCTTGCTCTTGGCCTGACGGCCCTTGGGGTTGGCACGGGCCCACTCCAGCTCTTTCTTCATGGCCTTGGAGCGCGCGTCTTCGGTGCGCTGCTCAGTGGCCAAACGGGCGTCTTTTTGCTCCAGCCAGCTGGAGTAGTTGCCCTTGTAAGGAATGCCAGAGCCCCGATCGAGTTCCAAAATCCACTCGGCGGCGTTGTCCAAGAAGTATCGGTCGTGGGTGATGGCCACCACCGTGCCCGAAAAGCGCTGCAAGAACAGCTCGAGCCAGTCCACGCTTTCAGCGTCCAAGTGGTTGGTGGGTTCGTCCAGGAGCAACATGTCGGGGCGCGAGAGCAGCAAACGGCACAAGGCCACACGGCGTTTTTCACCGCCCGACAGTTTGCCGATCACTGCATCCCATGGGGGCAGACGCAGCGCGTCGGCAGCGATTTCAAGTTGGTGCTCTGAGGCATCGCCAGCCGTGGAGATGATGGCTTCAAGCTTGGCCTGCTCGGCGGCCAGGGCGTCAAAGTCAGCGTCTTCTTCAGCATAAGCGGCGTACACCTCTTCCAGCCGGGCTTGCGCGGCCTTGACTTCGCCCATGCCGCTTTCGACGGCTTCGCGCACGGTCTGCTCAGGGTCCATGATGGGTTCTTGCGGCAGGTAACCGATCTTCAGGCCCGCCATCGGGATGGCTTCGCCTTCGATCTCTTTGTCGATGCCCGCCATGATCTTGAGCAAAGTGGACTTGCCCGAGCCGTTGGTGCCCAGCACGCCAATCTTGGCCCCGGGGAAGAAAGACAGCGAAATGTCTTTGAGAATATGACGCTTCGGGGGGACGATCTTGCCCACCCGGTTCATCGAAAATACGTATTGAGCCATTTATACCCGCCTGAAAAAATACCAATAACCGCGCATTATCCCAGCTTGGCGTGATGCCGCATCAAACAGATGCGGCGATCCCGGTGCAAGGCTGTCTCTGTGGGATCGACGCCCTGGTCGCGATAGACCCTTCGCAGACCACAAGCATTCGCCCCGAGTACAGGGCGCCTACAGCTGCCGCTCCGTCTGCAAGCCCGAACGGCTGGAATACTGAACCAAGCTGTTGAGGGCTTCCAGCATCACCCGAGCGCTGCGGCGGCTATACACCTCGTCTCGCAACCAAGCGCATTCGGCGTCCAGCAGCGCATCAGACCCCAAACTGCACCACCAAACTCGGCCTTCACCGTCCCAACGGTAGCCCCTGGCCTTGAGCTTGTCTTTGGATTCAAACGGCGCACCCGTGGCGCGCAGTTTGTAGCGCGTCTGTCCTGCCCCGGCCAGCAGCCGCATCAGACCCGTTTGTCCATCGGCCAGAGGTGACGCCAGCACTTGCAGCAAAGCGTGGCAATCGACCTGCGCCCGGTGCGCGTCGTAAAACCAGCCGCGCTCAGACGCCAAAAACTCCAGTTTGGCCGAGCCGCTGCCTTCTTTTTTCCAGTCAACGCCCTGGAAAGAACAGCCCCAGGCCTTGCTGGCAAACACCGGAAAACGCGCCTCCACAAACGGCCGGTCGAACCCGGCGTTGTGCGCCACCACCAAGTCAGCCTGCGCCACAAGGGCCGTCACGGCCGCATCGTCGATGCGCAAACCCTTGACCATGCTGTCGTCGATGCCGGTGATCTCGGTGATCTGGGCCGGAATCGGCTTGCCCGGGTCTTCAAACGACTCGTAAATGGTGACCGGCCCCACGGGCAAACCTGTGGCCGTGTCCACCAGCACCGACAGCATGGCCAGCTCGATGATTTTTTCGCTTTTGCTGTCCAGTCCGGTGGTTTCGGTGTCGAGCACGATCACGCGCTGTGGCGCCTGGCCGCTCACAGGCCCGTAATCGCTGCGCGGCACCAGCCGCCGCAGCACCCGAAAGTCGGGGTGCTGCGCCAGGGTTTGGGCCATGGCTTCGGGGTCGGTGGGGGCTGAACGGGTCATGGCCTCTGGCGGCGCAACAGCCGCATGCACCGACAAAGGCGTCACTGCCGCAGGCGATGCCACTTGGGGCATGGCCGTTTGGGCCGCATTGGAGGGCGCCATTGCGGCAGCGTCGGCCTCAAAGCCGAAAAAACTCATCTGGTCGGTTTTGTTCATAGGGCGAGATTAAACCGCGATTTTCGATCGCCCAAACAACCCCTAAGAGATCCAACTGAACATGATTTCAGCGCATGCCTTTCAGTCCAGCTTGATGCCCAAGTCCACCGCCAGCTTGATCCAGACCGGCACTTCGCCTTCCCAGTCTTTGCGGGTGTCGGCTAGGTTTTTGGGCTTGTTGGGGATGGCGAAGGTTTCACGCAGCTTGGCGGCGCGTTCGGTGTTGGACCATGCCACGGCTTCGTCGGCCATGCGTTTGAGGATGGCTTCGGGCGTACCGGCGGGGGCCACCAGAGGCAAGCCGCCTTCCAGCGTGACGAGTTTTTCGGTGTTGCCTTGCTCGGTCAATGTGGGCACATCGGGCAGTTTGGGTGAGCGGTAACTGCCCGTCACACCGATGGCGCGCACGCCCCGGGTGGACATGGTGTTGAAAGCCTGATAACTGCCCACAGCCACTTGCAGTTGGCCCGAAGCCACGTCGAGCCACATGGGCGCTTCGCCGCGGTAGTGCACCGACTGGATTTTCGTACCATGCTGGCGGTTGGTCTGGTCGGCCAACATGTGCGGGTACGAGCCCGGTGCATAGGTGCCCATGGAGGTTGGATTGTTTTTGGCCCAGGCCACGAACTCGGCCATGTTTTTGGCCGGAATCTTGTCGGGGATGCCCACCACCAGGGGGCCGGACGGGAATACAGTCACGGGCGTGAGGTCTTTGTCCAGGTTGTAGGGCAGTTTGGAATAAAGAACGCGGTTTTGCCAAAACGTGCCCGATGTGCTCATGACAAAGGTGTAGCCATCGGCAGGTGACTTGGCCACCGCATCAATGCCAATGATGGCGCCCGCGCCAGGTTTGTTTTCGATGACCACCGGCACCCCCAGCTTGCCCGACAGGTACTCGCCATAATTGCGGGCATAGGCATCGGTCAAGCCGCCGGGCGGAAAAGCCACCACGATCTTGATGGGCTTGGAAGGCCATTTGGCCGCTTGGGCCCAAGCCGCCCCAGACGACAGCATGCAGGCGGCCAAGGCGAGCGAGGCCATCCACCAATGTCGGCGGTGTGTTTTCAATTCATTCGACATGTTTTCTCCCAAAGTAACTCGTTGATCAGCACGCATTCAGTTTAGAGGCAGATCGGCTCGTTTTGAATTGGGGTTTGAACCCATGCGGGCAGAGGTCAACGAAAATGTCTGGGCAAGGGTTGCACCATCGCAGCCGCAGGCATGAATCAACGCAGGCGCAAGCCCCTGAACCAGGACTTGTGCGACAATCGCGCTCGTTGTGGCCGCCAGTTGCCGCAACATCAGCACTCCTGCTGGGGCCTGACCCAGGCAACGCTCAAAACAAGCGCCTGTGGCTTCCATGCCCACCTTAAGACTTATCGGCCAACACTGGACACTGCCAACCGCAGTTGAATGAGCCGATGCCCGCGCCGGACATGGCGCTCTGTAAAAATGAACTTTGAAGAATTGAATCTGGCTCCGGCCCTCATGCAAGCTCTGCGCGAGCTCGGCTACGACACCCCCACCCCCATCCAGGCCCAAGCCATTCCTGCCGTTCTGGCTGGACAAGACTTGTTGGCTGGCGCCCAAACCGGCACCGGCAAAACCGCCGCGTTCACCCTGCCCATGCTGCACAAGCTGAGCCAGAGTGAGCCTGGCAAAAACCGCTTTGGCGGCAAAGCCATCCGCGCTTTGGTGCTCACGCCCACCCGCGAATTGGCCGCCCAGGTCGAAGAGTCGGTGCGCGACTATGGCAAATACCTGCAACTCGACTCCACCGTGATTTTTGGTGGCGTGGGCATGAACCCGCAAATCAGCAAGATCAAACGCGGTGTGGACATTTTGGTGGCCACACCCGGCCGTTTGCTCGACCTGCAAGGCCAGGGATTCCTGGACTTGTCCAGCATCGAAATTTTGGTGCTCGACGAAGCCGACCGCATGTTGGACATGGGCTTCATCCACGACGTGAAAAAAGTGCTGGCCCTGGTGCCCAAAGAAAAGCAGAGCTTGCTCTTCTCGGCCACCTTCAGCGACGAAATCCGCGAACTGGCGGGCAACCTGCTCAAGAACCCCCAAAGCATTCAGGTCACGCCCAGCAACACCACGGTGCAGCGCATCACACAGGTGATCCACCCCGTGGGCCGCAGCAAGAAAAAAGACGTGCTGTTGCACATCATCCAGAAGCACGACTGGAGCCAAGTTCTGGTGTTCACTCGCACCAAGTTTGGCGCCAACAATGTGGCCGACTTCCTGACCAAAAATGGTGTAAAAGCCATGGCCCTGCATGGCAACAAGAGCCAAACAGCACGCACGCAAGCCTTGGCAGGCTTCAAGAGCGGCGAGATCCGCGCTTTGGTGGCCACCGACATTGCAGCGCGCGGCATCGACATCGAAGAGTTGCCACACGTCGTGAACTTTGAAATCCCGAACGTTTCGGAAGACTACGTTCACCGCATCGGCCGCACTGGCCGCGCAGGCGCCAGCGGCGAAGCCGTGAGCCTGGTCTGCCTGGACGAAGAAGGCTTCATGATGGACATCGAGCGCTTCACCAAGCAAGAGATTCCAGTCCAGTTGCTCGAAGGCTTCGGCCCCGAGCCAGGCGAAGTGGCCGAGCCGATCGCCATGGGTCGCCAGACTTTGTGGGGCGGCGCAGGCAAGCCCCCTAGCCGCGACGTGATGGCTGCCGCCGCCAAAGCCGCACGCCAGGACATGATGCAACGCATCCGTGACAACAAAGTTGCCGTGGGTGGTGGCGGTGGCGGACAAGGCCCTCGCCAAGCACGCGGCGAAGGTCAAGGCCCCGCACGCCCATCGCGCAATGGCCCTCCTCCATCACGTCGCAATGGCCCGCAGGGTGCACCGCGCTTTGAAGGTCAGGGCGATGGCCGCCGTGAAGGCGGTCGCGACGGTGGTCGCGGCCAAGAGCAACGCGGCGATCCGCGTTTTGACAACCGCGGTGATGGCCAAGGCCGTCCCGCACCGCGTGGTCCACGCCCAGAGGGCCGTGGTCCAGGCCGTGGTGGTCAAGGCGGTCAAGACCGCCGCGGTAACGATGGCGATGAATTGCCACGCCACATCGACCCCTTGAAGACCACACAGTTTGCGCGCCTGGACTTGCCCAACCGCAAGCCTGTGCGCACCAGCGGTCAACCTGACCCGACCCGTACCAGCATCGACAGCCTGGCCAGCGGCGGTCGCCGCCATGGTGGCGGCGGTGGCGGTGGTGGGTACGGCGGTGGCAACCGGGGCGGTAACGGTGGTGGCGGTGGTGGCCGTGGCTTCGGTCGCTGAACCCCACTGACGCAGAATGCAAAGAGCCCGCACAT
>NZ_CAMDLM010000059.1 GCF_945901735.1 Limnohabitans sp. Rim8
GTGGAGCTGGAAGACCTGCGCCGCGCGACTAAGGTGGTGGCGCGCACCTTGCTGGATTTGCTGGCCTGAACATGGCAGCGCCGCAGCTTGAAGCCCTGCGCCAGCGCGTGCAGGCCTGCACCACCGACCAAGACGTGGCCGACTACCAGCGCGATGGCGCGGTGTGCATCCGCAACCTGTTCACACCGGAAGAAGTGGCTCTGCTGCGGGACGGCATCCAGGCCAACCTGGCCCAGCCCAGCCCGCGCGGCATGGTGGCCAGTCGGCCGGACGACCCGGGTCGGTTTTTTGAAGACTTTTGCAACTGGCAAGACATCCCGCAGTACAAGCGCTTCATTTTTGACACGCCCCTGGCCGCACTGGCCCAGCGCCTGATGAAAAGCACCACGGTGCGCCTGTACCACGACCACCTGCTGGTCAAAGAACCCGGCACGCGCCAGCGCACGCCCTGGCACCAGGACCAGCCTTATTACAACGTCGATGGCCTGCAAAACGTCAGCTTCTGGATTCCGGTGGACCCGGTACCCCGCGCTTGCACGCTGGAGTTTGTGGCAGGTTCACACCGCGGCCCCTGGCTCATGCCGCGCACCTTCATGACGAACCAGGCCAAGTGGTTCCCCGAAGGCACGCTGGCCGAGTTGCCCGACATTGACAACCACCGCGAAGACTTCTCCGTCTTGGGCTGGGACTTGCAGCCGGGCGATCTGGTGTGCTTTCACATGCTCAGCCTGCACGCCTCGGCCGGGGTGGACGGTACACAGCGCAGGCGGGTGTACTCGGTGCGCTTTTTGGGCGACGACATGACCCACGCGCCACGCACTTGGGTCACCTCGCCACCCTTCCCCGGGCTGGAGCAAGAGCTGCCTGCAGGCGTGCCGATGGACCATGCGCTGTTTCCATTGATGGCGGTCTGAGTTGACCTGCGTGCCCTGAATGCCGCCGCCCACTTGTACTTCAATGGCACTCACGGCGACAGAAGCGGTGCCATCGAAGCGGTCAAGCCAGCCGATGCGCACTGAAGACAATCACCTGAAGACATGGATGCCCGATCAAGTCGGGCATGACTAATCTTGAACGTTTGGCTTTTTTGCTTTTTATGCAGGTAATCCTCAGGGTATTGGGCCCGCCAAATGGGTTAGGCTTTCTAATTGATTCCCCTACTGAGACAAAGAGACACTTCCCATGAGCCAAAAACCACTGTCCCCTGCCGAAGAAGCCCTGCGCGACGCGGCCCGCGATTACCACCGCTTTCCCACACGGGGCAAGGTTTCGGTCAACCCAACCAAGCCCCTGTCCAACCAGCGTGATTTGTCGCTGGCCTATTCGCCCGGCGTGGCTTATCCCTGCCTGGACATCGAAGCCGACCCGTCCAAAGCGTTTGACTTCACCTCGCGTGGCAATTTGGTGGCCGTGATCACCAACGGCACGGCTGTGCTGGGCCTGGGCGACATTGGCCCGCTGGCGGCCAAGCCGGTCATGGAAGGCAAAGGCTGCCTGTTCAAGAAGTTCGCAGGCATCGACGTGTTCGACATCGAGCTGGCCGAGCGTGACCCGGACAAACTGGTGGAGATCATCGCCGCCATGGAGCCCACGCTGGGCGGCATCAACCTCGAAGACATCAAGGCGCCCGAATGCTTCTACATCGAGAAGAAGCTGCGCGAGCGCATGAACATTCCGGTCTTTCACGACGACCAGCACGGCACCGCCATCATCGCCTCGGCCGCCATGCTCAACGGCCTGGAGCTGGTGGGCAAGGACATCGGCAGCATCAAGCTGGCCGTGTCGGGCGCAGGGGCTGCATCCATCGCCTGCCTGGATGTGATGGTGGGCTTGGGCGTGAAGGTCGAGAACATTTTTGTGTGTGACTCCAAGGGCTTGGTCTACGAAGGCCGCCCGGGTGGCTATGACGAGTCCAAAGCGCGTTATGCCCAAAAAACGGATGCCCGCACGCTGGCCGATGCGGTCAACGGCGCGGACGTGTTCCTGGGCTGCTCGGCCCCCGGCGTGATGACGGTGGAGATGCTCAAGACCATGGCGCGTGACCCGGTGATCCTGGCGCTGGCCAACCCCGAGCCCGAGATTCGCCCCGAGCTGGCCAAAGCCGCCCGCCCAGACTGCATCATCGCCACAGGCCGTTCGGACTACCCGAACCAGGTCAACAACGTGCTGTGTTTCCCCTACATCTTCCGGGGCGCTCTCGACTGTGGCGCGACCAAGATCACCGAAGCCATGAAGCTGGCTTGCGTGCGCCAGATTGCCGACCTGGCCAAGGCCGACATCAGCGAAGAAGTGGCCAGCGCCTATGCGGGCAAAGAGCTGTCTTTTGGCCGCGACTACCTGATCCCCACGCCCTTTGACTCGCGCCTGATCTTGCGCATTGCGCCAGCCGTGGCGCAAGCCGCCGCCGACTCGGGTGTGGCCACGCGCCCCATCACCGACATGGACGCCTACCGCCAGCAGCTGCAAAGCTTTGTCTCGCAAACCGGTTTGTTGATGCGCCCCATCTTCAACGCCGCCAAGGCCGTGCCCCAAGCCGACAAGCGCGTGGCCTATGCCGATGGCGAAGACGAGCGCGCTCTGCGTGCCGCCCAAATGGCCATCGACGACCAACTGGCCCACCCGATCTTGATTGGTCGCCCCGGCGTGATCGCTGCCCGCATCGAAAAAGCCGGGCTGCGCATGCGCCTGGGCGTGGATGTGGACAACGTCAACCCAGAAGACGATGTGCGGTTTCGGCAGTATTGGGAGCACTACCACCAGCTGATGAAGCGCCACGGGGCTACGCCCGCAGTGGCCAAGGCAGCGGTGCGCCGTTCCAACACCATCATTGGCGCGTTGATGGTGTCGCTGGGCGATGCCGATAGTCTGATTTGCGGCCTGACCGGCAACTACATGACCCACTTGGAGCGCATCGACAGCATTTTGGGCCAACGCGCAGGTGCAACCAATTACGCCGCCGTGAACGCACTCGTGAGCGACTTGGGGCCGTTGTTCATCACCGACACCTATGTCAACGAAGACCCCAGCGCCGAGCAGCTGGCCGAAATCGCGGCCATGTCGGTCAAAGAAATTCAGCGCTTTGGCATCGTGCCCAAAGTGGCTTTCCTTTCGCATTCGAGCTACGGCTCGTCCAAGCGCGCATCGGCCCGCAAGATGCGTCTGGCGCGTGACCTGTTTTTGGCGCAGCACCCCGACATCGAGTGCGATGGCGAGCTGCACGGCGATGCCGCTTTGCAGCCCGAAATCCGCAATGTGTACCTGGAAGACAGCACGCTCAGCGGCTCGGCCAATTTGCTGGTCTGCCCCAACCTGGACGCGGCCAACATTTTGTACAACGTGCTGAAAACCACCACCAGCGGCGGTGTCACCGTGGGCCCGATCCTGATGGGAACTGCCGGCACAGCGCACATCCTGACCCCGGCGGCCACGGTGCGCCGGGTGCTCAACATGACGGCACTGGCGGTGGCACAGGCCCACAACTGAGCCCCCTAGCCCGACAAAAGCCCCGCAAATTCACTATTTTGGTGCCACGCCAGAACCGGCCCGGCACCAAAATTGGGGTTTTCTAGGGGTACAACCTGACACGCGGCGTCAGGACCATGGCCGATAATAGGCACCGAATTTGCTATACAAGATTCACCGTTTCTTTGAACCTGGAGCCCCTCATGAACAAGCGTTTCTTACTCAAGGCCACAGCCGCATTGGCCGCCGTGGCCGCTTTTGGTACCGCACATGCCCAAACCACACCCATCAAGTTCCAGATGGACTGGCGTTTTGAAGGACCCTCGGCCTTCTTTTTGGTGCCCGGTAGCAAGGGTTACTTCAAGGACGCCAAGCTGGACGTGACCGTAGACTCGGGCAACGGCTCCGGTGGTGCAGTCACCCGTGTGGCTTCGGGCACTTACGACCTGGGCTTTGCCGACTTGGCCGCCCTGATGGAATTCCACGCCAACAACCCCGACGCGCCCAACAAGCCTGTGGCCATCATGATGGTCTACAACAACACGCCCGCTTCGGTGATGGCTTTGAAAAAATCGGGCATCAAGACCCCTGCAGACCTTTCTGGCAAAAAGCTGGGCGCTCCGGTGTTTGACGCGGGTCGCCGTGCTTTCCCGATTTTTGCCAAGGCCAACGACGTTCAAAACGTGGCCTGGACCGCCATGGACCCACCCCTGCGTGAAACCATGCTGGTGCGCGGCGACGTGGACGCCATCACCGGTTTCACCTTCACTTCGCTGCTGAACATCGAAGCGCGTGGCGTGAAAGCCGAAGACGTGGTGGTCATGCAGTACCCCGACTTTGGCGTCAAGCTCTACGGCAATGCAATCATCGCCACCCCCAAGATCCTGAAAGAAAACCCCGTCGCCGTGAAAGCTTTCTTGGCCGCCTTCACCAAGGGTGCCAAGGACGTGATCGCCGATCCCGCCAAGGCCATCGAGTCGGTCAAGGCGCGTGACGGCATCATCAACACCGCCCTGGAAACCCGCCGCCTGCAACTGGCGATTGACACCGTGATCAACAGCCCCTCAGCCCGCGCAGAAGGCTTTGGCCAGATCAGCGGTCCCCGTCTGACGCTGATGGCCTCGCAAGTCTCCGACGCCTTCAACACCAAGACCCGCGTGAAGGCCGAAGACATCTGGAATGGCTCTTTCCTACCCACCGCCAAAGAACTGGACATCCTGCCCAAGGCCAAGAAGTAATTCTGAGTAGACATCGGGGCATCAGGCCCCAGCGATCCGAGCCCACCGCTACCTGCAAAGGACGGTGGGCTTTTACAGGACGCAATGTGTATACACTATCGAACACCATTTTTGAAGCTTTCACCATGACCCAAGAATCATTCGTTGATTTCCAGAATGTCTGGCTGGCCTACAACGACGAGTTGCTGGCGCAAAACCA
This sequence comes from Limnohabitans sp. Rim8, assembly GCF_945901735.1. Lineage (GTDB taxonomy): Bacteria > Pseudomonadota > Gammaproteobacteria > Burkholderiales > Burkholderiaceae_C > Limnohabitans_A. The sequence continues at coordinate 4,900 of NZ_CAMDLM010000059.1, forward strand.
CTTTGCGGTAGAAGACATCAACCTGCAGGTCAAGCAAGGCGAGTTCATCGCCATCGTTGGGCCGTCTGGCTGCGGCAAGTCCACCTTCATGAAGCTGACCACGGGCCTGAAAATGCCCAGCAAAGGCCGCATCCTGGTCGATGGCCAGCCTGTGACCGGTCCGCTCAAGATCAGCGGCATGGCGTTTCAGGCGTCATCACTCTTGCCTTGGCGCACCACGCTCGACAACGTGCTCTTGCCGCTCGAAATCGTGGAGCCCTATCGCTCGAACTTCAAGCAAAAGAAAGAAGAGTACGCAGAGCGTGCTCGCAAACTGCTGAACACCGTGGGTTTGGGCGGCTACGAAGACAAGTTTCCTTGGCAATTGTCGGGCGGCATGCAGCAACGCGCCAGCATTTGCCGCGCCTTGATCCACGAACCCAAAATGCTGCTGCTCGACGAACCCTTTGGCGCGCTCGACGCCTTCACCCGAGAAGAGCTCTGGTGCATCTTGCGCGACCTGTGGACCGAGCAAAGGTTCAACGTCATTTTGGTCACGCACGACCTGCGCGAGTCGGTGTTTTTGGCCGACACGGTCTACGTGATGAGCAAGAGCCCTGGCCGCTTTGTGGTGAAAAGAGAAATCGACCTGCCACGCCCGCGCGACCTCGAGATCACCTACACCCCTGAATTCACCAACATCGTGCACGAGCTGCGCGGCCACATCGGTGCCATGCGCAAAACCGGTGCGGCGATCAACCAATAAGCGGGAGCCCCTCATGAACAAAAAATCCCTCGAAAGCTGGTCGCCCTGGATTTTGCTGCTGCTGAGCATCCTGATTTGGGAAGGCCTGTGCCGCGCCTTCAACGTGTCGGAATTCATCTTCCCCAGCCCCTCGCGCATCGCACAACAAACCATCGAATACCGCGACGTGATCGCGGGCCACGCCTGGCGCACCTACTGGGTGACCATGGTGGGCTTTGGCATCGCCATCGTGGTGGGCGTGCTGCTGGGTTTCATCATTGGCAGCTCACGCTTGGCCTATGCCGCCGTGTACCCGCTCATGACGGCCTTCAACGCACTGCCCAAAGCGGCCTTTGTGCCCATCTTGGTGGTGTGGTTTGGCATCGGCATTGGCCCGGCCATCCTCACGGCTTTCCTGATCAGCTTCTTCCCCATCATGGTGAACATCGCCACCGGTCTGGCCACCTTGGAGCCTGAACTGGAAGACGTGCTGCGCGTGCTGGGCGCCAAGCGCTGGGACGTGCTGGTCAAAGTCGGCCTGCCGCGCTCCATGCCTTACTTTTATGGCTCTCTCAAAGTCGCCATCACCTTGGCTTTTGTGGGCACCACGGTGTCCGAGATGACGGCATCCAACGAAGGCATTGGCTACCTGCTGATCTCGGCCGGCTCGGCCATGCAAATGGGCTTGGCGTTTTCTGGCCTGGTGGTCGTGGGTGCCATGGCCATGCTCATGTATGAGCTGTTCAGCTACATCGAAAAGCGCACCACCGGCTGGGCGCATCGCGGCTCGCAAGGCGAGTAAGTCACATGCTGTTTGGCGTGTGATGCAGTCGGCCAACCCAAGCAAGTGGTTCCAATGACTTGGCTGGCCCGACTGGATTTGCACTACACGCTCGAAGCCAATCGCAGCGTGGCCCGTTACCTGCACAGCGGGCCGCTGCGCATTTTGCAAAGCCTCTACCCCGAAGGCGATGCGGTCTGCCACAACGTGCTGGTGCACCCGCCCAGCGGTCTGGTGGGCGGCGACACCCTGGACGTGCAAGTCTCAGTGGGTTCGGGAGCGCATGGCCTGGTCACCACGCCCGGGGCCACGCGCTTTTACCGCTCTGAAGCCGGGCTGGCCGCGCAGCAAGTGCATGCGCGGGTTGAATCGGGTGCACGCCTGGAATGGCTGCCTTTGGAGGCCATTGCCTACAACGGCTGTGATGCCCTCAACCGCGCCGTGTTTGAGCTCGCCCCCGGCGCAGAAATGATGGCCTGGGACATCACCGCCCTGGGCTTGCCCGCCGCAGATTTGCCCTTTGTGCAAGGCAGGTTTCGCCAACACCTGGAGATTCCCGGTGTGTGGCTGGAGCGCGGCACCCTGAACGCCACCGATACACGCCTGATGGACAGCCCACTGGGGCTGGCAGGCCAGCGCTGCATGGCCACGCTGGTGTTTGCGGCGGGCAGCGCCATGGCCGACGAGCGAATCGAACGGGCACTGGCCTGCGCTCGCGATTTGCTGGACGCCTCTGAATTGCGCCTGACCACAGGCGCCACCTCACCGCACAAGCAGGTCATTGTGCTGCGCGCGCTCTCACCCGTGACCGAGCCTGCGATGCAATTGCTCAGGCAAATATGGGCCTCATGGCGGCAAGAGATGTGGGGCATGAGCGGCACGGTGCCGAGGTTGTGGAACCTTTGAGCTGACAAATGCCCTTTGGCTTGAATAGGGTGGACTGACAAGAGGCAAGGAAACTGTCAAGAAATCCTTGACAGTTCAAAACGAGACAGAAGCATTCCTCTGAGCGTAAAAACAAGCCAAGTGTTGATTCATCAGCCAAACTGAGCCAGTGCGCACG
>NZ_CAMDLM010000060.1 GCF_945901735.1 Limnohabitans sp. Rim8
GCAGCAGCAGTGCTTGGGCTTGTGGGTGCAGTTGCCAAGGTTTCTTGTCGTGTTGCAATAGGCACTGCATGGCCAGCGGGATGATGTCGCCAGGACGCTCGGCCAAGGGCAGCAGGCGCATGCGGAAAGTGGCAATGCGGTAGTACAGGTCTTCGCGGAACTCGCGCTCTGCGATGGCTTTTTTCAGATCTTTGTTGGTGGCGGCCACGATGCGCACATTCAACTGGATGGTGCTTTGGCCACCCAGTCGGGTGAGTTGGCGCTCTTGCAGCACGCGCAGCAGCTTGCTCTGCAGGTGCATAGGCATCTCGCCAATTTCGTCCAGAAACAAGGTGCCGCCCTGGGCTTGTTCAAACAAACCCTTTTGATCGCGGTGGGCGCCGGTGAATGCGCCCTTGTCGTGACCAAACAGCATGTCTTCGATCAGGTTTTCCGGCATGGCGGCACAGTTCAAGGCCACGAACGGACCACGGGCACGGCCAGAAGCTTCGTGCAGCACGCGGGCCAGAACCTCTTTGCCCGAACCGGTGGGGCCGACCAGCAAGGCGGTGACTTCGGCCAGGGCCACTTTTTGGGCCAGAGCCAGCAGGTGCTGGCTGGCGGGGTCGACAAAGACCACGTTGCGTGTAGGCGGGGTGCTGGTGCGACAGGGGTTGGGGTTGAGCGCGCTGTGCAGACGCATCCACGAAGCATTGCGCGTGTCACAGGCGGCCAACACGGCCAGGGCGCCTGACTGACTGGCTTCCACGGCCAGTTCGAGATCTTGGCGCTCGACCCGCGCCACCACGGGGGTGTTCAGCCCGGCTTCTTGCAGGAGTTGCTGAACGGCTTTTAAACGGGTCACGTCCACGCTCAGGTGCAAAACCACCACGGCCGCATCGGCCGCGTGCGACACCAAGCTGTCCAGTGTGTGCACAGGCATCAAGGCCCAGCCGCTGGCATGCAGGGCTTGGCTGTGCTCAGGGCTCAGCGGTTTTTCAGGGTCCAGCCAAAGAGCCAGAGGGGCAGATACAGGAGATGGCTTCACGGTGTGGCCTCACATTCAGATGGAACATGTAAAGCAACCCTTGTGCCAACGTTAAAAATATATAAAAGGCATTTAAAAAAACAAAAAAGAATACTTTTTATTTTTTAATGTTCAGCCAAAAGCTTGACACGTCCAGACGAAAGATTGACAGAGTCGCTTGTCAGGGGCCGCGGGCTGAGACAAGGGGGGCAGCCGGGGTTCGCTCGTCATGGCGCTGGGTGCAGGGTGAGGGCCGGCGGGTGTTTCTGAGCCAGTTCGTCAACAAGAGGCACCGCACATGCGCCAACGGGTCAAACAGCCAAAGGGCCAAAGGGCCAAAGGGCCAGTCCATGCGCAAGCTCACGTGTTTGCAGCACGGGGGGCGATGGTCTTGGCTTCAAAAGATCTGCAAAACTCGCCATCGGTTCGCAGCACTTCAAGACAGGGCAGCACTTTGGTTTGGAAGCCCATGGCGCGGCAGACATAGGGCGTGGCCGGGATGTAGCTCACACCAAAAAAGCGGCATTGCCAGCAGTTGGGGCCACGTGTGGGTCCCGCCGAAGGCGTGGTGAGTTGGGGCAGGGCAGGCAAGGAGTGTCCCGTTCTTGGTCGTGGTGGAACCCGCCTGCAAAGAGGCGGCGCATGGCGGGTGTGGGATGGCTCAGTCGCGCAGCAAGTCCAGCACGGTGGCCAGGTCCAGATTGGCCTGCGCTGCCACGGCCAACTCGGGCGTTGTGGTCAAGCCCATGGCCGACAGCTGGCTGTTGGCTTTGGCGCACATGGCCACCAAGAACTGGCGGGTGGCTTCAGGTGTGTGGTGGGCAATCGGGGTCATGGTTTCTCCGTTCAGGGGCGGTCTGGTTTGGGGCGGCTTTGCAAGGCTGGTGCGGGCTGACGGGGCGAGGCCCTGTCAACAAAACGTCGGTCTTTTGCAAAGCCAGCGCTGTTCATGGTGGTTTGCAAAAGCTGTGCCAGAAAGCCTTTGGACGGACGAAAAAAAACCTGCAAACCCATCGGGCTTGCAGGCTTTGGCACGGGCCTGGGGTGCTTAGCCTTGCAGCAACTGCAGCACCGATTGGGGTGACTGGTTGGCTTGCGCCAGCATGGCGGTGGCCGCTTGCGAGATGATTTGCGTGCGCGCCAATTCGCTCGAAGCCTTGGCGTAGTCGGTGTCCATGATGCGGCTGCGAGACTCGGTGGTGTTTTGCGCCACGTTGGTCAAATTGTCCAACGCATAGGTCAAGCGGTTGATGACTGCACCGTAGGTGGCGCGTTCGTCCGTGATTTTTCCCAATGCGGCATCCAGGCGCGTCATGGCGGTGCTCGCATTGCTCACTGAGGTGATGTCGGTGTCATTGAGCCTTGCGGTGCCACTGAAAATTTGTGTGGCGGCTGGAACAGTTGCGGTGTCGGGAATGCCAGCGGCGGTCATGGGGATGGTGAAGTCCTTGAGCTGAGCGCTGATGGTTTGATTGGCGTTGGAGCCGACCTGGAACTTGATGTTGCGCAGCTCTGTACCTGCCGTGGCGGGTGCGGCCAGCGTGCCGCCCGTGCCGATGGTCGTGTTGTTCATGATGTTCATCCCGTTCCATTGCGTGTTTTGCGCAACGCGGTTGATCTCTTGCATCAATTGGCCATATTCCAGATTCAGGGACGTTCTGTCAGAGGCGGTGTTGGTGTCGTTGGCCGCCTGAACGGACAGTTCGCGCATGCGCTGCATCATGTTGGTGACCTCAATCAAGGCACCTTCAGAAGTTTGCAACAGCGAAATCCCGTCGTTGGCATTGCGCACAGCCTGGTCCAAACCACGGATTTGGGCCGTCATGCGCGATGAAATCGCCAGGCCTGCGGCATCGTCTGCTGCGCTGTTGATGCGCGTGCCCGTAGACAACTGTTGCAAGGCCGAGGCCAAGGCATCGTTGTTTTTGTTCAGCGCGTTTTGTGAAACCAGCGACTTGATGTTGGTGTTGATGACAGACATGGCTGTGAATCTTTATAAAGAGGTTTCAGTGGAATGGATGGCGGTCGATCAGGGTGCTCAGTGCATCTGGGCCGATGCGGCCACGGGCACTTGCGCGCAGACCAGCTCTTGCAGCGCCAAAAATTCTTCAAGCAAGTTGGTGTCGGTGGGGTGGGCTGCCATGGCCTGCTGGGCCGCTTGCAATGCCTTGCCGGGTTCGCACTGGCAGCGCAGCACCCGAATCAGATGACGCCAAGTGAGCGGCGTGGCCGCTTCGCCCTGGGTATCGACCAGCTTGTGCAGCAACTCTTCAGCAGCGGTCCAGTCTTGCTGAATCTCGGCCAGCAAAGCACTCATGGCCAAAATATCTTCGCTCTCGGGGTACAGGCTTTGGCCTGCAGCAGCCAAGGCATTGGCCAGAGGAATTTGATCGGCCGCGACCAAGTCGGCCATGGTTTGGCGGATCTCGGCGGCAGAAAAACGCGAGACGTCCCGCTCGCTGAGCATGTGACCGATGGCCGCCTGCGACAGCAGGGCTTGGTAAAGGGATGTCATGGAGGGGTCTCCTGGAGAAGGGTGTCAAAATTTCGGTGGCACATGGCCAAAACCGAGGTTGAACCCTTTCAAGCAAACTGCGTGCCAGTATTTCTTTAGCTGTTTTTTGACTTTATTTACAGGTGAATCCCTGGAAATCGAAAAAATGCTGCAGAAATGGACCCCTAAGCGGCAAAAAACTGGTTTTTAACGACCGCCAGCCGCCATCCTTTGCCGACATCCCATCAAAACGGCAGCCCCAGTCCCACGTCTGGCCACAATGCCTGGAATGGGGCGTCCTTCAAAACGGCCACATTCAATCGGCGCAAAAAGTTTGCATTCACCGTGCCAGAGGCCGTATTCGACGCGATTGAGAGCGACTGACAAAGCTTGTTTGCGCGTCATTGATGGGAAGGTCAGATGGCAAGAGCTGCAATGCCTTTGGCGTCAATGAGCTGAAGCAGTTTTGCTGCAGCACCACCGGGGTGTTTACCCGAGGCCGGCGACTCCCACTTTTGTACGGTAGAAGGGCGAACATTGAGAAAGCCCGCAAAAACGGTCTGACTCATCTTGGCTTTTTTCAGCCGAATTTGTGCGACCCGCGCTGGGCTGTACACAGGCGGAGGCGTGCACAAAGCTTTGATGCTGGCCAGATCGTGAGCCGAAAGCACATCGTGCTTGCTGCGTGCAATCCCCAAGTCAACTTTTATGTTTTAAAAGTTTAATCACTCATATATGTATTTCTAAATAATTTAAAACAGCATAAAATTTGTTTTAAATGAAATATCTGTCCCCGCCACCATTGCCCGTCTCGCGCAGCCTGACCCGACTCGGTCAGGCGATTTCGCTGGCGCGCAGGCGCAGGCACCTGACACAAGAAGATCTTGCGCAGAGGATCGGCGCTTCTGTCCACACCATGCGGCGCATGGAGGCTGGCCACCCGGGCACCGCCATGGTTCATCTCGCCAGGGCCTTGCAGGTATTCGGGGAGCTGGACAAGCTCAATCAATTGCTCGACACGGCGCAAGACACCATGGGTCTGACCTTGATGGATGAAAAGTTGCCCCAGCGCGTGCGCAAGTCTCGTAAATCACCAGAATCAGGGGCGTTTTGATGGCCACAAAACCTGCTGTTAAACCCACCGCCAGGCAAACCCCCGCCCGCACCCAGATGAATGTCTTTTTGGGCAAGGCAGACAAGCCGGTGGGGCGGCTCATCTTCGTCAAAGACGGTCAAAGAGAATATTCTCAATTCGCCTACAGCGACGATTGGCTGGCAGATGCCCAGTTCTTCGATGTCTCGCCAGACCTCAACCGCCAAAGTGGCTACCAACTGCGCAAACCACCGACCCCAAACGACACCTGCTTTTTCTTGGCCCTGGCCGACACCGAGCCGGACGCGTGGGGACGGCGTGTGATCGCACGCGCACATGCCAAGGCCCGTGCCAAAGAAGCGTCACTGGGGCAATTGACCGAAGCGGACTACCTCGCTTGCGTGGATGATTTCAGCCGGGTGGGCGCACTGCGGCTGCGAGATGAGAACGGGCACTTCGTGCGCAGGGTGGCCGATGGCGCGCGTTCTACACCTGCGTTCCTGGAGTTGGAAAAAATCCTTCTTGCTTCTCGTGCGGTTGAAGCCAGCGTAGAAACTGCCGAAGACTTGGCCTACCTTCAGGGCAAAGGAACCTCCCTTGGAGGCATGCGCCCCAAATGCACCATCCTGGATTCAGATGGTGCTTTGTCATTGGGCAAGTTTCCCAGCGTGAACGATGAACGCTCTGTCACGCGCGGCGAAGTGCTGGCACTGCGACTTGCCCAGCTGGCAGGCATTGACACCGCGCAAGCACGGGTCGTGATGGTTCAGGACCAAGCAGTTGCGTTGATTCGCCGCTTTGACCGCACGCCGGAACAAAATCGCATCCCCTACATCTCTGGTGCCACGCTGTTGCAAGCCAACCGCAACGATGAACATGCGTACACGGAAATCATCGATGTGATGCGCTCCAAGTGCGAGAACTTTGCCGAAGATGCCAGGCAATTGTGGCGACGGCTGGTGTTCAACCACCTGATCACGAATGTCGACGATCACCTGCAGAACATCGGGTTTCTGTACAGTGGCAACAACCAGTGGCGACTGGCACCGGCGTTTGATTTGAATCCTTTTCCTGACAAAGATCGGGAATCTAAAACCTGGCTCAGCGAAGACAGCGGTCCGATCACCTCGACCCAGCAACTCCTGGTTCAAGCTGCCCGTTTTGAGTTGTCGCAGCCACAAGCGCAATCCATCCTTAAAGAAGTGGCTGAGGCGGTCAGCCAATGGAAAGATGTGGCCACCTCAGCAGAGGTTGGGCTGCAATCGCAGGAGCTCAATGACTTCAGGCCTGCGTTTGAGCGCCACATCTGATCAGCAGCTACCACGCTGAGGGAGTTGCTTATCCTCACATGTCTTTGTATTTTTCCTTTGTTGGTATAAAATTTTGTACGCGGGGGTGTGAATGGATAAAGACAAAGATAAGGATAAAAATAAAGATAAAGAGATCCGCTGGGTTGGTTCTTCCTACGATGATCTGGTGGGGTTTCCTGACGAGCCGCGTTATCGCGCCGTGGTCAACACTATTGATCCGGCACGCTGAAGTTTGAATTTTTTGAACCGTCACCCCGTAGGTCGGTGGCTTTAGCCCCGA
>NZ_CAMDLM010000061.1 GCF_945901735.1 Limnohabitans sp. Rim8
TGCCAAGTGGCTGGCGCGGGCAGGGTGGTGAAGCCGTCGGCTTGCGCCGTAGCGGCCACACGGGCTGTGCCGTATTTGCCAGCTTCCTTGAGCGACTTTTGGCTCCAGCTGCCCGTGAGCACGAAGTCCATCGCCCCGCCTTGCGACAGGTTCAGCGGCACGATGGCGTTTTCGGCCAAACCGCCGCCTTGCATGAACAAAATCTTGAAGTGGGTCGGCACCGCCAACAACTCGCGCAAGTCGGTTTCGGTTTGCTCGTAAATGCCGGTGAACTCCTTGCCGCGATGGCTCATCTCCATCACGCTCATCCCCGAGCCTTGCCAGTCCAACATCTCGGCCGCAGCTTGTTGAAGCACGGCTTCGGGCATGACGGCAGGGCCTGCAGAGAAGTTGAAGGCGCGCGCCATCACTTATTCCGCTGCCGGTGCGCCGTCGTTTGGCGTGGCGTCGGCACCTCCCGCTTCACCGTCCCCCACTTCGCCGTCGGTCACATGGGCATCGTTTTCGACAATACGTTGTAGACCCGAGAGCTTGGCGCCTTCGTCCAGACCAATCAAGGTCACACCCTGTGTGGCGCGGCCGAGTTCGCGAATTTCTGAGACACGGGTGCGCACCAGCACACCGGTGTCGGTGATCAGCATGATTTCATCGTCGGCGTGGACCAAGGTGGCGGCCACCACTTTGCCGTTGCGCTCGGATTGTTGGATGGCGATCATGCCTTTGGTGCCACGGCCGTGGCGGGTGTATTCGGTGATCGAGGTGCGTTTGCCGTAGCCGTTTTCTGTGGCCGTGAGGACGCTCTGTGTTTCGTCGCCCGCCACCAACATGGCGATCACGCTTTGGTGGTCTTCGATCATCATGCCGCGCACACCACGAGCGCTGCGGCCCAGGGGGCGCACATCGTTTTCGTCAAAGCGCACGGCTTTGCCACCGTCGCTGAACAGCATCACATCGTGTTTGCCGTCGGTCAAAGCGGCACCGATTAAAAAGTCGCCTTCGTCCAGGTTCACGGCAATGATGCCGCCCTTTCGTGGGTTGCTGAACTCGTCGAGCGAGGTCTTTTTCACGGTGCCCATGGACGTGGCCATGAACACGTATTGGTTGTCTGGGAAGGTGCGGGCTTCGCCGGTCAGAGCCAGCACCACGTTGATCTTTTCTCCCTCTTGCAAGGGGAACATGTTGACGATGGGGCGGCCGCGTGAGCCACGCGAACCCGCAGGCACTTCCCAGACTTTTAGCCAATACAAACGGCCCCTGTTGGAGAAGCACAGCAAGTAATCGTGCGTGTTCGCGATGAAGAGTTGGTCGATCCAGTCGTCTTCTTTGGTGGCGGCGGCTTGCTTGCCCCGACCGCCGCGCTTTTGTGCGCGGTATTCGGAAAGCGGCTGGCTCTTGATGTAACCGCTGTGCGACAAGGTCACCACCATGTCGGTCGGCGTGATCAGGTCTTCGGTGGACAGGTCTTGCGCGCTGTGTTCGATCTCGCTGCGGCGCGCGCCGATCTTGGTCTGGCCAAACTCTTGGCGCACCGTGCCCAGCTCGTCACCAATGATGGTGGACACGCGCTCGGGCTTGGCCAGGATGTCCAGCAGGTCTTCGATCTCGGTCATGACCTCTTTGTATTCGGCCACGATCTTGTCTTGCTCCAGACCTGTCAGGCGCTGCAGACGCATCTGCAAAATTTCTTGCGCTTGCGTGTCTGATAGGCGGTACAGGCCGTCCTGGCCCAAACCGTATTCGCGCTCCAGACCTTCCGGGCGGTAGTCGTCGGCGTTCACCACCGAGCCATCGTCTCGGGCGCGGGTCAGCATGGTGCGCACCATCTGGCTGTCCCAGCCGCGGTTCATCAGTTCCACCTTGGCCACAGGGGGTGTCGGTGCGCCACGGATGATAGCAATGAAATCGTCGATGTTGGCCAAAGCCACGGCCAGGCCTTCCAGCACATGGCCACGGTCACGCGCCTTGCGCAGCTCGAACACTGTGCGGCGTGTCACCACCTCGCGGCGGTGCTGCAAGAAGACCTGGATCAGGTCTTTCAGGTTGCACAGTTTGGGCTGACCGTCGATCAAGGCCACCATGTTCATGCCAAAGGTATCTTGCAGCTGGGTCTGCTTGTACAGGTTGTTCAGCACCACCTCGGGCACCGCGCCGCGCTTGAGCTCGATTACCAAGCGCATGCCCGACTTGTCGGATTCGTCCTGAATGTGGCTGATGTCTTCGATTTTCTTTTCGTGCACCAACTCGGCCATGCGCTCTTGCAGTGTCTTTTTGTTGACTTGGTAGGGCAACTCGTCGACCACGATGCACTGGCGCTGGCCCTTGTCGATGTCTTCAAAGTGGCACTTGGCGCGCATGACCACTCGGCCGCGGCCCGTGCGGTAACCATCCTTGACGCCAGTCATGCCGTAAATGATGGCTCCCGTGGGAAAGTCGGGCGCGGGCACGATTTCCATCAGTTCGTCGATGGATGCTTCGGGGTTGCGCAGCAGGTGCATGCAAGCGTCCACCACCTCGTTCAGGTTGTGCGGTGGGATGTTGGTGGCCATGCCCACGGCAATACCGCCCGAGCCGTTGATCAGCAAGTTGGGCAAACGCGAGGGCAAAACCAGGGGTTCTTTTTCGGAGCCGTCGTAGTTGGGGCCGAAGTCGACGGTGTCTTTGTCAATGTCGCCCAGCATCTCATGGGCGATCTTGGCCAAGCGGATTTCGGTGTACCGCATCGCGGCGGCGTTGTCGCCATCGACCGAGCCGAAGTTGCCTTGGCCATCGACCAGCATGTGGCGCATGGAAAAGTCCTGTGCCATGCGCACGATGGTGTCGTAGACCGACTGGTCGCCGTGGGGGTGGTATTTACCGATCACATCACCCACGATTCGGGCCGATTTTTTGTAAGGGCGGTTCCAGTCGTTGTTCAGCTCGTGCATCGCAAACAGCACGCGACGGTGAACGGGTTTCAGGCCGTCCCGGGCATCGGGCAGGGCACGACCGACGATCACGCTCATGGCGTAATCGAGGTAGCTGCGCCGCATTTCCTCTTCCAGACTGATGGGCAGTGTTTCTTTGGCGAACTGGGTCATATGTAGGAGAGGAAAAGTGACGCGGTGAAAACCATGCATTTTAGGTGCAAGCGGCTGTCGCGTCCATGCAACATTTGGCATGCAATTGTGTTCACCTTTGGTTGTCTGTCAGGCATTTGACCGAGCCCGCAGCTGTCTATGGCACAATAAAAAGCAACGCAGTGGGTGACGGTCATCTACAGCGTCTATTTTTCGCAGCGCGTCTGCGGCTTTACCCCTCAAGAGGAAGACCATGAAAAAACTGAACAAAGTGGCGATGTTGTTGGCCTCCGCGGCGCTTGCATCCGCTGCTGGTGCACAAACCATCGACAACTGGCGCAACGGCACAGGCGACTTGGTCTGGAAAAACGGTACCAACGAACTGTGCTGGCGTGATGCCAGCTGGACACCTGCGACAGCCGCTGCCGGTTGCGACGGTGCCATCGTGGCCCGTCCTGCTGCAGCCGCAGCTCCAGCTCCAGCTCCAGCTCCAGCAGCTCGTCCTGCCGCTCCAGCAGCTGCCGCTCCAGCTCCAGCAGCAGCTCCCGCACCTGCCGCTGCTGCACCACGTCCAGCTGCACCTCCACCAGCCGCCGCCACCAAAGTCACTTACGCCGCTGACGCGTTCTTTGACTTCGACAAGTCGGTCCTGAAGGCCGAAGGCAAAGCCAAGCTGGATGACCTGGTTGGCAAAGTCAAGGGCATCAACCTGGAAGTCATCATTGCCGTGGGTCACACCGACTCCGTGGGTTCTGACGCTTACAACCAGAAGTTGTCGGTCAAGCGTTCCGACGCTGTCAAGGCCTATTTGGTGACCAAGGGCATCGAAAAGAACCGCGTTTACACCGAAGGCAAAGGCGAGAAACAGCCAGTGGCTGACAACAAGACTTCTGCTGGCCGTTCCAAGAACCGCCGCGTGGAAATCGAAGTGGTGGGCACACGTCCCAATAATTAATCCTTCACCGGATCACGCCAAAAAGCCCCAGCAATGGGGCTTTTTTTCGTCTGTCTTTCAAAGCTTGTGGTCTGTTCACCGACAATCAGCACCCATGACTACAAGCACCAACAACGTCGACCCGGCCGAACTGGCCAAGTTTTCCGACCTGGCCCACCGCTGGTGGGACCCCGAAAGCGAATTCCGCCCTCTGCACCAAATCAACCCCTTGCGTCTCGAGTGGATCAACGGCCTGGTGCCCTTGACAGGTTTGAATGTGGTGGACGTCGGCTGTGGCGGTGGCATCTTGGCCGATGCCATGGCGCGCAAAGGCGCCCAGGTGCTCGGCATCGACTTGGCCACCAAATCCCTCAAAGTGGCCCAGCTGCATGCATTGGAAGCTGGTACCCAAGGCGTTCAATACCGCGAAGTGAGTTCTGAAGCCCTGGCCGCTGAGCAGCCCGGGCAATTTGATGTGGTCACCTGCATGGAGATGCTGGAGCACGTGCCCGACCCCGCCGCGGTGGTCAAAGCCTGTGCCCAAATGGTCAAACCGGGCGGCTGGGTCTTCTTCTCAACGCTCAACCGCAACCCCAAGTCCTTTTTATTTGCGATCGTTGGGGCCGAATACATTTTGAACCTCTTGCCGAAAGGCACGCACGAATTTGCACGCCTGATCAAGCCCAGCGAACTGACCACTTGGGCGCGCGAAACCGGCCTGGACGCTCAAGGCTTCAAGGGCATGGAATACAACCCCTTCACCAAGCGGTATTGGCTGAGCCAGAACACCAGCGTGAACTATTTGCTCGCCTGCCGGAAAGCCTGAACATGTTTCAACACGCACAAGCCGTCTTGTTTGACCTGGACGGCACCTTGATCGACAGTGCCCCCGATTTGGGTGCAGCGGCGGACAAAATGCGGGTCGACCGTGGCTTGCCCTCGTTGCCCTTAGCGCATTACCGCCACATGGCCGGCGCTGGTGCCCGCGGGATGCTGGGCATCGCCTTTGGCATGACACCCGAGCACCCCGACTTCGAGGCCATGAAAGAAGAGTTTTTCGTCACCTACGAAAACTGCATGACCGAACGCACCCGCATCTTCGACGGCGTGGTAGACATGATCGAGCGCCTGGTGGCCTTGGGGCTGCCGTGGGGCGTGGTCACCAACAAATCCAGCCGATTCACCGATCCTCTGACCGCAGCCATGCCCTTGTTCGCCACAGCCGGCGCCATCGTCAGCGGCAACACCACACCCCACGCCAAACCGCACCCCGAGCCCTTGTTCGAGGCCGCACGGCGTTTGGCCATCGACCCTGCGCGTTGTGTGTACGTGGGTGACGATGAACGCGACATCGTTGCAGGCCTGGCTGCAGGCATGGGCACGGTGGCCGCGACCTACGGTTATTTGGGGCTACAGACCGATATTTCGCGCTGGAATGCCCATTTGCACATTGATTCACCGACGGACCTCTTGAAATTCCTCAAGAGCGCCTAAAATAGGCCGCTTAGGGGCTGCACTGGTTTCGACATGGGTTCGGACGCGTGGCAGGGCATGTCGAGGTTCTGATCCTCGTTAATCTTCGGAAAAAAAACTAACTGCAAACGACGAACGTTTCGCACTCGCCGCTTAATCCGGTGAGCCTTGCAACAGTTGGC
>NZ_CAMDLM010000062.1 GCF_945901735.1 Limnohabitans sp. Rim8
GGGAAGCCATTTCCCGGCTGCAAGCCTCGGGCTGGGTGGATACGCGCCACGGCATCGGCACTTTCGTCCTTCACCAAAGCGACCACCCCTCTTTTCGGATCAGCGCAGAACACATGGGGACTCTGCGAGAGGTCATCGCCCTGCTCGAATTCCGCATCAGCATAGAAACCGAAGCAGCAGCTCTTGCCGCCGTCCGCCGCACCCCCGAAAACTTAACAGAGTTGCAGGCCGCCCTGCTTGAATTCAACAACGCCATCGACGAGGGTCGGGATGCGGTGACTGCGGACCACCGATTCCATCAGGAAATTGCTCGCGCCACCCAAAACCACCACTTCACCGACCTGATGAACTCACTGGGCGCTGGCGTCATTCCGCGTGCACGCATCAGCAGCATCCTGAGTACCGACCCCGAACGTGTCAGTTACCTCAAACGGGTCAATCAAGAACATGAAAGCATTTACAACGCCATTGCCGACCAAGACGTAGAAGCGGCGCGTGCCGCAATGCGCACCCATTTGGCCAACAGCCGCGAGCGATTGCGCAAAAGCGATCCCGACAGCCCCTGACCCCAGAACGAGGCAGCATCCACGTTTTCCCCAATGCACAGTTGCCCCTTAAGTTGTACGATGTCTATTGACTACAGGCGCAAATGATGACCACCTCCTCCACCCCCACCGTGACCCGCATGCAGGTCATCCCCGTGGCTGGCCACGACGGCATGCTGCTCAACTTAAGCGGCGCTCACGGCCCCTTCTTCACCCGCAACATCGTCATCCTGACCGACTCGTCAGGCCACACGGGCCTGGGCGAAGTGCCCGGTGGCGAAAAAATCCGTCAGACGCTGGAAGACGCCCGCCCGCTGATTGAGGGCCAAGCCATTGGCCATTACAACCGCGTGCTCAACGCCATGCGCCAGCAGTTTGCCGACCGTGACAGCGGCGGCCGGGGCAACCAAACCTTTGACCTGCGAACCACCATCCACGCCGTGACCGCTGTGGAAAGCGCCCTGCTCGACCTGCTGGGCCAGCACCTGAACGTGCCCGTGTGTGCCCTGCTCGGCGATGGCCAGCAACGCAGCCGAGTGCAAATGCTGGGCTATCTGTTTTATGTGGGCGACCGCCAGCAAACCGACTTAGCCTACCGCAGCGAGCCCGATCAAGCCGACGACTGGCTGCGCCTGCGCCACGAAAAAGCCATGACGGCCGAGGCCGTGGTGCGCCTGGCCGAAGCCGCGCAGGCCCGTTATGGCTTTCAAGACTTCAAGCTCAAAGGCGGCGTGCTGCGCGGCGAGGAAGAAGTCGAGGCGGTGGTGGCGCTGCACGAGCGCTTTCCCAAGGCCCGCATCACGCTCGACCCCAACGGCGGCTGGCTGCTCAAAGACGCCATCCGCCTCTTGCGCGATCACCGCAGCACCATGGCTTATGCCGAAGACCCCTGCGGCGCAGAAGGCGTGTTCTCGGGCCGCGAGGTCATGGCTGAATTCCGACGCGCCACGGGCTTGCTGACGGCCACCAACATGGTGGCCACCGACTGGCGCGAAATGGCCCACAGCATCCAACTGCAGTCGGTCGACATTCCGCTGGCCGACCCGCATTTCTGGACGCTGCAAGGCTCGGTGCGCGTGGCGCAGCTGTGCCAGATGTACGACTTGACCTGGGGCTCGCACTCCAACAACCATTTCGACATTTCGCTGGCCATGTTCACCCAATGCGCTGCGGCAGCCCCTGGCAAAGTCACCGCCATTGACACGCACTGGATTTGGCAAGACGGCCAGTTCCTCACCAAAAACCCGCTGCAAATCAAGGACGGCTATGTCGATGTGCCCGCCAAGCCTGGCTTGGGCATCGAGGTGGACATGGACGCGGTGATGCAAGCGAACCAGCTCTACCAACAACACGGCCTGGGTGCCCGCGATGACGCCATCGCGATGCAATACCTGATCCCCGGCTGGAAGTTCAACAACAAGATGCCTTGCATGGTGCGCTGAGCACCCGGGCCATTCACCTCAAAGGAAACACCATGAAACTCGGATTTATTGGCTTGGGCATCATGGGCGTGCCCATGGCCGGGCACCTGCTCGCGGGCGGCCACGAAGTCTTTGCTTTTTCGCGCAGCGGCGTGCCTGCTACCGTGCTCGAACAAGGCGCCAAAGTCTGCGCCAGCCCGGCCGAAGTTGCACAAAAAGCCGACATCATTTTCACCATGGTGCCCGACACCCCGCATGTGGAAGACGTGCTGTTTGGCGAGCAGGGTGTGGCCAAAGGCCTCTCCGCAGGCAAGACCGTGGTGGACATGAGCTCCATCTCGCCCATTGCCACCAAGGCCTTCGCAGCCAAGATCAACGCACTGGGCTGCGACTATCTGGATGCCCCTGTCTCCGGCGGCGAAGTGGGCGCCAAAGCGGCCAGCCTCACCATCATGGTCGGCGGCTCTGAAGCCACCTTCAACAAGGTGCAGCCGCTGTTTGCGCTGATGGGCAAAAACATCACCCTGATCGGTGACAACGGCAGCGGCCAGACCTGCAAAGTGGCCAATCAGATCATCGTGGCACTCAACATCGAGGCGGTGGGCGAAGCCCTGCTGTTTGCGGCCAAAGCCGGTGCCGACCCGGCCAAAGTGCGCCAAGCCCTGATGGGCGGCTTGGCCACCAGCCGCATTTTGGAGTTGCATGGCGAGCGCATGATCAAGCGCACCTTCAACCCGGGCTTCCGCATCGAGTTGCACCAGAAAGACCTGAACCTGGCGCTGGAAGGCGCCAAGGCCATGGGCCTGAGCCTGCCCAACACGGCCAACGCGCAGCAACTGATGAACACCTGCGTGGCGCACGGCGGCGCAGCTTGGGACCACTCCGGCATCGTGCGAGCACTGGAGATCGCGGCCAATTTCCAGATTGCTGGCAACTGAACTTTTCCCATTCCCAAAAAGAGAAAAACACCATGGACATGCCCATCAACCATTTCAAACACGCCATCCAATCCGGCCAAAAGCAAATTGGCCTGTGGTCGCACCTGTGCAGCAACATCAGCACCGAAATCCTGGCGCATTGCGGCTTTGACTGGCTGCTGCTGGACATGGAGCACTCCCCGAACGACCTCACGGAAATCGTGGCGCAGTTGCAAGCCATGAAGGGCAGCCCGACCACGCCCATCGTGCGCCCACCGTGGAACGACATGGTGACCTTCAAGCGCTTGCTCGATGTCGGCGTGCAAACCCTGCTGGTGCCCTACATCCAAAACGAAGAAGAAGCCCAACAAGCGGTGTCTTACACCCGTTACCCGCCACACGGTGTGCGCGGTTACGCGGGTGCACCCCGCGCCAGCCACTATGGCCGGGTGAAGGGCTATGCCCAACACAGCAGCGAAGAAATTTGCGTGCTGCTTCAGGTCGAAACCGTTCAGGGCCTGCAAAACATCGAAGCCATTGCCAACGTGGACGGCGTGGACGGTGTGTTCATCGGCCCCGGTGACTTGTCGGCAGCGCTCGGCCACCTGGGCAACCCGAAACACCCGGATGTGCTGAAAGTCATCGACGAGTCGATTGCCCGCATCAAGGCCTGCGGCAAGGCGGCGGGCATTTTGACGGGCGACGAAGCCTTGGCCAAACACTACGTAGACCAAGGCTGCCTGTTTGTGGCCGTGGGTGCCGATCAAAACGTGCTGCGCGACAGCGCCACCGCATTGGCTGGCCGTTTCAAATCCTGAACAGAACACAAGACATGCTGAATACCCCCGCCTCGACCATCCGATTCCCCCGCTTGCTGCTCACGGGCGCGGGCGGCAACTTAGGGCAAGTGTTGCGACCTCGTCTGAAAGCCTATTGCGACGTGCTGCGCGTGAGCCACCGCCGTGATTTGGCCCCTGCAACCGCC
>NZ_CAMDLM010000063.1 GCF_945901735.1 Limnohabitans sp. Rim8
ACTTCGGTTTTGACCAAATCCATGGCCTCTTGCAGCGTGGGCAGCAGGGCACCCGAGACCAGGGCAGCCTGGGCGCGGCTGTTGCTCAACATGAAGGCATAGTCTTCGGCCGTCAGCAAGGTGTTGACGGCCACCGGCACCACGCCCGCATACAACGCGCCCAAAAAGGCCACGACCCAGTCGCTGCTGTCTTGCATGAGCAGCAGCACACGCTCTTCGCGCTTGAGTCCCATGGCCTGCAAGCCACCGGCAAAGCGGCGAATCTGTTCGGTCAGTTTGCCGTAGGTCATGGAGCCGACGTCATCAATCAGTGCGGTTTTGTCCTGCCGCGCGGCATTGCACATGATCAGATGTTGCGCGAAGTTGAAGTCTACGGGGGGGGTGCTGGGGTTCATGGTTTGTCTCCTCGGATGCTCTGATGTTGTGGTAACGATGACTTCTTTGAAAGGGGCTCAGAAGGAACAGGTTGTGGGCATGCAAAAAAATTTCATTTAAAGGGTGTGAGACCTGTGCAATCCAACGCATGCAACAAAAACTTTTCTTGCTGTGCAGATGGCGGTATAAACTGCTTTATGCATTATTGTGCTTGGCGTTGAGTATGCATTAAAGTGCATGTTTTGTGGTGTTTAAAAAATAAGGGTTTCCCCTTTTTTTGGTTGAAAGAAAAATGTCCTTGCAAGATTCCACTGTCATTGAGCCTTCCGAGCCCGAAACCCGGCGCAATCCATTTCTGGAAGCGCTGGGCGAGCGCGTGCGTACTTTGCGTTCACGCAAAGGCATGACGCGCCGCGCCGTGGCGGTGGCGGCCGATGTATCCGAGCGCCATTTGGCCAACCTCGAATACGGCACGGGCAATGTCTCTGTGCTCGTGCTGCTGCAAGTGGCCAGTGCCTTGCAGTGTTCTTTGGCCGAGTTGCTGGGCGACGTGACCACCACTTCGCCCGAGTGGCTTTTGATTCGCGAACTGCTGGGCCAACGCAGCGAGGCCGATTTGCGCCGCGCCCGCGTGCAATTGGTCGAATTGTTTGGTGAAGGCGGTAATGCGCTAGAGCGCAAAAATCGCATTGCTTTGATCGGTTTGCGCGGTGCGGGGAAAACCGCGCTGGGCCAACGCCTGGCCGACGACATGGGCTTTCCGTTCATTGAGCTGAGTCGCGAAATCGAGCAGTTTGCTGGTTGCCAGATCAGCGAGATCCACAACCTCTATGGGGCTAACGCTTACCGCCGTTACGAGCGCCGGGCACTCGAAGAGGCGATCCAGATTTACCCCGAGGTGGTGATTGCGACCCCCGGCGGTTTGGTGTCGGATTCGGCCAACTTCAATTTGTTGCTGTCAAACTGCACCAGCGTGTGGTTACAGGCAGATCCCAGCGACCACATGGGCCGAGTCGCGGCGCAAGGTGACATGCGGCCCATGGCCGCCAGCCGTGAGGCGATGGAAGATCTCAAGCGCATTCTAGAAGGGCGTGCTGCTTTTTATTCCAAAGCCGATATGGCCATCAACACCAGCGGCCGCAGCGAGGACCAGGCATTTGAGCTCCTGAGAACGTCGGTGCGACAACACCTGCAACGTCCCGATTGATCTGGGCAGCAAATTTTGAATAGCTAGGGTAAATACTTACTAAATGCATTAAAGTGCATGTTGCGTGGGGGTGTGATGTGCACTAAACTTCAGGATAACCTGCAATGAAATGCATTTTTTGACCCAAATCAACATCCCTTTTCCCAACGGAGACTCCCACATGACGCCAGCTTTCCAGGTTGATTACCAAACCCATCCCGCGCAATACAAGCACATCCAACTGGCCTTTGACGGCGAGATCGCCACCTTGTCGATCAACATCAACGAAGACGCTGGCATCCGCCCTGGCTACAAACTCAAGCTCAACAGCTACGACCTGGGTGTGGACATCGAATTGCACGACGCCCTGCAACGCATCCGTTTCGAGCACCCCGAAGTGCGCTCGGTGGTGGTGACCAGCGCGCGTGACCGCGTGTTCTGCTCCGGTGCCAACATCTTCATGCTGGGTGTGTCCACCCACGGTTGGAAAGTGAACTTTTGCAAGTTCACCAATGAAACCCGCAACGGCATCGAAGACTCCAGCAAGCACGACGGCCTGAAATTCGTCGCGGCCCTGAACGGCGCTTGCGCTGGCGGCGGCTACGAGCTGGCCTTGGCTTGCGATGAAATCGTGTTGGTCGACGACCGCTCCAGCGCCGTCTCGCTGCCTGAAGTGCCTTTGCTGGGTGTGTTGCCCGGCACTGGCGGCCTGACCCGAGTGACCGACAAGCGCCATGTGCGCCACGACTTGGCCGACATTTTCTGCACCAGCGTCGAAGGTGTGCGCGGTCAAAAAGCCGTGGACTGGCGTCTGGTGGATGCGATCGCCAAGCCCGCTGTGTTCAAGCAGGCCGTGCAAGCCCGTGCCCAAAAATTGGCCGCTGGAAGCATCCGCACCGCAGGCGCCAAAGGCGTGAGCTTGACCCCCCTGAACCGCAGCATCGCGGCCGATGCCCTGACTTACACCAACGTCACCGTGGACATCGACCGCGCCAAACGCATCGCCACCTTCACCGTCAAAGCCCCAGCCACAGCCCAGCCCACCGACATCGCCGGCATTGAAGCTGCTGGTGTGAACTGGTGGCCGCTGCAGATGGTGCGCGAATTGGACGACGCTGTTCTGCACATGCGCACCAATGAACTGGACATTGGCACCTGGGTGCTCAAGACTTCGGGCGACGCCGCAGCCGTGTTGGCGTCTGACGCCACCTTGCTGGCCCACAAAGACCACTGGCTGGTGCGTGAAACCATTGGCCACCTGCGCCGCACTTTGGCCCGCTTGGACGTGTCTTCGCGCAGCCTGTTCGCCCTGATCGAAGAAGGCACCTGCTTTGCGGGCACCCTGGCCGAACTGGCATTCTGCGCCGACCGCGCTTACATGTTGGCTTTGCCTGACGACGCTGATAAAGCGCCCAAGCTGCAACTGAGCGAGATGAACTTTGGCTTCTTCCCCATGGTCAACGACCAGACCCGCCTGCAGCGCCGCTTCTACGAAGAAGTGCCCGCCATGGAAGCCGCACGCGGCGCCATCGGCCAAGCGCTGGATGCCGACGCTGCATTGGCCTTGGGTCTGGTCACGGCTGCACCGGACGACATCGACTGGGCTGACGAAATTCGCCTGGCCCTGGAAGAGCGCTCGTCCATGTCGCCCGATGCGCTGACCGGTTTGGAAGCGAACCTGCGTTTTGCCCAAAAGGAAAACATGGCCACCCGCATCTTTGGTCGCCTGACCGCCTGGCAAAACTGGATCTTCCAGCGCCCCAATGCCGTCGGCGAAAAGGGTGCCCTGAAGGTCTACGGCAAAGGTGAAAAAGTCCAGTTCGACATGAACCGCGTTT
>NZ_CAMDLM010000064.1 GCF_945901735.1 Limnohabitans sp. Rim8
TCACCGCCATCAAAGGCGTGTGCAAAGCGGGGGTGACGTTCCAGACCACGTGGTAACCCACATAAATGGCCAGCACAAAAATAATGAGGTTGGTGACGGTGTGGTCCATGCTTATTTCCTTTTGACCTCGCCGCCTTGTGTCATCAAACACGCGGCCACGATGTCGTCTTCCATGTCGATGTGCAATGCACCATCTTTGTTCACAACGAGCTTTAAAAAGTCCAGCACATTGCGGGCGTACAGCGCCGAGGCGTCTGCGGCCACGCGCGCGGGCAAATTGGTGTCGCCCACCAAGGTCACGCCATGCTTGACCACGGTTTGGTCCGTCTCGGTGAGCGGGCAGTTGCCACCCACGCCGTTGGCACCTTTGCCGGCCGCCAAGTCAACGATGACCGAGCCGGGCTTCATGCTCTTGACCATCTCTTCGGTGATCAACACCGGCGCAGCGCGTCCAGGGATCAAGGCGGTAGAGATGACCACATCGGCCAAGGCGACACGTTTGGCCACCTCGGCTTTTTGCCGGTCCAGCCAGCTTTGCGGCATGGGACGGGCATAGCCGCCCACGCCTTCGGCGGCTTCTTTTTCTTCGGCGGTCTCATAAGGCACATCGATGAACTTGGCACCGAGTGACTCGACCTGCTCTTTCACGCTGGGGCGAACGTCAGAGGCTTCGATCACCGCGCCCAAACGCTTGGCCGTGGCAATGGCTTGCAAACCGGCCACACCCACGCCCAAGATGACCACGCGGGCGGCCTTCACCGTTCCGGCAGCGGTCATCAGCATGGGGAAAAAGCGCTGGTATTGGTTGGCCGCTTCCATCACCGCCTTGTAGCCCGCGATGTTGGCTTGCGAGGACAGCACGTCCATGCTTTGCGCACGGGTGGTGCGCGGTGCGGCTTCCAGGGCAAAGCTGGTGAGGCCAGCGGCGGCGATGCGCTGCAAGCCTTCGGCGTCAAACGGGTTGAGCATGCCGACCAAGGTGGCACCGGGCTGGGCCAGCGCCAATTCCGCCGCGCTGGGTGGTCGCACCTTGAGCACCAAGGGGCAGGCCCAAGCTTGGGCGGCATCGGTGATCTCGGCGCCAGCGGCAGCCAGGGCTTCGTCGGTGGCACTGGCGGCCACGCCGGCCCCCGACTGGATACGCAGGGTGTGGCCAGCGGCCTTGAGTTTTTTCACCGTCTCTGGCGTCACAGCCACGCGGGTTTCGCCTGGCAGGGTTTCTGCAGGCACGCCAATCAGCATGAAGATCTCCTTTGGACAGGCCCATCAACGCAGGCCCAGGACAAGAAATAAGGGTGCATAAGCTTACCCGAGTTTGCCCCAGCGACTGGGGCCGGCTGACGCCGGCGTTGCAGTGGGGGTTTTCAGGGCTGACGCGGGGCCGATCAGCCATTAAACTGTCCACTTGGGTTGACATCTTTGCAGGCTGTCTTGGCCGGTGTTGACCCCCACTGATTGCCCCAGCGGCACAACCACCATGGCCCTGCCTTTTCCTTTTTCAGCCATCGTCGGTCAAGAAGAGATGACCTTGGCGATCCAAATCGTCGCTGTCGACCCGAGTGTGGGCGGTGTCCTGGCCCTGGGTGACCGCGGCACCGGCAAGTCCACCGCTGTGCGTGCCCTGGCCGATTTGCTGCCCCCCATCCAAGTGGTTGAAGGCTGCGCTTACGGCTGCGACCCCAAAGACAAAAACGCCCGCTGCGAAGCATGCGCCAGCCTCAAAGCCGGCAAAAAAATCAAAGCCATCACACGCCCCGTGCCGGTGGTCGACCTGCCCCTGGGTGCGACCGAAGACCGGGTGGTCGGCGCGCTCGATTTGGAGAAAGCCCTGTCCCAAGGCATCAAATCATTCGCACCAGGCCTGCTGGCCCAGGCCCACCGCGGCTTTTTGTACATCGACGAGGTCAACCTGCTCGAAGACCACTTGGTCGATTTGCTCATCGACGTGGCCGCGTCCGGCGAAAACCTGGTCGAGCGCGAAGGCCTGAGCGTGCGCCACCCCGCGCGCTTTGTGTTGGTCGGCAGCGGCAACCCCGAAGAGGGTGAATTGCGCCCACAGTTGCTGGACCGCTTTGGTCTGTCGGTGGAAGTGCGCACCCCGCAAGACCTGGACCTGCGGGTGCTGGTGGTCAAACGGCGCGACGCCTTTGAGCGCGACCCCCAAGGCTTTCGCGAGCAGTGGGAACCGGCCAATGCGGCGCTGCGCGAGCGCATCTTGCGCGCCCGCGAACTGCTGGGGCGCAGCAAGGTCAGCGACGCCATGCTGCGCTTGTGCGCCCAGCTGTGCCAACAACTGGGCACCGACGGCCTGCGCGCCGAATTGACCCTGTTGCGCGCCACCCGCGCCTATGCGGCCTTGAACAAGCAAACCACCGTCAAGCCCGAGCACTTGCGCGCTGTGGCCCCCTTGGCCCTGCGCCATCGGCTGCGGCGCAACCCGCTTGACGACACCGGCTCGGGCGCGCGGGTGCAAAAAGCCCTGACCGAGGTGCTCGGGGCATGACCTCGGGGGAGGCGGCGCCAGTGGCCCCGCCCGGGGCGCAGCGCTGGCACGACGCGGTCAAAGCCCTATGGGCGTTTGCCCTCGACCCAGTGTTGCTGGGCGGCGTTTGGTTGCGCGCCCCGCACGGGCCTGTGCGCGAACGTTGGTTGGCCGAAATGGCCGCGCTGGGTGGGCCCGGTGTGCGCATCCCCACCCATGTGGACGACGAAAGGCTGATGGGCGGGTTGGACCTGTCGGCCAGCCTGCGCAGTGGCAGCACCGTGGCCCAATCGGGCTTGCTCAGCCGCGCCCATGGGCACTGGGTGGTGCTGCCCATGGCCGAGCGCATGCGTGCCGAAACACTGGCCCGCCTGGTGCAAGCGCAAGACCGCGGCGAGGTGCACGCCTTGCACGTGGGCAACCAAGCCGCCCAATCCTGCGCCTTTGGCGTGGTGGCGCTGGATGAGTCGCTCGATGACGAGCCCCCCTTGACCAGCGCCTTGTGCGACCGCTTGGCGCTGTGGCTGGACCTGCGCGATGTGTCATGGGCAGATGTAGGCCATCGCGCCCTGGGCACTTCGCCTTGGGCCAGCGACCACGACCACGACCACGACCACGACAACACAACTGCTTCTGCTTCTGCTTCTGCTTCTGCTTCTGCTTCTGCTTCTGCTTCTGCTTCTGCTTCTGCTTCTGCTTCTGCTTCTGCTTCTGCTT
>NZ_CAMDLM010000065.1 GCF_945901735.1 Limnohabitans sp. Rim8
ACGCGGCCCGCGCCCGTGAGGCAGCTCGCAAAGCGCGTGAAATGACGCGTCGCAAAGGTGTGCTCGATGGCATGGGCTTGCCCGGCAAGCTGGCCGACTGCCAAGAAAAAGACCCAGCGCTGTGCGAGATTTATATCGTCGAGGGTGACTCCGCCGGGGGCTCGGCCAAGCAAGGCCGCGACAGAAAGTTCCAAGCCATTCTGCCCCTGCGTGGCAAAATTTTGAACGTGGAAAAAGCGCGTTACGAAAAGCTCTTAACCAGCAATGAAATTTTGACGCTGATCACAGCACTGGGTACCGGCATTGGCAAGGTGAGCGCCGAGTCGGGCAAGTCGGGGACAGACGACTTCAACATCGACAAGCTGCGCTACCACCGCATCATCATCATGACCGATGCCGACGTGGACGGTGCGCACATCCGCACCTTGTTGCTCACCTTTTTCTACCGCCAAATGCCCGAGCTGGTCGAGCGTGGCCACATCTACATTGCGCAACCGCCTTTGTACAAAGTGAAGGTGGGCAAGGAAGAGCAATACCTCAAAGACGGCGCAGCGCTCGACGGCTTTTTGCTGCGCATCGCCCTCAAAGACGCGAGCATCCACACCGGCGGCGACGCGCCGCAAGAGCTCAAGGGCGACACCTTGTCGCAACTGGCGCACCAACACCAATTGGCCGAGGCCGTGATCGAGCGCTTGAGCAACTTCATGGACGTGGAGGCCTTGCGCGCCATCGCCGATGGGGTGGTGGTGTCACTTGACAACCTGGAGCAGGCGCAAGCTTCTGCCGCGCTGATGCAAACCAAACTGCGTGCCCTGGGCAGTGGTGCCGAGGTGGCGGGCGAGTTTGACGTGCGCACCGACAAACCGATTTTGCGCATCAGCCGCAAGCACCATGGCAACACCAAGAGCAGCCTGATCACCCAAGAGTTTGTGCATGGCGCCGACTACGCGGCTCTGGCTTTGGTGGCGCAAACCTTTCAAGGTCTGCTGGGCGCGGGTGCCAAAGTGGGCCGTGGCGAGGGCGAGCGCCACAAGGAAGAAAAGGTTTCAGACTTCCGCCAAGCCATGCGCTGGCTCATCACCCAGGCCGAATCGGCCACAGCGCGCCAGCGCTACAAAGGCTTGGGCGAGATGAACCCCCAGCAACTGTGGGAAACCACCATGGACCCAGAAGTGCGCCGCTTGCTGCGCGTGCAAATTGACGACGCCATCGAAGCCGACCGCGTGTTCACCATGCTGATGGGCGATGAGGTGGAACCACGCCGGATATTCATTGAGACCAACGCTTTGCGGGCGGGGAATATTGACGTTTGATGGTCAGTTGAGCAACGCCATGCCCGCGTGTTTAGCCGCGGCGGCATCAAAGGTCAAGGTTTTCGTGCAGCCTGCACCAGATGCAGCGCGCTCTATCAGGCAGTCGGCAAAGTCAGCCTTGCCAACCGCAAACACGCGCAGCGCCCGCATGACCTGATCGGCCCGTTCAACCAAAAGCTGTTTGCTTCGCAATATGGCTTCCAGTGCTTGGGTCACTTGGGTGTCTGAAAGCCCATAACAAGACGTCAGCACCCAATAAAGCTCGACAACGGTCACCATCGTGATGTAGCCGGGCGCTTCATTGCTCAATGATTCGATCAGCTGGGTGGCCTTGGGGGACTGTTTCGGGTCATCTTGCATGATGTACCGCACGATCACGTTCGTATCTAGGCCGATCATTTGGCGGCGGCCCCACGTTTGGCAATGGCTTCTTTCATGGCCGCCAACGAAACGGGTTTTTTTGCCGGCCCAAACATGCCCTTGAGTGCCGTCACCTCGCTGGTGGCGGCCACAAACTCGTACCGGTCAGGCGCAATTTGAACGAACTCAACCCGATCGCCCGCTTCAACTTTCAGGGCATTGCGGACCTCAATGGGAATGGTGATTTGACCTTTGGTGGTGAGGGTGGCGGTGGACATGCGGACGCTCCTTTTTCCTTACTTTGCCGTAAGGAGTGGGGCCTGTCAAGAAAAACTTGATCTCAGGTTGCCCGGCCACCCCTCAAGCCAACCGTCCCGCCCGGTAGTCGTCCATGGCGGCGATGATTTGCTCTTTGGTGTTCATCACAAACGGGCCGTATTGAACAATCGGTTCGCGCAGCGGTTGGCCGGCCAGCAGCAGGGCGCGGGTGCCTTGGCCGGCGCTCAGGCGCACGTGGTCGCCCTCGTTGCGCAAGATGGCCAGGTGTTGTGCGGGCACCGCAGCGGTGTCTTCGCCGCACACCACGTCCATGCTGCCTTGGTACACATAGACCATGGCGTTGTGCTGGCTGGGCAGGGCTTGGTCAAAGTGGGCGCTGGCGCCTTCGGGGAAATGCAGGTCCAGGTACAGCACTTGGGTGGCGTCGCGTTGCACGCTGCCGTCGGTGCCTTGGCTGTGGCCGGCAATCACCCGCACGGTGACACCTTGCTCGGTGGTGAACTCGGGCACCTGGCCGCTGGGGATGTCGCGGTACCAAGGCGGGCACATTTTGTCTTTGGCGGGCAGGTTGAGCCACAGCTGAAAGCCCGACATCAGGCCTTCTTCTTGTTCAGGCATTTCGCTGTGGATGACGCCGCGCCCAGCGGTCATCCATTGCACGTCGCCGTTTTTCAGCAAACCTTCGTTGCCCGCGCTGTCGCGGTGGCGCATGCGCCCGTGCAGCATGTAGGTGACGGTTTCAAAGCCCCGGTGAGGGTGGTCGGGGAAGCCGGCGATGTAGTCGCCGGCTTTGTCGCTGCCAAAGGCATCGAGCATCAAAAACGGGTCCAAGCGCTGGTGCAACTCGTTGGCGACGATGCGGGTGAGCTTGACGCCGGCGCCGTCGCTGGTGGCTTGGCCGCGCACCAGGCGCTCCAAGCGCCTTGCAGAGGGGTTGGTCATGAGGTTTCTTTCAGGCAGTGGCTTGGGTGGTGGGGTAGCCCTCGGTGGCGATCAGCGCCAGCAAGGGGGTGATGTCTTTGTCGGTGTCCACGTCCACGCGGTTGTGCGCGCGGTCGATGTGCACCTGGGCTTGGGGGTCCCAGCGCAGCACGGTGCGGGTGACAGACTTTTCGCAGTGGCCACAGGTCATGCCGGTGACGGTGAGGGGGTGTTTCATGTGTCTCAGGTGCGTTTGATGCAGCGCAAATCAAGGGGCCAG
>NZ_CAMDLM010000066.1 GCF_945901735.1 Limnohabitans sp. Rim8
TTTCCATAGGTCATCGGACGATTTGGCAAACGACAGGCCGAGCACCGACCCATTCATTTGCAAAAGGGGTAACCATGAACCTCACCACCCGTGACCAGCTGCGCCAACTGTATGGAGCCGCCAGCGAACGTGCCTCGCTGAAAGAGATGCGGTCATTGGATCGACATGCCCAGCAGTTCATCGCCCTGTCCCCCTTTGTGGTGCTGGCCAGTGCCAACGCCACAGGTCAGATGGACGCATCCCCACGCGGGGGTGACCCGGGCTTTGTCAAAGTCATCGCTAACCAGACCTTGCTGATCCCAGATGCACCGGGCAACAACCGTCTGGACACGCTGGAGAACATCATCGACACAAGCCAACTGGGCTTGCTATTCATGGTGCCCGGCTTTGACGAAACCCTGCGCATCAATGGCCAAGCATCCCTGTCGACCGACCCATCTGAGCGCCAACTTTGCACCGATGCGCGACGCACACCCGCGCTGGTCATTCGGGTCAAGGTGCAGGCGGTGTATTTGCATTGCGCCAAGGCCTTTATGCGGTCCCAGCTGTGGAACCCCTCCAAGCACACCCACGTCACCTCATGCCCAGCATGGGTGAGATGCTGCGCGATCAAATACAAACCACGCAAGGCCATGCCATTGAAGCCGAAACCCAAGAGGACATGATGGCGCGTTACCGCCAATCACTGTGAATACACTGTGTGCCGCAGCGTGCTGGGCGCCTCCCCAAGGCCCCATCAAACGCCGCCAACGATCAGGAGACAGACATGACTTGGTTTGAAGGCTTCACCCGCCACACCACCGAGGTCAACGGGCAAACGGTGTGCTACCGCTCGGGCGGGAAGTTGGGCGCACCCGTGTTGGTGCTGTTGCACGGCTTTCCGCAAACCCATGTGATGTGGCACCGAGTGGCACAGCAGCTCAAGCCCCACTTCTTCGTGGTGATGCCCGACTTGCGCGGCTATGGGGACTCCTCGCACAGCCTGGGCGGGCCTGACCACAGCTACCACAGCAAGCGGGCCATGGCCAGCGATGTGGTGGGCTTGCTGGATGCGCTGGGCGTGAAAGCCTTTCACCTCAGCGGCCACGATCGGGGTGGCCGGGTCGCTTACCGCTTGGCGCTGGACCACCCAGATCGGGTGCTGCGCCTGAGCGTGCTAGACATCGCACCCACCCTGGACATGTACAACGCCACCGACATGGCCTTTGCACAGGCCTACTACCACTGGTTTCATTTGACCCAAGCCGCGCCCTTGCCCGAGACCATGATCGCGGGCAACCCGCTCGCCTATCTGCACGCCAAGCTGGGCGGCTGGGGCAGCGCGGGCCTGGGCCACATCGAGCCCGAGGCGCTGGCCGAATATGAACGTTGCTTCACCGACCCCACGCTGGCGGCCAATGGCTTGCCCGCCGCCATCCACACCGCCTGCGAAGACTACCGGGCCGGCGCCAGCATCGACTTGGAACACGACCGCGCCAGTCGCGCGCATGGAGATAAAGTGGCCTGCCCCTTGCATGTGCTGTGGGGCGCGCAAGGCGTGGTGCAGCGCCTGTTTGACCCCATGGCCTTGTGGCAAGCCCAGTGCAGCGGCCCCTTGAGTGGCCGTGCCATGGCCTGCGGCCACTTCATTCCCGAGGCCTTGCCCACCGAGACCGCAGCTGAGTTATTGGCCTTTCACGGTTGAACACCTTTTCGGGTGAGAGGGTTGCGCGCACCCATGGTGGCGCTTTACTCGGGCTTGATGTTGGTACGGCTGGCGGGGGGCACGTCACTTGGCCTTTACTGATTAGCATCAGTCGGTGCACTCTCGCTGACTGGGAAGGGTGGTGTGATGTGTTCGCTATTACAGCAGCGGACCTAATTTCTTGCCTAAGGTGAAAGCTATGACCAAAAGAGTTAGAAGCCCGCCTAATATGTAAATCCACCCACTAACCGGCATGTGTCGCCATAGCCAATCGAGGGTCCAGTGTTTAGGGTGTTGTAACTCATTCATTGGTGCTGCAGAGGATTTGTCAACTGGCTCTGTTGTAGTTGGCACTGATGCAGATCTGGGTGCTCTTGGATTCGGAGCGCCATGCGCGTCGTATCTTTCAATCAGGATTTCTAGTTCGTTGATCGTGTCTTTAAGGCCTAGGTTGTAGGCATCTATGGCGTGCTTGTCTGAACCGGTGTATGACCCGCCGTAAGAGGCAAAACTTCTAGTTGCAATCGAGCAATTAACGTCGTATTGTTCGCTTTGTATTCTGACAATCAGGTCAATTATTTCAAAGTTCCAACGGCGAAAGTCTGGATCCTTAATGCGACTTGGGCGGTCGTACAGAGCTTGCCCTCGAACGACCAGAGGGCGCAGTTCGTTTATGAAATTTTCGTATGTAAACATTTTTGACTATTTTAGCCGCCCGCTTTAGACGGGCGGCACCCAAACCGGCAACACCACCACACCCAAGCGGGCCAGGCGGTTTTTCATGCGCAAAACTTCCTTGTCTTTGCTGATGAGCGTGGCTTGTTGGGCCACGGCCAGGTCGATGAATTTTTGGTCGTCGGCGTCGTTGCACACATAAGGCGCGCGCTCGGCGCTGGACACGCTGTGGGCATGCTGGTCAAACTGCGCCAGCACGTCCAGGGCATTGATACCGCGCAATGCCTGGCGGGCCAACAAATGCGGGTAGGCCAGCACCCGCAGCAACTCTTCGCGCATCTCGGCGCTGGCCCACCAGTGCACGTCGCCGCTTTGCAAAGCTTGGTTCAAGGGGCGAGAGCGCGGGTCGTCAAACACCCACATGTCGAGCACGATGTTGGTGTCGATGACCACGCCCCGCATGGGTGGGCTCAGGCGGCAGGGGTGTCGGTTTTGGCCGGACGGCGCAGTGAGCCCGCCGACATGTCAAAGCGAAACAGCCGGCATTCGATCGGGCCGTTCCACATGGGCACGCGGCGCGATTCTTTCAAGCGCATGCGCCCCGGCAATTTGAGGTCGGGGGTGAGCACCCAGGCGCTCCAACCGGTGTAGTTTTTCTTCCAGTGGCTGGCCAGTTGGACAAAGA